>JAIKVZ010000047.1 GCA_024685285.1 Bacteroidales bacterium
CCTGCCGTTTGCGCTCTGCCTTGATTGCTTCACCGATACGGTAATCATCAAGCACCTTGCGGAGTTCAGCATCGTAATCATCCCTTTCGGGCGTGCCTTTCTTGCCGATATACTTATCGAGCATTTGTTCTTGTGTCATTGCTTTCATTGCCATTATTTGTTGAAGTATTGTTTTCTTATCTGTTCTGCTTTCTCTATCTCTTTCTTGGGCGTTTTCTGCATTTTCTTTTGTATGCCGTGCGTGGCTACAATCAGCGTTTCTGTCCGTGTATCCCAGAATGAGAATAGACGATATGCGTTGCCGCTATACTCGGTTCGGAGTTCCCAAATATTAGTGCCTTCCAATTTCTTGAAAAGCCGCGTATCTCTCACACCATTGCTCACCGCATCAGCGTTAATAAAAACTTTTCGCCTTGCTTTTGCTGGCAGTTTTTCTATAAAACGCTGTGCATCTTGCAAATATATTACTTTTGTATTCATCTATTGCTCATCTTTTCAAATGCAAAGATACAAAATAATTTCCAATTATGGAAACTTTTTTTTGTTGATTAGGTCAATTGAGTCTGGTTACTTGCTTAAATTCAGTAGAGTGCAGAATGTTTATTTGTTTTTGTGGTCTAAATGGAGCGCACTTTGCCGCTATATGATGATGTGATGCGGACGGGTATTACCGTATAATCATAAGCAATCGCTGATAAAAGGAAGAGAAGGCGAGACCGTGAGGTCTCGCCTTCGGTGTTTTGGGGCAGGCGTGGGTAACGCTTGCCGTGGCGGTGGCGAGGATGGGATTATATGATAACTACTTCTTCGTGTGTTGGTGTTTGTGGAATGGGGGATAGTTTCTCCTTTGGGCTATTTCCCGGCTAAGATGTATTTTTTTAATGCTTTGACATAGGCTCTGAAAGCATCTGTACCTGAGGGAGTGATACGACAGGTAGTGCGAGGCATCTTGCCTTTGAAGCCTTTTTCCACCGTGATATAGCCTGCGGCGGTGAGTTTGTCAAGCTGCACACTGAGGTTGCCCGAAGTGGCGCCTGTCTGTTCCTTGATATAGGTGAAGTCGGCTTCGTCAACACTCATGAGCAAAGAAACGACTGCAAGTCGCAACTCGGAGTGCAGCAATGGGTCTAATGCAGGGAACATCATGAGTTCTTTTTTTTTAGCATCCAGCCGGTAATCACGAGTCCGATGAGTGAGAAGAGAAATATTGACAAACAGGGTGTGATTAAATTTAAAACGATTATTGCCTTAACTGAAGCAACACTATAAACAATTATTGCTCTGATGACTCCCGAGTACTCACAAATGGCTACAAGTAGGCCGCCGATAATACCGAACAATATCAGCCAACGTCTTTTCAGTATATGTCCCGTAATGGCAACCGCCATACCCATCAGCAGAATGATGACAGGTGTGATTGTTACCATTGCTTGAGGTGCGGTGGCAAGGTTGTCGTATAATCTCAATACTAGGACATTCCAAATAAGCGCAAAGAGATAGAAACCGATGACGATAACGCCGAAACTCCACCAAGTTCTGACAACAAGTGTGCCAACAAGAGAGACGGGTGCCTGCACCTGCTTTTTGTCGTGGATACGCATGATCCCCCATATGATGAAGGGAAGGACAAGCCACAGAAGTTGTCCCATAGGCGAAGCTGACAAGCCGTTTACGAGAGCCACTATGGTGGCTATTCCCATTGTTGCGAGTCCAGACAGGTAGAGCAATTGCCCTGTGTCCTTTGCCACGACATTCCTGCTACGCTCTATCTGTTCCGTGATAATTTCAAGACTGCGTTCTGCAGTTAGATTTGCATTTTCTTCCATTGTTGTTACTTTTTTTTAGATTATCATATTGCTGCCCATTTTGATAACAAGTGCACTTTTTGTTCCAAATCGGCGGTGCAAAAATAAACAAGTTTACGAAATAAACCAAATAAAATTTGACAAATATTTATAATGGTTTGTTATTTAGCTAAATAAAAATTCTTAACTCAAAAAGATTTTGCTTCATTTTGAAGAGATAGACTGTCGAAAAAACAAAAATTCCACCACGTACGGTGCTCCTTTTGCATATTTGCTTACAATTATCTCGTTCTTATTTTGTTATCAAAATCATATTCAGGATTGAACCAGTGGCGTAGAAGAGTAGACGCTGAGATGCGTTGGCCTCAAATGCGCTATCTGTAGCCCATATGCTGAGGTATGAACCAGCACCATATCCTCGCAGCGCGGTATTTCGCCACGGGCAAAGCGCCAGCAGACATGCCACACCGTGGAGCGGTGGCGGCGCATGAAGGCACAGTAGGCGTCGTGCCGGGAGATGTCGGATGTCATCACTTCATTCTATCCATCGTTGTCTAGTTTTCGGGTTCAATTAAGCAGTGCCCTATTGTGGACCTTATAAAAATGATGGTTCAAATCCCAAATTTCGGGATTTAAACCATCATTTTAATATTAATACAACGACCTGTATTACTTTACTTTAATAATGGAAGGGTTTTGCTTTGTCAAAAAAGTGAGTGTAATTCGGGTGTATAAAAAATAAGTCCCTGATTTTACAGGGACTTGTGTTGTCCTACCTGGATTCGAACCAAGACAAGCTGATCCAGAGTCAGATGTGCTACCGTTACACCATAGGACAATTGCTGTTTTGTTCTCTCAAAATCGGGTGCAAAAGTACGACTTTTTTTTAGTCTGGCAAAATTTTTTTTGATATTTTTTGCTATCGGCTGGTTGATAGGTTGTTAGTTGGTGCCGGCCATGGTGTGCACTTTGCAAAACGGTGTATGCAAGTCCTCATTTGGGCAAAAAAACAGGGGGTGACTGCATGAGCAGTAGAACCCCCTGAATAGGTGTTTTTATTTTTGCTTATTGCACTACAAATCTGCCGGCGCAGCCCTCAATGCGGTAGATGTATACACCTTTTGGATATGTGTTGAGGCTTATGGTGGCAACGTGGTTGTCAGGCTTAATGGTGCACTCCTCAACTAAACGGCCATCGGTGGTGTAAACGCTAAGAGTGGCGTTCTGCTTGACGGTGTAGGGTATGTTGATAGTGCGGGTGGCAGGGTTGGGGAAAGCAGGCGCTGGTAGGACGTCTGCAGCGACGGTGCTTATGGATAGAACGGAGTCGTCAGGCGGAATTATACTGTATATGATACTTTGGTTACGGTTGAAGTTGTATTGCTTGATTGACATGGCGTTGGTGCGCAGGTTGTTCCAGCTCAGACTTGAGCCGCAGCCCCAGCCCCAGTTCATGTGGAAGAAATCTTCCATGCCATTGTCGTCTCTGATGCCGTCGCATACCCATGCGTGACCAGCGGCGTCACGGCCGATGCCTGTTGACGACGAGCCACTCATGTATACAGGCTTGCGACCCATGATGTCGCCTTTTGTTATGTTGACGTAGTTATCTACGGAGGTGTATTCGCGTTGGAGTTGAGTGACACCGCGTTTGTATTTGAAGTTGTTCATCATAGTATTTGGCACGTTGAACGAATAAGCTCCGCTGCCATCGGTACCATAGTCCATACCCACGCTCACACCGACATGGTGGCAGAGTCGAGCCATTTCGTTGATTTGCTCGGTGGAGGTGGAACCGTCGATGGTGCCGCTCATGAGTGAGTAGTCGTAGAAAACGGTGTCGAGACGGACCACATCGGGGTGTGTGGGATCGCCAGGGTTGTTGGTAGACACAAAGCCCTGTGGGTTCTGCGGGTATTGCCAGTAGTACATGATTTGCGACATGGCGGTGGCTACGCAGCCCACATAGCAGGTGCTGTCAATGTAGGTGGTGTCGGTTATTGTGATGATGTTGTGGGGGTAGGTGACGGTGGTGTCGATAGTGTAGGTTAGGTTGTATAGTGTATCGATACGTGTGGTGTCGCCTAAATCTACCGTGTCGAGTGTGAATCCGATGGTGTCGATATCGATGGTGTCGTAAACCTCAACGGTGTCGGTTACGGTGGTGCGGTGTGTGGTGTACTTTGCGGTTCTCACTACTGGGCAGAACTTGTTGAAAGTGGGTCTCACGGGGTCGCCCTGTTCCCAGCAGATGCCGCGGAGCAGAATCATCGGGGCTTTGGTGGAGGCACCGCGCTTGGTCGATGTCACGGTCGAGCCGTTGAGCAGTTCAGCCCACATTTTGACGGTATTTTCGTCGGGAGTATAGTCTTTCTCGTAGTTCTGCACGGCGGCAATATTCTCTGCCGACACTTCAAGGTTCCACATCAAAGCCGGGGCCATGGCACCTGGGTTGAAGGGACCCTCTTCGGAGAAGGCCACGATGGGGTGCACATGGTCGTTGCCGGCCACGGCCACCCATGCTCTGCCATAGACATTGTAGATATAGGTGGAAACGAGGTCGCTGGGGCCGTTGAGGCTGTTCGTGAAGGTGTACACCAACTCGAGGTCGGCAGTTGAGAGCTCGTTTACACTGAGTATGCGCTGCATGAAACGGGTGCCAACCTGGCGGGCATCGTTCTCACCGATATTGGTGGCATGAGTCTGGTTGATTGATAGTTGGAATAGCGCAGTGGCAACTAAAGCAACGGTGGTTATGACTAATTTTCTCATTGTGTGATGATATTTTTCGGTTTTATTTTGCGCTGCAAAAGTACGATTTTTTTTTGACTTACGGACCAAATGACTGTTAAAAATTATTAACAGTATGCCGGCGGTCTCTTTTTTTGCACGGTTTGGATTTTTTTTCGTATCTTTGCAGTCGCAAACTATAATAGTTGAGATTATGAAAAGGTTGTTGTTCACAGTACTGATGTGCGGTGCCGCTCTTTGGTCGGTGGCGCAGGCCGACAATGTGCTCCCACGCGAAGACCAGAAGCCCGTGGCGAGCGTTGACAATGAGATTTATTCAGTTGTGTCGCAAGACCCGCAGTACCCGGGCGGTCAGGTGGCAATGGCCAAGTTTTTGAGCGATAATTTGGTGTATCCGGCCGAGGCGCGCGACAAGGGCATTACTGGCCGTGTTGTGGTTACTTTTGTGGTCGAGAAAGACGGCAATGTGAGCAACGTCAAGGTGTTGCGCGACATCGGCGGTGGCTGCGGAGCCGAGGCGGTGCGAGTGGTGAAGAAGATGCCACGCTGGAAACCCGGCAAGGCCAACGGCAAAGCCGTGCGCACGCAGTTCACTCTGCCGTTGAACTTCAGTCTTTGACAGGCGATGAATATTGCTGTTTTTTGTGGCGCGTCGATGCCGCGCAATAAGGAATTCGCTGCCGCGGCGCGTGAACTTGGCACTTTATTGGCAATGCGGGGCCACACGCTTGTCTATGGCGGTTCTAACCTTGGTCTGATGGGTGTGGTGAGCGGAGCCGCAATGGCCGCTGGCGGAAAGGTGACGGGCATCATTCCCACCCTTTTTAGCGAGGCCATAATCAACTCGCAGCCCGTTACGCAGTTGGTCAGGGTGGCCTCGATGGCCGAGCGCAAAGAGCTCATTATCAAGACCTGCGACGCTTTTATAGCACTGCCGGGTGGCATAGGAACCATCGACGAGGTGAGCGAGGTACTGGTGGCCAACCAGCTTGGCACAGTGCGCGGTGTGCCGCGACAGGCTGTTGCCTTCGATACGCCAAAGGACGACAATCCCATGGTGTTGGTCAACATCGACGGCTTTTACGACGGTTTTCTGGCCCAGATGAAACTGGTTATGGACGAGGGTCTTATGCGCTCTGAGGCAGGTCTGGCCGTTGCCGCTACCGCTGCCGAGGCTCTGGACCTTGCCGAGCGGCACGGTGCCTCGAAATAGCAATATGGATCACAAACTGTCGAAATCAAAATATATTCGCGGCCTGCAATGCGTCAAAGCGCTCTACTACGACGTATACAACCCCAAGCTGGCTCGCTATAGTGCCGAAACTCTGGCCCTGTTCAACCGCGGACGCCGTTTCGAGCAGGCCTACAAGGCTCTTTTCGAGAACGGAATAGACGTGAGCGCCATGTGCCGCTTCAACCCGTTGCGCTCGCCTGGTATTACTGCCAACCTGCTGGCTTCCAGTAGCGAAGTGACTTTGTTCGAGGCCGGCTTCATCTACGACGGTGTGCTGATACTGGCCGATGTGGTGCGCAAGACAGCCGCCGGAAGCCTTCACGTGCACGAAGTGAAAAGCGGTATCGATGTTACCCCCACTTTCAGGCGCGACGCTGCTGTGCAACACTACGTGGTGAGCCACGCTATAGAGGGTAGCGGCTTGAGATTGAGCGAGTTCAGTGTGATTTACAACGGTGGCGACGAGGGGTTCCTGAAACTCGACCTCACCGACGAATGCCAAGCCGAACACGCTGAAATCGAGGCTAATATAGCCCGTTTCAAAGATGTGTTGCAGGGCTTTGAGCCCCAGGTGCCGATGGGGCCCCAGTGCAGCAGTCCCTACGAGTGCCCCTACCAACATCACTGTAAAAAGTTACTTGTCTGAAAATCAGCTATTTAAATATTTTAGTATAACCTATTGTAAACCAGTGTGTTAGATGGGTTAGGTTCGGGTTAAGGTCGGGTTGACATCGGGTAGGGTTCGGTGAAGATAGTTTTTTGAACGCAAAATTTGCGAACAGATACCGATGGTGGTATCTGTACGCTCTGGTTTACAGAGTGTTATGCTTTTGGATTAAAGTCCGGCTATGCGGAGCAGTATCTTTTCGAGCTTGGCGGCTGCTGCGCGTGGCGAGCCATTGAAGTCGTTGGCTATGACGGCAAAACTCAGCAGGTCGCCGCTGGCGGTAGTGATGTAGCCTGCGTAGGCCCGCACGCCGTCAATTGAGCCTGTTTTGACGCGCACGGTGACGTTGGCCGGCAGGTCTGGCAGCATATTGCGGGCGGTGCCGCTCTTGCCGGTTTCGGCCAGCGACTGGGCAAAGTCGTCATAGTAGCGTTCGCCGGCTATGCTCGAGAGGTATTTGGTAACAAAATCGGCCGTTACGCGGTTTAAACGCGAGAGGCCGCTGCCGTCGACCATGCGCACGCTGCCATCGTCGAGCCCGTGGGCCGAAAAGAACTCGCCCATTGTCTTGGCGCCGTTGTCGAAACTACCGCGTCCATGGTTTAGGTATCCCAAATATTTGAAAATGCTTTCGGCGTAGATGTTGTTGCTTGTCAGGTTGGTGTATTGCGCAATGATGTAGTAGGGGCTGCTGAAGTAGTCGAGCACGGTGATGGCCGAGTCGGGCAGAGTGAAGACCTGTTGCACGTTTTGCGACACGGCGATGTCGTGGGTGCGCAGGTAGGTGGCGAACATTTCGGCACAGCTTTGCGGCGGGTTGGGCATGGCGCCGCGCACCCCGAAATCGGGCTGCCCGAGCGGTACGGTGCCGCGGTAGGCGCGGTCTGGGCCGAAAGGCGAGCCGTATATTGTCACGCGGTCGCCCGAGTTTTCAGGCCCTGTGGCCACCTCGCAGTTGCTGCGCACGTTGAGGTTCTTGGGCGCAATGCGGTTCACCGAGGCGGGGTAACCGAGCTTTTTGCCTGGATTGAAATAGACGAAGTACATGTTTTCGTGGAAGTTGAGGCCGTAGGCCCCGGCGCCGTAGTAGTTGCCCACGTCGCCCCACGTCCAGCTGTCGTGCAGAGCCTGGTCGTCGAACACAGAGCTATTGTAGCACACCTTGCCGTCTATGCGCTTGATTCCGCGTTTGCGGATGGCGGCGGTCCAGGTGCGGAAGAGCGAGTCGGGAGTGGTTTGGCGGTATCGGTACGAGCCTAACAGAGGGTCGCCGCCGCCGGTGATGTATATGTTGCCGTGCAGGGTGCCTTCGCGGTCGATATTGCCTGTGCAGCTTATCACGGTTTTGAAACGGAAGTCTGAACCCAACAACTCGAATCCCGCTCCGGTGGTGAATATCTTGGCAACCGAGGCCGGCGTTACGAAACGGTTGGCGTTGTGCGAGTAGAGCTGGGTGTTCTTGGTGATATTGTAGACGCTCACTGCCACAGTGGCGTGGCGCATGGAGGCGTCTTTCTCGGCATCGCTCACGGCGCGTTCAACTGCGGCCAGGTTTTGGGCCTGTGCAGTGGCGACAAGCAGTGTGGCCGCCGTGGCGAGCAGTATGCGGATGGTGTTCATAGGGTGTGGTTTATATTGTCAATGGCATCGAGCAGGGAATCGCGTCCGTAGCCTGTTTCGGCCGAAGTGAGGAAGAGAGGCGGCAGATCGTCCCAGGTTTGAAGCAGGGCATTCTTGAATGTGCCCACGTTGTTGGCCACATCGCGCTGTTTTACCTTGTCGAGCTTGGTGAAGACTATTGCTGTTGGCACTCCGTTGGTGCCGAGAAAATCGATGAATTGGAGGTCGAGTGCCTGCGGCGGAATGCGCGAGTCGACCAGCACAAAGACATTGGCCAACTGTTCGCGGTTCAGCATATAGCCGTTAATCATTTTTTGCCACTTTTCGCGTTCGCTTTTCGAAGAGCGTGCGTAGCCGTAGCCCGGCAGGTCCACAAGGTGCCACTCGTTGTTGATGAGAAAGTGGTTGATAAGCTGCGTTTTTCCCGGACGCTGGCTGGTCTTGGCAAGACCTTTGATGCCTGTGAGCATATTGATAAGCGACGATTTCCCGACGTTGCTGCGGCCAATGAAGGCATACTCCGGCAGGTGGCTGTCGGGACAGCGGCGGTAGTCGCTGCTGCTGGTTACGAATGTGGCGCTGCTTATCTTCATTGCTGTTGTTTCTTACGGCGGCGGCGCGATCGTTTGGTGCGCTCCTCGCGCATCTTGTGCAGTATGTCGGCACTCACCTCGTCCTCAGAGGTGGCGATAGCGTTTTTCCACCAAGGCAAACGTTTCACGTTGATGTGGAATAGGCGTTTGCGATCGAGTTTGATGTTTTTCTCAATATATGATTCGAAATAACGTTTGCGTTTGTCGGCATTAATGTCGCGCAGGGTGATAAGTACTCCGGTATCGTCGGTGCCTATGAGGTGGTGGTTGAGGCAGGTGCCGAAAGAGCGCATGGTGGGCGAGAGGTTCATGTAGGCGTTGATGAGCGGAGGCACCGAGGCGCCCATGGCGCGTACCGAGCGTATCAGTATCTGGTAGTCCTCTTTGTAGTTACGGCCGTTGAAAATAGCAACCAACTCGTTATAGTCCGACTCAATGCGCATGGGGTCGTAGGGCCACACAAGGCCGTCGCGGTCAGGGAAGTGTTTCTGGTAGAAGAACAAAATCAAGTCTTTGGCCTTGCGTGCCAAGTCGCCGTACATTGTTATTTTGCCGAAGAAGTAGCGCGTCTCCGGTATCTCGAGGGCCAGGCAGCCGAGGCCGTCCCATAGATTGTCGAGAGAATAGAGTCCTTTGCGGAAATTGTTGCCAGGCTGGTAGGCTGGCTGCACGAAAGCACGACCAAGTTCGACGGTGTAGGGCAGGTATTCATTAATAAAGGTGTCGCTGAATTGGAACTGTTCGGCAGTTGGGGTGACGATTGAACCGTCGCTGCGGCGCATCATGTTGCTGCCATGAATGAAACGATAGCCGCCCACAATCTCCTCGTCGGCTGGGCTCCACACAAAGAGCTGCTTGCAGCAGTAGGGGTTGGGCATGGTGTCATACTCGTCAATGTCAATTTCGTGGCCGGTGCCGCCGCCGTCCATGGCGAAGCTGATTTCGCGCAGACGGCCGATTTCGCGCATAATGCTGGGCGAGAGGGCTGCGGTGGTTACGTATATCTCCTTGTCGCCATAGTTGGTTTTGCGCAGAAAATGCTTCTGCTTGAGCTCTGCTTTGATGAGCTCGCGGTCCACGGGCGGAATGATGTATGATAGGTCTGGTGTCATGTCTTGTTGCAATTGTGATTTTTAGCTCTTTGCTCTGAAAACGGCGTCAGGGGCGTCTTTGAGCCTGTATGTATGCTCGCGTAGCATGGCGGCCCACTCGCGTGCCGGGCGGCGGCCGTCGAAGGTCTGCCAAGGTATAGGTGTGCCAATCACCAAGCGGAAAGTGTTACCGCGTTGGGCATACATTTCACCTGGCAGTAGAGCCATCTCAAAGCCGAACTTGATTCCAAGCCGTTTGCGCAGGTTGGCTATGTTGTAGAAGCGGTTGCTGTTGCGGGCATCGAAATAGAACGGCACGATGTCGCGCTGGTAGCGTACAGCTTTTTTGACAAAGGTGGACTTCCATTCCAAATCCTTTATTTCACCTTTCTGGCGGCGCGAGCAGGCTCCGGCAGGGAAGTAGAGCAGAGTGTTGCTGCCGGCGAAGGCGGCTTCGAGCCCGGCCACGGTGCTGGTGTTGCGGTTTACTTTGTCGATGGGGACAAACAGCGAGCGTAGTCCCGGCAAGTACATAAGGAAATCGTTCACAGGGAAGATGATATCCTTGCGGTAGCGTCCCACGGCGCCAATCAGGGCCAATCCATCTGGTCCGCCCAGAGGATGGTTGCCAGCCACGATGGGGTTGCCTGTTGCTGGCATGTGTTCGGCACCTATGACGATGGTGTTGGTGGCAAGGCAGTGCGGTCCTGTGCCTTCAAGAAATTCGTGCACAAAGTCCAGCCCTTCCTTGTCGCGCAAAGTGTAGATGCCGGCGTTGAGCTGCTTGACATGCAGTATCTTTTCAATCAGAGCAACGACAAATTTGGGCAGTTTGACGCCTTTGGTGGCCAAAATGCGCTCTATATCAATGTAGTGCTCGCCTATGATTTCCTTGTTCTCGGGTTCCATAACAATTTGCAAAGATACAAATAATTTTTCATTTGTCAAAAAAAACATGCCTCAAGTTGCTTTTTAATGTAATGTATTCAAATGTGTCGCTTTTTTGAAAAATTGCTGTATTTTTGGCGTAAAAATGCAATGTTTGGCAGCGATTTTGTCAGGACCTGTTCATTATGTAACTTGTTGTCAAACAGTGTGTTGCTGTGTAGTGATAATCTTTTTTATAAAAAAACTTGTGCAGTTTGGAAAAAAGTAGTAATTTTGCAACCGCTTTTGAGAACCGAAGATGGATTGTTGATGCTCTTTCCTGAGCGGTGCCGAAGCGATAAAACGTTTTAAAAGATAATAAAGTATGGCAAAGAAAAATAAAGACGCACGTGTTCAGGTCATCCTCGAATGCACCGAACAGAAGAACAGCGGTGTTCCCGGTATGTCGCGTTACATCACCATGAAGAACAAGAAGAACACCCCCGATCGCTTGGAGCTCAAGAAATACAACCCCTTCCTCAAGAAAGTGACCGTACACAAAGAAATCAAGTAACCATTAAACAGGAGAATTGAACTATGGCAAAGAAAGTTGTTGCAACCCTTAAAACCACCTCTGGCAAAAGTTTCGCCAAGGTTATACGTATGGTCCGTTCCCCGAAGACCAATGCCTACACTTTCCAGGAGGAAATCGTTGCCTCTGACAATGTGCAGGAGTACCTCAAGAAAAAGTAATTTTTTTTTCATACGCTTTTGTTTTTTTGCCCTCGTTGTGAAACGGGGGTTTTTTTTTTGAAGATTATTGTGGCGGTATATGATTTTTTTTGTACCTTTGCGTTATGCCGTTTTCAGTTGCGAAAAGGTGTAACAAACTGATTGTGATATGAATGACTGTGATAAACAAGGGCTTCTGCGGTGCAAAATTGCGCTGCTGTGTCTTATGGCCGCAGTGGTATGCCCAATGTGTGCCGCGGCGCAGCACAATGTGACTCTGCGGGGCCAGACTGTGAACTGCGCCAACAAGGAGGTGGGCCTCTACACCTATTCCGACCAGCTCTCGCAGCAGGAGGTCCTACTTGACGAGGCTATGATTGACAGCTCGCAGGTGTTCGAACTGAAGACCTACATCAACTACCCGATGCTGGTATTTGTCCAGATTGAGAATTACAGCCAGTCGTTCTTCATCGAGCCGGGGCACACCTATAATATATATATACCCCGTTTCGACTGGAATATGGACGAGCAGCGCAACGTCTATCTCGACCCCGAGGCTCTCACACTTGAGTTTATGAATGTGCCGCCCACCGAATTGAACCTGCAGGTTGGTCGCCTTGACGAGTTTGTTGACAGCTTTGTTCAGGCCAACCGCTACTATCTTGACAACCGGTTCCGCCCGCAGAGCCGCTACTTCGATTCGCTCACGGCTGCTGTCGACGCGCGTTTCCCGCTGTCGGACAACGAGTTCTTCAATCGTTACAAAACCTACACGTTGGCGCAGATGGCCTACCAGATGCGTTTTGTCTCACGCGGCAAGACCATTGCCCGATACATCACCGATAAACCCATCCTGTATTACGATGACAGCTATATGTCGTTGTTTTTCAGTTTGTTTGAGAACAGTATCTCGAAAGGCACCGACCGTGTGCCGCTGCGTCGCATAGTGTCGTGGGTGGACCACTGCGACAGCGAGCGCCTGCTCGACTCGATAGGCCTCGACCCCCTGCTGCGCAACGAACAGGTGCGCGAGCTGGCGGCCTTACAGGCTATGAAAGAGGCCTACTACAACCCGGCCTACCGGCGCGACAACGTGGCTTGCATGGTCGAGCGCATCGGTGCCGAGACCAAGTTCCCCGACCACCGCACACTGGCTCAGAACCTGTTGCTATCGTTCCGCAAGCTGGAACGCGGTTTCGAGGTGCCCGACTTCGAGTTGCAGGATGTTGACAAGAATTTGGTGAGCCTCGACTCGTTCCGCGGCAAGTGGGTCTACTTGAGCTTTGTCCGCGTTGGCGACCCCAACTCGCTCAGCGAGATACGCACCCTGGCGCATTTCCGCGACAGCGTCTACTCCCGCAGCTCCAACGTCGAGTTTGTAACAATAGTGTGCGACCGCGAGTTCCAGAAGATGTACCATTTCCTCAAGAACAGTCCCCACGGCAACCGCTACCGCTGGACATGGCTGCATTTTGGCGGCAATTTCAAACTGCTGGAGCACTTCGGCGTGGTGAGCTACCCAACATTCCTGCTCATCAACCCCGAGGGGCAGCTGCACTACAGCGTCACCCCGCCGCCGGCGTCGGGCATATTGCTGCACGGTCCGTGGGAGCCGCGCACCACCCAAGAGGCACCAACTGGCACTCCGTTCTACCTTCAGCATTGAGTGCCGAAAGGGTAAAATTAGTTTATCGTCGACTTAAAAGTGATGAAAAACAGGTTCGGGAAGGGTCCGAGGTCTGGTTTTGACTGCCAATTCTATTAACAATGTCCATGGGCCACCAATATAGACCCGATATTAACCCGACCTTAACCCGAACCTAACCCATGTATTTGGCTGATTATTAAGTGGATATATAAAAATATTCAACTTGCTGTTTTTCAAACCAATTTACTTCGGAGAGGTGGGAGAGGGGGCTCTTTTCAACAGAAATTGGCCCAGTAGGGTGAGGTTTGAAATGTTAAAATCTTAAATTTTTTAACATAATTAGAAATTTATTACTACTTTTGCAGCCGTTTTTTTGTAAAAATGACTGAAAAAAATGAAGATATTAGGAACTGGAAGTTCTTTACCAAGACTGACTGTCAGCAACGACGACCTTTCGAAATTTCTCGATACGAGTGACGAATGGATTACCACCCGAACCGGCATAAAGACACGCCAGATAATAACTGATGAGCGTTTCGAAGACCTCGCCATCGAGGCTGCCCGCCGCGCTTTGGAGGCTTCGGGCCTCGACCCCAAGGATGTTGACTACATTGTTTGCTCAAACGTGGCCAACAGCTATGTCACCCCCACTATCAGCAGCCTCATCCAGGGCGCCCTCGGGTGTAATTGCCCCACCATGGACATCAATTCGGCTTGTGCCGGATTCGTCTATGGCATGGATTTGGTCGAGTCGTTCATGCAGGCTGGCCGTGCAACCCACGTGTTGCTTGTCGCTGCCGAGGCGGTGACGCGTTTTGTCGACTGGACTCAGCGCGAGACCTGTGTGCTCTTCGGCGACGGTGCAGGTGCCGTTATGTGCCAGAAGAGCGACAACATGCTCGGCATGAAACTGACTTCGACCCCAATGCCGGATGTCATTTATTATCAGCTGCCGCTGGAACGTACCCCGTTTGAGACCGGCACCGGCGTCGACCCTCATCACCCCATGACCTTGAAGGGCCGCGAGGTGTTCCGCATGGCTGTCAACGCTGCCTCGCACGACCTCAAGGAGGTGGTGGAGAAGGCTGGTCTGACCCTCGACCAGGTGGACCATTTTGTGCTTCATCAGGCCAACAAGCGCATCATTGATGCCATTCAGGAGAACTTGGCCCTACCGTCGAAGAAATTCCACTGCAACATTTACAAACGCGGCAACACGTCGTCGGCTAGTGTGCCAATACTGCTCGACGAGATTGTTCGCGAAGGCTTGATACACGATGGTGAGATAGTGGCCTTCAGTGCTTTCGGCGCAGGCTTCGTTACGGGCACATGCGTAATGCGCTGGTAATATATAATAACGTATAAATTACAAAAATATTGCACAACATGAGCAAAGTTTTCATCACCGGAATGGGTTGCATAACCCCCCTCGGCAACAACATAGAAACCCTGTGGGCCAATCTCATTGCAGGCAAGAGTGGCATAGGTCTCATCTCGCAGATAGACCCGACCAATTTGCCCATGAAGTATGCCGCCGAGGTGCACGACTTCAACCCCGACGATTATGGTATTGACAAGGCCATGGTGCGCCACAATGACCTATACGCCCTCTATGCCCTGGCTGCCGCCGCACAGGCAATGGCCGACAGCGGCCTCAAAGTGGGCGAGCACGTCGATCCGCGCCGCGTGGGCACCGCCATTGGCTCGGGTGTGGGTGGAATCAAGACCTTCGAGGAGCAGCACACTAACAAAATGCAGAACGGTATGCGCCGTATCTCGCCCCTCTTCATTCCAGAGATGATTGCCAACATTGGCTCGGCCAACGTAGCCATAGTGTACAACGCCCAAGGTCCCAACTTGCCCGTGGTTACCGCCTGTGCTACCGGCACCCACTCTGTGGGTGAGGCCTATCGCCTCATCAAAGAGGGTCGCGCCGATGCCGTTATCACTGGCGGAGCCGAGGCCTCGATATGCGAGATGGCCGTTGGCGGCTTTTGGAACTGCAAGGCCCTCTCTTCGGCCACCGAACCCGACCAGGTCTCCATACCGTTTGATGCACGTCGCAAAGGCTTCACCATGGGTGAGGGTGCCGGCGTGTTGGTGCTCGAGAGTGAAGAGCTGGTGCGTCGCCGTGGTGCAAAGACCTATGCCGAAGTGTGCGGCTACGGCAACACTTGCGATGCCTACCACTACACTGCTCCGCGTCCAGACGGCTTGGGAGCTGCCGAGGCAATACGCCTCTCGCTCGAAGAGGCCGGTTTCCGCCCAGGTGAGAACCTTTATATCAACGCCCACGGCACCGGAACCCCACTCAACGACAGAGGCGAGACCGTGGCCATAAAACTGGCTTTGGGCGAGACCGAAGCTCGTCGTGCTGTCATCAGCTCCACAAAGTCGATGCATGGTCATATGCTTGGTGCTACTGGAGCCGTAGAGTTGATAATCAGTGCGTTGGTTTTGCGCAACGGCATAGTCCCGCCCACCATCAACCTGCGTGAGCCGGATCCCGATTGCGACCTCGACTACACACCAAACACTGCCCGTCAGTGGCAGCCCGACATAGCCGTGAGCGACTCGCTGGGCTTTGGCGGACACAACGCCTGTGTTGCATTGCGTAAAGCATAACGTAGAAAAAAATATTTTAGTATGAATAGAGACGAAATTAAAACATTCCTGCCCCATCGCGAGCCAATGCTCCTCATCGACGATGTCGACATGATAGGCGATGAGGCAGTGGCGCACTACTATGTGCGTGGCGACGAGTTTTTCCTTCAAGGCCATTTTCCCGGCAACCCCGTTGTGCCAGGTGTCATCCAGTGTGAGATCATGGCTCAGGCCTCGTGCATACTTGTGCGCAACGAGCTTGTGGGTCGCACACCGCTTTACACTGGTATAAATAACGTGCGATTCCGCCAACCTGTGCGTCCAGGTGATATTATGGAGCTGCGTGCCCATATAACCAGCCGTCGTGGTATGATATTCTTTGTAGACGCAACGGCATCCGTTGATGGCAAACTATGCTGTCAAGGTTCGCTCACATTCGTATTGACAGATAACGCTAAAGCATAATAAAATGAAACTGTTAGAAAACAAAATAGCCCTTATTACCGGTGCCACTCGCGGCATTGGCAAACGTACCGCTTTGCTCTTTGCCGAGCATGGTGCCACGGTCATCTTCACCGACCTTCAGGAAAACGAAGCCAGTCAACAAACACTTGCCGAATTGCAGGCCCTGAGCCCCAAGTCGACTTTCTACGCCTCCAACGCTGCCGTGTACGAAGAGGCTGAACAGGTGGCTGAGCGTGTAAAGAACGACTTTGGCCGATTGGATGTGTTGGTGAACAACGCCGGCATAACCCGCGACACCTTATTGCTGCGTATGCAGCCCAAGGACTGGGATCTCGTCATCGAGGTCAATCTGCGCTCGGTGTTCAACTATTGCAAGGCTTTTGCGCCAATGATGATACGCCAACGCTCGGGCAGCATTGTCAACACCAGTTCTATTGTTGGGGTCAACGGCAATGCAGGCCAGTGCAACTACTCCGCCTCCAAAGCCGGTATAATAGGTTTCAGCAAATCGTTGGCTAAAGAATTGGGTTCGCGTAACATACGCTGCAATGCCATAGCTCCTGGCTATATCGAGACAGCCATGACCGGCCAGCTCTCGGAAGAAGTGCGTAAGCAGTGGACTGAAGTAATCCCCATGAAACGAGGAGGTTCAGAACTCGATGTGGCAAAGACTTCGCTCTTCCTCGCCAGTGACCTGTCCGAATATATCACCGGACAAGTTATTTGCATCGACGGCGGCCTTTCGCTGTAGACTTCCTAAACAATATTAACCGAGTGACCACAGAGTGCAAGCTGAGGTCACTCGGCTTTTTGTTTGCAACGAGCCGTCATACCTTAAAAAAACAGTGGTCTACCTGTCGACAAATATTAAATCGTATAAAAGACAGCACTGTGAAAATTCTGGTATTCATGCTGTTATGTTTGTGTATGGCATGGTTCTAAATAAAAAAATGAGTTTTTTGTTCAGTATTTGAAAAAAAACTCGTATTTTTGCACATTGATTTAATGTATAGAAATAAAAAGAAAATTTAGCAATAATGAAAAGCAAAACAATTATCCAGATTGGCTTGGGCATTGTGATAGTTGCCCTTGCAGTTGTGCTCTACAACAGCATTATGAAACCTGTCCGTTTCGAGAACGAGTATAACAAGCGTCGCGAGGCTTGCGCCGAAAAGCTCAAAGCTATTCGCACTCTCGAGGAAGCTTACAAAGTGACTTACACTTGCTACACCGGCAGTTTCGACACCCTCTTCACCCGTCTGCTCACCGAAGACAGCATGAAAGTCATTAGCAAGAGCATCAACTACGACAAGATTCCTGCCGATGTCGACATCAACGAGATTTCCGAGCTTGAGGCCATCAAGTTGGGCTATGTTACTCGCGGCGAGATCCTTATCAATCCAATAGCCAAGTTGCGTGAGGACGGCAAACTGCCAATCACCGACATCAACGGCCATGTACGCCAGATGACTGATGAGGAAATCCTCAACCTGCGTTACGTCCCTTATCCCAAGGGAGAAAAGTATGATTTCAAACTTGAGGCTGGTACCGTGCAGCAGAGCGGTTATCAGGTACCTGTATTTATGTGCAGCGTCGACATGAACGATCTTCTGGCTGACATGGACAAACAGCAAGTCATTAATAAGATAGCCGAGCTTGACCATGCCAAGAAGTTCATAGGTTGGAAAGTTGGCGACATGACCCAGCCTATCGTTGACGGCAACTTTGAGTAATTGCTATGACCTACAGCACTGAAGCATTAGTTTCGGCAGCGGCCACCGCAACCGGAAACGAAACAAGATTATCCATTTGCCGCAAGCCAAATGGATTTTCTTTTGCTCTCACATCCGGCAATGAACTCCTTACTGTTGCCGAAGCCAGACGCGAAGGCGAGGGCTCTCTCACCGACGAAGCTGCCGCCATCAAGCAATATTTCGAGTCGTTGGGTATAAAAATCTTTGATCTGACAAAGACCGAGATTGTAGCCGTGACCGACAATTTTGCATGGGTGCCAGAGGAACTTTATACCCAGGGTATGGAGCACCAGTATCTCTCGTTGGTCGACCCGTCGTCGGTTGCAGCCGCAGTCTATACCGAACATAATCCGAACCTGAAATCACGCATAGTCTTTTCTGTCAACGACAGCCTTCTTACCGCTTTCAAGATAGCCTTGCCCGGATTGGTTGTCACCTGTCAGCACGCCAAACTTGCCAACCAGACGTTGGCCAGTGCTTGTGGCCCTGACGGCATGGCCGTGCTGCACTTGCGCACTGACAAAGCCGACGTGGCTGTTTATAACGGTGGACGATACCTTATGGGTCGCACATTGCAGGTTGATGGGGTCGAAAGCCTTATATTCGATGTCCTGGAGATAATCAAGACCCTTAACGTCGAAAACGACCGGTTCCGACTACTACTATGTGGCGATGTGAGCCGTGAGAGCTATGCCGCCATTAGGCCCTATTTTGCTTCGGTAGCACTTTATACCGGCCGCCCATGGACCCTTTCTACCGATGAGCTGCGCCATCTTCACACCTATCGTCACGCTCTAATACTCAGTTGATTATATGCGTATCATTGCTGGAACATTACGTGGCCGACGCCTCAACCCACCCGACAATCTGCCGGTACGCCCCACAACAGACATGGCGCGTGAGAGTCTGTTCAATATTTTGAACAACTACGTGGATTATGAGGATTGTGCCGTAATGGACCTCTTTGCAGGCACCGGCGCGGTATCGCTCGAATTTGTGTCGCGCGGAGCCAAAGAGGTTACATCAGTTGACATCAACAACGCCTGCACCGAGTATATCAAGACAACTGCCAAGCAGTTTGGCGTGACTAATGTGCACGTTGTCAGAGCCAATGTGTTCGATTTCTTGGTACGTGCCTATAAGAAGTTTGACATAGTCTTTGCCGACCCTCCCTACGATGCCGAGGACTTGCCAAAGCTGCCCGACATTGTGTTCGAAAAACAATTGCTTACCAACGATGGCATCTTTGTGCTCGAGCACCCGCGTGACTACTCTTTCGAGGAGCATCCGCATTTCTGGCAGCACCGCAACTACGGTAAAGTCAACTTCACCTTTTTTGCCAATAAGTTTGATGAATAATAATATATAGAATATGAAAGCAGTAGTAAAAACAAACTTCAGTTTTCCGAAACAGAAAAGTCTCTATGTAGGCAAGGTGCGCGATGTCTACAACATCGACGACAAGTACATGGCCATGGTTGTCAGCGACCGTATATCTGCCTTTGACGTGGTGCTGCCCAAGGGCATACCCTACAAAGGTCAGGTTCTGAACCAGATAGCAGCCAAGTTCCTTGACGCCACAGCCGACATAGTACCCAACTGGAAACTTGCCACACCGGACCCCATGGTCACCGTGGGCCTCAAGTGCGAAGGCTTCCGTGTAGAGATGATTGTGCGCGGCTACCTGGCTGGCAGCGCTTGGCGTGAATATAAGGCCGGCGCACGCACACTCTGTGGTGTACAGTTGCCCGAAGGTATGGTTGAGAACCAAAAGTTCCCAACGCCCATAGTGACACCCACCACCAAGGCCGACGAAGGGCATGACGAGAACATAAGCCGTGAAGAGATTATCAGCACTGGCCTCGTGGCCAAAGAGGACTACGACCAGTTGGAGAAGTATGCGCTGGCCCTCTTCCAGCGTGGTACAGAGATTGCCGCCGCCAAAGGATTGATATTGGTGGACACAAAGTACGAGTTCGGCAAGCGCGACGGCAAGATCTACCTCATCGACGAAATCCATACCCCCGACAGCAGCCGCTACTTCTATGCCGAAGGCTACGAGGAACGCCTGGCTCGCGGCGAACACCAGCGCCAGCTGAGCAAAGAGTTTGTTCGCGAATGGCTTATGGCCAACGGCTTCCAGGGCAAGGCCGGTCAGCAGGTACCCGAAATGACCGACGAAATAGTGAACTCCATTACCGACCGCTATATTGAACTATACGAGCATATTACAGGCGAACGTTTCCAGAAAGCCGACGACTGCGCCGACATCGAAGCCCGTATTGAGAAGAATGTAACAGCTTGCTTGGCAGCACTTTAATGGAGATAGAGCGCAAATTCAAAGTGGCGCAACTGCCCCAAAACCTTGCTCAGTATCCTCATGCGGATATTGAGCAAGGCTATCTTTGCACCTCGCCCACGGTGAGGGTGCGCCGCATCGGCGACAGCTATGTGCTCACTGTCAAGGAGCATCTCAACGCCTCATCGTCGGCCATCCACAACCGCGAGGAGGAGTTCAGCCTAACGGCCGTGGCCTATGCCGATCTGATTGGCAAGTGCGACGGCCGCACGGTGTGCAAGACGCGCTACTACCTGCCCATCACAACGGGTTTGACCGCCGAGCTCGACATCTTCAGTGGCCGTCACGAAGGCTTGCAGATTGTCGAGGTGGAATTCCCCAACACCATGGTCGCCGACCGCTTTGTGCCGCCGTCATGGTTTGGCCCAGAGGTGAGTTCCGACCCCCGTTACCGCAACAGCTGGCTCGCCTACAACACCCTTTAAACCTAACATAAAATGAAACGCATACCACACACCTTTACCATTGTCTTTGCGCTCATTGTGCTGGCTGCCGTGCTCACATGGGTGGTGCCGGCGGGCGAGTATATGCGCCACGAGGTCGATGGCCGCGAGGTGGTGGTGAACGACTCGTACCACCGTGTCGACAGCGCGCCCCAGACATGGCAGATTTTCAGCGCCCTCTTCAACGGCTTTGTCAACAAGGCCGACATCATCGTCTTCATCCTCATGGTGGGCGGAGCCTTCTGGATTTTGAACAACAGCCACG
Organism: Bacteroidales bacterium; assembly: GCA_024685285.1. Taxonomy (GTDB): domain Bacteria; phylum Bacteroidota; class Bacteroidia; order Bacteroidales; family P3; genus Colimorpha. The sequence continues at coordinate 20,899 of JAIKVZ010000047.1, forward strand.
CCATCGACGTGGGTGTGATGGCTTTTCTGCGCCGTGTACGCCGCCTGAGCCGCTTCAAGATTATTCAGAAACTGGGGGTCGAGAATATTATCATCACGCTGGTGATGTTGATGTTCAGCCTTTTCGGGGCAGTTTTCGGCATGAGCGAGGAGACCATCGCCTTCGTGGTGGTGTTTATACCGTTGGCCATACAGATGGGCTACGACTCCATTGTGGGCCTCTGTATGTGCTACGTGGCGGCCCACGTGGGTTTTGCCGGAGCCATGCTCAACCCCTTTACAATAGGCATAGCCCAGGGCATTGCGGGCATTCCGCTCTTCTCGGGGTTGGAATATCGTTTTTTTTGCTGGATAGTGCTGACAATCATCGGAATAGCCTTTGTGCTGTGGTATGCCCGCCGCGTGAAGGCCAAGCCGGAGCGCTCGCCGGTGTATAAATTGGACGATTACTGGCGCGAGCGCCAACTCTCGACCCAGAATGCCGAACTCTCGGTCCGCCACATCCTCATACTCGTGCTGCTCCTGCTTACCATCGTGGCCCTCGTGGTAGGAGTGCTGGCATGGGGCTGGTACATAATCGAAATATCGGCCCTCTTCCTAGCCATGGGCATAGTGGCCGGTGTCATCGACCGGCAGTCGGCCGACTCGATTGCCAAACTCTTCCTCTCGGGCTGCAAGGACATCCTTTCGGCCGCCTTGGTGGTGGGCTTGGCAAGCGGCATAATCTTCATATTGCGCGACGGCCGCGTTATCGACACCATACTCTACGGCCTTACGCGCTCGCTCGCCGAGACGGGCGAGGTGGCCTCGCTTGGCGTGATGTACCTCTTCCAGACGCTGCTCAACCTCGTCATGCCATCGGGCTCGGCCAAGGCAGCCCTCACCATGCCCATCATGGCGCAGTTTGCCGACCTCATCAACGTGTCGCGGCAGACCACCGTGCTGGCATTCCAATTCGGCGACGGCTTCACCAACATGATTACCCCCACCAGCGGCGTGCTCATAGGCTGCTTAGGTGTGGCCCGCATACCCTACGGCACTTGGCTTGCGTGGGTGTGGAAGTTTATCGTGCTGCTCGTCGTCGTGGGTTTCCTGCTCATGCTGCCCACCCTCTGGCTCGACCTGCCGGGGTTCTGAGACAGAATGTTAAATTTTAACAATTCGGATCGGGGTGTTTTTAACATTTGTAACACGCTGAACCCCAAGGCTAAGTATAGGTTAGGTTCGGGTTGAGGTCGGGTCAAGGTCGACAACGCGCCGCAAATTACCGATGTTCAAGCGGTTACGGGGCGTTCCGTGACCGATTGAAGCCAGTCTAAAGTGTTAAATTTTAACGTTTTGAAGCCTCTGTTTTTAACGGTAGCGGCCGAAGGGGTGGCGCTTCCAGTAGAGGATGAGCAGCAGCCCGAAGACCATGCCGCCCAGGTGGGCGAAGTGGGCCACGTGGTCGCCGGTGGCCATGACGCCCTCGATGAGCTCGATGGCGGCGTAGCCTATGACAAACCATTTGGCCTTGATGGGAACGAGGAAGTAGAGGTATATGCGCTCGTTGGGGAATAGCATTCCGAATGCCAGCAGCAGTCCGTACACGGCTCCCGAGGCTCCCACAGTGAGACCGCCAGGGATGAGGGCGTTGACCAGTCCAGCCCCGAGGCCGCACACCATGTAATAGAAAACAAAACGCCGTGTGCCCCAGTAGTTTTCAAGCACGTAGCCGAACATCCACAGCGCGAACATATTGAAGAAGAGGTGGCTTAGGTTGGCGTGCATGAACATATAGGTTACTAGCTGCCACACGCGGAAATTGCCGCTGCCAAACGACCACAGTGCCAGCGCGTTGGTGATGCCGAAGAGGCCGCGGCGCTCCAACGCCACGATTGCCAAGTACATAATGGTGTTGATGATGAGCAGGTGCTTGACTGCCGGCGTCAACATCCGGAATCCTTGTGGTGAGTATTGGTCCATGTGGTTGTTTATTGAAGAATGCTATCGGGGTCGATGATTACGAAAGTTTTGCGTCCGTCGGGAGCGCGGTCGGGCATGGGCGAACTGAAGAGGTCGGCCACCATCTGCTGCATCTCGGCCTGCTCCAAGCGTTTGCCCGGGCGCACCGCCATCTGGCGTGCCAGGGAGAGGGCGAGGCACTGGTTGCGGTCGGCAAATTTTTGCAGCATGGAGTTCTTGTAGTCGGCCACAATGCGGTCGAGCAGCTGCTGCAGGTCGCAGTCGGCCAGCGCGGTGGGTGTGGCCGTCACCACGAAGGTATTCTGTCCAAGAGGGGCTATGTCGAAGCCGCGCGCCTTGATGTCGGGCATCAGGTCGGAGACTATTTCGGCGTCGGCCGGCGAGAAAGAGCAGTTGACCGGGAAGAGCAGCTGCTGGGGGCTTTCGGCGGCGGCACCGCGTGCCATGAGGCGGTCGTAGATTATGCGCTCGTGGGCCCGCTGCTGGTCGATGAGCACAATGCCCGACGACACCGAGCTCACTATGTAGCGCTCCTGCACCTGCATACAAGCCTGTGCCATGCCCTCTGGTTCGGCCTGCTGCAGCGGCAGGGTGGGTGAGGGGTCGGGCGTGGCGGCTGCACCGGCGGACGGTGCTGTGCTGGCGGCGGTGGCTTTTTGGTCAAAGAAATCGACCCACCGCGAGGCGGCCTCGCGGCGCTGTGCCGATGGCGAGCCAAAGGGGTTGTAGGTGTGGTTGTAGCTGATGGTAGGCTCGGCGGGTATATAGCCCTTGGGGGCGGGGCTGAAATCGATTTCGGTCGAGGGGTTGAACTCGAATTCCGAGGCCAGCACGAACTGTCCCAACGCCTTCTTGGCGGTGGCGCGCAACATGGCGAAGATGGTCTGCTCGTCGATGAACTTGACCTCGGTCTTGGTGGGGTGTATATTAATATCGATACGCGAGGGATCGACGGTAAGCCCCACGAAATAGCTTGGATAGGTGCGCTCGGGCAGCATATCGGCGTAGGCGCGCTCGATGGCGGTGCTGAGCGAGGGGTGTTTGATGAAGCGACCGTTGACAAAGAGGTATTGCTCGCCGCGGGTCTTGCGGGCGTACTCGGCTTTGCCTATGTAGCCTTTGATTGTCACCACGTCGCAGCTCTCATCGATGGCATAGAGACGCTCCTTGTAGGCAGGCGAGAAGACCTGTGCAATGCGTTGTGCCATGTTGCCGGCCCGCAGGTCGTAGAGCATACGTCCGTTGTGGTAGAAAGTAAAGGCGATATCACTATGAATCAATGCTATGCGTCGCAATGTCTCCTCAATATGACTCAGCTCGACGGCATCTTTTTTGAGGAAGTTGCGCCGGGCCGGCACGTTGAAGAAGAGGTTCTTGACCGCTATCGAGGTGCCCGAGGGGCACTGTACGGGATGTTGCGACTGTATGGTAGAGCCCTCGATGACAATCTCGGTGCCCAACTCGGCGTCGTGTAGGCGCGTGCGGAGCTCCACCTGGGCAATGGCGGCAATGGAAGCCAGAGCCTCGCCGCGGAAGCCCATGGTGTGTATGTCGAAGAGGTCGGCGGCCTGCTTGATTTTCGAGGTGGCGTGGCGCTCGAAACAGAGGCTGGCGTCGGTGTCGGACATTCCGCAGCCGTTGTCGATAACCTGGATAAGGGTGCGGCCGGCGTCCTTCACGATGAGTTGGATTTCGGTGGCACCGGCGTCCATGGCATTCTCCAAGAGCTCCTTCACGGCCGAGGCAGGTCTGTCGACTACCTCGCCGGCGGCAATTTGGTTGGCCACGCTGTCGGGCAATATGTTTATAATGTCTGACATATTCAAGCATTTACACCACCGTTGCGGCATCGGCCGCACCGTGGTTCAAAAATGCAAATTTACATATTTTTTTGCAATGCGGCAAATGTTTTTTGACCTCGCGGCACAATATAATGTGCTTTTTGCCGTTAATAACGGTGTATGTCACGTATATTGCGCATAGTGTCGATTTTGCAGCTGTCGCTTCTGCTGGCAGTGGGCTGCAATGTGCCCGACAACCGCGGGCGCATGATTTTCCGCTATAACGAGTCGGCCGGCATAACCACGTTGGACCCCGCTTTCTCAAAGGACCAGTCGCTCAACTGGGCTTGTAGTCAGCTATACGACGGCCTTGTGGAACTCGACAGCAATCTTGAGGTCTGCCCGGCCATAGCGCGCAGTTGGGACATTTCTCCGGACGGGTTGCAATACCGCTTCCATCTGCGCACCGATGTGCAATTCCATCCAAGTCCGCTGTTTGGCACACCCGACTCCACGCGCACAGTGGTGGCTCAGGACTTCGTATACAGTTTCAACCGCATACTCGACCCCGCCGTGGCGTCGCCGGGACTTTGGATATTTAGCGAGGTGGCCGAAAATGGCTTCGAGGCGATAGACGACAGCACGTTGCTCATCAGATTGCGCCGTCCTTTCGCGCCATTCCTCAGTATGCTCGGTATGCAGTACTGCAGCGTGGTTCCTCACGAGGTGGTTGAGCACTACGGGGCCGACTATCGCCGCCATCCATGTGGTACGGGCCCGTTCAAGCTGCAGTTGTGGAAAGAGGGCGTCAAACTTGTGCTCCGCCGCAACGACAACTATTATCAATGTGACAGTGCTGGACAGCGTCTGCCGTATCTTGACGCTGTTGCGGTGACTTTTATAGTTGACAAGCAGACCGCCTTCCTTGAGTTTATCAAAGGGAACCTAGATTTTATGAACTCTCTCGACGCCAGTTACAAAGACGAGCTGCTCACCCCTACGGGTGAACTCAACGCCAAGTACCGCGACAAGGTGGTCATGGTTTCAACCCCGTTTCTTAACACCGAATATCTCGGTTTCAATATGTCCGATGCCAATTCGCCATTGGCAGACCGGCGTGTGCGGCAAGCCATAAACTATGGTTTCGACCGCGTGAAGATGATGAAGTATCTGCGCAATAATATAGGCCAGCCTGGCCTGTATGGTATGGTGCCCGTTGGCTTGCCTGGCAGTGGGGTAAAGGGATTCGAATACAATCCTGCCAAGGCGGCAAAGCTGTTGGCCGAAGCAGGCTATCCTGATGGCAAGGGTTTACCTGAGCTCAAACTCGCAACACCGGCAAGCTACCTCGACTTGTGCAAATATATCCAGCAGCAGCTCGGCCTGATTGGTATCGAGGTTAAAATCGATGTCAATCCGCCTGCCGCCATGCGCGAGATGATGGCGCAGAATAAGTTGGAGTGGTTTAGAGGCTCGTGGATTGCTGACTATCCCGACGCCGAAAACTACCTATCGTTGTTCAACAGTGCCAATTTCTGTCCCAACGGTCCAAACTATACTCATTTCAAGTCGGCCGAGTTTAACCGGCTCTACAACAAGGCAAAAGCCGAGCCTGACGTTACCACGAGGACCAAGATGTATCGCGAGATGGACAGCCTCGTCATTGCCCAAGCTCCAGTTGTGGTGCTATATTATGACCAAATACTCCATTTCACTCATCCAGGCACCGATGGGTTGCGTAGCAATGCCATGAACGCCCTTGATTTACGCCATGTCAAGGTGCCGCTAAGAAATAGATAGAGGATTGAATGCCAGTGCGTAATAGAAGTATCAAAATAAGAACTTAACAATTATTTTTGGTTATTACAGAAAAGTTTCGTACCTTTGCAGAAATTTTAACACTCACGATTATGAGAAAAAATTTATTACTTGTTGCCGTAATTGCAGCGCTATGTTTCTCATCGTGTTTTCGCGATGGAGACCTTGATCTGTTGAGGAACCCGATACACGTTTCGGGCTCATTCAACCCGCAATTAGGTGTCCCTGTGGCCTATGGCAGCGTTGAGTTGAATCAGTTGCTTGGTATGCTCAGCAGCGATTATACAGGCTACTTAGACTCCACGACAGATGTGTTGACTATAAAATATGAGTATGCCGACTCAGGGTCGATTACCCGCGGCGACGGCGCTAAGAAGAAATTCTATTCGCCAAGGAACGCTGTCCGCCCATGGCGTTTCAAAGACCCGTCAGAGGTTGATACGTTGTCATATCGCGACACGGTGTTTACGCTCTATGACCAGGATGTGGATGTTTTCTCCAGCCTGCCAATCAATCTCGACTCTGTGGATATCAATATCGACTCTATCCGCTTGGGTTTGTATCTTTACTTTATTGGCAAGGAACTAAATATTAACGATACAATTGCCGATAATGTAAAGATTACGATTGACAGTCTGACGATAGACTACATAGACAATAATGGCAATCCCAAGAAATTCGATGAACTAAGCTCCCTGCGCCTCATTGACAACAAGGCCATTCTTGAGGGTAACGAAATTGACACAGCCCTCAATATTGCTCAATTAATATCAGACCTACCAAAGCACCTCACCGTTAAAGTGCGTATGCGCCTGACAATTCTTAGCGGCCTTGTGGCTGGCAACGTGATGGAACTCGGTTTCGAGGACCTTCTTGACAGTCTGCAGATGGCCTCGATAGACTATAAAGCCAAGGTTGGCGTGGTGTTCCCATTCAAACTACAAATCCAGAAATTCCCGTATGAAACGGAAATATCATTGGGTGAGAACGGTTTGAGTTCGTTCAAATTCGACTCAATAATTGATGCCCTCAACGAGAGAGTTAAAATGGGTCTCGACCTTACAATCAACGAGGCCAGTGTCAATTTGCTGTTCCAAAACAATATACCTCTAAATTTAAAAGTGGATGTCTTGATGGTTGACAGCAATGACAATGAGATACTTTCTCAGTCGTGTGATGTGCTTGGTGCCAAGACAAAATGGTCTGACGAGTATGGCACCAACATTTCAGATGGCCCTGACCCCGCACAGTTGCCATTGATGATAGGTATTACCGACACTGCTACATTGAACAAACTCCCAAGTGCTACAAAAATCAAGCTCAAGGTGAGAATTGCTACATCGCAGAAACAGCATGTGGCTGTGCGTAGAACCGACTACATGGGTGTACGGGCTTATGTTAAGTTGCGCACAAACGTAACGTTTGATATGCCTCTTGTCGATACTTTACCAATACCTGATGTTAACCTGAAATAAATCGAGGAGGACACTACCATGAGACATATATTAAATCGCATAGCAATTTCGTTTCTTGCCATAACATTGCTTGGCAGTGCCTCAGCTCAAAGCTACAACGAGGAGAACAATCTCTTCTACCATGCTTTCAGAGCACCGCAAATCAACGAGCTCAACCCTGCTTTTTTCCCAGCGAGCAATACTCTGTATCTTACGCTGCCAGGTCTGTCCAATTTACGTTTTGGCAGCCCTGTGGCAATCGGCGATATGATACGTGTAGACACAACGGATGGCACAGCTATAACATACATTGATATCAATCAACTAATAAGCGGCCTAAAACGCAATAATCAGATAAGACTTGGTTTCGACCTCGATCTGATTGGTGGTGGCCTGCGTTTAGGAAATGTATTTCTTACTGCCAATATGCGTTTCAAGTCCAATTTCTCTATAGGTTTGCCTATCTCTACGATAGACTTCCTTCTCAACGGAAACCTTGACGAGAATGGCAATGGCCGCAATGTAGAGATTTTGAGTGGTGACCTGTTCGGTATGCAATTATACTTGGAGGCCAGTGCGGGCATGGGTTTCCGTATACCTGTTATCAACCTCACTGTTGGCGCACGCGCTAAACTCTATTATGGCTTGCTGAATCTTTCTCTTGATAACACCAAAATAACGCTTGAAACAGACGACAATTTCGAGAGTTTGCATATGCAGGCATTCTACCAGGTTCAGATGGCCTCGGCCATAGCCTTCAAGAAAGGTGAGGATGGCATGCCTACGCCCGACTTCAATTTCAGCGGTAATATTAAGTCAATAATAAAGGGTTTCTTGGATCCCACCAAGAATAATATTGGTGTTGGCTTTGATATAGGTGCCAAGTATCAGTTGGGTCCCGTTGCTATCTCTGCCGCGCTACTTGATCTAAGCACTGGTATTCATTGGCACAACAATGTTTATAGCCTATTGCCCAAGGGAGGCGTAATTGACACTGTGTTCAATGGTTTCGAGATAGATCAGTTAATGAGTGGAGGCGACATCAAAACCGATTCTTTGTTCGACGGCTATGCAGAACTCTTCAGCGGGTTGGCACCTGATTCAATTGTAGAAGGTGGCGAATACTATTATAGCATACCTACAAAGATGAATATTGGTGCTTCTGTAAGCCTCGGCACCATGGCACGTGTGGGTCTGCTGTTCCATGGTCAGTTCGACCGCGGTCTGCTTACCAAGAAAAGTGCCAACAATCTATATGACTTAGATAATTATGGCTTAGACATCAAGTCAAAGAATACATTCCGTTACAATATGACACTCACTGGTGGCGTCAACCTCTTCAATTGGCTTGAGTTGATTGTTGGCTCGTCAGTAGTATTTGATGGCGACAAAATTGACCCACTCAACCCCGGCGCAGGCGTCATCATATCTCCGCTCTCAGCAGCGCAGGTATACCTTATGGTTGACTACGTTTCCAGTATGTATTTGCTCGAAGCCAAGGCACTCAATTTCAAGTTCGGTTTCAACCTGCTCCTTGGCAACGGTGGCCGGCGCAGAATGTTGTAGCTCAATTTAAGCAATAATCAACCACTGAAGCAGCTACACCGCTTATTAGCGGAGTAACTGCTTCAGCCACTGATAAAAACCAAGACAATATAACACACAGATGAACCTTTTGGCAATAGTAGGACGCCCAAACGTTGGCAAGTCAACACTATTCAATCGCCTTACCGAATCACGCGATGCCATTGTTGACCAGACTGCCGGTGTAACGCGTGACCGTCAGTATGGCCACTCTGACTGGAATGGCAAACTATTCTCAGTAATCGATACTGGTGGTTACGTGATTGGCGGAGATGACGCTTTTGAGACCGAGATACGCAAACAGGTTAAACTCGCTATTGACGAGGCCGATGCTATCCTTTTCCTTGTTGACGCACGCGAAGGGCTCACTCCGATGGATGAAGACGTGGCTGATATGCTGCGTCGCTGCACCAAGAAGGTTTTTCTAGTAGCCAACAAAGTCGACAATGCCAAGGAGATGGACAATCTGGGCGAATTTTTCAGTTTGGGACTTGGCGAGCCTTATCCAATAGCGGGTATTAGCGGCAGCGGTACCGGCGATTTGCTCGATGCAGTGGTGGCTGATTTTAGTGACGGTGAAGAGGACTTAACATCGGGTTTGCCTCGGGTTACGGTCGTGGGAAGACCCAATGTGGGTAAAAGTTCATTCATCAATGCAATTACTGGTCAACAGCGCAATATAGTGACACCCATAGCCGGCACCACTCGCGACAGTGTCTATTCGCATTACAATATGTTCGGTTTCGACTTCAATTTCGTTGATACCGCAGGTCTTCGCCGCAAGCAAAAAGTGTCTGAGGATTTGGAGTTCTACTCGGTAATGCGCTCTGTGCGTGCCATTGAGTCAAGCGATGTATGCATTCTAATGCTCGATGCTTCTCAGGGCTTAGAACAGCAAGACCTCAACATATTTTCCTTAATTCAGCGCAACAACAAAGGAGTGGTGCTGGTGGTGAACAAGTGGGACCTGATAGAGAAGGATACAAACACCCATCGCCAGTTCGAGGAGCTTATACGTGAGCGTATTGCACCGTTTGACGATGTGCCCATAATCTTTACCAGTGTTATAAACAAACAGCGTATATATAAAGTGCTTGAGACCGCAAAGCAGGTGTATGAGGCTCGGAGTCGCCGCATATCTACCTCAGAACTCAACGACCGTTTGTTACCTATAGTCAAGGAGCAGAACCCACCGCCGTCGGTCAAGGGCAAGTGGATAAAGATAAAATATATAACACAGCTGCCCACAGCCTATCCGCAATTCGTCTTCTTCTGCAATCTACCGCAGTATATCCGCGACCCGTATCGCCGCTATGTTGAGAACCGAATGCGCGAGATGTGGGATTTCCATGGTGTGCCAATCAAATTGCATTTTCGCGCCAAAAACTAATTATCAATATTTGTTATGAAGATAGCCGTAGTAGGAGCCACAGGCTTAGTAGGAAGCGTAATGCTTAAAGTGTTAGAAGAGCGCGGTTTTGCCGAGGCCGAAATATTACCGGCTGCATCACAGAAGTCGGTCGGCAAAGAAGTGGAGTTCGCAGGTCGCAAAATTAAAGTCATATCTGTGTATGAAGCTGTAGCAGCCCGTCCATCATATGCAATATTCTCGGCTGGAGCAGGCCCGTCACGTCAGTATGCGCCTCTTTTTGCCTCTGTGGGAACCACTGTTGTAGACAACTCTTCGGCATGGCGCAAAGACCCAGCAATACCACTCGTGGTACCGGAGATTAACTTCGATGTCATCAGCCCTGCCGACCGCATAATAGCCAATCCCAATTGCTCAACTATACAGATGGTTCTGGCAATTTCCGGCCTGCACCGTCGCTATGGTATTCGTCGTATTGTTGTATCAACCTATCAGAGCGTCACGGGCACTGGCATGAAAGCCGTGCGACAACTCGAAGCAGAGGAACAAGGATTGCCAGCTGAAAAAGCCTATCCATACCCCATACACCGTAATCTCTTCCCTCATGGAGGCGACTGGCTGCCAGATGGATATACGACAGAGGAGCAAAAACTGGTTGACGAGACGCGCAAGATATTAAGAGACAATACCATTGCTATTAGCGCCACAGTGGCACGTGTACCGGTGGTGGGTGGTCACAGCGAGTCTGTCAACCTCGAATTGTGCCAAGATTATGACATTGATGAGGTGAGGGCCATTCTATCGGCCACCCCGGGAGTGGTACTCTACGATGAACCTGCCGACAACATCTACCCAATGCCTATTACGGTTCACAACCGTGACGAAGTTTTTGTAGGCCGTGTGCGTCGAGACCCGTCGCAACCGTGTAGCCTCAATCTATGGGTTGTGGCCGATAACCTGCGCAAAGGTGCGGCAACCAATGCAGTTCAAATAATACAGAAACTAATAGAAACAAGATGAAACGCATAATCATTCTGTCAATATGTGTCCTCATTTTTGCCTCATGTGGTAAGAAAAACGTATTTGACGAGCAACGTACTTTTGCCAATAACAACTGGCAACGTTTCAGCACGGAGAGCTTTGAGGTGCCGATACGCAACATAGACGATTGTTATCACCTCTATATGGACCTTGTTATAGATACCGCTTTTTTTTGCGAGAATCTTCTGCCGCTAACAATAAACATCAACGGACCAGACGGCTCTAACCGTATGTTTTACGGTTACGTGCGCGTGCGTGACAACGGTCGTTGGCAAGGTACTTTCGAAGGTGGCAACTTGCACGTAAGCCAGCGTGTGCGCCAGTATTTCTTTTTCAATACCAAAGGCACTCATGAGGTGGTTATAGGCCAAGCCACAAGTCACTATGACCTATACGGCATAGTTTCAGCCGGGTTGCGTATTGAGAAAGCTGAACTGAACTTTCCCAAGTGATAGATAGCAGTATCAATAAAAATATTGACCGCATTGTTATGCGGCTTAAGACCATACCAGAAACGCCAGGTGTGTACCAACACTTGGATGAGTCCGGTAGGGTGATTTATGTTGGCAAGGCTCGGAACCTACAGCGCAGGGTTAGCTCATACTTTAACCATTACGATGACAAGAGTGCAAAAATCAAGATGTTGGTACGCAATATCTACGATATACGCATTACCGTGGTGGCAACTGAAGTCGATGCCCTGTTACTTGAGAACAACCTCATAAAGCGATACAAGCCGCGCTACAACAGTATGCTCAAGGACGACAAGTCCTACCCATACCTATGCATTACGGCTGAAGACTATCCACGGTTGCTCTTTACGCGCAATCATCATATCAAGGGGCAGTTTTTTGGGCCGTATCCTAATCAGCGGATACTCCGCGAGTTGCAAGATATTATACGCCAACTCTTTACCTATCGTACTTGCGAGCGAAACCTCAAGGTCGACGGTTCTCATCCTGCCGACCGTCCATGTATGAAACACCAGATAGGTCTGTGCCAGGCTCCATGTGTCGGATTGCAAAGCCATGACGACTATATGGCAACAATTGAGAATATCAGGCGTATACTTAAGGGCGATTTTGGCGAGATATTGGATGAAATGAAGAGTCGAATGTTGACATTGGCCAACGAGTTGCGTTTTGAGGAAGCCGATGCCTTGAAACGCAAGGTCCACCTACTCGAGGAGTACCAGAGTCGCTCGACGGTGGTTGATGCCAATGTTCGCGATGTAGATGTGTTCAATATACTATCCGATGACAAGTATGCCTACGTGAATATGATGAGAATCAAGAACGGCAGCATAATCTACAGTTTCTCGTCAGAAATAAAGAAACAACTTGACGAAGGCGATGCCGAGATCTTGGCCACAATAGTTCCAGCCTTGCACGAACAGACTCAAAGTACCGCACAGGAGGCCGTGCTACCTATTAAGGTGGACGATATACCCGATGAATACATACGCCAAAATGTCAATCCCAAGGGCGACCGCCGCAAACTGCTCGACCTTTCATTGCGCAATGTGGCTGCATATGCCCAACAATGCCGTCACCAGCGTGCTTTGGTGAATCCCGACGAAGGAACGTTCTCGCGCCGCAACGAGCACCTTCTGGAACGCATTCAGCACACACTCAACCTGCCTACGCTGCCGGTAAATATAGAGAGTTTCGACAATTCAAACACCCAAGGTGCCTATCCGGTTGCGGCCATGGTGCGTTTCACTAACGGTAAGCCAAATCGCTCTGAATATCGCAAATTCAACATAAAGACCGTTGAAGGTCCCGACGACTACGCCTCCATGGCCGAGGTTATATACCGACGCTATAAACGTCTGGCCGACGATGGTAAACCCATGCCCGACCTACTTATTGTTGACGGCGGCCGTGGCCAGATGGAGGTGGCCCGCCAGGTGATTCAGGACGAGCTGCATTTGCAGATACCTATTGCCGGTTTGGCCAAAGACGACCGCCACCGTACCTCTGAACTGCTCTATGGCTTTCCGCCGGCCGTGGTGGGCATGAAACCTACCGACCCGCTTTTCCATCTATTGGAACAGATACAAAACGAGGTGCACCGTTTTGCCATCACATTCCACAAAGACAAACGCAGCCGAGGTACTTTCCGCACGCAACTAACCGATATTCCTGGCATAGGTGAAAAAACAGCCCGCGACTTGCTGCTACGCTTCGGCTCTGTCAAGCAGATTCGAAACCTCACTCTCGCCGATCTGCAACAGGCTGTCGGCAAGGTCAAAGGCGAGGCGATATTCAATTTTTTTCAGTAGAAAACATAAGTTTTTTTTTGCAAAAACTAAAAAAAATGTTAAATTTGCATTCTACATAGAATGTATTAACTAACATTAAAAATCACTGTATGAAAAGATTAGCAACAATTCTCGCCGCAACAATGCTACCCCTATTCTCGTTTGCGAGCGAGGCTGACTTGGTTATGCCCGACGGTTTTGCCGCGGCTGCCGACTCCAAAATCCTTTATTGGGGCTTCTTGGTGGTTGTGCTGGGTTTGCTCTTTGGTTTTTGGCAGTTCAGTAAGGTACGCAAGCTCAGGGCGCACAAGTCTATGCTCGAAATCGGTAACGTTATCTTCAAGACGTGCTCTACATACCTTAAACAGCAGGGCAAGTTCTTGGTATTACTTTTTGTTTTTATAGGAGCCGCAATAGCCCTCTATTTTGGGGTATTGAGCAAAATGAGCGGCGGTGCCGTTCTGCTTATATTGGCTTGGACGGTTATCGGCATTCTCGGTTCCTACGGAGTGGCATGGTTTGGCGTGAGAATGAACACACTTGCCAATGCCCGTATGGCTTTTGCCAGCTTGCGCCGCAGACCTCTCGATTTGCTCAACATACCTCTTCGCGCCGGTATGAGCATTGGCATTGTGCTCATCTGCGTTGAGTTGGTGCTAATGTTGACCATACTGCTCTTCATGCCCGAGCACCTGGCCGGCAGTTGCTTCATCGGCTTTGCCATTGGCGAGAGCCTTGGCGCCAGCGCTCTGCGTATTGCCGGTGGTATCTTCACCAAGATTGCCGACATCGGAAGCGACCTGATGAAAGTGGTCTTCAAGATTGGTGAGGACGACCCCCGCAACCCGGGCGTTATTGCCGACTGCACTGGTGACAATGCAGGCGACTCTATCGGACCCACTGCCGACGGTTTCGAGACCTACGGCGTCACTGGCGTGGCACTTGTGAGTTTCATCCTGCTGGCTGTCCCCGAGATGGATATGCAGGTCAAGCTGCTGGTATGGATTTTTGTCATGCGTATACTCGGCATTTTGGCTTCGGTATTGTCTTATTACATCAACGGTGCCATTGCCAAGGCCAAGTACAACAAAGCCGACGACATCAATTTCGAGCAACCCCTCACCTCGTTGGTATGGATTACCTCCATTCTGAGCATCATCGCCACTTTCTGCGCTTCCTACTTCATCCTTGGTGGCCTCGGCAATAACTGGTGGCTGGCTCTGAGCATTATCATCAGCTGTGGCACTCTGGGAGCCGCCTTGATACCCGAATTCACCAAGTTGTTTACCTCACCCACGTCGAAACATGTGCAGGAAGTTGTTCGCGCTTCCGAGCAGGGCGGTGCATCGCTCAACATCCTTAGCGGCTTGGTAGCCGGCAACATGGGTGCTTTCTGGACCGGTTTGGTCTTCTTCGTGCTCATGATTGTGGCCTATCTGGCCTCTTCGGCTTTTGGCTTGGGAGCTATTTTTGGCGACTACTACAGCATCTTTGCATTCGGTCTGGTGGCCTTCGGTATGCTCGGCATGGGCCCAGTGACCATTGCCGTCGACAGCTATGGCCCAGTGACCGACAACGCCCAGAGCGTCTACGAGCTCTCGCTTATCGAGGACGACATCGAGAAGACAACCAAAGAGGTTGAAGACGAATTCGGCTTCAAGCCCGATTTTGAGAAAGCCAAATACTACCTTGAGGCCAACGACGGAGCCGGCAACACCTTCAAAGCTACCGCAAAACCCGTGCTTATCGGTACTGCCGTGGTGGGTGCAACAACCATGATTTTCAGCCTTATTCTCCTCATTCAGAAGACCCTCGGCATTGAGCCGGCACAAATTCTCAACCTGCTCAACCCCTATTCGCTGTTAGGCTTCATCCTTGGCGGCTGCGTAATATTCTGGTTCACCGGAGCCTCTATGCAGGCTGTAACTACCGGCGCCAACCGTGCAGTAGAGTTTATCAAGGATAACATCAAACTCGACCCCAATGCACCCAAGAAGGCCGACATCGAGAAGAGCCAGGAAGTGGTCAAGATTTGCACCAACTATGCTCAGAAAGGCATGATCAACATCTTCATCGCCATCTTCTGTTTCGCGCTGGCATTTGCATGCCTCTCGAGTCCCGAGAGCATCGGTGGCCAAAATGCCGTGTGCCTCTTCATCAGTTACCTCATCTCCATTGCTGTGTTTGGTCTTTTCCAGGCCGTTTTCATGGCCAATGCCGGTGGCGCTTGGGATAACGCCAAGAAGGTCGTCGAGGTCGATATGAAGGCCAAAGGTACCTCCCTGCACGATGCCAGTGTGGTGGGCGACACCGTGGGCGACCCGTTCAAAGACACCTCCAGCGTGGCCCTGAACCCCATCATCAAGTTTACCACCCTCTTTGGAGTGCTTGCCATGGAGATTGCCATCAGCGCAGGCTTCCGCCACATAGCCCCTTGGGTGGGCTTGGTGCTGCTTGTGGTGGCTTTGATATTCGTCTACCGCTCGTTCTACAAGATGAGAATCAAGTAACCTTCAAAGGTTTTTATAAACTTTCGGAGGGCTCCTGTTGCAGGTAGCCCTCCGTTGTTTATTAGTATATGTGTAACTTGCGTAAAACCAGGATGAAAAGTGTATTTCATCGGAGTCTGGCCGCTATTTGTTCGGGAGCTGGCAGGCGGTGTCCGAACCCTACCCGATGTTGACCCGACCTTAACCCGAACCTAACCCATTTAACGCCCTGATTGTCAGTATGTTATATAATAATTGTCAACTATTTGATTTTCAGATGGTTGGTAAAATCCGTAAAGGTTCTGGTCAGTTGCGATATTTTTCGAGTGTCTGCTCAACCTCGATACGCTTGTAGGGCTTGCTGAGGTCGAAGATTTTTTCGACAGGTTGCGAAAGCTTCTCCACCAGCAGGTGGGTGTTTTCCTGGTGCTCTATCTTGTCAAGCTCTGCCGCCACCGACGGCCAGTGGTGTTGCGAGTACAGCAGTGGTATGAAGGTGTTGAGGTTGAAGTTGTCTATCTGCATCTGGGCGAAGTTCTCGGTCTGTATGCGCGAGTGTGCCCGGGCCAGACGTATCTCGCCAACCTCCTGTAGCACATAGAGGTATTTCTCATACAGCACATATTCGTTGAGCATGAAGGCTACCACGGCATCGCTCACGGTGTTCCACAGTTTCAGGGGCAAAGGTCTCGACACGAAGCGCCCCAGCATGAAGGCGCCTGCCGTGAGGCCGCTGATATTGCGTTGGGTGCACACAGCTTGGGCGCGGCGGAAGAAATCGGTCTTGTGTGTGGTTGAGAGCAGGTTGAACAGGCGCGACTGGTCGTTGTGGTCGCCCATACGGCTTTGCAGCAACTGGTCTACATACAGGTCGGCGTGTAGCGAGTACCAATTGTTGGCTACGCGCACGGCTGTTTCTGGCTGGTCTTTCAGCGATATTCGTATGCGACGGGCCAAGTCGGTTATGTCGGTAGCTTGCTGCGAAGTCACAATGAGCTGGTAGTGCTCATAGGCGCGTTTCATGTCGTCGAACAGGGGCTCCTCGTCGGGAGAAAGTTCTACATGTTGGTTTTCCATATATTTGGTGAAGCGTGCCGGTTTGAAGTCTGCCACGCCGCGGTATATGGTTTGCCTTTTCGACGATAAGGTGATGTACTCCAACTCGCCTATGGCGTCGCCGTCGCTGTTGACGAGCCGAGGTCGGTCGGGGGTTGAGGTGTCTATGGCCATGCCGTATGAGCGCAGGTCCATGAATGCCGGTATGCCGTAGCCGCGGCAGGCTGTGACCACGTGTATGGCGGCCGGTGCTATGCTCAGTATGGCGTCGACCTCGTTGAGCACCACAGTATCTTCGGGTATGAAGCGTTCCTGGCACAGGCACACCCGTGAGCCTTCGGCCTTGAGGCGGCGTGCCGTGGCGGCGCTGAAGCAGAGCTTGGCGCTGATGGCGGTATGGGGCAGCACACTCAGTCCGCGTCCAAAGCATTGCAGGTGGTTCACCGACGAGTCGTCTATCGAAGCCGAAATAATCTGTCGTAAGTGGTAGGGTTTAATAATTGCCGGAACTTGGCTCTCGCTGATGGTGCCCTCGTTGGCCATATCGATGGCCGAAAGGAGGGCTGCGCGGCCAGTCATCTCAGACATATTGAGTTGTAGAACCGAGAAAAGACTGAGCTTGCGGGGGAGCGACTCGACGGCGAATTCTATTGTCACCGGCGATTTGTAGCGGCTCTCTAATTTTTTGAGCAACGGGTCGAAGTGGTACACGGCAGGGAATGTTGTTCTAATCTCGTTGCGGTTCTGGTACGACAGGTCGTTGGATGAGACATCGCCGGTCATAATCTCCTCGCCGAAAATGTTGCGGTAGCTCTCAATCTGTTTGCCTTTGCCGGTGCGGCTGTGGCGACTGTAGAGCACGCCAGGGTACGACTCGTTGTTGCCTATGGTCCACACCATGCGTTGCAATATGAACGACGGCTGGGCCTCCCTGCCTTGCATGAACGTCAGAATAAGGTCCTGGTTCTGGCCGTAGAAGCTGCGCACATAGGTGAGCAGGCGTAGGGCTTGGTAGCGGGCATCGGTGAGAAGACGGTGGCCATCATGGGCTGTGCTCTCTATTGCGGCGGTGAGCAACTGGATGCGCTTGCGTTGCATATCGGCGGTGAGCGATATGTCGGAGGTTTGGTAGCGGTGCTCGATGCCAAGCATCTCGCCAAGTGTGTGCAGGGTGCTCATGAAAACGCGGTTGGCCATAGCCTCGCGGTGTGAGTGGCGCAGGCCCTCGTAGGCTTTGTAAGTAACGCCTACATTGAGTATGGTGGGCATGAGGCCGGGAATGTATTGCGGCATGGCGCACCGTATTGCGAACACCAATGGGTTGTGGTCGTCGCCCAGGTGGCAGCCTGTCATGGTCTCGAGATTGTCAATGGCGGTATTGAGCAGCTGCGGCAGTTGCTCGGTTTGGCCGAAAGCAGCCGCTGTGAGTATGCAAAAATCGGGCACAGGATAGCAGTTGCGGGTCAGGTCCATAAGCATACGCCCCTTGTAACTGATGGCTTCGTCGGTAAAATCGCCGGTAGAGAGGGTGTTTATCAGTTCGTTACTATCGGTCAATGGGTGCTCTGCCACAAAGCGTTGGCACGAGTGCCAGAAATCGTTGCGTATCTGTTCCAGCCGTTCAATGCGTTGAGGTTGGTGTTTTGAGCCGTCGTTGTAGCCTGCATCGCCATAGCGCTCGGTAAGCAGTAGTTCCAGAAACTCGCGCTGCTCTTTCCTGCTCTGTTTCAGCATACAGTACATATCGTACCATCTGGGTGGGAACTCGAATTTACATCCAGGTTGCTCGGCCAGGGTGTATATTATGGTACCGGGCTTGTTACCTTCCAACTGGTTGGCAGGATCCTCGCTGTCGTGGTTGAAAATCTCGCGTCCTTCGCGGGCGTAGAGACATACCATGAAATAGTTCGGGTAGCTGGCTCTGATTCGGAAATTGTCGATGGTCATGGCTGGTTAAGAATTATATCGCAGGCGCGTTCAATCACGTTGTCGCGTCCGATGGCTGTTTCTGTTGGGTCAAGGATTACCACCTCATGCGGCGGCACGCCGTTTTCGTAGTTGGTGCCGTCGGGTGCCAAGGTGCGTGTTACACTGTAGCGCACATACCAACCGTTGGGTAGCTGGCGGCCTTTGGGCAGTCCGAGGCCGCCGCCAGTGGTGTCCCCCACAATAGTAATGTTGGGATATGAGCGGCAACTGAGTGCAAAAAATGAAGTGGCGCTATAAGAGCCGCGGTCGGTGAGCACCACCACAGGCTTGTTATAAGGATTCTCGGCTTCTGGAGCTATGACACTCTCGGGTTCTGAAAAGTCGTTATGGCCGGGTCCTGATTTTATTTGGGTTGAATATAGCAGTTGTCCGTGCCCCGGCATGACGCTCAACAGGTGCCAGATGTTGTTTATGGTCCCGCCTCCGTTTTGGCGCACGTCGAACACCACGCCCTCGGCTTTTGGAAAACGTTTCAGTACCATTTGCAACTGGGCCGTACTTACACTGCTGGAGAACGAGGCATAGCGTATGTAGAGCACGCGACCGTCGCGCAAAGTGTTGTAGCTGAGCCCTCCGGTGCTGTGGTAGTCGGCTCTTAAGTAATTCAGAGCCACAGTGGGTAAATCTATATTGCGACGGCCATAGGTTTGCAGAAAAACCTCTTCGCTGCGCGACACGTCGAAAGAACTTATGAGGTTTACGTGGCCGTCGTTGAGCAGGTTGAGCATCGATGCCAGTTGTTTGAAAAAATCGGCCTCGTTGGTCGCAGCAAGCGCGGTTGCACTATATTGCGTGTAGACAGAATCCCAGTCAACGTTCTTTACATCAAACAGGGCGTACTCACGGTCAATGGTTTCCCAGAGGTATTCAAAGGTGGCTTCATGTGATGTGTCGGGCTCGTCGATGAGTATATTTTCACATCCTGAGAAGATAAACAGCAGCGGCAGTATGTAAAGCAGTCGTTTCATGGTTCAACCTATTATATATTTAAAGGTGATAACTAAGGTATGGTCTGCCAGTACCATCCGGTGTGCGTCGTTGCTGCCGGTGTGTATCAACTGCCATTTGTATGATATTCCGAGGCTGTTGCCATGCTTCATGTTGAGTGTAGCGCCGAGACTTGTGGAGATATATCCCAGCGGTGTGGCCGACCAACGGTAATTATTGGCCAGGATAATCACTTCGCTGTTCACGCTGCTGTAGTTCTCTATAAAGGCATAACCGGGCCTGTATGCCCAAACGGTTGGCGCTACTGCAAGTGCCGTATGAAGCTGCCAGCATTGTATTTTGTATTCGGCTCGGCCACGTAGTTGTGGTATAAGGAAGTTGTCGGTTGTATTTGATGAGTTGTTAAGGCTGGAGTTGTATCTCATCTCAGCCATGTCGGCCACGGCAACTCCTGCCCATAGTTGCCATCTGCCGTGTTTGGCAAGACAGTGCAAACCGCCTACTTCTATGTTCAGCATACCGCCATAAGCACTGATTGATGGTTTTTTGGCTGTAGCACGGCTATATATGGCTCCGGAAATATCTGTGCCAACCTCGAGAAGCCATGATTTCCACCGCACTTCAAGACCTGTAGACATACGCAGAGTGAGGCCTTGGTAGGGCAGGGGGGAGGTTCCATGGTCTACAAAGGTGGCATAGCCGGTGCCATATTGGCTCACAAAACATGTCTGCACGCGTCGATGAGTGGTGTCGGCAACGATCTGTGATTGTACGCACAAAGAGTTCAGTGCCAGCAGCAAACAGGCGGTTGTGAGTATTTTTTCATGAACAGTGACGCGCATTGCGAAATAATTTCGTATCTTTGCAAATCATTTGCAAATTTACAAAAAAAATCCTACTTGCTGATGTCTAATCAGAAAAAATATGACGAGCTGCGCCGCAAATACCACCAAATGACCTATGAATCATATAATTATAGTGTCACTGCCGATGGTTTGCGCATGGAGTTCGCTTTACGGCTCGACGGCACTACAATATTCCGTCCAACTGCTCTTGTAGAAAGCCGGAGCTTCTTGACTTTCGACTTGCCGCACAAAGTGCTTGACACGCTGATTTTCAATATAGGCATGATTGAACTCATAAGTTATTGGAAAGCCTGCTGTCCGCCTGTTGTGAGGGTCGAATGCGGCCATTTGAGCGACGATGCGCGCCGTTTTTGGCTCAAGACCTATCGCAACGGCCTTGGCGAGTTCTTCTACACTAATGGTATCGAGGGCTATGAGGATGATTTTATGACCCTTGAAGCTCCTGAATCTGACGACGACGAACTCTTGACCGACTTAGTCCTCAATCCGGGCTACATTGTGCCAATCGGCGGCGGCAAGGACTCGGTGGTGACCCTCGAGGCTCTTGGCCACGATGAGCGTCCACTGCCTTTGATAATGAATCCGCGTGGTGCCACAGTGGGATGTGTCTCCGCTGCGGGATACACCATGAACGATGTTGCTGTGATAAAACGCACCATCGACCCCCTTTTGCTCGAAATGAATGCCCAAGGCTGTCTCAATGGCCACACGCCGTTCTCGGCCATGCTGGCTTTCTATACGCTTTTGGTCTCGGCTTGCTCCGGCCGGGACAACATAGCCCTCTCCAACGAAAGCAGTGCCAACGAGGCAACGGTTGTCGGTACTGAGGTTAATCACCAGTATTCCAAGAGTTTGGAGTTTGAAGACGATTTCCGTCGCTACGTACAGGACAACATTGGTGGAGGTTTCAATTATTTCAGTTTCCTGCGACCTTTGTCTGAACTGCAAATTGCAATGCTTTTTTCGGGTCTGCCAAAGTACCACGACGTTTTCCGTAGCTGCAACGCAGGCAGCAAGCAGGACATCTGGTGCGGCCGCTGTGCCAAGTGCCTGTTTGCCTACATCATTCTTTCACCATTCATAGAGCCTATCCGGCTAAACGCCATTTTCGGCAAATCTATGCTTGACGACACGACACTGGCACCCATATTCGACCAGCTGACCGGCCGTGCACCAACCAAACCATTTGAATGTGTTGGTACCGTTAGCGAGGTTAACAGTGCTATTAATATGGCTATAAAACGTTGGTACACAGGCCAAAGACCAGCCCTGGTTGCTAACTGGCAGTTGCAGCCATCCCAGACCGACCTTGCCTCGCTTCAGCCGAGACACAACCTCAATTCCCACGAACTTAACATCTTGCGTCAATGTATAGAGAAGAACAGTTGAAGGCCTTGTTGGGCAAGCGCAAGGTTGTCTTGGCCGGTTATGGTCGAGAAGGACGCAGCACCCACGCATTGCTGAATAGGTTGTGTCCTGATACAGAGGTGGTTGTAGCTGACGGCAACGATGAGATACAGGCTTCGCTTGCTCGCGATTTCGACTTGGTGGTGAAATCGCCGGGCGTGCCTATGAGCGTGCTCAACGGCCGCTGCCCATACAGCAAAATAACCTCGCAGAGCGACATTTTTCTGCAAGTATATGCTGACCGCACCATAGGTGTCACCGGCACAAAAGGTAAATCAACAACAGCTACCTTGATAAACCATATTTTGAGCCGTAATGGCTTGAAAACAATACTCGCTGGCAATATTGGCATACCGCTACTCGACATTGTGCCTGAGATGGATGCCGATACCGTTGTGGTGGCCGAACTTTCGTGTCACCAACTCGAAGCCATCGGGCGTGCCCCCCACGTGGCGGTGCTGCTCAACCTGTTTGAGGAACATCTGGATCACTACCGCGACTACCTTGATTATCAGATGGCCAAGATGCAGATTGGGTTGAAGCAGCGTGAGGGCGACCATTTCTTCTACTCTGCCGACAATGCAGACTTAGTGGCACGTGTGGCCGAGAATCGTAAAGACTTTAAATCGGAGCTGACCCCTTTCAGCATCGACATGGCCGAGACCTCGCCGGTGGCTGCAATGCCGTCGCCATTGCAAGGAAGACACAACCTGAGCAACGCATACGTGGCTAAGTTGGTAACGGCTCTCTATGGCATTGATGATGATCATTTTGCCGCGGCTCTGGCTTCTTTTGCGCCACTTGAGCACCGCATGGAGTTGGTTGGCACCTACGGCGGGGTGACTTACTACAATGACTCCATCTCTACCATACCTGCTGCCTGTATTGCCGCTGTGCAGTCACTGCCCAACGTCGAGACCCTGATTGTGGGTGGATTCGACCGTGGCATAGACTACCAGCCGCTTGCCGATTTTCTTGCAGCCTCGACGGTTCGCAACATTGCTTTTGTTGGCCGTGCCGGCGAGCGTATGGCTAGCCTGCTGCCGCCTGAGGCATTAAACCGCATAAACCATATTTTTGCCAACGATTACGGGCAAATAGTGCGTTGGTGCGCCGAGGTTACCCGTCGCGGTGCCTCATGTTTGCTTTCGCCTGCGGCCGCGAGTTACGACGCTTTTAAAAATTTTGAGCAGAGGGGCACAATATTCAAGCAACTTGTGCGTTCTTTACAACAATGAAAAGCATTGCAGAAATACGCCACGAACTGCACAAACACCCAGATGTGTCTTGCCATGAGGAGTATGCCCACGACGTGATAGTCGATTTCCTCTCGGCTTTGCAACCAACGGCGGTGCATACCCACGTGGGTGGCTACGGGGTGGTGGCTGTTTGGGGCTCGAACTCGTCCGCGCCAACTGTCGCTTTCCGTGCCGATACCGATGCTCTGCCCATAGGACATCGTTGCGGTCACGACGGCCACACCGCAATCCTGATGCGCTTAGCGGAGCTCGTAAATAATGAGTTCTGTTGCGATGCAAATACTGCGGACGTAGCCGCAAAGCACAATATAATCCTCATCTGGCAACCCGCCGAGGAAACCGGCGAGGGGGCGCGACGTGTGCTTGAAAGCGGAGTGCTGCAAAAATATAACATCGTGTCAATCTTTGCGCTGCACAATTTGCCGGGCTACCCGCTTGGTACCGTGGTGCTCTGTCCGCGCACCTTTGCAGCGGCATCGACGGGTGTTGTATACCGTCTTGACGGACGCGAAACCCATGCTTCGACGCCGGAACTGGGCTTGAACCCGGGACTTGCCGTAGCCGAGATTATTAAGAGGTTTGATAGTTTCAACGGCCATGGAGGTGAGTTCAGGCAGAGCACGCTCATCTGTGTGAGGGTTGGCGAGCCGGCTTTCGGCACCTCTGCCGGCCATGCCGAGGCGATGTTCACCCTACGCGCCTTTACCAATGGCGAGATGGAGCGACTGTTGGCCGATGCCAACAACGCTGTTGCCGAGATTGCGGCCAGCCACGGCCTGACCACCAGTCATGAATTGGTGGAGCCTTTCCGTGCCACCGAGAACAACGGCGAGTGTGTCGAAGCCATAGAGAAGGTCGCGCAGGAGGTGCCATTGAAAGTTCGCTACCAGATGGAGCCCAATCGGTGGAGCGAGGATTTTGCCGAGTATTTGTTCGAGTTCAAGGGGGCTATGTTCGGAATCGGTTCGGGCGAAAACCACGCCGAGCTGCACCGGCCCGACTATGAGTTTCCCGATGAAATTATTGAACCTGCAGCGGCCCTGTTCTTCAAACTCGCAACTCAAGTACTTGATTTATAGGTTGCAAAGGCTCTAGATTCGCCTTTTGGCCGGAATCTGTATGCGGTGCTCCGACCTTGGCCCGATGTCAACCCGACCTTAACCCGACCCTAACCTATTTATATTCTTGATTACCAATAAATTAGAAAAGCGGTCTTTTGGACCGCTTTTTATGGTTGAAAAAATGCCGTTAAAAGTCTGAGCTAATGGCATCTAAGGGGTCGAAGCCATCGTTGGCCGGTGCATCGTCGTAGTCGGAAGGGTATGATTCGTCGTCGCGACGGCGGCTGCCGCGTTGCAGCGATATGATGAGGGCGCCGATCATGCGGGTGAGCTCCATGAGGTACTCGCGCGACTGGTTGCCCTGTTCGTCGTTCATAAGGCCCTCTTTGACGGCCACAGCGGTGTATACGATGCATTCGCGGATGGCTGTCTTTGAGATTTTGAGATAATGGTCGAACTGGGATTTGTTGCGTGCCGACCCCTCGGCAATGTTGAGGGCGATGTCGAATGCCGAGCGGCAGAACGACTCGATCAGCACTCGTGCGGCATCGCTACCGGCGTTGGCGAGGTTGGCGATCACCCAGTTAGCGTAGTCAGTAGCTTTGCCGTAAACGCGGAGGTCTTCAAAACGGAAAAAACTTACTACTCGTTCTTGTTGCTGTGTGTCCATGGGATTTGTTTTAGTGTTAATGATGTTATTGGATTAAAATGCTATATATCAGGCTATTTCGGCAAAGTATTTCATGAATTGTGTTCTCATCCACAGCGAGGCTTTCTCGTTGGGTTTGACGGCCAGGGCGCCGCGGAATTGGTTGGGCGACTCGTAGTTGTGGCGTTGCATCCATGCACGTAGACCCTCGTTGAGTTCGCGCATATAGTCCACGCCGTTTTTGTAGAGACAGGAGACAACCTGCACGGTTTTGGCGCCGGCAAGCAGCATTTTCACAACGTCGTCGGCGGTGTAGACTCCGGTCGAGGCCGATATGTCGCAGCGCATAACCTTGCTCAGTATGGCTACCCAGCGCAGGGTGTTGTATATCTCGTCGGGGTTGGAGAGCTTGGAGGCATTGCATACTTTCATGTTCTCGGGGTCGATGTCAATCTGCATAGACTTGTTGAACATAGTGACACCGTGAATGCCCATCCACGAGAGCTGCTGCATCTGCTTGGCCATGTCGGTGAAGTAAGGACCGACCTTTATGCTGATGGGTATGGAGATGTATTTGCGCAGGGTGTTGATGATGTTGTTGAAGGTGCGCTCCACATCGTCGGCCGAGGTGGAGGTTTCGTATGCCAGTATGGCCATATTGAGTTCCAAAGCGTCGCAGCCGGCATCGACAAACTTGTTGGCGTAGGTGAGCCAGTTCTCGTAAGAGAAGCAGTTGATAGAGGCTATGACGGGGATGGAGAGGCGTTTCTTTGCCTCGCGTATCAGGGAGAAATATTTGGCTATCGAGTCGTCGGCCACGTGTTGTGCTATGTATTCATAGGACACGCCGTAGTTGTCGGTAGGGGCCACAACATGGGTGTTGCGTTTGATGTCGTATATAATTTGCTCCTCAAAAACAGATTTCAGGATGACAGCACCGGCGCCAGCCTCTTCGAGACGCACCAAGTTGTCAATATCGGAAGTGAGTCCGCAGCTGCCTGCAATGATTGGAGATTTGAGCTCCAGTCCGAGATATTTTGTTTTAGTGTCCATTTCTAAAATGAGTATATATAAACTGTGCAAAGATAAATAAAAAAAACGTAAAAAAACAAAAAAACGTTGAAAAAAAACAACGCGTTTTTATATAAAATTGACTATTAGGTGTTTATATTTTAGGTATTAGGCGTTGAAATACCTGTCACGACCTTGATGAAAGTCTGTGCCGGGCATTGTAAAAGCCAACTTTTGCGGTATTTACAAAACCACAGTTGATAAAAAAAACGCAAATAATGTCGCAAAATCAAAAAAAAATACTATTTTTGCAAAGTTTTTTCAGATTGTAAAAAAGAGAAAAATAGATATAAAATGAAAGAGCAAAAAGACGAAAAAGTACTGGACACCAATGATTTGCTAACCAAGGGCCAGTTGTTTTTTGAGAAGAACGGCAAACTTATCATCATAATAGTTTGCGCCGTTTTGGTGGTTTTGGCCATATTCTTTGGCCTGCGCAAGTGGTATTTTCAGCCGCGTGAGGTGCGTGCCTCCGAAGAAATGTTTGCCGCCGAGCAGTGGTTTGGCCAAGGTAACTACGAGTTGGCCCTCAACGGCAACGAAGACAACCTCGGTTTCGTGGGCGTTATCGACGAATACAAATGCACCAAGGCTGGTAACTTGGCTAAATACTACGCCGGTGTAAGCAGCCTGCGTATGGGCAACTACGACGATGCCATCAGCTACTTGAGCCACTACAAAGCTACTGACATCTTCACTAAACCTATGGCTCTCGTTGCTATGGCCGATGCTCAGATGGAGCAGGGCGATACCAAAGCCGCTGTAGCAAACTACCTCAAGGCTGCAAAGTGTGGCGACAACTTCATTACCGCCCCCACTGCTCTCTTCAAAGCCGGTATGGGTTACATTATGCTTGGCGATGGCGCCAAAGCCGCCGAATGCTTCAAGCAAATTAAGTCCAATTACCCTGAGAGTACCGAGTGGAACGAGGTGGATAAATACATATCCTACGCCGAGAATATGTAATCATTGCATAGACCTCTAAAACGCCGAGGGGTTCCATTTATTGTGGAGCCCCTCAGTTTTTATTAACAGTGTGCCTACGGCTCAGTCGTTGAACAACTTGGCAAGGGAGTCAACGAGGTTGGCGGCGCCGTCAAATATTTCGCTAATATGGGTTGCGGCCATATATGCTGGAGTGGTAAGCACACGGTGCTCATCGTCAACACATACATCGGTCGGGCCGCAAGCGCGCACTCGGCAACCAAAACTTGTAGCCACTTGCGAGGCTTGGCTGTTGTCTGGACCGAGGGTGAGCTCCACGCCGTAGCGCCCCAGCACCTTGGCCAGCACCATTGGGGCTATGCACATGGCCAGCACTGGTTTGTGGGCGCGGTAGGTCTCGAGAATGGCATCCTGCACGCTGTCGATGACCTCCATGCGCGGGCCATCGAAAGCAAAGGTGGAGAGGTTGCGTGCTGCACCCATTCCGCCAGGCAGGGCCAGAGCGTCGTAATCGGTGGGGCTGTACTGCTCTATTGGCAGTAGGTTGCCGCGTGCAATGCGGGCGCTCTCGGCGAAGATATCGCGTTGCTCGGTGTCAAGTAGTGTACCCTCTTCTTCGGTTTCTTCAATGTCGATGTGAGGCACTACCTCGAAGTAACCCTCGGGGGCGAAGCACTGGTACTGCCAGTTATGGCGGTCGATGGCGAGCATGAGCGAGAGGCTCTCCTGCAACTCGGAGCCATCGCGGTTGCCGCAGCCGCTGAGAATAACTGCTATCTTTTTCATACTTATAAAAATATAGTGCCTATAGAATTATGGTATCTATAGGCACTATTGATATATGTTTTTACTTGCGGCTTTCGTCAACCGATTCTTTAATCAGCTGGAATGTGGCTTCGATGTCGTTGTCGAGGCCCATGCTGAAGCGGATGAGGCCTTCGCTCATGCCCATCTCCTTCTGGATGTCTTCGGGAACCTCGCTTGAGGTCGATTTGCCGCTGTTGCTGAAGAGAGTTTTGAAATAGCCAAGGCTGACGGCAAGGTAGCCGACGCCCTTCTTCTGCATTATTTCCATAATCTTGCTGGCGCTCTCGGCAGTGCCCATGTCGATGGATATCATGCCGCCAAAGCCGTAGCCCTCGTTCATCATTGAGCAGAAAAGATTGTAGTCCGGGTGCTCGGGGAGGCCGGGGTAGTTGTATTTGAAGCCCACCTCTTTGAAGCGTTTGGCAAGGTACATGGCGTTCTCGCCGTGTTTCTTCATGCGGATGTGGAGGGTGTGCAGGTTCTTGTTGATGGAGGCGCTGCGCATTGGGTCGAGCACGGGACCGAGAAGCATGCAGGTGCCGTTGTTGACGTCAATCAAGCTGTTGATGTACTCGGCGCTGCCACAGATGGCACCGGCCACGCAGTCGTTGGTGCCGTTGATGTACTTGGTCATCGAGTACACGGTGACATCGGCGCCCAGACGGCAGGGACTGAAAATCATCGGGGTGAAAGTGTTGTCGACTATGAGCTTGGCACCGGCGGCGTGGGCCATCTTGGCGAGTTCAGGCACGTTGGCGATGCGGAGCAGGGGGTTGTTCATGGTCTCGGTGTAGACTACCTTGGTGTTGGGGTGCTCGGCGAGGGCTTTCTTCACGGCGTCGAGGTTCTGCATATTCACGAAGGTGGTGTTTACGTTGAACTTCTTGAGGTAGTTGGCCATGAAGGCGAAGGTTCCGCCGTAGGTGGTCATTGAGGCCACTATGTGGTCGCCTGCGTTCACTTCGTGCAGCAGGGCGCTGGTGATGGCGGCAAGGCCGGAACCGGTGACCCATGCCATCTCGGTGCCTTCCATGGCGGCAAGGCGCTGGCAGAGTGCGAGGTTGGAGGGGTTCCAGTGGCGGCTGTAGAGGAAGTAGCCCTCGGTTTCGCCGTGGAAAGTTTCGGTCATCAGATGAGCCTCGGGAAAGGTGAAAGTGGCGCTGTCGCAGATTGCGGGGTTAACACCACGGTTGGCATCGCGGCCGTCGATGCGCTGGATTGCTGTTGCGGGATCGAATTTTTTCATTGTTTGTTATGCTATTTTTTGTTTGTGTTGTTTTTATTGTTTTAGATTTTGCAAAAGTACGATTTTTTTTTCGTATTTTTGCAAAATGTTTGGAAAATTAATTTTGTTTCCAGTACCCATTGGCGCAGAGG
The DNA here is from genome assembly GCA_024685285.1 of Bacteroidales bacterium. GTDB lineage: Bacteria > Bacteroidota > Bacteroidia > Bacteroidales > P3 > Colimorpha. Next base: position 50,097 of record JAIKVZ010000047.1, read on the forward strand.
ATGTTGCACAGTCGCTGCCGGAGTACAACCTCGGGTTGTTGGCCGAATGTGAGGTGTTCGTGGTCGAGGAACTGCGGTCGGCGCGACGCTTTTTGCGTCGTGCGGGCTATCCAAAACCCATAGACGATGTGACCTTTTTTGTCCTCAACGAGCATACCCGTCCAGAGGAGACGTCGCACTATCTCGATCCCATTTTCGAGGGCCGCAACGTAGGGCTGCTCTCCGAAGCCGGGCTACCCTGTGTGGCAGACCCAGGGGCAATGCTCACCGCCGAGGCGCAACGTCGCGGCGTGGAGGTGGTGCCGCTGGTGGGCCCCTCGTCGCTCATGCTGGCGCTCATGGCCAGCGGCCTCAACGGCCAGTGCTTTGCTTTCAACGGCTATTTGCCGGTAGACCGTGCCGAGCGCACCCGCGCGCTGCATCGCCTTGAAGAACGTGCACGCCGCGAAGGGCAGACGCAGCTATTCATTGAGGCTCCTTACCGCAACAACCAGCTTTTGGAGGCTATGTGTCGTGACCTCAGGCCCGACACCCGTGTGTGTGTGGCTGTCGATTTGACGCTGCCAACCCAAGTGGTGCGAACCCTTACCTGTGCCGAGTGGCGCACCCGTCGCACCGAGATAGACCTGCATAAACGTAATACGGTCTTTTTAATTGGTTGAATATTAGTGATGTGGACCCGCTTTGTTCCGGTTCTGCATCTAACCCGGGCGTATAGGTCCGTCTTTGACCCGATGTCAACCCGACCTTAACCCGAACCTAACCTATTTATATTATTGAAAACCAGTGTGTTATATGTAAATATATAACACACTGGTTTTCAGTGGTTTGGTGTTTTTCTTTGTTGTCGCCTTGGAAGGTTATGCCATATTGTGGAAAACGGCCGTAACGTCGTCGTCGTTTTCCAGGCGTTCCAGCAGGCCGTTCACATCCTCCTGCTCCTCGGGGCTGAGTTCGCGCAGGGTGAGAGGTATGCGCTCGAATTTGAACGACTTGATTTCAAAGCCGTGGTCTTCGAGGTACTTGGAGATTGGGCCATAGTTCTTGAAATCGGCGTAAATCATGATCTCGTCCTCGTCGCGGAATACTTCGTCGATGTCGCAGTCGATGAGTTCTAGCTCGAGTTCGTCCATGTCGATGCCTTCTTTGTAGGCCACCACGAATGAGCATTTGCGCTCGAAGAGGAAGTCGTTCATGCCCATGGTGCCAAGTTCGCCTTTGCCGCGCACGAAAGCGGCACGCAGGTTGGCCACGGTGCGTGTGGGGTTGTCGGTGGCAGTTTCGACCACTACGGCTATGCCGTGGGGACCTTTGCCGTCGTAGACAACCTCTTTGTAGTCAGATGTGTCTTTGGAGATGGCGCGCTTGATGGCGCGTTCCACGTTCTCCTTGGGCATGCTCTCGTTTTTGGCTGTCGAAATAAGCAGGCGCAGGCGCAGGTTCGAGGCGGGGTCGGGTCCGCCGGCCTTGACGGCCATCTCTATTTCTTTGCCTATACGGGTGAATGTGCGGGCCATGTTGCCCCACCGTTTAAGTTTGCGAGCTTTGCGGTATTCAAATGCGCGTCCCATACTTTTTGTAAACTATAAAGTAAAAACTAAGAACTAAAGTTATAGGTTGTTAGTTTCTACTGGTTAAATACTGTTGTTTTTGTTTCTTGTTTTACGTTTTATTCCTGCACGTGGTCTTTAGTTCTTGGATTTTAGTTCTTTCGAGAGGTATGCAGTACAGTCTTCAAATGTCTTGAAGGTGTGTTCTTCGGGGACCACCGAGGGAATCACGTTCATGGTGCGCAGCATATACATGGGCTGCGGCTGTATGATGGTCATGAGTACCTCGATGCCGCGCGACTGCAGGTCTTTGATGGCCTCTTCCATGGCGTAGAGTCCGCTCTGGTCCATGAAACTCACCAAGCGCATACGAATTATAACTGTCTTGGCGTCGGTGGGCACGTCTTCCATCACCTCTTTGAACTTGGTTATTGAACCGAAGAATATCGGGCCGTTGAGGCGCTGAATATATATGTGTTCGCGAACCTCGTCGGGTATGCCGCCCTCGTCTTCCCAGGGCACGTTCTTGTCGAAGTTGGGCTGCGGCGGTGCTGGCAGGCCGCGGTGCAGGTCGCCGTCGGTCATCACCGACGAGCTGTAGCCACCCTCGACCAAGTCGCTGGCACGTTTCATGAAGAGCACGCAGGCTATCACCATGCCGATGCCCACGGCTGTGAGCAGGTCGACAAACACGGTAACGACAAACACCACCACCAGCACCACGGCGTCGGCGCGAGGTATTCTGAGCAGGTCTTTGAAGCCGCGGAAGTCGATTATGCCCCAACCTACGGTAATCAGAATGCCGGCCAACACCGAGAGTGGGACGTATTTAACCAACGAACCCAATCCCAACAACACTGCCAGCAGGAGCACGGCGTGCACCATGCCGCTGAGCTGGGTGCGACCGCCGCTCTTCACGTTGACAACGGTGCGCATGGTTGCTCCGGCACCGGGCAGGCCACAGAAGAGACCGGCGATGGCGTTGCCTATGCCTTGGCCAATCAACTCGCGGTTGCTGTTGTGCTTGGTTTTGGTGATATTGTCGGCCACCACCGAGGTAAGAAGTGTGTCTATAGAGCCCAAGCCGGCCAGTGTGAGGCCTGGTATGATGGCTGCCTTGAGCACCTGTACCCAGTTAATCGAGGCCATATCTACACCGGTCTTAGCAAAAAAGGGCAGGGGGGCACCAGAGGGGATCTCGCCGATGGTGGGAACCTCGGCAATACCGGGTATAAGCGACACGCCGGTCATGACAATCAGTGCCACCAATGTCGATGGTACCTTCTTGGTAACAAGAGGGAAAAGGTAGATGATTGCTACTGTGCCGAGTCCGAGCAGCAACGCTGTGAGCGAGAGATGGCCAAAGGCCTGGGGCAGACCTGTAAGCAGGTTCACCATCGAGCCGCTGCCGCTCTGTCCCACCAAGGGATAGAGCTGCTGCAGGATGATTATGACGCCGATACCGCTCATGAAGCCGCTAAGCACAGGGTAGGGGATGTAGCGTACGTATTTACCTAACTTGATAAGGCCGAAAACAATTTGGAACAGGCCACAGAACAGGGCTGCCAGGGCCATGCTCACTAATACTTCGGACATACTTCCGCCGCTGGCGGCGAATGCGCCGGAGACTAACGTGGCGGTAACCACCGTCATGGGTCCCGTAGGGCCGCTAATCTGGCTGTGGGTTCCGCCAAAAAGGGCTGCAAAAAAGCCCAGCAGTGTGGCCCCCACCAAACCTGCGTAGGCTCCCATTGAAGCGGCGGCAGGGTCGGCCACGCCGCTGAAAGCTTGTATGCCGAAAGCCAAGGCCAATGGCAGTGCGACAATGCCGGCGGTGACGCCTCCAAAAATGTCGCCTTTGATGTTGTTGGTCGCTATAAATTTCATCTCAATAGTTTGATTTTCAATAGTGATATAATGTCGGTTTCTATGCACGACAATTTGCAAAGATACATATTTTTTATGAAAAAATGCCCAATATCGGCTTTTTTTAGTAATTTTGCACCCTCAAAACACCTCAATGGCACGCTACTTCATACACATGGCCTATCACGGCGCCGGTTTTTGCGGCTGGCAGCGTCAACCGGAGCTTCCCACGGTTCAGGAAGCTGTCGAGACGGCGCTCTCCACGCTGCTGCGCTCTGCCACGTCGGTGGTGGGTTGCGGCCGTACCGATACAGGTGTGCACGCCAGCGACTTCTACGCCCATTTTGACTCCGATGTTGCCTTCGACCCTACTCAAGTGGCATGGAAACTAAATTCGTTGTTGCCGGAATCTATTGCCATTTTTGCCATATACGAGGTGCCGCAGAACGCCCATGCACGTTTCGACGCACTGAGCCGCACATACCAGTACCATGTCAGTTGCTTGCGTCTGCCTTTCCGTCAGGGAATGTATAGCCGTATATATTTTCAGCCAGACATTGATGCCATGAACTATGCTGCCGAGATGCTCATGACATACACCGACTTCACCTCTTTTGCCAAACTCCACACACAGGTCAAGACCAATATTTGCCACCTTACCGAGGCTCATTGGGACGTACAAGGTGGCGAGATTGTTTTTACCATCAGTAGTAACCGCTTTTTGAGAAATATGGTGCGCTCGGTAACGGGTACCCTGCTTGATGTGGGCCGTGGAAAACTCAGCCTCGACGGCCTGCGAGAAATTGTTGAGCGTAAAGATCGCTGTGCTGCAGGCACAAGTATGCCTGCCCAAGGCCTCTTTTTGACCAAAGTGCAGTACAGACCGGAACTGACTCAACCAGAAACTTCACAAATCCTATGCAATATACCGAAGTAACATTCACCCTAAAGCCTGTTGAGCCTTTGCGCTCGCTGTTGGTCTATGCTATTGGCGATGAGGGTCCTTACGACAGTTTTGTAGAGACTCCAGACGGTATGCAAGCCTACGTGCCCACAGAGCAATACAGTGCCGAATACCTTGACAGCACGGTGGCAGCCATACGCTCACAAGCCCCAGCTCTTGCCTCTGCCTTGTGCAAATATGAGGCTAAGCCGATGCCAGACAAGAACTGGAATGAAGAGTGGGAACGTAACCATACCCCCATACTCATAGAATCACCATGCCGAATATATGTCCGAGCCCCGTTTCACGAACATCGCGACGATGTTGACTACGAGCTTGTCATAGAGCCAAAGATGTCGTTTGGCACTGCCCATCATCCCACTACTCGCATGATGTTGTCATTTGTGGCACAGGAGCCATTGGCTGGTAAGAGACTTCTTGATATGGGCACTGGCACTGGAGTTTTGGCAATATTGGCCAAAATGCGCGGTGCCGCCTATGTCGAGGCTGTGGATGTTGACGAATGGGCATACAACAACGCCGTGGAGAATTCGGCTCTGGCTGGAGTCGAAATACATCCACGTTTGGGCGATGCTACAACCCTAAGCGGCTGTTTCGACATTGTTTTAGCCAATATCAACAAAAACATATTGCTTCGGGATATGGAGGCTTACGTCAATGTGCTTGGCGAACATGGAGTGCTGGTAGTGAGCGGCTTTTATGAACACGATTGTGCAGACCTAACCTCACGTGCCGCACAATTCGGCTTTACCCTTGCCTCGACAAAAACCGACGAAGGCTGGGCAGCTATGAAATTTGAGAGATGATAGTTTGCATTGCTGAGAAACCAAGCGTAGCGCGTGACATTGCGCGTATAATTGGTGCCACTCAAAGCCACGAGGGCTATATGGAGGGTAATGGTTTCCAAGTTACATGGACCTATGGACACCTGTGTACTTTGAAAGACCCCGGCGACTACAGCCCGCAGTGGAAGCAGTGGACTTTCGGCGCTCTGCCAATGATACCTCTGCGCTTCGGAATTAAACTAATAGAGGGTGAAAGTTATCAACGCCAGTTTTCCGTCATCGAGCGTCTTATGCAGTCGGCCGAGCGCATAGTCAACTGCGGCGACGCCGGCCAGGAGGGTGAGTTGATACAGCGATGGGTCATGCAAAAAGCCAAGGCAAGCTGTCCGGTTGAGCGCCTCTGGGTGTCGTCTATGACCGACGAAGCAATACGTGAGGGCTTTGCCAATCTCAAACCGCAAGACGACTATCAAAGTCTCTATGAGGCGGGCCTCTGTCGTGCCATAGGCGATTGGCTTCTTGGCATGAACGCAACTCGACTGTATACCCTTAAATACAGCTCTGGTCGCGGAGATGTGTTGTCGATAGGCCGTGTGCAGACCCCGACCTTGGCAATGATTGTAACTCGCCAGGCCGAGATTGAGAATTTCAAGCCAGAGCCATACTGGGTGCTCTCGACACTCTATCGCGAAGTGCTTTTTACCGCTACAAAAGGCAAGATAACCGACGAGCAGGAGGGCTTGAAAGCATTGGAGAGTATTGAAAACGACAAGTTTGAAGTGACAGATGTGGCTAAAAAGAACGGTACCGAGGCTCCACCAAAACTCTTCGACCTCACCTCGCTTCAGGTGGAATGCAACAAGAAATATGGTTTCTCGGCCGACGAAACGCTGCGCCACATACAGAGCCTGTACGAGAAAAAGCTTACAACATACCCACGTGTAGATACCACATACCTCAGTGACGACATATATCCTCTTTGCCCGAAAATATTGCAGGGCTTGGTGCCATACGCGCAGTTGGTTGCACCGCTCATGGGCACTAAACTACGCAAAAGCAAGAAGGTTTTCGACACCTCCAAGGTTACCGACCACCACGCTATCATACCAACCGGAATAGATCCGACAGGAGCAAACCTTTCATTGGCAGAAAAGCGGGTCTATGACCTTGTGGCACGCCGTTTCATAGCCGCATTCTATCCCGATTGCAAGTTCGCCACCACCACAGTGCTCGGAGTTGTGGGCGAGATTGAGTTCAAGACAAGCGGCAAACAGATACTCGACGAGGGGTGGCGTGTGCTGTATGTTGGTCGTCAGGATGCCTCGGAGGGCAAAGAAGGTGATGACGAAGAGCGTACCTTGCCGGCATTTGTCAAAGGCGAACACGGTCCCCACGCACCTCAACTGGCAGCCAAACAAACCACACCTCCCAAGCCATATACCGAGGCTACACTGCTTCGTGCCATGGAGACGGCTGGCCGAACAGTGGCCGACGAGGAACTGCGCGATGCCCTAAAGGCCAATGGCATAGGTCGTCCGTCAACCCGCGCCGCAATAATCGAAACTCTGCTCAAACGCCAGTATATACGCAAGGAACGTAAAAACCTCATTGCAACTCCACGTGGCGTGGCGCTGATAGGTGTGATAAAGGAGGACCTCATCAAGAGTGCTGAGCTCACGGGCCGTTGGGAGAAAAAGCTGCGCGACATTGAGGCTCACCGCTACGCCGCACACCAGTTCCTCGACGAACTCAAACAAATGGTGTCCACCATCGTGGCTCAGGTAATGACCGACCCGACCAACCGCCATGTATAGTTCAAAAAAAATGGAGACGGCACACAATATTTTTCGCGCGTGCGCGTTATAAAATATATGGTCGCTGAGAACATAAGCAAGATACGAGCCTCGCTGCCTGAGGACGTTACGTTGGTGGCGGTGTCTAAAACCAAGCCTGTGGCCGACCTCATGGAGGCCTACGGCGTTGGTCAGCGCGACTTTGGCGAGAACTATCCCCTCGAGTTGCGCGACAAACACAGCGCTATGCCCCCCGATGTGCGCTGGCACTTTTTGGGACATATTCAGTCCAAACAAATCAAGTATTATATTGATTTCGTGTCTCTTATCCACGGTGTCGATTCTGCCGGTCATTTGGCCGACATCAACGCTGCCGCCGCCAAGGTGGGCCGCGTGGTCGACTGCCTGCTCGAGTTCCACATAGCCACCGAGGCTACAAAAGCCGGTTTTACTCTTCCCGAGGCCGAGCAGGTGCTGCAAAACCGTTCCGCATACTCCAACGTGCGCCTTCGCGGTGTTATGGGAATGGCCACCAATACCGACGACCATAGCCTTGTAAGCAACGAGTTTGCCAACCTTAAGGCAATATTCAATACCTTGAAAAACAGTTATTTCAATGGCGTAGAGACTTTTAATGTGATATCGATGGGAATGAGTCACGACTACCGCTTGGCGGTCGAGGCCGGCAGCACCATGGTGCGCATCGGTTCATCGATATTCGGGCCAAGGGTCTACGCAAACAAAGCCTAATATAAGCCAAAACAAGCACAGCAATGCAGATATTCAAAAAAACACACCAGATTATCCTCTCCTATGTCGTAATCACGCTCGGAATAATGATCTACACCTTTGCGTGGGCCGCTTTCATGCTGCCGGCCAAGATTGTGGGTGGCGGCGTGAGTGGCATCTCGTCAACCCTCAATTTGGCGGTGGGAGTGCCTCTGCCAATAGGTGTCATCAACCTAATTATCAATGCAATATTGGTTTTGGTGGGTTTCAAGGTTCTTGGCTCTAAGTTTGGGGCCAACACCATCTACGGCATTATAATGTCGTCGCTCTGTTTCATATTGTGGCAGCAGGTTTTGCATGTCGAGAACCTCTTCGATGTGTCTGAGTTTGGCAGCTTTATGTGCGCCATTATTGGCGGAGCCTTGTGTGGCGCCGGCATAGGGCTTACCTTCTCTATGGGTGGCAACAGCGGCGGCACCGACATCATTGCACTGATCCTTTCCAAGTTTTATAACATCTCGCCGGGCAAGGTTATTATGTACCTTGACATTGTTATCATCGGCTGCTCCTATTTCGTTTCCTATAAAATAGAGAATGTAGTTTTCGGCTATATTGTCATGATGGTCATGACCTATGTACTCGACATGGTGCTCGACGGCAACAAGCAGTCATACCAGATAATGGTGTTTTCTACCAGCAACGAGGCCATCGGCGATGCCATCACCAAGGAGGTGGGACGCGGAGCCACCCTGCTCGACGGCGAGGGCTGCTACTCCAAGCAGGGTCTCAAGGTGCTCATTATCATGGTGCACAAGACCGACAAACCGCACGTTATGCAGATTATTCACCGCATAGACACCAACGCCTTTATCTCGGTTTCGAAGACCCAGGGCGTCTATGGCCGCAATTTCGAAAAACTAAAACTGTAAACCACCATGAAGATGCTTTCACCTTCGCTGCTTTCGGCCGATTTTGGCAACCTGCAGCGCGACATAGAGATGCTCAACAGCAGCGAGTGCGACTGGCTGCACGTCGATGTTATGGACGGCCTTTTTGTGCCTAACATCAGTTTCGGCCAGCCGGTAATCAAATTCATCAAGAAGCATGCCCGTAAACCTCTCGACGTGCACCTGATGATTGTCCAGCCCGAGCGCTATATCGACAGTTTCCGCCAGGCCGGAGCCGACATCCTCACTGTGCACTACGAGGCCTCAACCCACCTCGACCGCACCCTGCACGCCATCCGCGGCGCAGGCATGAAGGCAGGCGTGGTGCTCAATCCCCACTCGCCGGTGAGCCTGCTCGAAGACTCGGTGCAGCAGTGCGACATGGTGCTGCTCATGAGTGTCAACCCAGGTTTCGGCGGCCAGAAGTTCATAGAGAACACCTATTGCAAGGTGCGACAGCTCAAGGAACTTTGCCAGCGCAAGAACCCGGGCTGCCTCATTGAGGTCGACGGCGGTGTCAACCTGCAGAACGCACACCTGCTCTATGAGGCCGGTGCCGACGTGTTGGTGGCCGGCAACGCCGTGTTTGGTTCCGACAATCCCATGCAAACCATCAGTCAGCTCAAGCAATGAGCCGTCCGCAGCTCATCATAGCCCCGCACAAGGGAAAAGCCGTCCTGCGCCGCCACCCCTGGATTTTCTCGGGTGCTGTGCAGCGCATGGTGGGGCAACCCCAGGAGGGCGACGTGGTCGATGTGCTCTCGGCCGACGGCCGCTGGCTCGCCGCAGGCCACTATCAGGACGACAATATTGTGTGCAAGGTGCTCTCTTTCGACACGCCCGAGGTTGGAACCGACCTACTGCGCAGCCGCATAGCCGCTGCCGTGGCCTACCGCCGCAGGCTGGGCCTCTTCGACCAGCCTGGCACCAACGTCTTCCGCTTGGTGCACGCCGAGGGCGACCTGCTGCCAGGGCTTGTGGCCGACTGGTACAACGGGGTCTTGGTGCTTCAGGCCCACTCGCTGGGTATGCACCGCCTCTTCAGTACTTTGACAGATATTTTTGCTCGCGAACTCGAGCCTTACGGCCTGCACTCGGTATTCGACAAAAGCAGTGCCACCGTCCCGGGCGGTTGCACCGACGGCTACATATACGGTGACGAACCTGCCGAATGGGAGATTGCCGAGCACGGCAACCGTATGCTAATCAATTTCTTCGAGGGACAGAAAACCGGTTTCTTCATCGACCAGCGCGACAACCGTGAGCTCGTGGCCAACTTGGCCGGCGGCGCACGGGTGCTCAACTGCTTTGGCTACACGGGCGGCTTCTCGCTCGGTGCCCTGCGCGGCGGCGCACAGTATGTAGAGACCGTCGATGTGAGCCGTCGCGCCATAGAGCTCTGCAACCGCAATGTGGCCCTCAATTTCGGCCCCGAGGCCCCGCACCGCGGTGTGGTTGCCGACGCGCTGCAGTATATGGCCAGCGCCGAGATGAGAGACAGAGGGTTCGATTTCATCATACTCGACCCACCGGCTTTCGCCAAAAACCACCGCTCGCTGCAACAGGGGCTGAAAGGCTACCGCGCCATCAACCAACGCGCCATGGAGGCTATGCCCGCGGGCGGATTGTTAATGACCTTCAGTTGCTCGCAGGCGGTGTCTGCAGCCGACTTCCAGACCATGCTCTTCACTTCGGCCATAATGGCACGCCGTCAGGTGCGCATAGTGCGTCGACTGCCCCATGCGGCCGACCATCCGGTGAGTATCTACCACCCCGAAGGCGAGTATCTCAAAGGTTTCCTTCTGGAGATTTCATAGGGTCTCCTCGGTCATAGGTGCGGCATAGGTCGCCCCGCAACCGCCTGAACATCGGCAATTTACGACTCATCTCCGATGTTGACCCGACCTTAACCCGAACCTAACCTATCTTTAACCCTGGTTTTCAGTGGGTTATATGTGTTAAAAAAGTGTTAAAAAACGGTTCCGGACCATTTTGGATGGTTCGGAACCGTTTGGGTGATGATTTGAGCGATAGACGGGGTTCGAACCCGCGACCTGCGGCTTGGGAAGCCGCCGCTCTGCCAACTGAGCTACTATCGCGCTGTGCGTGTTTATTAATAACGCCGCTATTCTCTATTTATTGTCGCAGACTGCAAATTTTTTTCATTTTTTTTCTTGCTACCAGGCCCTCGCCGCTTTGAGGGTTAGCCAATTTCGCGTCCCAGACACGCTGAATTTAAAAGAGCGCACCTTTATGTAAAAGATGCGCTCTTGGTTTGGAAATGTGGCCTTACTTTATCACAACCACTTTCTGAGTCGGCAGAGCGCCAATCTTGACGAGGTACACGCCGGCGGCTGGCACGTCGAAGCGGGTCTTGTGGCCGTAATCCACCCTGCGGCCTACAATGTCGTAGATGCCGATTTCAGCGTTCTGTTCAGTCTCAATGACAATCTGGCCGTCGATGGCATAGATGTTGACTTCTTCTGTGGTAATATCGTCTATACCCTGTAATGCTTCAAAATAGGCAGTGAATGTCATATCCTCGGTTACCGTAATGGTGCGAACAGCGTGTGTGTCGTTGTCATTCCAGCGCAAAAAATGATAGCCTTCGTTGGCAGTGGCAGTTATGGTGACAGTTTCGCCGTTCATCACCGAAGCAGTAGTGCCACCATTAACTGTAGCCCTACCCATTGCCGGGTTGTCGCTATTTACTGTCACAGTGTAGATTTCCTCACCGGGAGCCAGGAATATGGCTGTCAGTTCGGTGTTCTCTACAGGAACGAAGGTGTAGGGATTTGCGGTAACACCATTACTCCAACTATGGAAAGTGAAGCCTGTATAGGGCGTGGCTGTTACTGTGCAAGGGGTTCCGTAAACGTAAGCTGTATCGTCGGTTGTCGCCGAACCGCGTATAATGTCGTTGGGAACAACATGAACATAATAGGTATCAATAACGAAGTCGCAGTTTACTGTATAATTTAATGACTTTTTCCTAAAAGTAAGACATAGTGAGGTGCTGTCTTTTTCTCCATTGCTGCCCCATGTCCACTTTGCATGATAATGTTCCGTCACGTCATAAGAATCAAACCAAATTGAATCACGATAAGCGCACAACCCCGATGTCGCATTAGTGCTTCGCATAACGGCGGACCCTAATGTTGGGGTTTCGTTGACAATTGTTACCATACAACTATCTACATACATGGCATTTTTTATCTCTTTCCAAACATTTGCTGTTTTATAAGTGTTAAATGCCTCTCTTGGCACAATTAAATTGTAAATAGAGTAAGAGTCATTAGTTACATTATAAGCAAATATTAAACTGCCTGGATATATTCTATCAATAGGTGCTGCGCTACTTGCAACATATGTTGTTTCTGCTTGAATTGTGGGTGGAGTGGCGCATTTCAAGAACACATCCATAGAAGAATTGCATTCATAAAAAGCTCTTTTTCCGATTGCTGTAACGCCTTTTCCTATGGTAACAGAGTTTAACCCAGTGCAGTTAGAAAAAGCCATATGATCAATATATGTAACGGAGTCGGGTATCGTAATAGTGGTGATACCGGGAAGGTTGTAGCAAAGTCTATATGGAATTCTTTTTACATTGTTGCCAAAGATGAAATTCTCGATATTGTTACATCCTCTAAATGAAACGTAATAGCCATCAGAATCATTAGCGTCTGAGCCAGCGAAAATACATTGATTGGCATTATATTCCACTGTGGTCAATCCTATACAATCTTTGAATGCATGTATACCGATGCGTCTCACACTTTTGCCAATTATGACCGTGCTAAGCCTGGCACAGGAACAAAAGGAATAAGGACCAATTATAGAAACTGAGTTTGGAATTGCTATTGATGCCAGATTGCTGTCTTGATAAAAGGCCTGTTTCCCGATGCTATCTAAAGAATTTGACAAATTGACCGATGTGAGATTATTGCACCACGCGAATGCGCGATCACAGATGCAGACAACCGAAGAAGGGATGGTGATCGAAGTAAGACCCGACAATACAAATGTGCCTGTCCGAATCGTGTCAATCGCATTTGACAAAGTGATAGAAGTAAGGTTGGTGGTGCCACGGAAAGCCCATGTGCCAATACTGGTTACCGAGTTTGGTATGTTGATGGAAGTAAGGTTACTGCAATTATAGAAAGCACTATTGCCAATGGAGGTGAGGTTACTACCTAATGTAACAGATGTCAATCCTGTGCATTCAGCGAAAGAATTGGAAATACTTTCTATAGAATCGGCAAGAATTACTGAAGTCAAATCTGTGCAATTATAAAAGGCCGTGCCGATTCTTTTAACGACATAGGTTCTACCATTGTGGGTGACTGTGTTCGGAATCACAAGATTTCCTGTGGGTTTAGTAAAACCATTCCAATTATCGGGAGCAGTGGAGGAACTACTGTTCGGCCATGTAACACCTACACTGACACTATCGGCGCGAATAGTGTAATACAGTGTTTGTCCGCTTGGAGCAACAGCAGAGAAGTCGTAGGCCCATAAACTATGAGAAAAGACACCAAATAGCACAAAGGCAGCGAGAAATGATAATGCTTTTTTCATGATAATTTTGTTTAGGTTATTGATTTTCAAATATTTTACAGATAAACTATTGCGTTTATACGCAATAACAAATATACAAACTATTTTTGATTCTACAAAATAATATTCTGTTTTTTTAAATACTTCAAGGAACTATATTTGTTGTGTGCAAATAACAAGAGGATACCCGTTATTGGGTATCCTCTTTAGTGTATGATATTTCGCAGTCGGTTTAGCGGCGGCGGCCACCACCGTTGCCACCGCTACGGCGCTCGCCACCACGGTCGCCATTGCGGTCGCTGTGGCCACGGCCACGGTCTCCGCCCTCGCGGCGGCCACCACGGTCACCCTCGCGGCGCGGGCCACGGGCGGGTTTCTCTTCCTCGTAGCCCTCGGGCTTGGGGAGGAGGGCCTTGCGGCTGAGTTTGATCTTGCCGGTCTTGTCGTCGAAAGCTATGACCTTGACCTGGAACTCGTCGCCCTCTTGGATGAGGCCTTCGAGCGTGGCGGGGTGGCCCCACTCGTACTCGCTGATGTGCATCAGGCCTTCCTTGCCAGGCAGGAACTCCATAAAGGCGCCGAACTCGACAATCGATACAACCTTGGCGTCGTACACGTCGCCCACCTCGGGAACGGTGCAGATGTCCTTGATCCACTTGATGGCAGCGGCAATGTCGTCATTGTTCTGCGAGGCGACATCGACGATGCCGAACTCGCCCTCTTCCTCGATGTTGATGATGGTGTTGGTCTCGGACTGAATCTTCTGGATGACCTCGCCACCCTTGCCGATGACGGCACCGATGAAGTCTTTGGGTATCTTGATCTGCTCGATACGGGGCACAAAGTCCTTGTAGTCGGCACGTGGTTCGGGAATGGTCTCGAGAATCTTGCCGAGGATGTGGAGGCGACCCTGGCGGGCCTGCTCAAGAGCCTTGGCGAGAACGTCGTAGCTGAGGCCGTCGACCTTGATGTCCATCTGGCAGGCGGTGATACCGTCGGCGGTGCCGCAGACTTTGAAGTCCATGTCGCCGAGGTGGTCCTCGTCGCCGAGGATGTCGCTCAGCACGGCCCACTTGTCACCCTTAGAGATGAGACCCATGGCGATACCGGCCACGGGCTTGCGCAGCTTGACGCCGGCATCCATCAGTGCCATGCAGCCGGCGCAGACGGTGGCCATCGAGCTGGAACCGTTGGACTCGAGGATGTCGCTGACCACGCGGATGGTGTAAGGACACTCTTCCTCGGTGGGGAGAACCTCCTTGAGGGCGCGCCAGGCCAAGTGGCCATGACCCACCTCGCGGCGGCTGGTGCTGCCGGAGCGCTTGACCTCGCCAGTAGCGAAGCCGGGGAAGTTATAGTGCAACAGGAAGCGGCGCATACCTTCGATGACAGCGCCGTCGATTTTCTGTTCGTCGAGCTTGGTGCCGAGGGTGCAGGTGGAGAGAGACTGTGTCTCGCCGCGGGTGAAGATGGCGCTACCGTGAGCCGAGGGCAGGTAGTCGGTCTCGCACCAGATGGGGCGGATCTCGTCGAGCTGACGGCCGTCGAGACGGGTACGCTCGTTGAGCACCATGTCGCGCATGGCCTCGCGCTCCGTGTCGTGGTAGTAGCGGTCGATCATGAACTTCACCTCGTCGGTGAGGGTCTCTTCGGTATAGTTGGCATCGATGAACTCCTGCTTGATGGCGGCGAAGCCGTCCTCGCGCTGGTGCTTGTTGGCGATGCCCTGTTTGCTGAAATCGTAGCATTTCTGGTAGACGGCGTCGTGGAGGCGCTGGCGCAGCTCCTCGTCGTTCACCTCGTGGCAGTACTCGCGTTTCTCGGTCTTTCCGGCTTCGACGGTGAGTTCGTCGAGCACGCGGCACTGGATCTTGATGGCCTCGTGGGCTGCCTTGAGGGCGTTGAGCATCACGTCCTCGCTGACCTCCTTCATTTCGCCTTCAACCATCATGATATTGTCGGCGGTGGCGGCGACGATAAGGTCGAGGTCGGCACGGTCGATGTCCTGCATGGGGGTGTTGATGACGTACTGGCCGTCGAGGTAGCTAACGCGCACCTCGCTGACGGGGCCGTTGAATGGGATGTCGCTGACGGCGAGAGCCGAAGCGGCGGCAAGGGCTGCCAGCTGGTCGGGCATGGTGTCGTGGTCGCCGCTGATGAGGGTGATGTTCACCTGCACCTCGGCGTGGAAATTGTCGGGGAAGAGGGGACGCAGGGCACGGTCGACCAGGCGGGCGATGAGGATCTCATGCTCCGAGGGACGGGCTTCGCGCTTGAAGAAACCACCAGGGAAGCGGCCCATGGCGGCATATTTTTCCTGATAGTCAACGGTGAGTGGCATGAAGTCAACGTTCTCGCCCACCTCTTTCTTCGAACAGACGGTGGCCAGAAGCATCGTGTTGTTCATGCGGACAACGGCAGCGCCGTCGGCCTGTTTGGCCAGCTTGCCGGTCTCGATTTCGATCATGCGGCCGTCGCCGAGATCGAATTTTTTAGTGATAATGTTCATTTTTTTATTGTTTTCGTTTACTTTACCGCAGCCTTGGGGACCGTCCCCAAGACCCATAAAAGTGTTAATATTCAAAGTACTATCTCCTTCGGCGGGCATCTGTAGACCAGCAAAAAGAAAATGCAAATATACATTATTTTCAAATAATTAAAGAAAAAAGATTTAGCTAATCATAAAAAAATGAGTATTTTTGCGCCTCGAAATGAATAACTGCGTGCTCCGACATATTGCATCTATCCTGTTGTTGGCCACCTATTTGCCGATGGCGGTACTGTCGTCGCTGCACGTGCATCACGAGACAATTGATGTCCATGACGACTGTCTGCAATGTGTCGGACATATCGAAACGGCACATCATCACGACCACGACTGCCTCTATTGTATTTTCCTTGGTCTTAATTATTTTGTACATGACGAAGGGCAGATGGCAGTTCTTTTCCCAACCATGGAGAGTCTTTCCACTCCGACACCGGCAGTGGTACCGCTTATCCACTGTGGGATGAATTTACTGCGGGCTCCGCCGACAGTGGAATGAAAAAGAAAACCCTATTGGGGTAACGTCTGTTAAATTTTTAAGAAAGGATATTACTTCGGAGCATTGCTCCGTGTAGTATATTCTTTAATTACATTCATTTAATTCAAACATTCATTACATGAGGAAAATAATCGTTTTAATCATATCCTTTTTGCCGCTGATGGCTACTGCACAGAGTCATGGCGACACCATTCGTTTGCGCCAAGTGGTGGTGACAGCTACGCAGCACACCACTACGCGCAGCGAAGCACCCAACGCCGTGGGAGTCATTGATGGTGGCCAGATGGAGGCTGTTAGTGCCGTCAATCTCGGTCAAGCCCTCAAATACAGCACCGGCTTGCGAGTGGAAAACACCTGCCAGAATTGTGGTGCCAATGAAGTCCGTATCAACGGCCTTGGCCAGGCCTATTCGCAGATTCTCATTGACAGCCGTCCAGTGAATAGTGCCCTGGCGGGTGTCTACCTGCTCGACCAATTGCCCACGGCTCTGATAGATCGAGTGGAGGTTCTTCGAGGTGGCGGATCGGCGTTATATGGTAGCAACGCTATCGCCGGCGTTATCAACGTCATTACCTGTGAGCCTCGCTCAAACGGCGCCTCCGTGAGCAACAACACAAGTCTTATTGGCGGTCAAAGCTGGGATTTTAGCAATTCGTTCAACGCTTCAGTGGTTAGCGATGACCATCGTGCCGGCCTCACCATTTTCGGACATAACCGTAGTCGATCCCCTTACGATCATAATGAAGATGGTTATTCTGAGATCGGTTTGCTCAAAGCCCGCATGGTGGGCTTCCGAGGATATTTACGCACTACCGACTTCTCGAAGCTTAATCTCGAGTACCACAACATCCACGATTTTCGCCGCGGTGGCGACTGCTTTGATCTGCCGTCACCTATGGCACACATTTCTGAAGGAGGCGAGCATGACATTCACAGTGCCAACCTAAAGTGGGACTGGCTGCCTGCCAGTGGCCTACGCCACGCCTCGATTTTTGCCTCGATGCAGCATGTCAGTCGCCAGAGTTACTACGGAGAACGCGACGACAGCGAGCCATTTGGCACCGCCTACGGCTATACGCAGGACGTCACACTCAACTATGGCGCCATCTACAGCCGCCACTTCGACACCCTGTGGTTCATGCCTGCCGAGCTGACCGCCGGTGTGGAGCATACCCTCGACCGCCTGCGGGATCATACACTCGATAGTTACGACACGCTGCACCAGCATATTGGCATCCTGAGTGCCTATCTGCAAAACGAGTGGAAGGGTCTCCGCTGGAGTATTCTTGTGGGCGGCCGCATGGATAAACACACGATGATTAATGCACCAGTAGTCAGTCCGCGCCTCAACTTGCGCTACGCACCCAGCGACCACCTTGTTCTACGTGCTGGTTATGCCTCGGGTTTTCGTGCCCCCCAGGTTTACGACGAAGATCTCCATGTGGGTGCTGTCAATGGTGAGCTGTATAAAATTACCAACGCTGTCGATCTCCGCATGGAGCGCTCTCACTCGCTTACCGGCTCTGCTGACCTCTGCTTCCACCTTGGAAGCCTTGAGGCTGACCTTATGATGGAGGGATTCTATACCCGCATCAACGACGCCTTTGTCAATGAGTTGGTCTTCGATGACACCGCCAGTGGCTATCTTCATTATGAGCGGCGCAACGCCGACGGCGCCGAAGTGATGGGTGTCAATGTGGAAATGACTGTCTCGCCCATCGAACCAATGCGTCTGCAACTAGGTGGCACCTGGCAGCACAGCCTCTACACCGGTCAGGGCAAAGAATGGGACGAGGGTCAGCTCGAGCGCCGCATGGAGCGTACCCCCGACCTCTATGCCTACCTCACGGGCATATACAATCCTGTGAAGCGCCTACAACTCACTGCCACGGGTACCTTCACTGGCCCAATGCTGGTGTACCATAACGTGAGCGACGAAACAATACCAGGTGGGGGCACCGAGGTGGAGAAGGTCATCACCGACTCGTTCTTCGACCTCTCGCTCAAGGCCGCCTACAGCATTCCATTTGGCGAGAGCACAGAGCTGGAGTTGAGCATCGGGGTGCAGAACTTGCTCAACAGCTACCAGCGCGACCTCGACAGCGGACAGGAGCGCGACGCCGCCTATATCTACGGTCCCGCGCTGCCGCGAACCCTAATGTTCGGCGCCAAGCTGAATATCTGATATCAGACTTCAATCTTCCGGCCGCCAGGAGCATTTGAAGCGCTGCTCGTACTCTTCTATGAGCACAGGACGGAAGTCGGGGTGCGCTATGCGTATCAGGTCTTCGGCGCGGTGCTGCAGGGTTCGTCCTTTGAGGCGTGCGATGCCGTATTCGGTGACGATGTAGTCGACGTCGTTGCGCGAGGTGCTCACTGCGGCGCCCTGTGCCAGGAAGGGCTTGATGCGCGAGATGGTGCCGCCGGCGGCGGTGCTGGGCATGGCGATGATGGCTTTGCCCTCGCGTGCCAGCGACGCTCCGCGTATGAAGTCCACCTGGCCGCCGATACCGCTGTACTGGCGTATGCCGATGGTCTCGCTTGCCACCTGTCCCTGAAGGTCGACTTCGAGGCATGAGTTGATGGATATCATGCGGTCGTTCTTGGCTATGACGAGGGGGCTGTTGACGTAGTCGACGGGATGGAACTCCACGTCGGGGTTGTCGTCGACGAAGTCATAGAGCTCGCGCGAGCCCATGATGAAGGTGACGACGGCCTTTCCGCGGTGCAGCGTCTTGCGGCGGCCGTTGATGACGCCGCGTTTCATCAGCTCCATGACGCCGTTGGAGAACATCTCGGAGTGGATGCCGAGGTCGTTCTTGTCGCCGAGGGCCTGGAGTACGGCGTCGGGGATGGCGCCGATACCGAGCTGCAGGGTGGAGCCGTCAGCCACCAGCGAGGCGCAGTTGCGCCCGATGGCCAGCTCGACGTCGCCGGGGGTGGGGAGGATGAGTTCCTGCAGGCGGTAGGCGCAGGGGATGATGTGGTTGACCTGCGACACATGTATCAGCGTGTCGCCGTGGGTGAAGGGCATCATCTCGTTGGTCTCTATGATGACGGTCTTGGCGGCGCGGATGGCGGCGTGGGCGTAGTCGCAGCTCACACCCAGCGAGCAGTAGCCTTCGGCGTTGGGGGGCGTTGTCTGGAACACAGCCACATCGCAGGGTATGTCGTTGCCTATCATCGAAGGCACGTCCTTGAAATAGGCGGGGAAGAAATCGCCCTCGCGGCGCTCTATGACCTCGCGCGAGTTGGCGGAGAGGAAGTTGCTCACGTGGCGGAAGTGACCGTAGCACTGGGGCTTGTAGCAGGGGTTGTCGCCGAGGGTGGTCATGTGGAAGATAAGCACGTCGTTGTAGTCCTCGCAATGGTCGGCGAGGGTTTGCTGAATCAATCGGGGTGCGGCGGCGGCGTGGCCCATGACCACACACT
>JAIKVZ010000011.1 GCA_024685285.1 Bacteroidales bacterium
GTTCGAGAAGTGCGAGTCGAACTTGGTGGCGTTCTCATAGTTCATGGCCAGCTTGGCGGGGCTTTGGTTCACCATGATGTTGCGCAGGGCCTTGTCGCTGGCGCTGCCGCCGAAGCCTTTCTTCATCTGCTGCATCATCTCGGTTGTGATGCCGCCGTTGTACTCATATTCTCCCTGTTTCTTTTTCTGAGCCACCGCGCCAGCACAGACGAGCATGGCGCCGAGGGTTAGTGCTAAATACTTCTTTGTCATATTGTGTTGGTGTTTATTGTTCAAGGACTGCGGCCTGCTCGTCGGCATCCCAGTAGGTCATGTGACGGTAGGGGTTGATGTCGTCTTTGTGGCGACTTGCCGCTTTCTGCTCTTCGATATAGTTCAATATCTCGTTGTAGCGTTGTTGATATAGCTGCCACACTTTACCGTCAAGGCTTTCCACACCAGCCAAATGGCACAGTATGCCGTAGGCGTGGGCTTGACGTTGTGCGGGATAGCTCTTCCATAGGTTGTCCATGCGCTCGTGCAGCTCCTGCCAGCTGCCGATAGTACCGTTTTCCACGTCAGTAATAAGCGTCTCCATATCAGGCTGGGATATAAGTTGTCCACCGATATTTAGCCACTCATGGGGTGCGCCGGGGCACGTTCCTGCGGGACATTGGTTGTTGGCGAGGGTCTTCATGGCATAAAAGACGAGCATGTCTTCATAGGCTTTCAGGCCTTCGCTGGCCTTGAGGATTACCGCCTTGCGTTTGCTTTTCTCCATACCGTCGGCGAAGACTACGCCGTTTTCGGCCTGGGCTATCCATCCACGCAGCAGTTCCATGCCGTGCAGTATTTCTTCTGCGGTGTCGGGCGCCAGGTTGTCGAACTCAATGTGTTGTGCTTTAATCACCCGCTTGTCGCGTTTGGCGAATTTGCGGCTGTTGCGGTCCATGGCGTACATGTTATACATCCACCAATAGGCTGGCATCACCTCCAGTTGGTCTTTGGCAACATTGTTGTTCACCAAGGCAAAGGGTAGGGTGATGTTCAGTTCGGCAGGATAGTCGGCCTTGGCCAGCAGGCAGTAAGAGGCAAAACGCGAGGAGTGCTTGAACGAGCTGCAAAGACCTGGCCAAAAGCCACGGTTGGCTGCCAATTCGTTGTCGGCGGTGCGGCTGTTGTGGTTGCTGCCAATGGTACAGCCTGCAGCTATGTTACTCTGGCCCATCACCAAGGCAGCTATGAGGAACGAGTTGTTGTGGTGTTGCTCATGGGCTGGGAAAATGACACTGTTGCCCACCTCGCAGCGCGCCAAGGTGCTGTTGTCTCCCACCACGGTGTCGTTTAGGCGCAGACCGAATTCAAGATGCACATGCTCTCCTAGCAGGAAGCGCTCGGCGATGACGCCGTACTC
Source organism: Bacteroidales bacterium (assembly GCA_024685285.1). GTDB lineage: Bacteria > Bacteroidota > Bacteroidia > Bacteroidales > P3 > Colimorpha. The sequence continues at coordinate 1,394 of JAIKVZ010000011.1, forward strand.
GATGTTGCAGCCGTAGCCAACCACGCCGTCGCACAGCGCGATGCAGCTGTCGATACGTGTGGGATCGCTAGCCATCGAACGTACGGCAACATTGCGTAGTGTCTTGGTGTTTTTCACTACGCAGTTGTCTCCTATGTGGCCATAGTAGCCCTCGGCGCTGTCGAGTGTGTCGTAGGTGAACTGCTCCAGCTTTTGCATGAAGGCTTTTCTGCCACGGTAGCGAGCCCATAGGTAGGCATCGCCGATGGTCATGCCGCTAAAGGGCAGTATGCGCCGGCCTCCGTTCTCGTTCATTGGTTCGAGCCAAGTAAGGCGATGGGGATCGGCGGTGCAAGTCATTTCGTCGATATTGAACAGCACCACATTGTCGCCCACGGTATACCCACTCAGCATTCTCACGTTGTGCACGGTTGCATGGTTTCCGATAGTACAGTTGCAAAGCGTCGAGTTGTAGATGCCTTCGCGCAGGGTAAGGTCGCCATCGTAGTGTCGGTCGCTGGATAAAACACCTATGCGGACAGTTCCGTCGTAGGTGTTGCCACGCAATGTGTCGGCGCAGAAAGGTTCTTCCACGAAAACCGTGCTCCAGTCGTAGGCAAGGTTGCCTTGCAGTTTAAGTTGGGTTATCTCTTTGTCTGTCAGGTTGCGATACATTGTTGTCGCTTGTGTTTTGTTGATAATAATGTGGACTGTGTGGCCGTTTTGACGATGCAAAGATACTCAAAAATGGTGATTCGGCAAGAATTATTTCTCCATGTTTAAAATAAAGTGTACTTTTGCGCCCGAAAAAAACATTAGTATCAATGAAACACATAAGATTTATTGCGACTGCATTGGCTGCATTGTTTATGCTAGGAAGCTGCGGAAAAACAGACGAACAGCCACAACAGAATGTGCCCGAGGTTTCGGCCGACAATATCTATCAGTTCAAGGTGGCCGACGGCAATGGCGACAGTGTGTCGCTCGCCCAGTACAAGGGACAGGTACTGCTGGTTGTGAACACAGCCACACGGTGCGGCTTTACGCCCGAGTATACCGATCTTGAACGTATGTACGAGACCTACAAAGATCAAGGCTTCACTATACTCGACTTCCCATGCAACCAGTTCGGCAGCCAGGCTCCCGGTAGCTATGATGATATACATAACTTCTGCACTGAGACCTACAACATCACATTCCCTCAGTTCGCCAAAATCGATGTCAATGGCTCCAATGCCTCGCCACTCTATGTTTGGCTCAAGGAAAAGAAACCTGGCCGTATCCCGTGGAACTTCACCAAGTTCATCATCGACCGCGAGGGCAATGTGGTCGCGCGCTTCGACGCCCAGACCTCGACTATTGCTGCCGTCGAGAATGCCATTGTAAATCAATTGTAACAAATAAAACAGCAATACCATGAAACACACTATGTCAATACTCGCAGCCGCCGCCATGTTGTTTTGTTTTGGCGCCTGCAAACAAAAGCCCGAAGCCCCCGTGACTGATGGCGACAATATCTACCAGTTCACCGTCCTTAACGGTAACAATGAGCCGGTCAGCCTTGCCGACTACCAAGGCAAGGTACTGCTGGTGGTCAACACTGCTACCCAGTGTGGGTTTACGCCGCAGTACACCGAGCTGCAGACTCTCTATGAGAGATACCATTCCAAAGGTCTCGAGGTCCTTGACTTCCCTTGCAACCAATTCGGCGAACAGGCCCCCGGTACCAACGATGAGATACATGCTTTCTGTACCGGCACCTACAATATCACTTTCCCGCAGATGGCCAAACTCGACGTCAATGGTGATAGCGCCGATGCCCTTTTCGTGTGGCTCAAGGCTCAAGCTCCCTTCGGTGGGTTCGACACCACTGACCGCATTGGTGCTTATCTCGACCGTATGTTCCGCGCCGAGGATAGCCTCTACGACCAGAACCCCGACATCAAGTGGAACTTCACCAAGTTCCTTGTCGACCGCCATGGCAATGTGGTGCGCCGATTTGAGCCTACGGCTACATTGGCCGATATGGAACCTGCCGTACAGGAACTGTTGAGGTAAGACTGTACTGTATGTCGATAATAGGGGGGCGCCAGGCCGTAAGGCCTGGCGCCCCCCCCTATTGGGAATGTTGACATAAGGAAAAACCCTGCCACATGCGGTAGCAGGGTTCCCAGATCTAAAAATCTAAAACAAATTACTTTCTTCTTACTCGGCCTTCTTGACCCTGGCGGGTACTTCAAGCAGTCCGCTTACTCGGCCTTCTTGGCCCTGGCGGGTACTTCAAGCAGTCCGCTTACTCGGCCTTCTTGGCGTATTTCTTGTACTTCGACATGAACTTGTCGACGCGACCAGCGGTGTCAACCAGCTTCAGCTTGCCAGTGAAGAAGGGGTGCGAGGTGTTCGAGATTTCGAGTTTCACCACAGGGTACTCCTTACCATCGGTGTAGACGACGGTCTCTTTGGTGTTGGCACAGCTCTTGGTGAGGATCATGTTGTCGTTCGACATGTCTTTGAACACCACGAGGCGATAGTTTTCGGGATGGATTCCTTTTTTCATTTCTTTGCTTTTTGCCGTCTAACCCGTTTATTGTTAGACGATTGTTTGTAATGCGGTTTACTTTTTCGTGCTGCAAAGATACGACTATTTTTTGAATTGCCAAGAAAAACTTTGCCTTTGGGGCTAAAAAAGTCAGTGGCGATCGACAGCGAGGCGTTTTGTGGTGGTGCCGGCGAGGGAGGTGAGGGAGACGAAGTAGACGCCGGAGGGGAGGTCGGCGATGCCGATGGTGGTGCTGGTGGAGCGGATGTCGACGGAGTAGAGCTCGGTGCCGCGGATGTCGAAGAGGGTGAGGCGGCTGTCGATGGCCACGGTCTCGACGGTGAAGGCATCGGTGGCAGGGTTGGGGAAGAGCGAGAAGGCCACGTCGTCGACACCCCTGACGCCGGCGGGGTTGGTGCTGAAGATGCAGCGGACGGTCCAGTCGCTCCAGAGCGAGGCGTTTATGCCGT
>JAIKVZ010000035.1 GCA_024685285.1 Bacteroidales bacterium
ATGCCGAGGTCGAGAATCATCTGCTTGAGGCCGGCGAGGTCGTTGGCGTTCATGCACTCGGCGTAGCGGGCGCGGATGTCGTCGATTTGCTTCTGGTGCTCGAGCACGCGGGCGTTGGTGGTTACAAACTGGTTGCGGTCGAAAGCGTCGCCGAAGCGTTTCTGGGCCTTGGCGCACTCTTTCTCGATTTTGTCTTCAATCTTGGCTATGTGGTCTTCGATGAGGACATCGGCGCGGTAGCGTTTCTTGCTGTCGCGGTTGTCGATGAGAGGGTCGTTGAAAGCGTCGACATGGCCGCTGGCCTTCCAGATTCTGGGGTGCATGAATATGGCGGAGTCGATGCCCACGATGTTTTCGTGGTATTGCACCATTGAGCGCCACCAGTATTGCTTGATGTTGTTTTTGAGCTCGGTTCCGAGCTGGCCGTAGTCGTACACGGCGGCCAGTCCGTCGTAAATCTCGCTCGAGGGGAATATGAAACCGTATTCTTTGGCGTGGGCTACCACTTTTTTGAAGAAATCGTCTTGGTTTGCCATGGTATGGTGTTGCGTGTTAATGGGTTGGTTAATATGATCTGGCGAAAATGACGCGGCGGTGGCTGGGGCGTCCGCTGAATATGCAGGAGCCCTCTTCGTCGGGTGCGTCGAAGGGTATGCAGCGTATGGTGGCCTTGGTGAGTTCCTTGATTTTCTCTTCGGTCTCGACGGTGCCGTCCCAGTGGCAGAGCAGGAAACCGCCCTTTTCTATCTCGGTCTGGAAATCGTCCCAGGTGTCGACACGGCGTGTCTGTGCGGCGCGGAAGGCGGCGGCTCGGTCGAAAAGCGACTGCTGTATTTCGTCGAGCAGGGTGGTGACGCGGTCGGCAATGCCCTCGATGGGCAGGTTCTGTTTCTCGAGCGTGTCGCGGCGGCACACTTCGCAGGTGCCGTTTTCGAGGTCGCGCGGCCCTATGGCGAGGCGCACAGGGACGCCCTTGAACTCATATTCGTTGAATTTCCAGCCGGGTTTATACTCGGTGCGGTTGTCGTATTTCACGGTCAGCCCCTTGGCCTCGAGAGCCTTGATTATGGGGGCTATGTGTTCGTCGAGCTGGCGCTGCTGCTCGTCGCTCTTGCAGATGGGTACTATTGCGACGTGTATCGGGGCCAGCTTGGGTGGCAGCACGAGGCCGTTGTCGTCGCTGTGGGTCATGATGAGGGCGCCCATAAGGCGTGTGCTCACGCCCCACGATGTGGCCCAGACATACTCCAACAGGTTCTCCTTGTTGAGAAACTGGACTTCGAAAGCCTTGGCGAAGTTTTGCCCGAGGAAGTGGCTGGTGCCGGCCTGCAAGGCTTTGCCGTCCTGCATCATGGCCTCGATGCAGAGGGTGTCGAGAGCGCCGGCGAAGCGCTCGTTGGGGCTTTTGTGGCCCTTGATGACAGGCACGGCCATATAGTGCTCAACAAAGTCGGCGTAGACATCGAGCATACGGCGGGCCTCCTCTTCGGCCTCCTCGCGAGTGGCGTGGGCGGTGTGGCCTTCCTGCCACAGGAACTCGGCGGTGCGGAGGAACATACGGGTCCTCATCTCCCAGCGCACCACGTTGGCCCACTGGTTGCAGGGGATTGGCAGGTCGCGGTATGATTTAATCCAGTTTTTGTATGTGCTCCATATTATAGTCTCGGAGGTGGGGCGCACAATGAGTTCCTCCTCCAGTTTGGCGGCTGGGTCGACGACAACGCCGTTGCCGTTGGGGTCGTTCATGAGGCGGTGGTGGGTCACCACGGCGCACTCTTTGGCAAAACCTTCAACGTGCTCGGCTTCGCGGCTGAGGAAACTTTTGGGTATAAAGAGAGGGAAGTATGCGTTGACGTGGCCGGTGGCCTTGAACATACTATCCAACTGGTGCTGCATTTTCTCCCAAATGGCGTAGCCGTAGGGCTTGATGACCATGCATCCGCGCACCGCAGAGTTCTCCGCCAAGTCGGCTCGCGACACTAATTCGTTGTACCATTCTGAGTAATTTTCAGAGCGTTTTACAAAATCTTTTGCCATTTTTATAATTTTTATTTCCTTATTATCAAATATTTTTGTAATTTTGCCGTTGTTTTCAAAGCACTGCAAAGGTACGAAAATAATATCAATTAGGCGATTAAAAATAATGAAAACGGGTAAAAAAATATTCCTGCCGCTTCTGATTGGCCTTGTGCAGCTTGTCTGGTTGCCTGTCGGCCAGGCTCAAATCAAGCTCTCGGTCGATACCCTCGAATGCCCCATTGTGGGTTTTGGGGTGGGGTTGGTGGCACCGTCGGGAGGCAACTCTTACGCTTTTGCCCTCGATGGCTCAAAGTCGGCCGATGGCACCATGGCCACGTTATACGATGCTCCATACCTTGACTTTACTATCAACTCTGCATTCAAATTCGCCTCGAATTGGCTTATTACTCTCGACGGCGACCTCTGGTTCGGCCTCAGCGGCGACAACCTGACACACCGCAAGGAGCGTATGGGCGACATATTTTCCGGAGAGGTATTGCTTGGCTTCGGTGGCTACGACGGTGTCGTTACCTGCTACAACCGCGCCCTCATGGCTCGTATAGGTGTGGGCAATATTCAGCCTATAATTAAGGGTAACCCTAATTCGGGCATAATGCTGAGGTTGACCGGCGGCCCGATTTGGCAGCGCACCGTTTTTGCCCAGAATTTAAACGAGTCGCCTGTACCGCAGCTTAACGAGCGCTACCGCCGCATATACGACCACTACCGTAGCGGCATCATCCTCACCGAGGGCATAGGCCTGTGGTTTATGAGCAACTACCTCAATTTAATCAACTTTTCAGTGGAACTGCAAGTGTCGCAGTGTCTAACATGGCCTGTACGTGCATACACCCTTGACAACTATTTGGGACTCAACGGTAAAGACGAGCATACATATCTCGATTTCCTTTTTGGGCTCAAATTTACCTGGATGTTCCCACTGAAAGGCAAAACATCATACGACTATTATCTATTCTAAATCGCACGCAATGAGATTGATATATACTATAGGCATACTTTTCTACGGCTTCGGGGTGCGTGTGGCTGCCTTGTTTGGTGGCAAAGCCAAACAGATGACTCGCGGCTGGCGCGAATCAACTCACATTGAACCCTCTGACAAGCCAACGGCATGGTTCCACGCTTCGAGTTTAGGCGAGTTTGAGCAAGCACGTCCCGTAATAGAACTGTTTAGGAAGTTGAACCCAGATTGGCTTGTGGTACTCACCTTTTTCTCACCTTCAGGCTATGAGGTGAGACACAACTACGACGGTGCTGATGTGGTGCGCTATTTGCCACTCGACACCCCAGGCAACGCCCGCCAAATGGTGGCAGCAATCAACCCGGAGGTGGCACTTTTTGTCAAGTACGACTTTTGGTTCAACCATTTGGGAGAACTGCGCCGCAACAGAGTGCCGACCTACCTCTTCTCGGCTATATTCCGTCCCAGTCAATATTTTTTCAAGCCGTGTGGCAGTTGGTATCGCAAGCAGCTTGCGATATGCTACCGGCATATCTTTGTGCAGAACGAGGCTTCATTGGCTCTACTTCAGAGTTTTGGCATATCCAATACCACAGTAGCAGGCGACACTCGTTTTGACCGCGTGGCCGACATTGCAGCCAAATCTGCTGAATTTCCGAATGTTGCCGAGTTAAGTTCGGTTTGGGGTCGGGTAATCGTCGCAGGAAGCACATGGGAACCCGACGAAGAACGCCTTAAACGCTTTGTCGACCGCTATCCGCACAGTATAGGTCTGGTGTTGGCGCCCCATGTTGTGAACCAGCAACATTTGCAATACATTGAGCAACTCTTTGGACCTGAGAACTGTGTGCGCTTTTCAGAACTTGGAGACAAGCCTGTTCAAGGTTCTTGTAAGGTTCTAATAATTGACTGCATAGGCTTGCTGTCGGCTCTTTATCGTTATGCCGACGTGGCTTACATAGGTGGTGGCTGGGGCAAAGGTATACACAACCTGCTCGAAGCTGTCACATGGGGCAAACCTGTGGTGTTTGGCCCAAACTATGGCAAATTCAAAGAGGCTCACGATCTTATATCTGGCGGTGGCGGTTTCAGCTACGACACTGACGAGGCTCTTTACGCCCATCTTGCCGGTTTGCTCGACAACGAGCAGGCTTGGGCTGAGGCCAGCCGTTTCTGCAAAGCATATGTCGAGGGTAATATTGGCAGCAGTGCTATGGTGATTAAGAAAATTGAGGAGGATATATTATAAAAAGGTGGAGGCTCATATTGGCAGTGTTGGGTATGACGTTGGCGACATCGTGCAGCGTTGATAAGTATATTGGTGCCGACGACATGGTCCTTTATGCCAACCGCATTGATGTTACCATGGACGACGGCTCCAAGCCACCGCAAGAGATTGCCGAGGCTTTGTCGGCCAAGCGTAACTATCTTGTGCAGAAACCTAACAGCCGCTTGTTGTGGATAGGCCGTTTCTCAATGAGGGTCTACTGCCTTTCGAATCCCGATAGCAAAGGCCCAGTAAGCAATTATTTGCGCCGTCAAGGTCAGGCGCCGGTTGTGTACGACGAATATTCTGCCATACGTTCAGCACAACAGATTGAAACATTGCTGGCGTCAAAAGGCTGCTTTGGCTCCAAGGTAAATTTCGACACAATCAAAGTCAAAGGCAAAGACATCACTATCGGCTACCAAGTCCATCCCAGACAGCGCTACCGCATAGACGAGGTGGTATTCCGTGCTGAGACTCCGGCTGTGGCCAAACTGCTTGAGGATTTGCGTGGGGCATCGCTCCTCAAAGAGGGCGACTGGTATGACCAAGATAATATGTCCGCAGAACGCACCCGCATAGTCGAGGCTCTACGCAATGAGGGTTATTACAAGGTTACAAAGGAACTGGTATCATTTGAGGTCGACACAACTTACACCGAGGGTTTGCTAAGTATAACCGTGCTGGTTAGAGGGACGAACTTGAAAGTCTACCACCTTAACAATATATTTATATACCCCAATAGCAGCGCCGGTTTGCAGAGTGAGAGGTTGGCCAGTGATACGCTGATACACAATTACAAACTTCGTACCCGTACTGTGGATTACCAGTTTGTGTATGACAAGAAGATGACAATCAGGCCACAGACAATATGCCGTAACCTTTTCCTGTTCCCAGGCCAGACCTACCGGCCACGTAACGTTGCCTCTACATACAACTCGTTGCTCGGGCTGCATAATTTCCGTTATATTGACATAGAGTTTGCCGAATCACCGTCAAGTACTGACACCTTGCCGTTGGTTGATGCCCGTGTACGTCTTCTAAATAGCACTCAGCAGAAAATCAGTCTCTCCCTTGAGATAACAAATGCTTCGCCTTTTGGAGCACAAGAAACAGGCAACTTCCTCACCAATGGCAATTTCGGTGTGGAGAGTGTGCTGGAATATCAGCATAAGAACCTCTTTGGTGGAGCCGAATTGCTCAAGGCGCAAGGGTCGCTGTTGGTCGAGTTGCCAAAGAATATCTTCCGCACAGGCGCTGGCGAGTTCTACGATAACTTCACCGCTTTCGAGACTGGGTTGGACCTCACTCTCAATATGCCGCGCCTACTTTTGCCGTTCACGTCAAATATATCGTGGCAGCGGGTCAAGCCGCATACATTGCTCTCGTTGGGCGCCAACTATCAGTATCGCAGTTATTTTGAGCGTATGTTGGCCAATGTGTCATTCGGTTACAGTTGGAGCCACAACCGACGCGTACACCATCAGCTTTTGCCATTAGAGTTCACCTACGCCAATTTCTTTAACCTTGACCAAGGATTTCTGTCGCGTCTATCATCGGTGAGCGACTTGAGACTAAAATACCTTTACAGCGACCATTTTATCATGGACGCCCGCTACGACTACATCTACACCAATCAGGTTGTTGGCAGTCGCAGCAATTTCGAGTATTTCCGCTTCCAGGTAGAGTCGGCTGGCAATGTGCTGTCCGGTTTGAGCCATGCGTTCAATGGACCTGTGGATGATAACGGCATACGCCAGATATTCGATGTGCCTTATTCTCAGTACATAAGGTTTAGCACTGAATACAAACGTTACTTCTACCATGGTGGTAAAAGTACTTTTGTGGGTCGTGTGTTGCTGGGTCTTGGTGTGCCGTATGCTAACTCGCAGGCAATGCCTTACGAGAAGAGTTTCTTTGGTGGAGGCTCCACAACGATGCGAGCATGGCAATTGCGTCGCCTGGGGCCAGGCTCCTACCGCAACAATACCGACGATGTCATAGAGCGAATGGGCGATATGACCCTTGTGCTGAACCTCGAGGAACGTGTGCCGATAGTGGGTGTATTTGAGGCGGCCGCATTCGCCGATGTGGGCAATGTGTGGCTCTTGCGACCGTCGAACGATTTTCCTGATGGCGAGTTCGGCTTCGGCAAATTATTGAAGGAGATGGCTGTAGGTGTTGGATTGGGTCTGAGAGTCAATGTGTCGATAATGACAGTACGACTCGATTTTGGCATACCGCTCTACGACCCAGGCTACGACGCCGCATACCGCTGGCGGCCGCCACACTGGCACATAAACCAGGTTGTGACCAATTTGGGAATAGACTATCCATTCTAAATACTTTATAGCACTATGAAAGATCTGAATGAGCTGCTCGCCACAGTGAGCCAATTGTTTGACCAAGCCAACCATACAGCTGCACCGGCGGGGCTGTACGACCCAATAGAGTATACCATGCACCTGGGCGGCAAGCGGTTGCGTCCGGCGCTGCTTATGGCCGCTTGCGAGATGTTTGGCGGCGAGGCCGAACAGGCTGCCAACGCGGCAATGGGCATCGAAATGTTCCACAACTACACACTGCTTCATGACGATTTGATGGACCAGTCGCCGCTACGTCGAGGCAAACCTACGGTGTATCGTAAGTGGAACTCAAACACGGCCATCCTTTCAGGCGATACTATGTTCGCTTTGGCGTGGCGCTATATGTTGCAGAGTCGCTGCCAGCGTCTTAGCGAGGTGCTGTCGTGTTTTTGCAACACCGCCATCGAGGTCGTGGAGGGTCAGCAATTAGATATGGATTTTGAGCGGACTGCCAAAGTGCCTATAGCCGACTATATGGAGATGATACGCCTCAAGACAGCGGTGTTGCTGGCCTGCGCCCTAAAGGTTGGTGCGTTGCACACCAATGCCTCCGCTGCTGATGTGGAGCGCCTGTATGGTGTTGGAATTCACTGCGGACTGGCTTTCCAACTGCAGGACGACCTTCTTGATGTCTATGGTGATGTAGCCGTGTTTGGCAAACAGACGGGCCAAGATATCATTGACCGCAAGAAAACATATATGGTGCTGCGCGCCATGGAGCTGCTCCCGCCCGACGAGGCTGCAAGTTTGGAAACGATGTATGCCGAGCCTTGCATCGACGCAGCAGGCAAGGTGGCCCGTGTCAAGGAGGTGTATGACCGCCTCGACCTGCGCACTGTAGTCGCAGAGGCGGTTGACCGCGAATTTGAAATCGCCACTGCCGAACTCGATGCAATTGCAGTGCCGGAAAGCAATAAGAGCACTATGCGCGAGCTCGTGAAATCGCTCGTTGGACGTAAAAAATAAAAAAAAATAGTGCAAAACGCTTGTGGATTAGAAAAATAATGTATATTTGCATGAGAATTGACAAAATTGAAATTTGTAACAATTAATTAATAATCAAAACACTAACTAATCAAGTCATGAAAAAAGTAATTGCATTGATGTCAGTAATTGGCTTATTGACATTCACCAATCTCAATGGATTGATGGCTCAGGACGCTGTTGAAGCTCCCGCACCCCAAGAAGCAACCGAACAGGTAGACGAGGCCGCCGACTCTGTGGCCCCCGCCCTTGACGAGGCTGCCGAAGAGGTGGAAAACGTGGCCGCCGCTGAGGAGACCACCAAGTCGTTCCACCAGGTTCTGAAAGAGAAGTACATTCAGGGTGGCGCCGGCTGGATGACCCCTGTGCTTATCTGCCTTATCTTCGGTATGGCTCTGGTTATCGAGCGCATCCTCTATCTCAACATGGCCACCACCAATGTGCAGCAACTGCTCGATGGCATTGAGGACAACATGAAGAACGGCAATGTCGAGGGCGCCAAAGAGCTCTGCCGCAACACCCGTGGCCCCGTGGCCAGCATTTTCTACCAAGGTCTGGACCGTATCAACGAGGGTCTCGACAATGTTGAGAAGGCCGTCACCTCCTACGGTGGTGTTCAGATGGCCCGCCTCGAGAGCAACATGACCTGGATTTCGCTGTTCATCGCCCTGGCTCCTTCATTCGGATTCCTTGGCACTGTGGTCGGTATGGTTCAGGCATTCGACGACATTGAGGTTGCCGGTGACATCAGCCCGACCGTCGTGGCCGGCGGTATGAAGGTCGCTCTGTTGACCACCATCTTCGGTCTCATCGTGGCCATTATCCTCCAAATCTTCTACAACTATCTTCTTACCAAAATCGAAAGCCTTGTGGGCCAGATGGAAGACGGTTCCATCAGCTTCATGGACATCCTCGTCAAGAACAAGAAATAATAGTCTAAGGAGATCGCAAACCGTTTTGTCAAACCATAAAAATCCTTAAACTGTTATGAAAGAAAAAACCGATAAACTGGTGACCCTGGTGTGCCTGGGCCTCGCCCTGCTTGCTACGGTTTTTGCCATAATCTTCGCACTCAATATTGACAAAAACGCCGGATTCTACGGCATCACCTACTGGATGCTGCTCATTCTGCTCGGAGTGTCAATCATTGCAATCTTTGTGTTCCTTGGCAAAAAACTGGCAGAACGTTTCAAGACCCAGCCCGGTTACCTCAAAAAATTCCTTCTCCTCATCGGCCTCATCGTCGTGGTGTGCGTGGTGTCATACTTGCTCTCCACCGGCAACGACGTAAGCATAGCCATGCTTGAGAAAAACAACCTGACCGTCGGCACGTCCAAACTCATCGGTGCCTTCTGCATCGTGGTCTACATACTGGTCATCGGGGCAGCAGCCTCCATCCTCTATGTAGAGTGCTCCAAACTATTTAAAAAGAAATAAAACTATGGGTAGAAAAACTCCTGGATTGAACACAAGCGCTATGTCCGACATCTCGTTCCTGTTGTTGGCTTTCTTCCTGATGGTCTCCAACATCAACTCCGATTCGGGTATTGCACGTAAGTTGCCGCCCCCATTGCCGCCCAACCAGGACACCCCCGAAGTGCGCGAGCGCAACATCTTCGTGGTGATGGTCAACAAGGACGACCGACTGCTGTTCAACAAGGAATATGGTCGCATAGAGGATTTGAAGGACCGCGCCAAGGAATTCCTCGGCAACCCCAACAACCTCCCCAACCTGCCCGAAAAGGTCCCGACCGATATTCCTCTGTTAGGCAGAATGGATGTCTCCAAGGGCGTTATTTCTTTGCGAAACGACCGCGGCACATCGTACGATATGTACCTTCAGGTACAGAATGAACTCTCCGCAGCCATAAGCGAGATGCGCAACGAACTCTCGACGCAACGCTTCGGCCGCAAATACGCAGACCTCTCAGAACCCCAGCGCGAAGCCATAGACCAGGCCATCCCCGTGGCCATATCCGAGGCTGAGCCTACAAAAATAGGAGATAAGAAGTAATGGCAAGATTTACAGGCAAAAAAGCTAAAGAAACACCCGCGTTGAACATGGGCTCCATGTCCGACATCATCTTCATGCTGCTCTTCTTCTTCATGGTCATCACCACAATGCGCGAAAGTTCGTTGTATGTCAAGATCATCCCTCCTCAGGGTTCCGAGGCCAGCAAACTCGAGAAAAAGAGCCTTGTGAGCTACATCAACGTAGGCACACCCCTGCAAGAACATCAGGCCAAATACGGCACCGAGCCCCGCATACAGCTCAACGACCAGATTGCCGAAGTCTCCGACATCGGCCAGTTCGTCGAACTTGAAAAACAGGCCCGCAACGAAGCCGACCGCCCCTTTATCACCACCGCTATCAAGGCCGACAAAGAGGTGCGTATGGGCATGATCTCAGACATCAAGCAGGAGCTGCGCAACGCCGGAGCTCTCAAGATCTTCTACAACGCGCGCAAAGCCGAGCGCAAATAGTAAAAGCACGGCGCAGCACGCTGACTACCAACACGTTCCGCACAACCTACAAGGTTGTGCGGAACGTCTTTTTTAATGCTTTGTAAATCAGATATATAAATGGGTTAGGTTCGGGTTAAGGTCGGGTAGGGGTCGGTAAGCCATCGGCACCACCAGCATTCCGTCCCGCCGCTCCCCGAACAAACCCTATTGAAAGCACAATGGTTGTTCATAAAAAAGACTAAAATTGTGCCTCACAATATCGTGGCAATCCAATTATTTTTCGTAAATTTGCAAATGCACGTATAGCGCACCATTGTTGTGTGCTAAGGTGTAATATGTTGATTGTCAAGAAGTACGTTGTATGAAGAGAATATGGATTGCGATAGTCAAACTGTTTGGATGGCACCTTGAGATACCCGATATGGCGGCCCGTCCCGAGTTGCAGCACTGCGTCATCGCGGTGGCTCCGCACACCTGCGTTGAAGACTACCTTTGCGGTGTGGCGCTGCTGTGGGCCATGAAACTCAACGTACGTATCTTCATCAAGAAAGAGTTTTTCGTTCCGGTCATAGGCCGTCTGCTGAAGCGTTTCGGTGCAGTGCCTGTCGACCGTGGCAACCGTCACAACGGTTTGGTGGCCTCGGCAGTCGAAGCCCTCGGCTCAACCGAGCGGCTCACCATCGTCATCACCCCCGAAGGTACTCGTAAACCAGTACGCCGCTGGAAGCGTGGTTTCTATGAAATTGCAGTCAAGGCCAATGTGCCAATAGTTGCCGGCTATGTGGACTTCCGTACCAAAACTCTCAGTGTGGGTCCCACGTTCATACCCACAGGCGATTTCGAGGCGGACCTGCCGCAAATCATGAAACTGTACGAAAATGTAACGCCAAAATATCCCGAAAAGTATAATAAAACAGTTAAATAATCGTAAAACATTATGGTAAGACGAATTTTTGTCGAAAAGAAGGCGCCCTACGCAGTGCGCGCCAAAGAGCTCAAAACCGAGATGAGTGAATACCTCGGCATCGATGCCGAAGAGGTGCGAGTGCTGGTGCGCTATGATGTCGAGAATGTCACCGACGCCACTTTCAAGCAGGCTCTGACCACAGTCTTCAGCGAGCCACCGGTCGACGATGTGTATGAAGAGCAGTTTCCCCATAACGACACCGATTTCTGCTTCACTGTAGAATACCTCCCCGGCCAGTTCGACCAGCGTGCCGACAGCGCAGAGCAGTGCGTCAAACTACTGTGCGATAGCGAGGAACCAATCATCAAGAGTGCAACTACATATGTAATCGGTGGCCGCCTCAGCGAGGAACAGCGTCAGTCTGTGGTGAAGCACTGTGTCAACCCTGTCGACAGCCGTGTCACCGACGAGCCCAAGCCTGCTACCCTCGAGGACCATTTTGACGAACCTGCCGACGTCATAACTTTCTGCGGTTTCAAGGATATGGCCGAACCGCAGCTGCATGAGCTTTACGACGGCCTTGGTCTTGCCATGACATTTGCCGACTTTAAGCACATTCAGTGCTACTTCCATGACGAAGAGCACCGCGACCCCACCATGACTGAAATACGTGTGCTCGATACCTATTGGAGCGACCATTGCCGACACACCACTTTCGCCACCGAACTGAAGGATGTGCACTTCGACGATGGTTACTACCGTCCGCTCATTGAGGGCGCTTTCAAGCAATATCTTGCCGATCATAAGGAGCATTATGCCGGTCGCACCGACAAGTTCGTATGTCTGATGGACATCGGCACGCTGGCAGCCAAACGTTTGAAAAAGGCTGGCATTCTCGACGACCAGGAGCCCAGCGATGAAATCAACGCCTGCTCTATTGTGGTACCTATTGTCATCGATGGCAACCGAGAGGAGTGGCTTATCAACTTCAAGAACGAGACGCACAACCACCCAACCGAGATTGAGCCCTTTGGCGGTGCTGCAACCTGCCTTGGCGGTTGTATACGTGACCCGCTTAGTGGTCGTACTTACGTCTACCAGGCCATGCGTGTTACCGGTGCTGCCGACCCCACCAAGCCTCTCAAGGAGACCTTGCCTGGCAAGTTGCCGCAGCGCAAAATCGTTACCACTGCCGCCCGAGGCTACAGCTCATACGGCAACCAGATAGGGCTTGCAACAGGCTTGGTCAACGAGATTTACCATCCAAATTATGTTGCCAAGCGTATGGAGATAGGTGCCGTAATAGCTGCTGCCCCACGCCGTGCTGTGAAGCGTCTTACCAGCGACCCTGGCGATGTAATTATCTTGCTCGGCGGTCGTACTGGTCGCGACGGCATTGGTGGCGCAACAGGTGCTTCGAAGAGCCATACCACCAAGAGCTTGACCACATGCGGTGCCGAGGTTCAGAAAGGTAATGCCCCTACTGAGCGCAAGATCCAGCGCCTGTTTCGTCGCGAGGAGGTTTCCAGCATTATTAAGAAGTGCAACGACTTCGGCGCAGGCGGTGTCAGCGTGGCTATTGGCGAGCTGGCGGACGGCTTGCAAATTAACCTCGACCGCGTGCCAAAGAAATACGCTGGACTCGACGGTACAGAGCTTGCCATCAGCGAGAGTCAGGAACGTATGGCCGTGGTCGTTGACCCCAAGGATGTCGACCTCATGCTGAAATATGCCGATGAAGAGAATCTCGAGGCCACTGTTGTTGCCACCGTTACAAAAGAGCCCCGTATGGTCATCAACTGGCGTGGCAAGGAGATTGTTAACCTCAGCCGCCGTTTCATAGACACCAACGGTGCCCACCAGGAAACCACGGTGAGTGTTAGCATGCCCTCTCAGAATATTCAGAGCAATCAGAATGCTCAGAATAATTTGAAAACACTGTGGCTTAGTACCCTCGCCGACCTCAATGTCTGTTCCCAGAAGGGTTTGGTTGAGATGTTTGACAGTTCCATCGGTGCCGGTAGTGTGGTGATGCCGTTTGGTGGCAAGTACCAACTCACGCCCACACAGAGCATGATTGGCAAACTGCCGTTGCTCGACGGCAAGTGCGACACCGTCACCATCATGGCCTATGGCATGGATCCCTACCAGACTTCGTGGAGCCCCTTCCATGGTGCCGTTTATGCTGTGCTGAGTTCGGTGGCCAAGATTGCCGCCGCAGGTGGCGACGCAAGCCGTGTGCGCCTCACATTTCAAGAGTATTTCAAGAAACTTGGCAACAACCCATACCGCTGGGGCGAACCCTTTGCCGCTCTGCTTGGTGCCTACAACGCCCAGATGGGCCTCAGACTGCCTGCCATCGGCGGCAAGGACTCTATGTCTGGCACATTCAACGACATCGACGTGCCGCCGACGCTCTGCTCCTTCGCAGTGGGCATCAGCGATCTCCAGCATGTCGTCACCCCTGAGTTGAAGCAGGCCGGTAACAAGTTGGTGCTGCTCGATGTGAAGGAGAAAGAGTTCGGCATGCCCGATTATGAGGATGCCATCAACCAGTACGCCGCCTTGCGGAAAGCCATCGAAGCTGGGCAGGTCCGCAGCGCATACGCACTTGGTTTCGGTGGCATAGTCGAGGCCATCAGCAAGATGGCATTCGGCAACAAGCTGGGTGTGAAACTAAATGTAGCTAAATACCTAACTGCCAAGCATTATGGTTGGATTGTAGTTGAAACCAATCCCTCAAACGACCTGCCTTTCCGTAATACCATCCTCGGCGAGGTTACTGAGGAACCCGTCTTTGAGGTGTGTGGCGAAAAGATTACTCTTGAGGAGGCTCTTACCGCCTGGCAGAAGCCCCTCGAGGGCGTCTTCCCCACCCGCTCCGCTGAAGTGGAGAGTGCAAAGTGCAAAGTGGAAAGCGCCATCTACAAGGCTGCGCAACCACTCACACATTCACGCATTAACACGTTAACGCATTCTGCCAAGCCACGTGTCTTCATCCCTGCTTTCCCAGGCACCAACTGCGAGTACGACAGTGCCCGTGCCTTCAATCGTGCTGGTGCCGAGAGTGAGATAATCGTCTTCCGCAACCAGAACGGCCAGCAGATACGCGAGAGTGTTGAAGCATATGTCCGTGCCATCAACAACAGCCAGATAGTGATGTTACCGGGTGGCTTCAGTGCCGGTGATGAGCCGGAAGGTAGTGCCAAGTTTATTACCAGTGTCTTCCGCAATCCGCGCATTGCCGATGCTGTAATGGAACTGCTCAACAAACGTGACGGACTCATGCTGGGTATCTGCAACGGTTTCCAGGCATTGGTTAAACTCGGCCTCGTACCTTATGGTGAAATCCGTCCGCAGACCGAAGATTCACCAACACTGACATTCAATACTATCGGTCGCCACCAGAGCAAGATGTCCTACACGCGTGTAGCCTCTAACCTCAGTCCTTGGCTTCAGCGAGCCGTACTTGGTGCCACATACGTTATTCCCATATCGCACGGCGAGGGACGCTTCGTGGCTCCGCAGGAATGGCTCGACCGCCTCTTCAAGAATGGTCAGGTGGCCACCCAGTACTGCGACCTCAATGGCGTGCCGACTATGGACGAGGAATACAACATGAACGGCTCCTATTGTGCTATCGAAGGCATCACTAGTTCCGACGGCCGAGTCCTTGGCAAGATGGGTCACTCGGAGCGACGAAGCAAAGGCAGTGCCATGAATATCTTTGGCAACGACGACCAACAAATCTTTGAATCAGGCGTGGAGTATTTCAAGTAATATGGTGATAGATTTCAATAAGATAGACGAAGTAGCCAACTCGCGGTTCAAGGGTGGGAATGGAGACACAATGTTCCGTACGTTCAACGATGGGAAGAACAAGATTATGCGTGGACGGCTCGATCCAGGCTGCTCCATAGGCTACCACAGCCACGAGACCAATAGTGAGATTATCTTCGTCATCAGTGGTGAGGCTCGCTGTATGTACGACGAAGGTGAGGAGTGCCTTACACAAGGCCAGTGCCATTATTGCCCCCAAGGCCACTCACACGCCCTCATTAACGCCAGTAATACTGAGCCGCTTGTTTTCTTTGCCATAGTCCCGGAGCAATGACTATGAAGAATATTGAGGTTGTTGCAGCAATAATCAGCGATGCCGAAGGACGTCTTTTGGCCACCCAGCGCGGTTATGGCGAGTGGAAGGACTGGTGGGAGTTCCCAGGCGGTAAGGTTGAGAATGGCGAGACTCATGAGGTGGCTTTGCGGCGCGAGATATTGGAAGAACTTGCGGCGCACATTGTTATCGAGAGGCTATTGCAGACGGTGGAGTGGGACTACCCGAAGTTTCATCTCACCATGCATTGCTACCTCTGCCGTATGGAGAATAACGACTTAATCCTGAAGGAACATGAGGATGCCAAATGGCTTGGCAAGAACGAACTTGACAGCGTATGTTGGCTGCCCGCCGACAGGCAATTGATAGACATATTAAAACAATCAAGCATCAATACACTCAGATGAAACACATTCAGTATCAAACGCAAGGTACATGCTCCGTGCTAATAGATGCTTCGGCCGACGAGAATGACGTCATCCAGCAAGTCTTCTTTTTAGGTGGCTGCAACGGCAATCTGCAAGGTATATGTAGATTGGTGAAAGACCAAAAAATTGACGACGTGATAAACAAGTTGTATGGCATACGTTGTGGCGACAAGCCCACTTCGTGCCCCGACCAACTCTGTCGCGCATTGGAGCAGCTGAAGCAGAAACAATAATGTTATTAAAATGAAGAAAATACTTTTTATATTGGCGGCCGTGCTGGTTCTCACGGCGTGCAGCAACAAAGAAGCGAAGTTGCTGGAACGTGCTGCCGAATTGTGCAAATACATTCCAGACCATGAGCTGTTGGAACAGTCGCGCGACTATATGACGGAAGATTTTTACAGCGTGCTCGATACGATGTTCAACCTTCCTAATCACGAAGCATTGGACCACGAGTGGCTCTACTATTTCGTCACCGGCAATGGAGGCTCTATAGCCGACTATGAGGTGGTCGGAGTGGAGCAGACCGACCCGACCCATTCTGTCGCCACCATCAACGTGAGGCAGAAATGGGAGGACGGTAGTTTCGACCCCGAGAGCGACATCGAGGAACACAAACTATATATGGAAAAGGTGGGCGGACGATGGCTCATGTCCGACTTCGACGGGCACAAGGCCGATTGTGTACGCTACATAGCCATCAATCATGAAGAACAGGCTGTGCGTCGAGCCATAAGCAATTACTTGGTGAGCAACATAGGCGAGCACTACATGAAGGGCAATCTGTGTGTCCCCACGCTGATGATAGTATCGGAAACAGATGAAATGGACTCCAGATGTGCATTAGAATCGGAAGGTGACAGCACGGCATCGCTATACTTTGTCTGGGGCGACTTTTGGGTGTTCTGGTACAATGAAGTTGGCGACACGCTGAAGTGCGTATCGGGTGGCAACCACTCGGGTCTGATGTCCCTTGAGAGAGTGGCCAGTGGCTACAATGTGACCTCGTTTGAGCAAACTGTGGATGGAGCAGGCAACCAGGCAAGTGCAAAACGTATATTTGGCGAACATTACGACATATACTGTAATATGCATTCCAACGAGGAGGTTCGTGAGGCTGTACGCCGCGAGCAACTGGCCGAATATGTGAAGGGTCGCAACCTACCGTTCCGTTATTATCAAGACTACGGCCGCCCAGCCGTGGAGTTGTGACGAGAAACAATCAAAGCAATAACAATATGGCAAGCAACCCTGACTTTGTACAGTACATTGTCGACCAGTGCACCGGTGCCGGCGACATCGAGACGCGCAAAATGTTCGGCGACTATTGTGTGTACTGTGGAGGGAAACCTTTCGGGCTTGTCTCCGACAACGGTTTCTATGTGAAGCCTACCGAAGCTGGCCGCCGCCTGCTTCGCAGCGTGGATTTACGCCCACCATACAAGGGGGCGAAGCCCTACTTCTACATCGAGGATGTGGACGACCGCGACTATCTCTCAGCATTGGTGAAAGCCACCTGCGTCGAACTGCCAGCCCCCAAACCGAAAATTAAAAAGCAAAAAAAGAAATCTTAATAATTAGATTTTTTTAGTATCTTTGCACCCACGAAATCAATAAAACTACATAACAATGAAACAGAATGTATTGAAAGGACTCAAGCCGGAACGCGTGTGGCACTGGTTTGGGGAGATTATGGCCATCCCGCGGCCGTCGAAACACGAAGAACGAATCAGCGCATGGCTCGTTAATTGGGGTAAAGAGCATGGCCTCGAGACCCAAAGCGACAAGATTGGCAACGTGCTCATGCACAAGCCTGCCACAAAAGGCTACGAGAAGAGCCCCACAGTGTGCCTTCAGGCGCATATGGACATGGTGTGCGAGAAAAACTCGGACAAGAAGTTTGACTTCATGAAAGACCCCATCCAGCCTGTATTGGACGGAGAGTGGCTCACGGCCGACGGCACCACCCTCGGCGCCGACGACGGTATTGGCGTGGCCGCCATACTTGCCATCCTCGAAGACAAGAAGATACAGCACCCCGCTCTCGAGGCCCTTATTACCGTGGACGAGGAGACTGGTCTCACCGGCGCCAACGGCCTGAGCAAGAGCTGGCTCAAAAGCGAGATTCTGCTCAACTTCGACGACGAGGACGAAGGTGAGTACTGCATAGGCTGCGCCGGAGGCATAGACACCACTGCCGAACTTGATTACAAACTGGTGGCTCCCGTCAAGGGCTACAAGGCTTTCCGTATCAAGGTGAGTGGCCTCGTCGGCGGTCACAGCGGCGACGACATCAACCGTGGTCGCGCTTGCGCCAACAAGCTCATCAACCGCATACTCTGGGAGGGGACATATAAGTACGGTATGCGCCTGGCCACCATCGACGGCGGTAATCTGCGCAACGCCATAGCCCGAGAGGCCGAAGCCGTAGTTTCCGTGCCCGACGAGCGTGTCCGTGCCTTCAAGGCCATGTTCACCAAGATGAGCAAGGCCATGGTGTTCGAGTTCCGCAGCACTGAGCCGGATATGGAATTTGAGTTGCGCGATGCCGATATGCCAAAGAAACTCATCGACAAAGAGACCCAGGGACGCCTTGTTGACCTCATCTATGCCTGCGCCCACGGCGTACTCGCCATGAGCCGCGAGATAGAGAATTTCGTCGAGACCAGCACCAACCTCGCCAGCATCAAAATGAAGAATGGCGTTATCCATATCGCCACCAGCCAACGTAGCAGCGTCGAGAGTGCCAAGATGGCCGCCGCCGCCAAGTTGGAGAGCACCTTCCGTCTGGCCGGTTGTCGTGTGAAACACAGTGACGGCTACCCGGGCTGGACGCCCAATCCCGACAGCCGTGTGCTCAAAGTTGGTGTCGACGTCTACAAAAAGATGTACGGTCGCGAGCCCATAGTCCGCGCCATCCATGCCGGACTGGAATGCGGCCTGATAGGCGAGAAGTATCCCAACATGGACATGATCAGCTACGGCCCCACACTGCGCGGCGTGCACAGCCCCGACGAGCGCATAGAAATTAAAACCGTCGAGATGTTCTGGAACCAGACCTTAGAAATCCTCAAAAAACTGAAATAAAATGAATGAGCGGCTGCCACGGGCGGCCGCTTCCTTTTTTATTGTGAAAAAGTTATGCCGTTGGCATAATATTTTTTGCGTTTTGACGTTATTATTGGAAACAATGACTTCAGCGAACCAATGGAATTAGGATACCAAAAGATAGACAAATACGACGAACAGTGCGTGCAGGAGATGGCAGAACATTATAAAGCCATTCTGCGACTGCTGGGCGAAGACCCCGACCGCGAAGGCCTCGTCAAGAGCCCGGAGCGCATAGCCAAGGCCATGCTCTTCTTCACCAACGGCTACGACCTCAACCCCGAGGAGATACTGCGCTCGGCCATGTTCCACGAAGACTACAAGCAGATGGTGGTAGTGAAGGATATAGAGCTCTACTCCCTCTGCGAGCACCACATGGTGCCCTTTGTCGGCAAAGCCCATGTGGCCTATATACCCAACGGCACCATAGTAGGTCTGAGCAAGATACCGCGCGTGGTCGACGCCTACGCCCGCCGTCTGCAAGTGCAGGAACGCCTCACCAAACAAATCAAAGACTGCATACAAAACACCCTCAACCCGCTGGGTGTAGCCGTGGTCATCGAGGCGCAGCACATGTGCATGAGTATGCGCGGCGTGCAGAAGCAGAACAGTGTGACAACCACCAGCGACTTCACGGGAGCCTTCATGAAGGACCCTAAAACCCGTGAGGAGTTTATGCATATCATAGGAGTAAATCTGCATTGAAAGCTATGAAAAAGATATTGACAGCCTGCACTTTGTTACTTGCCTTGTTTGCCGCACAGGCCCAGATTACGCATACCGACAAGGGTGGCCTCGACAAGCGTGCCGACGAAATCTTGAAACGTGCTGCGGCCAAGATGGGTGGCACTGTCTCTTTTGACGTTAAGGCCACCATGACGGGAGCCGACAAGAAGGTGGCCACCACCGCCAACGCCGCGGTGCTATATAGCAAGGGCCGCTACCGCATGACCGCCGACGACTATGTGCTCTACTGCGACGGCTCGTCGGTGTGCCAGTGGAACCGTCAGGCTAAGGAGTTGGTGATCAACCCTATGGCCGAAGGCGAGGTGAACCTGATGAATCCTTCGGCTCTGTTGGCCAACTATGCCAAGAATTTCCGCCCAAAATACATACGCACCGAGCCCGACGGCACTGCCGTGATAGACTTGCAACCGCGCCAGGCCGCCTCATACCATAAGGTGCGCCTGCTAATAACAGAGAAAAGCGGCTTGCTCAAGAAAATCGAGGTGCACCGCTACGACTCTTCGCGAGAGGAGTTTGTTATCAGCCGTTTTGCCAATGCGCGTGCCACAGAGGCCGATTTCCGCTTCGACACCAAAGCCCATCCCGAGGTCGAGGTGATAGACATGAGGTAGGGTATAGTCCATATTTAGAGTTTTGTTGAGATGACAATATTGCTGCTCGAAACCGCCACCGAAGTCTGTTCCACCGCCATAGTGCGCGACGGGCAGTTGCTGTGTCAGCGCCGCTCGACCGAGCCCAACGCCCACTCGAGTCTGCTGGCCGTGTTTGTGGACCAGATGTTGGTCGAAGCCGGCTTGGGACCGAGCAGCCTCGATGCCGTGTGCGTCTCGGCAGGACCAGGCAGCTACACCGGTCTGCGCATAGGAGTCAGCACGGCCAAGGGTCTTTGCTACGGCTTGCAAATACCGCTTTTGTCAGTGCCAACGCTACGTTCCATGGCCGCACTATATTATGAGCAACATCCGGACTATGGCGGCCGCGTGTGCCCAATGCTCGATGCCCGCCGCATGGAGTGCTACACAGCTTTTTTTGCACGCACCGCGGACGGCGTGGAACAGTTGGCTGAGACCTCCGCCGACGTTATTGTTGAAGGACTGTATGACAACTGGCTCGACAGCGGCGAAGTAACCTTTATAGGCCCAGGCGCCGCCAAGACCCAACCCCTGCTGAGTCGCCATCCCAATGCACGGTTTGACACTACATTCGCGCTATCGGCTATGGGCATGGCCGCAGAAGCCGAGCGTGCCCTGCGAGAGGGCAGAGTAGAGGACGTGGCCTACTTCGAACCCCTCTATCTCAAGGATTTTGTGGCCAAGAAAGCCGCGGTTCGTGGTCTGTTCAAAAACCAATAACCTATGCTCGGATATGTTGCCAGAAGACTGCTCTACGGACTCCTCGTCGTTTTTGGCGTGGTGACGCTGGTCTTTTTTCTGTTCAACATACTGCCCGGCGACCCGGCCCGCATGATGTTGGGACAGCGTGCCGACGCCGAGAGCATTGCCATGATTAACCGCGACTTGGGTCGCGACCGCCCTGTGGCGGTGCAGTATGTGGCCTACCTCAACGACTTGGCACCGGTGTCGCTGCACAACAATGCCGACCCCGAGCACTATTTCTACCTTTCCGATGAGAAATACGCCCCATACGCAACCCTTTTTACCATAGGCAACACCACCGTGGTGGCCAAACAACCCTATCTGCGCCGCTCATACCAAAGCAAACGCAAAGTGAGCGAGGTGATTGCCGCAGCCTTCCCACAAACCGCCATGCTGGCCGTGGTGGCTATGGCTTTTGCACTCATAGTGGGCATATTGCTCGGCGTGCTCTCGGCGCTGCACAAAGACTCGTGGATTGACCGCCTGGCGTTGGTGCTCTCCACGCTTGGTATGTCGCTGCCGTCTTTTTTTGCCGCCATACTCATCGCGTGGCTTTTTGCCTACGTGTTGGCCGACTTCACCCACCTCAATATGTTCGGCAACCTCTACACGGTTGACGACTACGGCACGGGCGAGTATATTGACCTCAAGAACCTGATACTGCCCGCCTTCACCCTCGGCATACGTCCGCTGGCCACCCTCACACAGCTCACCAAGAACTCGATGCTCGAGGTGCTCTCGCAAGACCACATTCGCACAGCTCGCGCCAAAGGCCTCAAGTGGCGCCGCGTGGTGCTGCACCATGCCTTGCGCGGTGCCATGAACCCCGTGGTGACCTCAGCCTCGGGCTGGTTGGCAAGCCTGCTGGCCGGTGCAGTGTTTGTAGAGTATGTCTTTGACTGGAAGGGTATGGGCATCGTGATAGTCGACGGGCTGGAAAAGTACGATTTTCCGGTTGTGATGGGGGCCATACTTTTTGTGTGCCTACTGATAGTGGTGATCAATATCGTCACCGACATACTTTACGCAGTGTTAGACCCCAGAGTAAGAGTACGTTAGAGGTGCTGTGGTCGGGCCGAATATGCCTTTTGTTCGGAAATTTTGTGCCGACCGCCGAACCTTACCCGATGTTGACCCGACCTTAACCCGAACCTAACCTATTTAAGGTGCTGAAATCCAGTATGTTATATCGTATTTATTTAAAGTGGTGAAAATCAGTACATTGAGTTATTTTGGTGGTTGCGGTTGGTTGTGTTGAAAAGTTTTTTTTTGGCGGGGCGTGGTCAATCCAGTTTTTTTGTGTATCTTTGCAAGTTCAAACCACCGAGCTATGAAAGTAAAAGTTGGATACCTCCAGATGGCCTGCGGGCCTGACAAACAGCAGAATATAGCGCGCTACACCGAGCAGGTGCGCCGTTTGGCGGCCGGCGGAGCACAGATAATATGCTTGCAGGAACTGTTCGCGTCGCTCTATTTTTGCGACGAGGAGCGCTACGAGAATTTCAAGCTGGCCGAGCCCATCCCCGAGGGTCCCACGTCGCAGCACTTTTCGGCCTTGGCCGCCGAGTTGGGCGTGGTGATAGTCTGCTCCATGTTCGAGAAGAGGGCCGAGGGGCTCTACCACAACACCACCGCGGTGTTCGACTCCGACGGCTCATATTTGGGTAAGTACCGTAAAATGCACATCCCCGACGACCCGGGCTATTACGAGAAGTTCTATTTTACCCCCGGCGACTTGGGCTACCGCGTGTTCCACACCCGTTTCGCCACCATAGGCGTGCTTATTTGCTGGGACCAGTGGTATCCCGAGGCCTCGCGCATCACTGCGCTCATGGGTGCGCAGATATTGTTCTACCCAACCGCCATAGGCTGGGATGTGCGTCAGAACGAAGCCGACAACCGCGAGCAGTATGAGGCTTGGCAGACCATACAGCGCAGCCATGCCGTGGCCAACGGTGTTCCGGTGGTGAGTGTGAACCGCACCGGTCTCGAGGGTGGTATGCAGTTCTGGGGCGGCAGCTTTGTCACCAACGCCTTTGGACGCGTGCTCTACCAGTCGCCGCACAAAGAGGAGGATCTCCATATCGAAGAACTCGAACTGGACCAGACCGACCACTACCGCCGCCACTGGCCCTACCTGCGCGACCGCCGCATTGACTCTTACAACCCGATACTCAAAAGATACATTGACTGAACCGTTACCTAAAAGCACGTTGCAATGACCCCCAAAGAACTTGGCTACTATATGCCTGCCGAATGGCATCGTCACGAGGCTACCTGGCTCACCTATCCGCATAACGAGGATTCGTGGCCGGGCAAGATTGAAACCATCTTTCCATCGTATCACCTGTTTGTCAAGACTTTGGCCGAAGACGAACAGGTGCACATCAATGTCAATGACCTCGCTATGCAGGAACGTGTGGCGAAGGCTCTGGAGGCCGTTGGCGCCAACATGGCCAACGTGGTGTTCCACCTCTTCCCCTCAAACGATGCCTGGTGCCGCGACCACGGCCCGGCGTTCCTGCTCAACCATAACGACAGCAAAAAGCGTGCCATAGTGAACTGGAACCACAACGCGTGGGGCGGCAAATATCCCTACGACCTTGATACTGAGATACCCCGTCATGTTCATAACTTTTTGCCCGGCATGGAGCTTTTCGAGCCCGGCATTGTCATGGAGGGGGGCAGTATTGACGTCAACGGCTGCGGCGACCTGCTCACTACCACTTCGTGCCTACTCAACCCCAACCGCAATCCCTCGCTGAGCCAGGACCAGATTGAGCGTTACCTGTGCGACTATTATGGCGTTGACAATGTGATTTGGCTGGGCGACGGCATTGTGGGCGACGACACCGACGGCCATGTCGACGACCTCTCGCGCTTCGTCTCGGCCGACACCATCGTTACCGCCGTTGAGGAGGATGTGTGGGACGAGAACTACGAACCTCTGCGCAAGAACCTGGCTCAACTGAAGCGTTGCCGCTTAGCCAACGGCAAACAGCCCACGGTGGTGGAACTGCCGATGCCCGACATGGTGTTCTACGACAACCAGCGCCTGCCAGCCTCATACGCCAACTTCTATCTCGCCAACGGCAAGGTTATTTTCCCCACCTACCGTTGTCTTACCGACAATGAAGCAGCCTACATACTGGAGGCCTGTTTCCCCGACCGCGAGGTGGTGGGCATTGACTCTACCGACATTATCTGGGGCTTGGGCAGCTTTCACTGTCTGAGCCAGCAAATGCCGGCGGCAGAATAAATCAAAACATAGACCAATCAAATGAAAAAAATCGTCATACTACTCATCGCTGCCACATTGGCGCTGCCGGCCTCGGCGCAGCTCTTTGGCCGCAAAAAAAATGCCAAAGCCGCCGCACCTGACAAAATGGCAGTCGATACCTCGACCTCTGCCAACCGAGTGTTGGAACTGATGGACTTGGTGCGCAGCAACTATGTGGAGACCCCCGACATGAACCGTTTGAGCGAGGAGGCTGTTAAGGCTATGCTCAAATCGCTCGACCCCCACAGTGTTTATATCGCTGCCAAGGATGTTGAGCGCGCCAACGAGGGGTTGCAGGGCAATTTCGAGGGTGTGGGTGTGTCGTTCCAGATAGTGAGCGACACCATAAGCGTTACCTCGGTGATAAGCGGTGGCCCGTCGGAGAAAGTGGGTATTATGGTGGGTGACAAGTTTCTGCGCATTGACGGCGACGCCGCCACTGGCGACAGTATCAAGAACGACTTCGTCTTCAAGCACCTGCGCGGCAAGAAAGGGACCACCGTGGTGGTCGATGTGCTGCGGCAGGGAAAGGTATACACTTTTCACATAGTGCGCGACAAAATACCGATTTACTCGGTAGACACCTATTTCATGGCCGACGATACCATTGGCTACATACGCCTAACACGTTTTGCACGCACTTCAGTAACCGAGGTTCGCAAAGCCATACACGACCTTCAGAAACAGGGTATGACAGCGCTCATGCTCGACCTGCGCGGGAACTCGGGTGGCTATCTTGATGTTGCCAACGCATTGGCCAACGAATTTCTGGCATCGGGTCAACTCATTGTGTACACTGAGGGTCGCGAGTCGCCGCGTCACAACTACCGCAGCAACAACTACGGCAGTTTCCGCAAAGGCCGGTTGGTGGTGCTTATCGACGAGGGCTCGGCTTCGGCCTCTGAGATCGTGTCGGGTGCAGTTCAGGACTGGGACCGCGGCGTTCTGGTTGGCCGTCGCTCGTTTGGCAAAGGCCTGGTGCAACGTATGTTCCAGCTCAAGGACGGCGCTCAGGTGCGCCTCACCACAGCCCGTTACTACACGCCGTCGGGACGTTGTATCCAAAAACCTTATGACGACGGTGCCGAAGAATATCAGAAAGACGTGAGCAACCGCTACAAGCACGGCGAGTTGGTCAATGCCGACTCAATACATTTCCCGGATTCTCTCAAATTCAAGACTGCCAAGGGGCGCACCGTTTACGGCGGTGGCGGCATAATGCCAGATGTTTTTGTGCCGCTCGACACTATGCGTCTGAGCGACTATTGCATAAGCGTGCGCGGCAAAGGCCTCTTCAATACGTATTCGTTACAGTGGGCCGATGCCCATCGCGGCCAAGCCGAGGTGGTCGATTTTGAAACTTTCGTAGCTAACTATGATAGTTTCGGACTCGACAGCCTCTTTGCCGCCGAGGCTATTGAGAAGGGCGTGGTTCGCGATGTAGAGAAAGAGGCCTTGGAACCCGAGCGTACCGCCCGCAGCGACAAGTATATGCAGCTGCTGCTCAAAGCCAATGTAGCGCGCAACTTGTTCGGCATTGAGTACTACTACAAAGTGATGAAGGAGATGGACGATGGCTACAATACAGCCCTCAAACAGCTGCAAACCAAATGATTTTTTTGTAGTATGTGGAAAAATTTGTATATTTGCAATGAGACAATTGGCACCTCTGTTTATAGAGTGTGCTGATATTTAGTATTTTAAAGCATTTTATGATAAACGCAGACCATAGAACCCACAAGATTAGCGTAAACTCCGAAACAGGCAGGCTCAACGCGGTGTTGCTGCACCGTCCGGGACGGGAGATTGAGTTGATGACACCGCAAAACGCCGCCCATGCACTATATAGTGACATATTGAGCAAACCCATTGTCGACCAAGAGTATGCCAATTTCTGCGGCGTGTTTGAACGTTGGGCCAAAGTCTATTATGTCAAAGACCTCTTGCAAGAGCTGCTTGATGATAACGCGACAAGAGAGTTTTTAGTATGCGAAAGTTGCAAAATAGATGGTTGCGAGAGCTTGATAGCTGAGTTGCTGCAACATAGCTCCGAGCAATTGGCCACCGAACTCATAGAGGGTGTGGAGGTGAATGGTTGGAAAGGAGACTCTGAAGAGGACCGCTACCTCCTCAAACCGCTATACAACCTCTTCTTCACCCGAGACGCCTCGTCATCGATGTACAACAGGGTGCTTATCAACTCTATGTCGTTTTCGGTGCGCAAGCGGGAGACCTTGATATACAAAACCATTTTTGAGCGCTACTTTAACTGCGAGACCCTCAATGCCGTGGCGTGGAACAGTGATGCCCGCACCGAAGGCGGTGATGTGCACATTGCGCGCAAGGACCTCCTCTGCATAGGCGAGGGTATTCGTACCAACGCTAAGGGAATAGATTACTTAGCCCAGACCTTTGCCAAAGAACGTGAAAAGTTCAATATTATTGTGCAAGAATTGCCTTTCGAACCGGAATCGTTCATCCACTTAGATATGGTATTCACATTCTTGGGTAGCCACCAGTGCATGGCCTATGAACCAATGCTCAAGAAAACCGGCAATTTTGCAGGCAAAGCCACCACGCTCATCAGCATAGAAGGCGGCAAGACATCTTACACTACCTACGACAACATCCTACAGGCACTGCACGCCGTGGGTTGGGATATGGAGCCTGTTATATGTGGAGGCAGCGATCCTTGGGTGCAACAGCGTGAGCAATGGCACTCGGGTGCAAACTTTTTCGCCTTGGGCGATGGCAAGATTATTGGCTATCGTCGCAATCCGCATACAATCGAGGCACTGGACAAAGCGGGTTTCAGCGTACTGAAAGCCGAAGACGTGTGCAGTGACAAGACCTCAATGGAAGATTATCGTAAATTTGTTGTCACCTTTGCTGGCTCAGAACTGCCTCGCGGCGGCGGCGGAGCACGTTGTATGACAATGCCAATAAACAGAGAAGAAATCTAACAATCAAAACTAAAACATGAAGCAATACCATTTAGCTAACAACATCATAGGCTGGGTAATATGTGCCATAGCCTGTGCTGTTTACGTCCTCACGGCCGAGGCTACAGCCTCGTGGTGGGATTGCGGCGAGTATATCGCCACGGCATTCAAACTCCAGGTGGGTCATCCACCGGGAGCACCTACGTTCCAGCTTATTGGACGTATGTTCTCAATGTTCTCAGATCCAACTACGGCAGCCCATGCCGTCAATGTGATGTCGGCCCTGTGCAGTGGCTTCACCATCTTGTTCCTCTTCTGGGGCATAACGTTGTTGGGTAAGCACTTGCTGCCTGATCCTAAAAAGCCCTCTCTCAAAGATCCCCGCACTTGGGCTGTGTTTGCTGCCGGCGTGGTTGGTGCATTGGCCTATACTTTTACCGACACATTCTGGTTTTCGGCAGTCGAGGGCGAGGTGTATGCCATGTCGTCGTTCTTTACGGCGGTGGTGTTCTGGGCAATACTGAAATGGGAAGAGCAGAGCGATGACCCGCGCTCGCTGCGTTGGCTTATTCTTATTTGCCTGTTGGTTGGTGTGGCTATTGGAGTCCACTTGCTCAACTTGCTGACCGTTCCAGCCATAGTGTATGTGGTATACTTCAAGAAGTGGCCCAAGACTACCCTCAAAGGCTTCATTATAAGTGGAGTGGTGTCGGTGGTTCTATTGGCCGTGATACTGTGGGGTATCATCCCGGGCATTGTCAATGTCGATTCAGCATTCGACGTTTTCTTTGTCAACACCCTCGGCTTACCGTTCAACAGCGGTACAATCTTCTTCTTTGTACTGTTGGCTGCTGCAGTGGTATGGGGACTGTGGTACACCCACAAGAAAGGCAAACCCATAGCCAATGCAGCCCTGCTGGGTTTCACCATGCTGGTAGTGGGCTACTCAACATTCTTTGTCTTGGTAATACGTGCCAACACCAATACCCCACTCAACGAGAATGCTCCAAAGGATGCTGTGGCCATGCGTGCTTACTTAGGCCGTGAACAGTATGGTGACACACCGTTGCTCACGGGTCAGTTCTATACTGCCGGCCGTCCCATAGACGTTAAACAAGGCTATACCAAGTATGTCAAGGGCAAAGACGAGCGCGGCAAAGACCGCTATATTGCTGTATCGCACGCACAGAAATATGTATATCGTCAAAACCATACCGGAGTGTTTCCGCGTATGTGGAGCGATGATGCCAAGCGCGGTCATCCAAAATTCTACGAATATTGGGCCGGCAAGGTGCGTGGTGATCATAAGCCCACAGGCAGCCAGAACCTCAAGTTTTTCAACCGCTATCAACTTGGGTGGATGTATTGGCGCTACTTCATGTGGAACTTTGCCGGTAGGCAAAACGACATTCAGGGCCATTATTTCAACGAGGATGGCTCGCGTGACTACATCGATGGCAACTGGATTAGCGGCATTAAGTTCATTGACGAGGCTCGCCTTGGCCCGCAAGACAACCTGCCGGACCATCTTAAGAACAACAAGGCTCGCAACACATACTATCTGCTACCGCTCATTCTTGGCATTATAGGATTGGTATACCACTGTGTCAAGAACAAGAAAGACGCGTTCATAGTCTTCATTATGTTCTTCATGACAGGTCTGGCCATAGCCATATATTTGAATATGCCGCCCAAGCAGCCTCGCGAGCGTGACTATGCCTTTGTGGGCTCGTTCAGTTTCTTCGCCATCTGGATAGGACTGGCTGTGATGGGACTGGCCGAGTGGATTACCAAGGCTCTAAAGAACGAGAAACTCTACAAGTTGGTGCTCCCCGTGGTATTTGTGCTCGGTATGGCCGGAGCGCCGGTGATACTGGCCGCTGAGAACTGGGACGACCACGACCGTTCTGAGAAGTACGCTGCACGCGATTTTGCCCAAAACTATCTTGGCTCGGTCAAGAAGAACGGTATCCTTGTCACTTTTGGCGACAACGATACCTTCCCGTTATGGTACGCCCAGGAGGTTGAAGGCACCCGTACCGACGTGCGCATACTCAACTACACTCTCTCGGGTATGTACTGGTATGTCGAGCAGCTTTTCAACAAACTGTACGATTCTGACCCGCTGCCGTTCACGTTGCCTAAGTCGTATTACGGTCTGGGACGCGATGTGATGTACATAATGGACCGTTCAAACGACTATCTTGAGGTCTCTGACGTGTTGGCTATGGTTCGCGACCATCCCGACCGGTTCACTATCGAGCAACGCGGCGAGAAACTGATGTATCTGCCCACCAAGCGTTTCAAGATTACACTTGATGTCGATGCTTTGGTGCGCGAAGGCATCATCACAGAGGAGGAGGCCGCACGGGTGAACCCAGAGATTCGCTGGGAAGTGAACAAGGGCAACCTCTACCGCCACGAACTTATGATGCTCGACATTCTGGGTACCAATAAGTTTATGCGCGAAATCAACATCATGAACCCGGGCTACATACGCGATGTGTTCCCGTTGGTCGACCGTTACTCGGTGCAGGAGGCCATGAACTTCAAACTCATACCCTATGCCCGCAACGCTGCCGACTCGCGCTATACACCCACTTCGGCCGACTACTTCATGCACGGCCGTGACGGTGAACCGCTGAAATGGGGCAACCTCAACAGCGACATTTACATCGACCCGGTGAGCGACAACATGGTCACCGCACAGCGCCAGACCTTCATTGTGCTCAGCTCTGAGCTCTATGCCCGTGGCGACACTGTCAAGGCACGCCAGTTGCTCGACCTCTGCGAGGAGATGTTCCCGGTGCGCAATTTCCCGCGCAATGTCTACGCGATCTACATATACACAGGCAACCAGAACTACTTGGATGTTATTCGACTCTACCGAGAACTCTACGGCGTCGAGCGCGCCCGCGAGATATGGCAGCAGGCCTATGAATACTACTGCCAGGATGCCGCCTACTATTCGCAGTTCCGCGGTACCAAGGCAGCCGGAGTGCGTGGCGAGTATCAGACAAGTCTGCAACTTCTGGGTCTGTTGAGCGATATGGCACGTCGCTCGCTGGGCGACAACGAGTTGGCTGCACAGGTCGACAGTTTGCTCACTACCTATGGAGTACGTAACTAATGGCACGCAAAGGTCATAAGTCAAGCAAGAGATACAGCGTCTCCCTTTCCGAGAGGGAAGGGAGGCTGCTGCAACTCTATGCCGACAGCCATGACTGGACCAAGCCCCAAGCCTTGAGGCACATAATCAAAGGTCAGTTGCGCCAGTACTGCACTACAGCCGCCAATGCAACCGCCGAAAACCAGCTGGAGCTCTTCGACTCGGTTCAAATAGACATCTTCAACCACCACACAAAAGTAAACGATAGCAACAATTAATATATGAAAAAGATACTTCTAACTATACTTGCCGTGTTCATGACCGTCTTTGGTGTCATGGCGTCGGAGCAGGAGCAGGGTTTCGACCCGGGGTCGGTAATCATCGGCCACGTTACCGATGCCCACTCGTGGCACATGTTCGACTACCACTCTGCCGACGGACAGGAGCACGCCGTGGCTTTGTCGCTACCTGTTATACTTATCCGCGACGGCCATGTCGATGTCTTCAGTTCGGCTCGCTTCCATCATGGTCATGCCGACTACAAGGGCTACCGTTTGGTGGGCGGCGGCGCCGAGAAAGAGGAGGTGATATGTGTCGACGCCGAGGGCAACCCCTTGCTCAACGAGGCCGGCAAGGTTGTGAAACCCATCGACCTCTCGATAACCAAGACTTCGGCCGCAATAATGATTGCCACCGTGTTGCTTATTGTTATTGTATTTGTGGCCAAGGCCGGCTACAAGAAACGCAAGAACCAGGCGCCAAAGGGACTGCAGTCGCTGGTTGAGATGTTGGTGGTCTTTGTGCGCGACAGCATTGTGCGCCCCATGATTGGCGAGAAGCACTACGAGCGCTACCTGCCTTATCTGCTCACTCTCTTTTTCTTTATCTTTTTCTGCAACATCCTGGGCCTGATACCCTTCTTCCCGGCCGGCGCCAACGTCACCGGCAACCTTGCCGTCACCGCCACGTTGGCAGTCATCACTTTCTTCATAACCAACATCAGCGGCAACAAACACTATTGGGTCGACATCTTCAACACCCCTGGTGTGCCGGCCTGGCTCAAGATATTCCCGCTCATGCCCATTGTCGAGCTTGTGGGTGTCTTCACCAAACCCATCGTGCTTATGATTCGTCTATTTGCCAATATGACCGCCGGCCATATCGTCATCCTCGGTTTCGTTGTCATCATCTTCATCCTCAGCAACCTCTTTGGCACTGCCGTGGGCGGCGCCGTGTCGGTGGTGTCGGTGGTGTTCAGCGTGTTCATCAGCGTGCTCGAGTGTCTGGTGGCCTACATCCAGGCATTCGTCTTCACCATGCTCAGCGCCCTCTACATTGGCATGGCTGTGGCCGAGCCTCACCACGAAAACGCATGATTTTAAACAATTAAACAATAAATAATCATAACCATGAAGAGTATTAAAGATATCAATTTTGCAGGCCGCAAGGTGCTGCTGCGCGTGGACTTCAATGTCCCCATGAACGACCAGAAACAGATTACCGACGACACCCGTATGCGTGAGTCGATGCCCACCATCGAGAAGCTCTTGAAGGACGGCGCCGCCGTCATCATCATGGCCCACTTTGGCCGTCCCAAGAAAGGCGGTTTCGAACCCGAGTTCACCCTCGAGCCCGTGGCCAAGTATCTCGAAACCCTCGTGGGCCGTCCCGTCAAGTTCACCCAGGAGCTCCTCGGCAGCGGCAAACCCGAGGCAATGGCCAAAGAGCTTAAGGGCGGCGAAGTGATGTTGCTCGAAAACATCCGCTTCTACCCCGAAGAGACCAAGGGCGGCGAGGCTCTCGCCCGCCAGCTGGCCAACCTTGGCGACTGCTACATCAACGACGCTTTCGGCGCCGCCCACCGCGAGCACTCCTCGACGGCCGTCATAGCCAAGTTCTTCCCCAACGACAAATACTTCGGCTTCCTCATGGAGAACGAGGTGCGCAACCTCGAGAAGCTCATGCAGAACCCGCCGCGCCCCTTCACCGCCATCATCGGCGGCAGCAAGGTGAGCAGCAAGATTGGCATACTGGAGAACCTGCTCGACAAGGTCGACAACATGATCATCATAGGCGGAATGCGCTACACCTTCACCAAAGCCCTCGGC
The DNA here is from genome assembly GCA_024685285.1 of Bacteroidales bacterium. Classification (GTDB taxonomy): domain Bacteria; phylum Bacteroidota; class Bacteroidia; order Bacteroidales; family P3; genus Colimorpha. The sequence goes on from JAIKVZ010000035.1 coordinate 32,201, forward strand.
GGCAAGATTGGCAACAGTATCTGCGAAGACGACAAACTCGACCTCGCACGCGAACTTATGCGCCGCATGGACGCTAAGGGTGTCAAGTACTATCTGCCCGTCGACAGCGTTATCGGCGACAAGTTTGGCAACGACGCCAACACCCAGGTGGTGCCCAGCGGCGAAGTGCCCGACGGCTGGGAGAGCATGGACTGCGGTCCCGAGAGCTGCAAAGCCATACGCGACATCATCATGGCCTCCAAGACAATCCTTTGGAACGGTCCTGCCGGCGTTTTCGAGCTGTCAACCTTTGCCAAAGGCACCAACCACATAGCCCAGAGCGTGGCCGACGCCTGCAAGCAGGGCTGCTTCGCCGCCGTGGGCGGTGGCGACAGCGTGGCTGCCGTCAAGCAGATGGGTCTTGCCGACCAGATGAGCTACGTCTCCACCGGCGGTGGCGCCATGCTCGAGTACCTCGAAGGCAAGGAACTCCCCGGCATCAAAGCCATCAAAGACTGATAGCCGCGAGGCTTCATACACATACAGAGCGCGGAACCATCGGTTCCGCGCTCGCTTTATAACGCCCACAACAGCAGCCATATAGGGGTTTTGTTCGGTCGCCGTCGTCCTAAGAGCGAACCAACCCCGACCTCAACCCGACCTTAACCCGAACCTAACCCATCTATCAACTTGATATAAAACGGTTTATGATTCATGAAACGTCAATGCGCCATAAGCTCTTCAATATCAGACTGATTTCGCATGAGAACCTACTGCTTCGCAGACAGGTGTTTGTCTGCATAAAACGATTTGAGAAAATAAATTTTCTCAATCCAGATAAAAATCGTAATTTTGCAGGCAGAATAATAACACAAAATCCATACCACTATGAAAGATATCATGCCTGTCAACGGCCAGTTTGCAATGCCGCAGCTCGCCTACGAAAACCTTGGCACGGTGATTAGCCGCGAAACCCTTTCGTTCCATCACGGCAAACACCTCAAAGCCTATGTCGATAACCTCAACAAGATGCTGCCCGGCAGCGGCCTCGAAGGGCTGTCGCTGACCGAGGTGGTGTGTCGCGCCGAGGGCGGCCTCTTCAACAACGCCGGCCAGGTGCTCAACCACGCCATGTATTTCGAGCAGTTCCTCAACACGCCACGTCCCATGAGTGCCGAACTGACCGCCAAGCTTGAGGCGGCCTTCGGCTCGGTCGAGGCATTCAAGACGGAGTTCGAGCAGAAGGGCGTCACCCTCTTTGGCAGCGGCTGGGTGTGGCTCAGCGCCGACAAGGACGGCAGGCTCGTCATCACGCAGCATAAGAACGCCGAGAACCCCGTGACGGCAGGCCTCAACCCGCTGCTCACCTTCGATGTGTGGGAGCACGCCTACTACCTTGACTACCAGAACCGCCGCGCCGACCACCTCGCCGCCCTTTGGCAAATAGTCGACTGGCCGGTGGTCGAGAGCCGCTTGTAAAACATTATTTTTCAGGGGATGACGATAGCCTCCCCTAAGCGACAACGTATGTAAAGCCATTGCCACAAGCAATGGCTTTACTGCAAAATCACCAAAAATGGTTATTTCCCATAAATGTGATAATCACTATCTTTGCATTTGAAAAACAATGCAAAGAGATGACATTAACTGAAAGAATACTAATTATTTGCGTATTGGCTGTGCTTGCCGTCAAACCGGCGGCACAGGCTCAGGGTGATACCGCCACAGCAAAAAGCCGTCTGATCGTAGGCGGCTACGGCGAAGCGGTCTACAACCATAACTTTTACAGCGACAATGTGTTCCGTTATTCATTCCCTGACCGCTACAAGCAATCTGCCGGTCATGGCCGAGTGGACCTCCCACATGCGGTGCTTATGCTGGGCTATGACTTCGGCCACGGCTGGACTATGGGTACCGAAATAGAGTTTGAACATGGAGGCACCGAGAGCGCCGTTGAGATCGAAACCGAGGAGACCGGCGAGTTCGAGAAGGAAATAGAGCGCGGCGGTGAGGTGGCGTTGGAGCAGTTCTGGATCCAGAAAAGTTTTGCGCCCGCATTGAATCTCAGGATGGGCCATATCGTGGTGCCTGTGGGCATGACCAACAGCAACCACCTGCCCACGCAATTCTTCACCGTATACCGGCCAGAGGGCGAGAACACCATCATGCCATGCACATGGCACGAGACGGGTGTTAGCCTTTGGGGCCGCTGGCGCTCGCTGCGATACGAAGCCCAGCTATTGCCGGGGTTGAACAGCAACTACTTCAACAATTCGGGGTGGGTACATGACGGTTCGGCCTCACCATATGAGTTTCGTCCAGCCAACAAGCTTGCCGGAGCAGTACGCGTTGATTTCACCGGCATAAAGGGTCTGCGCCTGAGTCTTAGCGGATACGTTGGCAATTCTTTCAATAACGACATCGTGACCGACAAACGGACTCGGTATGACGACGTGAAGGGCACGGTTTTGATTGGCGCATTCGATTTTGCCTACCGCAACCGTTGGCTTGTCGTAAGAGGCAACGCCGACTATGGGCACCTGAGCGATGCCGCTGTGATAGGCCCGCGCAACCAGAATCAAAACCACAGTACATCGTCGCCATACCCCCACACCCTCGTGGGCGAAAAGGCTATGGCCACAGGCATTGAGGCTGGTGTAGACGTTTTGGCCGCCACCAACACCCGCCATAAACTGTTCTTGTTCGGCCGCTACGACTACTACGATAGTTTTATCCCTGCCGATGGACAAGCCGACTTTGGCTGGAGCGACCGCAATGTCTTTACCGCAGGTGTCAATTACTACCCCATACCCGAAATTGCAATCAAGGCCGAAGGTGGCATACGCATATTGGGCGAAGAATACAACAATGAGCCTTTTGTGGCTGTTGGTGTCACATGGGCGGGATACTTTAATAAATAGGAATAATATATAATTAAAAATACTAAATCAAGATGAAAATCATTACTAAAAAATTTGCACTTGTGGCTTTCGCCACCGCAACTTTGCTGTTCGCAGCCTGCGACCCCGAAGGAAAGAACGAAGAGAAAGACAACACAGACATGGCCGCCATCAACGCGGCAGCCGCAAAAGTTGCCGACAAATTTGTTGAGAGAACCGTAGGCCCGACCTACCGTAACCTCGCAGCTAAAGCCGAAACGTTAGCTTCGCAGCTGGTTGCGTTCAGAGACAATCCCACTCAATCCAACCTCGATGCTGCCTGTGAGACGTTTCTTGAAGCACGCTCGTGGTGGGAGAAAAGCGAGGCTTTCCTGTTCGGTATAGCCACTGCCGAGGGTATTGACCCGCACATCGACTCATGGCCTCTCGAAGCCACCGCATTTAACAACATGATGCAGACGCCGAACCTGATGGATGCCCTCGGTGGCGAGGACGGAGACTTGGCTGCCGGAGAGCTTCACAAAGCCCTGCTCGGATTCCATGGCATAGAGTACATTCTCTTCCGCAACGGTCAACACCGACAAGTGGCTGACATTGATAGTCTTTCTCGTGTGTATGTCGCTGCTGTGGCTGGTGACCTCCGCAACCGCTGCTATCAGCTTGAGGTGGGGTGGCTTGGCAGTGCTGCTCCTGCAGCCCATGTAGCTCTGTTTGAGGAGGGGGGGCGCCTCGAAGACCTTTCAGTCACTGTCTTGCAGGGCGACCTCAGTTATGGAGATAATCTCCGCAATGCCGGTGGTGCGGGCTCGACATATGCCACCAAGCTTGCGGCCATCTATGCTATTATTGATGGTTGCAAGACTATTGCCGATGAAGTAGGCACTTCGAAAATAGGCAAACCTGCCGGAATTGATGCCGAAACTGCAGACACTACATATATCGAGTCTCCCTACAGTCAGAAGTCGATAGATGACTTTGTTGACAACTTCATCAGCATAAAAAACGTTTGGCTCGGTGGCATAGAAGGCAACCGGGATGAAGCCAATTCACTATGCACCTTTGTCAAGGACAATCTTGGTGAGAATATGGCCAACCGTGTCAGTGCAGCCATCGACGATGCCATTACAAAAATCGATGATATGCCTCGCCCATTTGTCAACAACTACACAAGCGAGAAGTGCAGAACCGCCATCACTGCCTGTCAAGCTGTTGATGCTATATTTTCCGAGGTATCGCAGAAACTCGAGGAACTATAAACTAACATTTAAGAGGAAATGAAACAATACAAAATATATATCAGCATAGTCATAGCTGCCACCTCGCTATTGGTAGCATGCAACCCTGAAGGGAAAGATAACCCAGATGAGAAGCCGTCGGGTGCAAAAACCCAGATAGAGATAGAAACTTTGGCTGGCGGCGAGTTGGGCACTACTTTCAATCAGAGTGCTTCGGCCTATGAGGACCCCACACCCGCAACCGAGCAGGCTGGAATGGTCAATGCTTTCAAGTACGGAGAATTCTTTTTCGAGCACGTTATAACCCAGGACAGTAAACCCTTCAACGGTCTGGGACCTCTTTATGTGCGCAATTCTTGTGAGAGTTGCCATCCAGGCTACGGCCATGGTCGCCGTATGGAACGCTACAACGCAGAAGACTGGGGCAACGGCTACCTCCTGGTCGTATACAATTCTCAAACCAATGGCTATGAGCCTTCGGTGGCTGGTATGCCTCAAACACGTGCAGTTGCACCGTTCAAACCATCAATAAAAGAGGACGGAATAAATATTGAATGGCGCCCATATACCGATGAATGGAATAATAAGTTTGATGATGGCGAAAGTTACGACCTCATTTACCCTGAGGTTACTATTGACCGCGAAGCTTTTTATGCACCAACTGTGACCCCTTATGAGCAGCTAGCCTATCGTCTCGAAACCACAATTGGCATCTACGGTACCGGTCTCATAGACGCTATACCCGACGACTCACTCAAGGCTCAATACCAAAAAGAGCACGATATGGGATTTGAACTCAACCCAGCTATGTGGGATGGTAATGATTGGGCCGCAACGGGTTACTATGGCTCTACACGCCACCCTAAACGCTATACATACGCCCTCACCAGAGGCCCCTTGCAGGATGCCCCGGGCAGTAATGCCATTTGGAACATTACCAATGTAACCCGCAGTAACAAGCGCCAGCACTATCTCGACCTCAACTTCAATCCGGCCAAGGGTACACCGTCGCTCTATGCCCAAAAAGCCATGACCGACCCAGATGTTAAAGCGGACTTTTACCATCTCTTCCCCGATTTGAACATTACTGGCGATACTGCTCAGGATATATACAACTACTTAACCAACACCAATTTACCAGCCGAGATGAGCGATGAAGATTATGTCAATTTCATGATATGGCATCGCGGTTTGGCTGTACCTGCTGCCCGCAACCTCGCCGATGCCGAAGTGCAACGTGGTCGCAAACTCTTCCGAGAGTTGGGGTGCGCCATCTGCCACCGTCCGAGTTGGAAGACGGGTGATGATTGCTACACCGACCCCACTGGATTCTTTAAGGATAACGACAACAAGTTGCCTCGCTATCCACACCAGACCATCTGGCCATATAGCGATTTTGTGCAGCACCGTCTTTATATGGTGAACGACATTCGCACCGGATGGTGCCGGACCACACCGCTTTGGGGTCGAGGATTGGCTCCTATCTGTTCGGGCCATGCCGACCGCCTGCACGATGCTCGTGCCCGCAACGTCATTGAGGCTATTATGTGGCACGGTGCTCCACAGAGCGACGCTCGCCGCAGCGTGGAGAAATTCCGTGCATTGAGTAAAGCCGACCGTGATGCTGTGGTGAAATTTATCAATGCAATCTAATATGAAAGCAGCAAGAGTTTGTCTTATGGTGCTTGTGGCCGCAGTATTAGCCGCAGGCACCATTTTTGAAAAATACCGCGGAGCGGAATGGGTGGCTAATAACTTCTATGGCTCGTGGTGGTTTGCTGTGCTGATGGGTGTGGTAGCAGTTGGAGCGATTGTCGCTATAGTGCAGGGCCGAATGTGGAAACGTATCTCTACGTTACTTATCCACACTGCGATACCTGTTATTTTGTTAGGTGGTGCCCTTACTACTTGGATTGGTCATCACGGACAGATGACTCTTGCTTCCGGAGAGACTTCTTCTGAATTTATAGAAAACCAGACTGTCGTCCAACTACCATTTAGTATCACGTTGGAGGGTTTCGAAATTGTATACTACCCAGGCACACATACACCGATGGATTTTGTGAGCCACATATCCTCTGACGGCGAACATTATGACATCTCGATGAACCACATTTACCGTCGCGACGGCTATCGTTTCTATCAGGAGGACTATGACGAAGAGGGACATTCTACCCTCAGCGTATCACACGACCCATGGGGTATTGCCGTCACTTATTGTGGCTACGCGTTGCTAGTACTTGGGCTGCTGGGATTGCTTATTTCACCCCAAGGCCACTTTCGCAAGCTAATGAAAAAAGCCGTGGCTATTGCTATCATACTGTTTCCTATAGTCGCAAACGCTACACCTCGAACCCTTCCCAAATCAACAGCCTCCAAAATGGGCGAGATGTACATCCTCTACAAAGGGCGCATATGTCCACTACAGACCTTTGCCAAAGATTTTACCACCAAACTCACGGGCAAAGCTACTTACAAAAGGCTCTCATCAGAACAGGTGCTCAGCGGCTTTATCTTCTATTACAACGACTGGGCTGATTTCACCAATCAACTGGGCAAGAAACGGCAAGCGGAAGGCGAGGCACTTGTCAAGATGCTTATTTCAGGGCACGGTTTGAAGCTTTTTCCAGTGGTCGACAGTACAGGCACCATAGGTTGGTATGCACAAAACGACATCCTGCCTATGACTGTCAGCGACGACGAGTACATCTTCATCCGCAAACAGCTCAGTTATTGTCAAGAACTTGTCATAAAAGGCGATTACGATAATCTTGAACTTGTTTTCGACAAAACCCGTCTTTTTCAGGAGAAACGTGCGGCTGCCGTACTTCCTTCGCCAACAAAGGTGAAAGCCGAGCGCCTCTACAACGCGCTCACCACCGGTCGCTGGTTGGCTATGTTGGCCGTAACTCTCGGCCTCCTTTTCTTCGCCTACAGGCTCTTTTGCACGGGACGAGGAAAAGAAATGCCCCGAGTTTTTCACCGTGTGGCGGTGGCTTGGGTGGCTGCGCTTACGGCTTTTTTGCTGCTCATTTTCGTACTACGTTGGATGGCAGGTGGACATATACCAATGGCCGGCGGTTTCGATAGCATGAACCTCATGGCCATCATCATCGGCATTATTGGCTTGGCTCTTACACGTCGCCACCAAATGGCACTGCCGGTGGCCATGCTTGCCATGGGTTTCTGTATGTTGGTGTCAATGATGAGCGGCAGCAATCCGCCAGTGACCAACCTTATGCCAGTACTCAACTCGCCGCTGTTGTGCCTACATGTGGCCGTTATCATGATGGCCTACGCCCTTTTCTTTTTCGTAATGATTGTGGGTATTGCTGGATTGATAAGCATGAACCGCCCAATTCTCAACTCTCAATTCTCAACTCTCAATTTGGCGTTGCTTTACCCCGCAGTTTTTCTGTTGACTCTGGGAATTGTAATCGGTGCACTGTGGGCTAATGTGTCGTGGGGCAATTATTGGACGTGGGACCCCAAGGAGGTGTGGGCTCTTATCACACTCATCGTCTATGCCGTCCCCCTGCACCCGTCGCTGAACATCAGCCGCAATCCGCGCCGCTTCAGCCTATACTGCGTGCTGGCTTTCTTCAGCGTTATCGTGACCTATTTCGGTGTCAACCTGCTCCTTGGTGGAGTTCATGCATACAACTAACTTTAAGGGGGTTGAGACTGGTTATATAAAGGTGAAATTGAGGTGGTGGAGCAGCGAATTGTCATTTAATTATGCGGTAATTCAGTGATGTGAAAAAATAAATTTTGCCGCGTCAGGCTTTATTCGTATCTTTGCACTCGCAAATCGATAAGAATAAATCATGTTAGTCAAGACATACGGTTGTGCAATTGTGGGTGTCAACGCAGTGACGGTGACGGTCGAGGTCAATGTGGCCCCGGGCGCGAGCTTCAACATGGTTGGGCTTCCCGACAACGCCGTCAAGGAGAGCAGCCAGCGCATTGCCACGGCTTTCGAAGTCTCGGGCTTCAAGGTACCCGGCAGCCGTATTCTTGTCAATTTAGCCCCCGCCGATCTGCGCAAAGAGGGAACCGCTTACGACCTCACCATTGCTGTAGGCATACTCGGAGCCATCGGCGAGCTGAATGCCGACGAGCTTAGCAACTACGTGATTATGGGCGAGTTGGGTCTCGACGGCAGCCTGCGCCCCGTCAAAGGGGTATTGCCCATAGCTATCGAGGCGCGACGCCGCGGCTGCAAGGGCATTATTGTGCCGGCTGCCAACGCCCGCGAAGCCGCCATTGTCAACAATTTAGAGGTCTACGCTGCTGACACGCTGCGCCAGGTTGCCGGTTTCTTCAACGGCACCGAAACCATAGAGCCCACGGTGTTCGACACACGTGCCGAGTTCGCCCGCTCGCTCAACAGCTACGAGTTCGACTTTGCCGATGTCAAAGGTCAGAAAGACGTCAAACGCTGTCTCGAGATTGCAGCTGCCGGCGGCCACAACGCCATCATGATAGGTCCCCCGGGCAGCGGAAAGACTATGCTTGCCAAGCGTCTGCCTGGTATTCTGCCACCGCTTACATTGAGCGAGAGTTTGGAAACCACGCAGATACACTCGGTGGCCGGCCTTATGCGCAAAGAGGACTCGCTGATAGCTGTGCGTCCCTTCCGCGCGCCGCACCACACCATCAGCGATGTGGCCTTGGTGGGAGGCGGTAGCAACCCCAAGCCAGGCGAGATTTCTCTGGCCCACAACGGGGTTCTCTTTCTCGACGAACTGCCCGAGTTCAAACGCCCCGTCCTCGAGGTGTTGCGCCAGCCCATGGAGGAGCGCCGCGTCACCATCAGCCGTGCCAAATTCACCATAGAATACCCGGCCTCGTTCATGTTGGTAGCGGCCATGAACCCCTGTCCATGCGGCTATTACAACCACCCCACGGTCGACTGCACCTGCCCGGCCGGCGCCGTCAAACGCTACCTCAACAAGGTCTCTGGCCCTCTTATGGACCGCATAGACATACACATCGAAGTGACGCCAGTACCGGTCAGCCAGTTAAATAAAGAAGAAAAAGCCGAGAGCAGCGCCGTCATCCGAGAGCGTGTGCTTGCCGCCCGTACCATACAGACCGAGCGTTTCAAGAACACCGTCGGAGTCCACTGCAACGCTCAGATGGGAAGCAAGCTCACCCGTCAGTTCTGTGCGTTGACCGACGAATGCCGTACCATCATGGAGCAGGCGATGAACCGTTTGGGGCTCAGCGCCCGAGCCTACGACCGCATACTCAAGGTTTCCCGCACCATTGCCGACCTCGAAGCCGCACTCGACATAAATCCCGACCACCTGAGGGAAGCCATTACATACCGCAGCCTCGACCGCGACAGCTGGGGCCAGTGACAAAACAAATAAAAACAGTGTCATAAAACGGAATAAGAAGCAAGAAACGCTATTTTTTTTAACATAATTTCTCATAAAACGCAATATTTTTGCAATAATTGCGTTATTTATAGAACAAAACAGGTAAACAGAACCCTTTCTGAACGATGAAAAAGATTGCACTAATCCTCCTGCTCGCCTTGCCGCTGATAGCAGGCGCCCAGACCAAAATCAAAGAAACCGCCGTGCCCCGCTCGGTGTTGCTCGCGCTCGAAAAGACCTACGACTCCTACAAAGTCAAGACCTGGTACCAGGCCCCCGGCCAGTATGTTGCCGAGTTGGTGATTGACGGCCAGAACGGGCGCGCCTACTTTACCGCTGGCGGCGACTGGCAGTACAGTGCCTTCCCGGTGCAGCTGGCAGAGTGCCCCACGCTCATGAACACATATTTTGTCAACAACTATCCCGGCTACCGCGTCAAAACCATTGACTATGTGGAAGAGATGAACGGCGACAACTACTACCGCATGATTGTGGTGAAGAAGGGTGTGGGCGAGGCCGACTGCGAGATGATATTCGACACCCGTGGCAAACTCCAAAAGAGCAACGCCCCAGACCCCGACGCAGTGAAACGCGACTACTACACCCACAACAATCCCGACGAGGACGAGAATGCCGTGGCCAAAGGCTCGGGCACCGAGCGCGTGCGCCGCAACCGTCCCGCACCGGTGGTCGACGAGCCCAAGGTGGAGAAATACGAACCCTCCGACGCCATCAAGGCCAACTTCACCGCCTCGGTAGGCAAGCGCATCAGCGCCGGCCCCGAATGGGTGAACCGCAACAACGAGTATGCCGTGGCCTACTACAGCAACAACCAGAAAGTGAAGATGGAGGCCGTCTACGACATTGCCACCGAAACCCTCCGCATGACCGGTAAGAACCTTGCCAAAGACCGCTACAACAGCACCATAGTGAAATACCTGGCCGAAAAATACAACGGCGAGCGCTACAAAATCGAGAAGATGGTTGTCTACGAATACTTCTCGAAATATCGCGACCCCGCCACCGGCAAGAAACCCAAGCCCTACACCTACGTCGTGATAAGCCAGAAGGTCAAAGGCAGCAAAGCCCTCAAATACACCCGCATGGAGTTCGACAGCAAGGGCGAGTTCACCGGCCTTCTAGCTCAGCCCCTCGACGACAAGGACGTGCAGTAAGAGCGGCTGACGGCACCCGCCTCCGACCAAGGACATCCAAAAACTATACTAAAACCGCAACGTATTGATTTTGAACACGTTGCGGTTTTAGCTTTAACATCCTGAACAACAGTGCGTTAGATGGGTTAGGTTCGGGTTAAGGTCGGGTCAACATCGGGTAGGGTTCGGGGTTCCACGCCCGGGGTTGGTACAAAACCCGATGTTAGTGCCTCAATAGCCTCAAAATCAGGGGCAAATGGTCGCTGAAACCGCCGCGGTATTGCCGACCGTAGTAGGTGCGCATGGGTTGCACTCCCAATCGGGTGTTGACCTCGGTGAGCATGAACTCAGGCGCGAACACCTCGTAGGCCGCCACTTGCCATACGCTGTCGGCGGGTTGGCTGAGCATCATGTGGTCGATATTGCTCCAGTAGCCGTGGTAGTAGTAGCTGTTCTGGCTCGGCGGCAGGCGCAAGGTTAGCAGCTCGGTGCCTTCGGCGTTGCGGCTGCCGTCGGCAAAGCCCATGGTCTGGTTCAGCGCCTCCTCTGAGGCTTCGCAGTTGAGGTCGCCCATGGCCATAATCAGAGCCGACGGATGCCAGCGGCGCAACTCGGCCATAGCCATACGCAGTGCCGATGCCGAAGCCATGCGCGTCGAGTCGGAGTGGCGGCGCGACGGCCAGTGGTTGAGCAGCAGCACAAGGGTGTCGCCCGTTGCGGTGCGGCCCGTTGCCACAAAGATATTGCGGCTGCCGCTGCCCTCGATTGCGTAGCTGGTGTCTGGCTCGAAACGGCCGGTGCGGTAAATCAGGGCGCAGGCAATGCCGCGGCGGTCGCTTGAGGGGCTGAGCAGGTAGGCGTAGCCCGCGTGGCGCAACGGGGTGCCGAGACAGAGCTCGCGCAGGGGTTCCTCGCCCTCTACTTCGGCCAGCCCTACCAGGTCGGGGCAGTCCATGGCGGCAATAACCTTGTAAATGCTGTCGCGTTTGGCGAGCATTTTGTAGCGGTTCCAATGGTAGGAGCCCTCGGGTGTGAAATCGTTGTCGGCTTTGTGGGGGTCGTCGGTGGGGTCGCAGTAGTTCTCGACATTCCACCATGCCACGGAGAGCTCCTGGGCAGGGGCCTGCAGTGCGACCACGACGGCGGCTGTCAGTATGAGCAGGGCGGTCCTCATTTGCGACGTTTCAGCAAGGCCCCTTTGCGCACAGCCTCCACCACAGCGTCGAGCGTGGTGTCGTCGATGTTGGGCAGCCACTGGTGCAGTTGCTGCTTTGCGGCTTGAACCACCTCGGGTGTGAGGTTCGAGGCCACGGTGATGAGGGCGGCGGTCATGGCGGCCGCGTCGTCGGTGAAGCCAATGCCCGGCAGTATGTCGGCTATGAGGTCGACTGGCAGGATGAAGTAGCCCAAGGCCCCGGTTACCAAAGCCTTGTCGGCCAGTGGTGTCGACGGCGAGCGCAGCACGTTGTAGAGCAGCAGTGCGGAGAATATCACCGTAGCACCGGCCTTCTCGGCTCCGGCTTTGATTTTGTCCCAAAGGGCCGCGGTGCTGAAATGGCTGCCGTAGTTTTCTATGCTCTGCTGCGTGTTGTGCAGGGTGTTGTCGTCGTTGTTGTTCATGGCCTATCTCAATAACGCAAATTGCCGTCTTATTTCAGGTAATCGTCGACGTGGTCAAAGACGATGTCGGCTCTGGCGGAAAAACTCTCCTCGGTGGCGAAGGCCACATGGGGGGTGAGCAGGCAGTTGGGCGCGTGCAACAAGGGGTGGTTCTGGGGTAGGGGAGGTTCCTGCTCGAAGACGTCGAATGCTGCTCCGGCAATCTGTCCGTCGGCGAGAGCCCGGGCCACGGCCTCGATGTTGCATACTGGGCCCCGAGCGGTGTTGACAAGCAGCGCGGTGGGCTTCATCATGGCTATTTCGGCGGCACCGATGAGGCCTCTGGTTTCGGCGTTGAGTGGAGTGTGCAGGCTCACTATGTCGGCTGCGGCGAGCAGTTCGGGCAGAGTCATGTAGGTCACGCCCATGGCCTCCACATCGGTTCTGCGAGTGCGGCTGTAGGCTATCACGCGTGCGCCGAAAGCCATGAGCAGGCGTGCGGTGGCGGAACCTATAGCTCCGGTGCCCACAATGCCCACGGTTTTGCCGCGCAGTTCGCGCCCCAGGAAGGTGCCTCGGCTGCCGCCCTGGCGTATGGTGCCGTCGGTGGCTGTGATGCCGCGAAGCAGGTCGAGCATCATGCCCACGGCCAGTTCGCTCACTGCGGTGGTGCTATAGCCGGCGGCGTTTTGAACCTTGATGTTGTGGCTCTGGCAATAGGCAGTGTTGATGTGGTCGAGGCCAGTGAACGCTACGCTTAGGTAACGCAGGCACGGGCACTGCTCCAGCACCTCGGCCGGTAGCTTGATATTGCTCACCACCACAATTTCGGCCTCTTTCATGCGGGCGGCCATGGTGGCGGGGTCCTCGCGGCGGTCCATGTAGTAGGCAAAAGTGTGCCCCATGGCGGCGTAGTGACTCTTGAGTTCTTCAAAACGAGCCTGGCTAATGCCGAGCGGCTCAACGCAAACGATATTCATATTATAATGTTATTCCGGTTATGTTTAAAAATAACGCCGATACATGGAAAATATTGTATCCTATGTGAGGCGGCGAGCGAAGCGAGCCGCCTCATTTCTTTTTGCGTACAGAAAATCCAAAACCGCCCAACTTTTCGCCCAAGGTGTAGTACTTGCCGTGGGAGTATGCCAAAGGCTGTGCGTGGTTGAGTTGGAACTGGCCGGTACTGTGGTCTATTAGGGTGTCTTCGGCATTCACGGCCACAACGTTGGCTATATACATATCGTGGCTGCCCAAACGCTTGATCTCCACCACGCGGCACTCGATGTTGAGTGGGCTCTCCTTGATTAACGGGGCCGAGACTACCTGCGCTTTCTCGGGGTGCAGTCCCATGAGCTTGAATTTGTTGCAGTTGCGTCCGCTGTTTACTCCGCACCAGTCGGTCTGCTTTGCAAGGTCTGCGGTAGTGAGGTTGATTACAAATTCGCCGCTTTGTTCAATGAGGCCATGACTGTGGCGCTCGGGACGCACGCTGATGTAGCACATTGGAGGGTCGGAGCAAATGGTGCCCGTCCATGCAATGGTGATGATGTTGTAGTTGTTTGGCGAGTTGCCGCAGCTGACCATTACGGCCGGCAACGGGTATATCATTGTTCCGGGTTTGAACGGGACTTTCATTCTCTGAACTTCTTTTCGAGGTCCTCAACCCAGAAGTGGAACTGCTTGTCGGTTTCGCTGAGGTTGGCAATGGTTTTGCAGGCGTGGAGCACGGTGGCGTGGTCCTTGTTGCCACACTGAAGGCCTATGATAGCCAGCGAGGCCTTGGTCATCTTCTTTGCGAAGTACATAGTGAGCTGACGTGCCTGGACAATCTCGCGCTTGCGGGTGCGTGACTGGATGCTCTCCAACGGCAGGTTGAAGTAATCGCACACCACTTTCTGGATGTATTCTATGGTGATCTCGCGTGAGGTGTTTTTGACAAACTTGTCAATCATCTGCTTGGCGAGCTCGAGGGTTATCTGTTTTTTGTTGAGCGAGCTCTGGGCGATGAGTGAAATGAGGGCTCCTTCGAGTTCACGCACGTTGGTGCCGATATTGTAGGCAATGTATTCAACCACGTCGGCTGGCATCTCAATGCCGTCGCTTTCCAATTTCTGTTTGAGGATGCGGATACGGGTGTCGACATCGGGTGTCTGCAGGTCGGCTGCCAAGCCCCACTTCATGCGCGAGAGCAGACGTGGGTTGAGGTCGCGCATTTCGCTCGGTGCCTTGTCGGAGGTGATGATAATCTGACATGAGTGCTGGTGCAGGTAGTTGAAGATATGGAAAAAAGCATCCTGTGTGCCGGTGAATTTGTTCTCCCAGAACTGGATGTCGTCGACTATGAGCACGTCGATCATCTCATAGAAATGGATGAAGTCGTTGATAGTCTTGTTTTTGCCTGCCTCGGCATACTGTTGTGCGAACTGTTCGGAGCTGACGTATAGCACAGTCTTGTCGGGGTGGAGCTCCTTTGTCTTCAGACCGATGGCGTTGGCCAAGTGGGTCTTGCCAAGTCCCACGCCGCTGTGTAGCAGCAGCGGGTTGAAAGCTGTGGTGCCAGGGTTCTCGGCCACGGCATATCCGGCGGCACGGGCCAGGCGGTTGCAATCGCCCTCAACAAAGTTGTCGAAGGTCTTCTTGTCGCTCAGCTGCGAGTTGATGCGCACCTTCTGAATGCCTGGAATAATGAACGGATTAGGCAGCTCGGTGTCGCCTGTGCGGTTGATATTGATAGGAATGTCCTTGGGACGGTTCTGGGTATCCTGGCGGCCTGTTGAGGGTATGTTGGTTACTATCGGGGTGCCCGATATGCTCTGGTCCATAACAATACTGTATTTAAGCATGCCGTTTGGTCCCAGTTGCAGGCGTATGGTGCGGCGCAGTAGGTCTATGAAATGCTCCTCTAGCCATTCATAGAAAAACGGGCTTGGCACTTGTATGGTAAGCACCGAGTCCTCGAGCTGTACGGGTACTATGGGTTCGAACCACGTCTTGAAAATCTTCTCGTTGTCTTTTCCGAGGTTGTCCTTTATAATTTCGAGGCAATTTGCCCATACTGTCTTGTAGTCTTGTGCCATTGTTCTGTGCTTATGTGGTATAATTCTGTCTGTTATGTGTGTCGATATGTTTTTTCTTCACATTGCAAAGTTGCACCAAAAATAACGTATATATTTTGAAAAAAAAAATTGCAATTGTCAACTATTTTTTGTAAAGTTCATGCCCTTGGATTGGTGCCTCTCACCTCCCGTTTTTGACAAAAAAACTGAAATTTGAGGTACTTAAGTCTCAAAGGCCTTTCTGTGGCGCCCTTAAATATACAACTTTTTTTTGAAATTTCAACAACTTTTTTTGCTTGTCGCGCGGCATTGTCGAGGTTTTTGTTTACAAATATACATCATGTTCAATATCAGTTAATTATATTATTGTTTTTGTTGTAATTAATTCATTTTTAGCCACTTTTTTCAACCCTCTGAATATCAAAGGGGGTAGTTTTGGGGGTGATGGCTAAGTTGCCCGTTTTCATTCAGATTGCTTTTTATGCACATTTTTGTGTTGAGAATTATTATTGTTTTGCGAGGATTTTTTTTTTGAAAAAAACAGCCAAGTCTCAAAGAGGGGTTGGGTTCGGGTTAAGGTCGGGTTGAGGTCGGATCAACTCCGAAAAATCCCTGTCGCGACAAGGTCTTCGACAGGGTTTTTACAGTTGTTTTAAACAGGTGTGGGCGACTTTTATTGTTCTTTCACGTCAATGGTAAGTGCTGGTGCCGTGGCGCGGAACTCGGGTGCGTACATGCACTGCCAGGTCGTGAGGCCTGTGGTGTACAGCCCGGGGGCGGTGACGTAGGCATCGTAGTGGGCTGTATAACGCCCTTTGTCGACGCGGTCTATATAGAATTTCATATCGGTGTTGCCTATTGACAGGTAGTAGCTCAGCCCGCTGTTTCTTCGCCAGCCCGAGGCTGTGCTGAGGGGCTCGAGGCATGAGGCGCGGCTGTCGATGAGCTCTACATATTCCAGTGTGCGGTCGATTTTTATGTTAAGCACTATGCGCACTTTGTCGCCTACCTGCAAGGTGGTTTTGTTGGCAGGCAGGGTGGTGCCGTCGGGTAGCAGCCTGAGTACCTCTTTGGTGAGGTGCACGCCGGTTTCCGAGGCCGGGATATTGCCCATTTCGTCCTCATACTGGTAATATGCGGTACCCCAGGCTATGCTGTTTGCCGTCTGTGTGTAGACTATGTGGCCCGATGTGGCCGGCATATTGTCGGCGTGCCAGCGTCGGCTCTGATAGCCAGTGCCGGCTTGCGGAGCCGTTGCCGCGGTTGTGGTATCGGTGCTTACGCTCACTGTGCCGGTGGCTCTTGCGGCTATACTACTGTGCTCGTTGCCGACCATCAAGGCCTCTATGGCGCTCGTTGTGGCCACATCGGTGCCCCAGTGGGTGGTTTGTTTCTGTTTAAGGAGCCACTGCTGCATGAGGCCTATTGAGGTTGTATCGGCAGGGTCTATTTCGGCAAAGGCCTGTATGAGCATGGCCTGTGTCTCTATGGGCCGGTTGTACCAGTTGTAGCCACCTGTGTTCTGCCGCCAGTACATGCCTGCCTCGTCGCTCAACAAGGATTTCTCGCGCAGCATTCGCAGCAGGTCCTGGGCCTGTTTTTTATCCCGATGCCGTGCAAAGGTCAAAGCCATCACTGCCTGGGTGTATAGGTTGTCGCTTTCGGCATAGCGTTGCAAGGCGTTGTTGTAGTAGTCGGTGTGGGCCTCTTTGGCTCCGCCAGCAAATGCAGTTCCCTCATAGAGGCTGCGCAGATACAGATAGGCAATGTTTGTCGGTGAGCATTGTGGCTGCTTTTTCTTGGCGAGGGGCTTGATGTATTTAACGTAGTATTGTTGTTCCTGCCGGTCAATGTATGCCAGCCCTTTGAGGGCAGCCTGCCACAGGTCGTGCCCTGCTTGGTCGCGCCCCATTAGGCCTATGTTGGTCACGATGAGGCGTGTGGTGTAGTCCGAGGGGTCACTACCGTCGGGCAGCCAACTCCACGAGCCGTCACTGCGCTGGTTGTCAATGAGTCGTCGTATTAGTTCAGCACGGTCTGAAGCCAGTTTTGAGGGATCCATATATGTTGCCAGGTTGGCAACAAGTTGGCTCTCGCTTTCGGCGGCGCGCAGCCATGGGGTGGAGGCAAGTGGCGTCTGCTTGATATCGGCGTTGAGCATCAAGGACGACTGCTGCGCGGCACTGTCGGTCTGCCATGCGGCAAAGACTTCGAGCATTTCGGGGTGGTTGGCTGCCAATTGCCGGGCCCGGGTGTTGACAAGCAGACTGTTGGCGGTGAATATGAGGCTGGGAGACTCGAGGTCCGCAATATAAGGCATACTTTTTATTGCTTGCCAGATGGGGTTTGGTGTATACTCCACGCATAACATCAACGGATGGTGGCTTTTGCCCGAAGTGTTCCCGCAAAGGTCGGCCAGTTCTATAGTCTTGTTGCCTGGCCCGTTCATGTACACCGATACGCTGCGGGTAACAATGGCGCGGTTGCTCATTACGGCTATTGCACCGCGCTCACCGTCGGCATAACCGTTGCCAGTTGCCACTATACGGTATTCTATGGCGTGCAGGCTGTCGGGTACTACGAATCCAAAAGTAACCCCCTGCGACGAGTGTGCCGTGAGGGTAAGACGTTTGTTCATCGTTGGAATTCCGGTCAGGCTCAGGGATACCTCAACCGCCATATCGCTGCTACTAACGTTGGTCACACGGGCCATAAAGCAGGCCGAGTCGCCTTGACGTAGAAAACGTGGCACGTTTGGCTGTACCATGAGTTGTTTTTGAGTTACCATGGTTTTGGTGACCGAGCCGGTTTGTAGGTCCTTCGATATGGCAATGCCGCGCATCTGCCACCGTGTTAGCAGGTCAGGCAGTGTGAAAGTATATTCTATGCGACCGTTGGAGTCGGTGCGTAACTGTGGAGCAAAAAATGCCAGTGTGCCCAAGTTGCTACGCACCTCCGTTGGCTGGCTCACAGTTTCTTCGCTTCTTTCCATATCGACGGTAGCCGTTTCTAACATATCGTTTGCAGCATTGTTTGCATAGATGGCCTCTTCTGCCTCGACTTCATTTCCAAATGCCTGTGTGGCAGTGTATGAGGCAGCATTGCGAGTACTGTGCCCCATCGTTTTGTAGAGTATTCGCGGACCACGCATGAAGCCGTATGCCTCGTTCAATGTCCATAGCGCGGTGGGGTATTCCTTGCTTTCGGGCCATGTGGCTGTATGCATATAGTTTAGTTGCCAATGTTGGTGTTGGTTTGTTAGGTTACAGAAGCGATATGTCCGATTGGAGCCCCAAGGCCACAGGTTCCAAGGGATTTCGCCATAAACGTCGAGTGCGGCATCGTAAAGGGTCATTGCCATGCTGTATGCGTTGCTGTTGGGAGCGGTGGTTTTGGGGTTTGTTATACGCAGATGCCATGTCTCTGTTTCGCCGGGGGCGAGCTTGTCTCGGAATGATTCAAAGCTCACATGTAGCCGTTTGCCAGGCATTTCTACTGTTGTGAAACGGTGTTCAAGTACTGTTTCACCGTCAAGACCGGCACATACATTGATGTCAATGCCGCCAATCATGCTGCTGTCGACAGTAAAGGCAAATGTCTTTGCCTCGTTGCTAAGTGTTGGTTGCCAAAATGCTATGGTCTTTCCTCCAGTTGATGCTATCACGGTTACAATCAAGCCACTGTGACGAGTAGCCACTGTCACCGACAGAGTGTCACCTACCTGCGCGGTAGTTGGATTGGCACTTACCCACAAAAGTTCTTTTATATTAATATTATTGTTATCATTATTAATAATGGCAACCTCTGTCGAGGTTTTGGCAGTGTCGCCGCTGGCATCGACGGCCATGAGGTCAAGGCGATAGCGTCCAGATGTTAGTGGTGGTAAAGCAAAGTGACCGCCGCTGATAGAGGCCTTGGTAGCTTGGAATACTTCGCGGTCAATATCTTGGCAGTCATATTCTGTCTCATCGTATGCAACCAGTGGAAAGCGTTGGTGAAATTCATGACGCGAAAGAGGCTGGTATGCACTGTCTATCATCATCGGGTGCTTATGGCGTGGCACGACAGTGCTACCCATACGTGATAAACGCAGTGAGACCTTGCCCTCTATAGGGTTACGACTCAAATCAGTATAAGTAAAGGCCACGCTGTCAAGGTGCGTGGTCATGTCAGGTACATCAAGCAGTGACACAATACCACCACGATAGCCTACAATCTGAGTATATGATTGTTGATGGGTTTCGCCACTGAGGTCGGTCACGTCGGCACGCACAGTGAACATAAACGCTGGCTTGTGTGAAAGTTCTACATTCGAGTCGGGTTCGGGTACATATTTTATTACAAATCGGCCGTCGTCGCCGGTAACGGTGGAACCTTCGGCTACTACCGTAGTTTCTCCATACCATAAACGTGCGTTACGGCGTTGCACACTGTATGTCACTTTGGCGTTGGCTATAGGTGCATCGGCATACGATACGGCCAAACCTTCCAATTGGACTTCATGGCCAAAGGCATATGCTTGGTCTGCTTGGATAGTGTTGAGTTGTACCGCAAACTTTGGTTGCTTGTATTCTTCAACCTTCACCATACTCATATTACTGGTGTTGCTGCTTTTAAGAGCAATGTGCCACTGGCCGTTGAGGCCGCCGCTGGGCAGTAGAAAGCGTCCAGTAAAGGTACCGTATTCGTCAGTTATAAGGTGCAGGGTGTCGATGTCACTATAATTAATATCACGCAGAATAGCTGTGACATTGCGCTGAGGCAGTACACGCCCTTGGCTGATGTGATCGGTTTCATATATCATACCAACAAACTGCACTTCTTCGCCAGGGTGGTAAAGTGGTCTGTCTGTAAAAATGGAAATTTGTTCTGCAACTTTGGCTGGCGAGTGCAGATTGCCATTTGTGTAAAATTCTAACTGTCTACCTTCGTATATTGTTCGGTATGTAACAGATGGTTGTCGACCGGATATTGTTGGAAGGTGATAGGTAAATCGTCCATTGTTATCGGTAGTAGCTGTGGTGGTGTTTAATTTCCAACCGTTTTTATAATATTTCTGCTCCACTTCAATTACAAGTCCTGACACTGGCCGACCGGTGCTACGTCGCAAAGCGATACCAGCCTCTTGCCCGTCAAGGCGTATTATGTCAAGATTGCTTACCTCAAAATTGTGCACAACAAACCCTTTGTCTTTCAATGATTTTGATGGGGAGACAATTAGTGTGTATTTGCCTGGATCCAGTGGTGGTAGATATGCTTGTGCCATAGCTTGCCGGTATTCGTTGTTTGTGGGTACATCCATTTGCCACACCTTTATACGTTGCGGTTTTGAGTAGACTGCGGCACAGTCGGTACAGTTTGGCGTAATCTGTTTTATTACTGCAAAGTAGAGTCTGCTGATGTTGCGATATGTGATACGCATTATGTCGTAATGCTGGCTCATGGCTACGCTCCCCATCTCTACATTCAATTGCGGCATGGTAATATTTTGTTTGAGCATATAGCACTGAGCGGCACCATTGCTGCCGGCAAAGCGTATGTTGGCGGTATCGCAGTAGGCCACGGCTTCGGTAAAGTGGCTTTGCTGGGTAAGTTTTGAGGCCATGGTGTAGTATAAATCGGCAACTAACGGGCATAAAGATGTGTTGTATTTGTGTAGATATAGAGCAAGGTCTGCGGTAGTTAGGCTGCGGTTAGGTATGCGGTCAATAAATTCAATCTCACGGAGGTCGAGCCATATACGCAAATATTCGGCATCATTGGCATGGAAGTCTATTAACTTGCGGTTCAGCCTGTAGGCTTCGGCTGGTGATGCGTTGCTTATCAGGCGTTGCATGAGCAGGTCGTAGAGGGTTGGGGTAATTAGCAGCGAGTCGTTGCTTGTGTGGCAGAAACGTGCATATGGGTGTATATCGGTATGTTTCAGATACTCTTCATTAGCTAACGCCGCGCTGTCTTTGCCCATCAAGGCTCTACATATTGCCTGATCGGCCGGTTGTAGGCTACCGGCTATGTCAGTGTATCGCTCCAGAGCCGAATCTCGCCAATCTTCCTGATAGTAAGAGGCTATGCGCTCGAGGTAGTAGGCTGACGTAATTGTTTGGCGAGAATTGCCTTCCATTCGGGCGTTATTATAAAGCTTAGTGGCGGCAGAGTAGGCAGTAGAGTACGACTTCTTGGCTATCAATGCGTCGATTTTGTCCCATTCGCTATCGTTGACGGTTTGTGCGTTGATGGTGTAGGTCACCGTTAGGATAAAGACAGTGAGCAACAGGCTGCAAATCTTTTTCATGGTTTTGTTTGCTATAGAATATATAATCTGCAAAAGTACGAAAAAAATGCCACACCGTAATAAAAATATGTATATATGGATTTTCTTTTTTATGTTTTGTTTTTTTTGTGTACCTTTGCAATTTGATTTAGAAGAATACATTATGGTTGAAATAATGAGTCCTGTGGGCTCCTACGAGAGTTTGATGGCTGCTATTCAAGGCGGTGCCGGTTCTGTATATTTCGGAGTCGGTAAACTCAATATGCGGTCGCGCTCGGCACACAATTTTACCGCTGCCGACCTTCCGCGCATTGTTGCCACTGCGCGGGCCGCAGGAGTGCGAACGTACCTAACAGTCAATACTGTTGTATATGACCACGAGCTTGACGAGATGCGCGCCCTCGTAGATTTGGCCAAACGCGAAGGAGTGAGTGCCATTATTGCTTCGGATGTGGCAGTAATGTCTTATGCCCGCTCCATAGATATGGAGGTTCATATCTCAACGCAATGCAATGTTTCAAACATTGAAGCTGTGGATTGGTGGGCGCAATTTGCCGACGTAGTGGTGCTGGCCCGCGAACTCTCGCTGCAACAGGTGGCAAGGATAAATAATGAGATTGTGGAGCGTGATATACGTGGACCACATGGAAATTTGATGCAGATAGAAATGTTTGCCCATGGCGCCCTTTGTATGAGTATCAGCGGCAAATGCTACCTGAGCCTTGACAATTGCGATTCTTCGGCTAATCGAGGTGCCTGTTTGCAACTTTGCCGCCGTGGCTATATTGTGAAGGACAAGGAAAGCGACCTTGAATTAGAGATTGACAACGAATATATAATGTCGCCCAAAGACCTCTGCACCATTGGTTTTGTAGACAAAATGATAAACGCCGGGGTGAAAGTGCTCAAGATTGAGGGGCGTGGCCGTAGCGCAGACTACGTTAGGACTGTAACTGAGTGCTACCGCGAAGCCGTGCAGGCTGTGGCCGACGGCTCATATAGTCCTGAGCGTATCGCTGAGTGGACACATCGGTTGGCTACGGTATTCAATAGAGGCTTCTGGGACGGCTATTATTTGGGACGACGTTTGGGCGAGTGGAGCAACCGCTACGGCTCACAGGCCACCGAGCAAAAAATCTATCTTGGCCGCATAACCAATTATTTTAACCGTATAAGCGTAGCCGAGGCAAAACTCGAGACCGCAGAGCAACTCTTGACCGGCGACAAGATAATGGTTACTGGCGAAACAACCGGTGTATACCTTGACACACCAGCAGAGTTGCGTACCGACAGAGGTGCTGTGAGTAGGGTGGACCAAGGCGAGAAATTCTCGTTTGTCACAACCGAGCCTCTTCATCGCGGCGATAAAGTTTACAAGGTCGTAACTGTAATTGACGAATTCTAACAACAAGAGACACAATGGCTAAACCAAAAACATACTATTCATGCCGCCAGTGCGGATATCAGTCGTCAAGTTGGCTTGGACGCTGCCCTGAGTGCGGCCAGTGGAATACCTTCGATGAGGAGGTCGTTGCACCCGTGTCGACCGCTGGCAGAAGTCCGAGACATTCCACTGCGCAGGATTCGTTGCCAAAGTTGCTGCACGAGGTTAGCAGTAGCGAGACACAGCGCATACCCACCCAGTGTGCCGAGTTTGACCGCGTGCTTGGCGGCGGCATTGTGCCTGGCAGCCTATTGCTCATAGGTGGCGAGCCTGGCATCGGCAAGTCGACTTTGCTGTTGCAGACAGCTTTGCAACTCAAGGATATGAGGGTCCTCTATGTGAGTGGAGAAGAGAGCGAGCAGCAGATAAAAATGCGTGCCGATCGCCTGATGGACCCAAGTGCCCCGGAGCCAATGGCCTGCAACTCGTCGCTGTTTGTAGTGAGCGAGACTTCCACGCAACGTATTTTTGAACACATTGAAGCCGTAAAGCCAGAGATGTTGATAGTTGATTCTATTCAGACTGTTAGCACCGACAGGGCACAGAGTTCGGCGGGTTCGGTGACGCAAATTCGTGAGTGTGCCGCCGAATTTCAGCATTATGCCAAAGAGAGCGGTGTGCCTGTGTTGCTGGTAGGCCATATCACCAAGGACGGTACGCTGGCAGGGCCAAAGGTCATGGAACACATTGTCGATGCAGTACTCCAGTTTGAGGGCGACAAAAATTATGGCTACCGCATACTAAGAGCTCAAAAAAACCGTTTTGGTTCTACTGCCGAGATTGGCATATTCGAGATGCTGGAGGGTGGTTTGCGCCAGGTGGCCAATCCGTCGCAGTTTCTGCTCTCGCAGCGCGACAAGACCTTGAGCGGTGCTGCCGTGGCTGCCACACTCGAAGGAATTAGACCCATGTTTGTCGAGGTGCAATCGTTGGTGTCGAGCGCCGTGTACGGAACCCCTCAACGTAACGCCAACGGGTTCGACCTCAGACGCATGAATATGCTCCTGGCAGTGTTGGAGAAACGCTGCGGTTTCAAACTTGGAGCCAAAGACGTTTTTCTCAACATAGCGGGTGGCATGAAGGTGAGCGACCCTGCAACCCACCTGGCTGTGGCAAGTTCAATACTGAGCAGTAATGTCGATATAGCCATAGACCCCACAGTGTGCTTTGCGGCCGAGTTAGGTTTGAGCGGCGAATTGCGGCCCGTGCGCAATCCCATGCAGCGCGTGGCCGAGGCCGACCGGCTTGGCTTTGAGCGCATCTTTGTGTCGGCCTACGATGCACGCTTGCTCAATAAAAAACGCTACCACCTTGAGGTTATAGGTGTTAGCGTTATAGAGGAGGTGTTTCGCAAACTGTTTGCGTAGCCCTTGCTTACGGACGCACGGCGCAGATGCGGATGGTGTAGTTGGGAATGTTGAGCATATCGCTTGGCGGATTTCCGTCAAGGTCTTCAATGATAAACTGGATGTAGCCAGGCTCGAAGATAAAGCGCAGGTTTTCGCCAACAATCTGGTAGTCGGTGCCTATGACAGCGCCTGTGGAATCAAGCACATCGACAGGGCATGACACAGGGACGATGAATGGGAGCGGATTTTGGGCACCGTTGGTGTAGATGTAGGCGTGAACTTGGCCGTTGTCTACCACCTCTTCGGTCAGGGCGTTCCACTGCACGGTGGCGTAGTAGTAATCGATATAGGGGTTGGGGTTGCCGTTGGCATCGTATACTACTGCGGTGTGAGGGTGCCAGTCGTTTGCCTGGAGCACCACAACGTCGGAGAAACTGTTGTAGTCGTCGCGGTCGCACGATGTGGTGAAGGTCAGCGCCATCAAGGCAATCAGTGGGAGGATTAATCGTTTCATTGTTCTATTGTTTATTTGTTTGTGTTTCTTAAATTCTGCTGCAAAGATACATATTTTTTTTCAGGAAAAACCTTAAAAATGCAAGAAAATTATTTTATGCCGGAACAATGCCAGTTGCTATGTGCACATTGTGAATGAGATACGTTCACGGTAGCCAACTTTTTTTGCGTGGGTGGATTATTTTGTGTATCTTTGCAACTTGAAAGAAGCAGGGCATGGCAGCCGCACCGGGCACCCGATTGGCAGGCAATTCTGCTTTGAAGAACCGATTTGCAAACTATAACAACGACAATTATTATGAAAGTTAAGGAACTTGTTGATGCTTTGGGACTTATGGTCCTTTCGGGCGAGAACGGCTTGGATCGCGAGATTGAGGGCTGCTATGTGAGCGACCTGCTTAGCGATGTGATGGGCAACGCCGATATGGGCGATGTGTGGGTGACTCTGCAGACCCACAAGAATGTGATGGCCATCGCCTCGCTCAAGGAGCTGGCTTGCGTGGTGCTCGTCAAAGACCAGCAGGCCGCCCCGGACACGCTCGAGCAGAGCAACGAAGAGGGTATACCATTCCTCAGCACCTCAATGCAGACCTACGAGACCGTGGGCAAGATATACCAGCTGTTGAATGCGTGAATGTGCAAATGCGTGAATGCGTAAGCGGCTGACGAAATCAACACTAACGCAATAACACATTAACACTATAACACATTATTATGGCTCCGTTCAAAGCCGATTTGCACATTCATACGGTGCTCTCGCCGTGCGGCGACCTCGAGATGTCGCCCACGGCCATTGTTGAGCGCGCTATGGCCCGCGGCCTGGATATGATTGCCATCACCGACCACAACACCACCCGCCAGGTCAAGACAACACAGAAGGTGGGTCGCGACCGCGGCCTCTTCGTGCTTGGCGGTGTCGAGATCACCTCGCAGGAGGAGGCTCATTGCCTGGCCTATTTCGAGGCCGACGACCAACTCGATGAGTTTCAGCAGTTTTTAGACCAGCATCTGCCGCCTATACCCAACGACGAGGACCGTTTCGGCTACCAACTCATTGTCGACGAGAACGACGAGATTACCGGCGAGGAGCAGTACCACCTGCTCAACGCCCTCGACGTGGATATCGACGGGCTTTACGACGAGGTGCACCGCATTGGCGGCCTCTTTGTGCCGGCGCATATCAACAAAGGCACCACGTCGCTCATGAGTCAATTGGGTTTTGTGCCGCCAGACCTCAAGGCCGACGGGCTCGAAATCAACTTCCGTACCACCAGGGACGAAATCCTGAAGAAGTTCGCATACCTCAAACGCTTCAACTTCATTACCGACAGCGATGCACATTTTATTGACAATGTGGGCGATGTATACAACGTGTGTTATTTGGAGCACCGCACGTTTGCCGAGTTTGGCATGGCACTCCGCGGCGATGAGGGCCGTTATATAGATACCATGTATTTCCGCGACCACAAACTGCCGCGCTAATCATTCACTGTACTAAGTTGCTGTAAGTATGGCTCTTGTTCGCCTTTTGTTCGGTTGGCGTGGAGGGTTGCCCGAACCCTGCCCGATGTCAACCCGACCTTAACCCGAACCTAACCTATCTATAGTGTTGTTTTTCAGTTGGTTGCAAAAAGGACTAAAAAGTGCTTAGATAACCATAGATATTTCCTTCGTAAGTGTCTATGTTATAGAGAGTTTTGCCCAGTTGACGCACGCTGCCGCTCACCACGTCGACCACCGCCGCGCTGCCGGGGTCGTCGTCATAGTTGCCCATGCAGGCCACTGCCACACGGTTGGCATCGAGCGGCTTGACTTTGACGGGGTTGAGTCCTACCTCGACGGTGCCGCTAACGCTGAATGTGGCGGGGTCGATGAGGTAGAGGCGGTTGTCGTATGTGAAGTTTGAGTGCTCGTCGCTGATGTGGCTGCTGGCCACCACCAATTTGCCGCCAGCCACGGCTATGCCTTCGGGATGGTAGCCGCCCAGCGGGCACACGGCGTCGACAGTCAGGGTAGAGGTGTCAATGCGTATGACAGAACAGGGGTCGTAGCAGGTCACGTAGACCTTGCCGTCGAGGGCGGCTATGTAGCGTGGGTTCTTGGCGCCGGGGTTTGCGGTGTTGAGGTTGATTTGTGTGGAGTTGTCGTTGCGGGTGTCGAGAACCTCGATGGTGTTGGAGAATGTGACACTCAAGTAGGCCTTGTGACCGTAGGCCAAGATGTCCTGCGCCACATCGCCCAGGTCGCGGCGGTTGGCGGTGCGGAACACGTTGTTGGTTATGTAGCCCGAGGCGCGGTTCACCGAGCTGAGCGAGGCATCGTTGTTGCCCCATACACCCTCGTTGAGCACATAGGCCAGCAGGTTGCTATTGGCGTTCTCGTAGGGCTCCACCTTCGAGGGAAGCATACCGGCCTCCTCTTTCCACTGGCGTATGCCCGACATACTGAAGCAGTACACGTCGCCGTTGGCGGAGTAGTTGCTGTGGGTGGTGACATATATGCGCGAACCGAACACGTTGATGCCGTAGGGGTCTTTGATGCCGCACTCTTCGAGTATCGGGGTTTCGGCATAGGTGGTGCCGTCTATTTTCCAGAAAAGCGAGTTGCTTTTTTGCTCCTCATTAGGCTCTTCGGGGGTGCAGGCGGAGGCCATAAGTGCGGCCAATGCGGCAATTGCTATGAATGTGGTTCTGTGTGTCATTGTGTTTCTTTATTTGTCCTGTTAAAATTCAAATGTCATTCCGAGCCTGTAGTTACGTCCCATCATGGGGTATGAGCGCACCACCTCGTACTGCACGTCGAAGATGTTGAGCACCTGTGCTTGCAGGCGCAGGGTGCCGAGGCGCAGGTTGAAACGGCGGTCGATGGAGAGGCTCTGGTCGGTGTAGGGTGGCAGACGGTACTCTGGAGAGTTCTGTCGGCGGCTGTAGCGCTCGCCCACCGCCATGAGGCTGTAGCCTGCGTTAATCCAGGGGGTTTCTACATAGATTTGCAGTCCGCCCGAGTGGCGTGGGGTGTAGGGTATCTGGTGGCCGTAGGTTCGGGTGTCAGTAGGGACGGTGCGGTCTGTTGCGTGCTGATAGGTGTAGGTGGCCGAAAGGGTCAGGGATGTGCGCTGCCAGCGCCAGTTGTCCTCGACCTTGATATCAAGGCCTGCTATGCGCACTTTGCCGAGGTTATACATGCTCCATAGGAACATATTCTGTGCCGGCATGGCTACCAATTTGTCGGTGATGTTGTTCAGGTAGGCGTCGGCGGTTACGGCAAAGGTGTTAGACACGGAGGTATCGGCTGAGTAGTGGTTCCAGGTGAGGCCTATGTTGTGCTGCTCGGCACGCTCGGGGCGCAGCTGTTTGTAGCGCACAAAAAAATACATCTCGCTGAAGTTGGGCACACGGTAGGTCTCTTTGAAAAAATACCTTATGCGCAGTGGCACGCCTGCTATGGGCTGCACCGACAGGGCCGCGTAGGGCGAGAGACGGCGGTATGATGTGGGCCGTTGCGAGCCCTCGACGCCTGCTCTTGAGGCCTCCTCGCCAATGGCGGTGGCCAATGCGTTGGCACTGAATTTGAGTCGCCATAATGTGACTTCGGCGGCTGCCACAGCCAGCAGGCTACGCCTCAGCACACGGTTGTAGGTGCTGGCAAGGTCGCTGCCAAAGGCGTTGAGGGCGCCGTCGGCCGATAGGCTAAGACTCAGCTCCTTGAGAGGACTCCACACCGCCGAACCGCTCAGGTAGCCCTCGCCTTGGCGGTAGGTGTTGCTTAGGTAGTGGGTGGCGTTGGCGTAGGCCGTGTCTTCATAAAAATCGTAGTTGTATTGCAGTTTGCCGATGGTCTGCCACTGCCAGCGGTCCCGTTTGCCACGCCATTTGGCTTGAGCAAATGCTATGCGCTCGCGTGTGAATTCCGAGCCGTGGGGGTTGTAGTACTGCACAGGTCCTGGAAGAGCGTGGTTGCCGCTCATTAGGTGCACCTTGGCCACCAAGGTCTGATGAGGCTTGATCTGGTAAAAAAAGTTGGCATCGGCAGTGGTGGCGTTCATCTGCGAGTTGCGACGCACCTCGGCCGAACTGCTGTCGGTGCGACCTGGAGTATAGTATAGGGTGAAAGGGTAGTTGCCGTTGGAGCGCAGGTGATTGACCCATAGCGTCATGGAAAGCTTGTCGCTCAGTTTCTGCTCCCATAGCAGTGAAGGAACCAGCAGTCCGAAAGAGCCGCCCTCGAGACCGACCTTGAGATTTGTGCGCTCAGCCAGGAAGAATACAGGAGCAAGGCTCTCCATATTGAGCAAGCTGCCGGCGGCATAGGCTCTGGCCGATTGCAGCAGACCATCCTGTTGCCCGTGACTCAGGCTTATGTAGGCCGCTCCGGCCACAAGGTAGCGCCCCAAATCGACCTGGCCGTTTTGGGCATCGCTTACCGCCACGCCGTCGATGGTGAGGGTCGAGAACTGGCTGCCCAAGCCACGAGCCGAAACGGTTTTCATACCGCCCACTCCGCCATAGTCCTTCAAGGTCACTCCGGCCATTTGTCGAACTACGTCGCTCAGTTGTATGGCTCCGGTTTGCTCTATCTTTTCGAGCGTGGCTACCTGTGTCGGAGCTTGTGAGCGCAGTGTGGCAGGAGCACTCTGGGCCGTCACGCTAACCTCGTCGAGGGTCGAGCGGCGCAGGGTGTCTTGTCCGTGCAGGGCGGTGGCAGAGGCTACTGCCAATAGTATGAGCGCAATACGTTTCATGCTGTCGGCACTAATGCTATGCAAAAATACACAAAAAAAATGATATTGGCGAGAGTGAGGATTAAATTTTTTTGGTATAAAAATGCAATATTTGCAACGCTGCCCCTACTAATTAATGTATATCTATAAAAAGAAGCAATGAAACGTACTAAAATCTTCACCTTACTATCATTTGTAGCAATGCTCACGATGGCTGTAGCCGTAGATGCTCAACCTGGTGGCCCCGGCGGTTTCCCTGGCGGCAGCCCCCCATCGGGTCGCCCAGGAGGCCAGCGTCCGCCAACCCCGGGTCGAGACTGGAACCAGCATCCCGACAGCCAGCAGGCTCAACAGGTAAAACAGAAAAAGAAAGTCAAAGATAGCGACACATTCAAGGTTGTAGGCTCTCTGCGCGATTCTGTCAGTGGCGAGTTCCTGCAGTTTGTCAATGTTGCTGTGCTCGATTCGGCCGACAGTTCTTTCGTCAAAGGAGGTTCAACCAATTTTGACGGTCTGTTTGAAGTAACCGGCATTCCTGCGGGAGGCTATCTGCTGCGAGTCTCGGCCATAGGCTACCAGAACCAGCTCTTCCCGTTTCATGTTAGTAACAACACCGCCCTTGGTACCTTGCGAATCAAGCCTGGAGCCACTACGTTGCAAGAGGTTACCATCACCGAGCAGAAACCTCTCTATGCAATGGATGGCGAGAAGATGATATACAACGTGAGCGAAGACCCCTCAATACAGACCGGTACTACAGAGGACGCCCTGCAGAATGCTCCAGGTGTAGAGGTTGATGTAGAGGGCAATGTGTCGCTTCGAGGTGTTACCAGCGTTGAGATATGGATTAACGACAAACCGTCGAAATTGACCGAGGAAAATCTCAAGACCTATCTGCAAACCCTGCCGGCCAACGCTTTGGCTCGCATTGAGACCATAACCAACCCCTCGGCCAAATACGCAACCGATGCTGAGGCTGTGATTAACATTATCACATCGGCTCATATCAAGAGCAACCAGTTTGTCAGTTTCGGAGTCAACGGTTCTAACCAGCCGTTCGTTTCGCCGTGGGTGAGTTATATGTGGGCCAAGGAGAAACTAAGTTTCAATATTTTCGCTTCGGGACGCCTTAGCGACCGATATAACAATAGCGAAAGCGAGGCTTGGCAACGTATAGACCGAGCTGGCGGCGAAAAAGGCAAAGACTTTGACACTTCAATGTATATGCATGCCATAAGCGACGATACCACACTCTCTCGAAGTGCCAATTTCTTTGCTAACCTCAACTATGAGATTGATTCTACGAGCGAACTGTCTATTGACGGAGGCGGATTCTTCAATTACAATAAAAGTAACGCCGACCGTATAAACAACCAGATTTTCTTTAGGCAGCCTGTCGACAGTGTACTGGACTACTCCATACGTGACAATATGGTCTCGCCTATGGGCTTCGGCCATTTCGGCGCCGATTATACCAAGAAGTTCGACAATGAGGGGCACAACTTGCGTATCGGAGTCAACAGCCGTTTCTCGCACAACCATTCCAAAGAGTGGTATGAGCGCCACTACACTACTTATACTAACTTGAACGAGGATCGCTATATGCTGAGCGATAGCCGCTCGGCAGGAGCCAGCCTCGATGCGCGCTACAACCGTCCATACTCCAAAGATGGCGAGTTGAGCTACGGTCTGCGTGCCGACTATAACAGCAATAATAGCGATTTCAACCGCTACAATGACCTGGACGGTAACACCGTGGATCAGATACGCTCCTATTCTCTGAGTGGTAGCGAGGTGTCAGCCGATGCCGACGTGAACTGGACCCATCGTTGGGGCGGATTCACACTGAGCAGCGGCCTGGGTGTGGGTATAGAGCAGAGCGACTACATTTACGGCAGCACACAGGATTTTGCCGACACTGGTTCAAACCTCAACTTCACCTTTCGCCCGTCGGTTCACTTGAGCTACCGTACCGAGAGTATGCACAACTTGAAACTCAACTACTCTATGCGCATGAGCAACCCCAGCGACGAGCAACTCAGCAGTTTCCGTCGCTACGGCGAGGACAGTTATTCACGTGGCAATCCTAACCTCAAGGCCAGCTACACCCACTCGATGGAGGCAGGATGGCAGAAGTTTTTCGAGACTTTTGGCAATGTAGGTGTCGAGGCTTACGGCCGACTGAGCACCAATGAGATTTCATCGCTCACCGACGCCGAGTTCGACCAATTGCTGGACCGCATAGTATCTTATTCGGTGCCGTACAACATGGGCACCTCGTGGCGTTATGGCACCAGCCTCAACATGACTTACCGTCCGAGCGGCTTCTTCAATGTGCGTCTCTATGCCAACCTTTACGACTATGGCTACCGTATGGAATATGACCGCAAGGACGAGAACGGTGTGTGGTCGCACAAGATTGACGAGCGCAGCAAACCGTCGTTCAGTGCCCGTATCAATGCCTGGGCCAAGGTGTTCGACCAGTACCAGATCACCATGTCGCTCAACTACAGTTCGCCAACCATCAGCCTCATGAGCGAGCAGAAAGCCCGCTATTGGTTCAATATCGGCGCCCGCACCGACTTTTTCAATCGCAGGCTCTCGGTCTTCATCAACATTCAGGACCTCTTCAACTGGGGTGCCAAATACGGTTTTGGCAGCGAGAACACCAACCCGTATTACCTCAGCAGCAGCACCAACAAGATGCTCAACAGCCGTTATATCTCGGCTGGCGTGACTTTCCGTTTCGGTAAACTGGAACTTGAACAAAACGCCAAGGAAGGTGATAGCGAAACGGGAGACAGCTTGGGTGGCTGAATCTCTTGGCAGAAATGATATGCGGGGACTGGACGCACGGCGGTCAGTCCCTGTTTTTTGTCTCAATGATGTGTTGAAGGACAATCCCTGCGAGCGTCATGCCGAATATGGCGGTGATATGTGCCATGGTGCCGTTGACCTGGGCTTTGCGATAGGTCGGGTCTGTTACGGCCTCCACTTCTTCGGCGCCTAAGTTTTCGAGAACCTCGGGCGAGTAGACGCACCAGAAGTCGCTCTGAGGGTAGAGCCCTGTGCTCTTGAAACGTTTGCGTAGTGCGCGTGCCAACGGGCAGCCCTCGACCTGTTTGAACTTGGCTACTGCCACCTTTGTTGGGTCGCACTTCAAAGCCGCACCCATCGATGAGTAGAGCTTTACAGGCAGGCCGCTGGCGTAGTGCAGCAGGTGAGCTTTGTGGCTCAGGCTGTCGATGGCGTCAATCACGTAATCGTAGCTTTCCAGGCCGAAACTTTCGGCCGTGTCTGGAGTATACGAGGCTTGCAGTGCGCTGATATCGGCATCTGGGTTGACGGCCAGCAAGTGTTGACGCATAGCTTCAACTTTGACCTGACCCACTGTTTGGGTGGTTGCCATTAGCTGGCGGTTGATGTTGCTCGGGCTTATGCAGTCGCTATCGACCAATGTGAGGTGCTGTATGCCGCTGCGTACCAGACCTTCGGCACACCAACTGCCCACGCCGCCCACACCGAAGAGAATGACACGGGCCTGTTGTATTCGGGCCATATTGGCGGAGCCGACCAGCAAAGCAGTGCGGTTGAATATGTCGTAACCGTTTGGCATTGACTATTTTACTACTGTAATACGGTGTGTGTATCGGTTGCCGACGCGCACGATGTATGTGCCGGCCGATGTCACCCCGACCTTAACCCGACTCTGACCCGAGTAAGACCTTAGTAATCTGCCAGTTATGTCGAAAATAGCAACTGCTTGATTACCAGTATTTTCTATTATTATGTAGTTGTTCTCGGTATAGACGTGTGGTTGGATGGCTTCGGCGGGGTCGAGACTGAGGCCTGTGGTGTCTTGCATATATATTGTGTCGTAGACGGTGACGTATATGGTATCGTGCACAGTGTCGGTTGTGACTATGTATGCTGTGTCGGTGAATGTGAGGGTATCGTATTGGATTATGGTCTGCACAACGGTGTCGAGACGTGTATACACGAGGGTGTCGTAGACTATGCGCTCTTGGATGATGGTGTCGGTCCGGACAAAGCGTATGGTGTCGTGCACCTCGGTGGCGATGTTTATAGTGTCGTGCAGTTCAATGGTGTCGGTGTGGTAATAGTCTATGTATGTTGTGTCGTGCAGCTCAAGTGTGTCGGTATGGTAGTAGTGCAGCCGCAGGGTGTCGAGAAGTGTATCGGTGAGCCATAGGGTGTCGGTGCGATAGTAGGTGGTGTTGACGGTGTCGTGTATTTCAATGGTATCAGTGCGGTATAGTGTGGTTCTGATTGTGTCGCGCAGGGTGTCGTGCAGCGTTATGGTGTCGTGGTGGTATAGGTTGTGGTAGATGGTGTCATGCACAGTGTCGGGGGTGTAGGTGGTGTCGAAGAGTATGAAGTTGGCGATGAGCGAGGTGTCGGAGCTTACTGTGAGTTCTCGGGGGTTGTCGTTCACGTTGTCGCTCCATCCATTGAAGACGTAACCGAACTTTGGCGCGGCTATTATGTTGGCGGTGCTGCCAGGTGCGTACTGGCCTGCGCCCAACGCGGTGCCGCGCTGGGGGTTGGATGAGGCGAGGTCCACTGTGTAGCTCTCGGGTGGGGTGGGGGTGCTGTCGGCAGGGGTTATGCTGATATTGTCGATGGCAGCACTGAAGGTTGTCCCGCCATCGGTGTCGTTGCGCCAGTAGGTCAGCAGCATATAGGTACCTCCCTGTGAAATCTCGAAGGTTCCGCTGTGTTCAACCCAGCCGTTTGTGTTCGAGCATTTGTTTTCCGCTTGAAGCAATGTGGCGCCGGTTGGAGGGGTCCATCGGGTGGTGGTTGATGGCAATTCGGTGCCATCGGGCAGTATTAGAACCTGTAGGTAGTCACTACCTGTTTCTCCGCCCACACGGCAGTGGTAGCTGTATGTATATGTGCCGGCTGTAAGGCTGACGCTGCAGTAGGCAAAAAGGCTGGATTGCTGAGCTATCTGGTAGGAGCAGGCGGTTGCTGAGCCGTAGGTCACGTAGAGTGACTTGCTGCCTTCGTAGTATGTGGCAGTGCCGATGGTCCACCGGTTGGTGCCGGTGCTGTTGTTCTGAAACGACCATTGACTGGCCTCTTGTGAGGTCTCAAGGGTGCAACTGTACCCGCTTTGTGCCGTGGCCGACGCTGCTAAGGCCAGCAATAGGGCTATGGCGCAGAGGCGTTTCATGGTACGGCTATTTCATCTCGGTGATGATGAGTTCTATCTTTACGTCGCTGAAGCTTTCGCCTTTGTCGAGGGCGGCGCTGGCCATGCGTTTGATTTCGTTTTGCGACATACCGGTGGTGGTTATGCGCTCCTCGGCTATGCCGTTTTTGACAAAGAACTCCTTAACAGCCTTGGCGCGGTCGAGCGAGAGCAGCATATCGGCCTTGGGGTTGACGGCGTATGACTGCACATATCCCTTGACTAAGAAAGTGACGTCGGGATGGTTGCGGAACATGGCAACGTAGTTCATCAGCGTGGTGTCAGACTGTGGCAGCAACTCCGACCCACCGCCGTCGAAGTAGACATCGGTAATCTGGAATATTGTGCCCTTCTCGGTGCGGTTCATGCGGTAGAGCATAACGGTGTCGCGCATGAAGTAGTTGGAGTTGAAGTCACGATATATCGAGAAGAAACCTTCGCGTTTGGCGTAGAGGGTGTAGTTGTAGCCGGGGATGAACTTGACCTTGCCGCCTGCGAAATTCGAGTTTTTCACAATGGGGCGCTCGCCGCCGGGGCCTTTCTCGAGTATGATTAGGTCTACATCGATGTATTTCTTGGCTTTGTAGTCATAGAAAAGCACCAGTGGTTCGAATGCGTCTACGTGCACGTTGACCGTGATAGTGTGTCCGCGACCATTGCGCGAACAGTTGTCGAGCACTATGAAATATTCCTCGCCCATACGTACAGGGATGGACTTGATAAAGCGTCCGGTCTGTTTTTTGGTAAGCATTTTGGCCGTGGCGTCAGTACGCATACCAATGGTAGGCTTGGGTGCGGGTGGTGGGGTGTAGACGGGTTGCTCGGGTTGGCTTTGGCGCTGTCCCTGAGCCGAGCCCTGGCGTGTTGTTGCCGAACCGTTCTGGCCAGAATGCTGGGGTTTCTGCTGTTCGGTGGCTTTGAGGGCGGCTTCGGCCAAAGTGTTGCTATCAACGGCTGCAAGGTTTACAGCCACAGGCATCTGCTTGTTTAGTATGACGTTGTTGCTGAAGTAGGGGCCAGTGTTTTTATAAACCAAGAAATCGTAGTCGTCCCACTCATTGTCTTGCATTATCATGATTTCAAGGTCGCCGTTGTAGGGCGATTTGAACTTGTACCACACGCTGTTGTGCTCATAATCGAACAGGTTGGGGTGGGCTTTGTCGGCCTTGACCTCCTGGATGCGGCCGGCACCGTCGGGGGCGGTAGTCGGGCCGTAGGGTACGCCAATCTGCAATGGGATGGCAAAGATGCAATCGTTGCTGTTGTAGGGCAGTTCTACCACTTTAACTTCGGGAACCACCACAGCGGGTTCGGGTTTCTTTTTGGCGGTGCCGCTTTTCTTCTTCTTGGTCTGAGCCTGTGCGTCGCACATTGCAAAAACCATTGCAACAGCCAGTATCGATACCAGAAAACGTTTCATAGTTATATTACTTTGTATAAAAATTCGTCATGCAAAGATACGACTTTTTTTCTGATAATTTGAAAAAAATATATTATATATATGTATAATATTGATTATCAGTGTGTATGAGCTCTTTGTGCTGGTTTGACTGACAGTCAAAGTTCCCACTCGCAAAGATAGTAATAGTTGGTTTTGCCGGCTTGTGTCACCATGTTGGCGCATGAGGTGCCGGCAGCGTCGACTTCGTCTTGCGTGTAGTACACATTGGCGCCGTTGCGGTCATAGCAGTGGCAACGTTTGTTGCAGGCCGCAAGTGAGAGCACTGCAATGGCTGCGAGGATTATTGTCAGTTTGCGTTTCATCTCTTTAGTCTTTTGAGTATCGGGGCTATCAAGGCACGTTCGCGCCACAGTATCACCGCCACATATACAAGCAGGATGGCGGTATTGAACAGCAGCCGCAACACCATATTGTCGATATGCACATTCTGTATCACGGCAAACAGTACCAGTGTCAGCGCCATATAGCCGAGGATTGTCCACACAGGGTAGGGGATGGGATTCTTCTTCTGTCCAATGAAGTAGCTCAACAGCACACATATTCCATAACCAACCAGTCCGCCCCACGCACAAGCCATATAGCCGATACGTGGCACGAAGATGATGTTCACCGCCACCAATGCTGCGCACCCTATGGAACTCATCACAGCTCCCCACCAAGTCTGTCCGTTGAGTTTGTACCAGAACGATAGGTTGAAATATATTCCCATCAATATCTCGGCCATCATCACTATTGGCACTGCCGGCAGGGCTTCGCGGTAGTCGGGCCCCATGAGGATTTGGAGAACGTCGATGTAGCACATCACGACCAAGAAGGCCAGCAAGGTGAACATAACGAAGTATTTGGTGGCTTGGGCCTGGGTTTCTTTGCTCTGCTTGTCCTTTTGGCCGCCAAAGACGAAGGGTTCATAGGCATAGCGGAAAGCCTGGGTGATTAGGGCCATGATCATGGCAAGTTTGACGCAGGCGCCGTAGATACTTAGCTGTTGCAAGCCTTCTTCGCCAGGCAGCAGGAACGGCAGCAATATTTTGTCGGCCGTTTGGTTAAAGATTCCCACAATGCCGAACAACAATAGCGGCCAGGCGTATTTTAACATCTGCTTGAGCAAAGGAAAAGTGAAAAGCGAAAAGCGGAAATCACGAAGTTCTTTGATGAACCCGAAGGTGACGATAGCTGTGCAGAAGAGGTTGATGTAGAAGATATATTTAACGTTTTCGGCCTCGT
This sequence comes from Bacteroidales bacterium, assembly GCA_024685285.1. Taxonomy (GTDB): domain Bacteria; phylum Bacteroidota; class Bacteroidia; order Bacteroidales; family P3; genus Colimorpha. The sequence continues at coordinate 69,715 of JAIKVZ010000035.1, forward strand.
TGTACCACGCCATCCAAGGCAGGTGGCTCCAGTGGGGTGCAACGAGGAAGACGAAGAGGTTCAGCCCCATGCTCAGCACGATGAAGGCCATCTTCAAGGTGAAGAATTTCCACGGTCGGTTCTCTAGTCGCAGGCGGTCGAAAAGGATGGCCTGGAATGCATCGAGGGCCACCACGCAAGCCATAGCACGTATGTATTCTGGGTGGTCGGGATAGCCCATCCCCTGCGAGATAGGTCCAATAAACACCATCACCATTGCCACAAAGAACGCACTCACAGCCCCAACGGATCCCAATGCGGTGCTGAAGACCTTTCGCCGGTCCATGCCTTCGCGGTTGGCAAAGTAGAAAAAGGTCGTCTCCATGCCAAAGGTGAGGATGACTAGCAACAGTGCTGTGTAGGCGTAAACGTTGGTCACCACGCCGTAGCCGCCAGAGGCAGCCGAGATGTGATAGGTATAAACAGGGAAGAGCAGATAGTTCAGAAATCGCCCCACTATACTGCTCAGACCGTAGATCACCGAATCGGAAAAGAGTTTTTTTACAGACTGTGACATAATAAAATTAACGCGACTGCGTTATATTTATTGTACGTAATTGCAAAAAAACTATGACACAGGCCCATAAACCCATCCTACCCTTTGCCCGTCTGCTGGCTTTGGCGGCAGTGGTGCTGCTGGCTTCGTGCGGCCGTACGGTTGAGATGACCAACGTGGCCATAACGCCCGAGCCGGTGTATATGAACAAGAAGACTGGCTCTTTCACTCTCGGCAGCACGCCCGATATATACCTTTCAGGCCTTGGACAGAACTCGCAGACAGCCAAGTATATAGCCAAGTCGATGCGCCACGCTCACATCCGCCCCTCGTTTGTGGGACAACCAACGTCGGGTTGTATAACCATAGGCCTCAACGAGACTATCAATCCAGAGATTGGCGATGAAGGCTACTTGCTCGAGGTGCACCCTGACGGAGTCTCAATTACGGCCAATACCGAGGAGGGCCTTTTCTACGGCTACCAGTCGTTTTTGCAATTGCTGCCGGCCGACATACACACCACCGCCTACCGCCGCATTGTACTGCCGGAGTGCACAGTGCTCGACTATCCTCGCTTTGCCTGGCGCGGCGCGCACCTTGACGTGGCCACTCACTTCTTTTCTGTCAAGTTTGTCAAGAAATATATCGACCTCATGGCCACGCTCAAGCTCAACAAGTTGCAGCTTACGTTGGCCAACGACTATGGATACCGCCTTGAGTCAAAGCTCCTTCCGCAGCTCAACACGGTTGGCTCGTGGCGTCCAAGCCGCGATGGCGATTGGGCCGACGCCGAGCCGCCAACGAGTGGCGAGAAGTGCGACTACGGCGGCTACTACACGGCGGCCGACATTGAGGCACTGGTGGCTTATGCCGCCGAGCGCCATGTGGACATAGTGCCCGAGCTCTTGATGCCCGGCGGCGTGTCGGCCATTGTGGCGGCTTGTCCGGAACTTTCATGCCTACCCGATGAGGAGCATTTGGTGCAAACCGGTCCCTATTGGCCTATGCTTGAGACCCTATGTCTGGGATCCGACAGCCTTATGGCGAGGCTCGGCACCATTGTGTCTGAAGTGGCCGCAATGTTCCCTTCACGCTATATTAATCTTGGTCTCGACGCCGCTGTAACCGACCACTGGGAGTCATGCCCACGCTGCCATCAGGCCATGCGCCGCCTGAACCTCAAGAACGAGCAGCAGCTGGCCGCAAAGTTTGTCGTTGACATGGAACAGTTACTGTCAGAGTACGGCAAGACTTTAATGGCCCGCGGACTCGACCCGGCCACAATACCGGCCGACGTGCTTCTGCAATGCAGTTCGAATATCAAGGAATGCAGCCAATACACCTACCACGGCAACTTTGTGGTGCTCAGTCCTGACGACTACTCGCTCGATGCTGCCCAGGCCGACCCTCGCTACCAAAAAGCCGCCGCGCCGCGCCAGCTCACCTTGCGCTCGGTCTACGCCTACGAGCCTCTGCCCCAGGGAACCAACAGCCATGTGGTCTCGCACGTGCTTGGCGTGCAGAGCTCGCTTCCCACCGAATATGCTTCGACCCAGCGGCGTGCCGAACTCGCCCTGCTGCCTCGTCTGTGCGCTGTGGCAGAGGCAGCCTGGAGCCTGCCGCAAAACCGCAACTGGCCCCGTTTCCGCCGCAATATAGTGCAATGCCGCCAGCGTTTGGCCGCACAGGGCTACGCCGTGTCACCGGGCTCGTTCAAGCCTCTGTTCCACACACGCGAGGCGGGCGAAGGATACTATGACGTGACCCTTGAAACCGAGGTGCCTAACACCTATATCTTCTACACCACCGACGGCACCATACCCACCGAGCAGTCGCCCATCTACATGGGCCCCATACGTCTGGCTTCGGGCACCCACATCAAAGTGCTAGCCTATTGGGACGGCCATCAGCGCGAAGGCGTTTACGAGTTTGTGATAGGAAAATGAAAACCATAGTCGATACCATAGCCGCCACGCGCGACATCACTTTGGAGCAGTTGCAGACCGTGCTCTCGGCCACCGACACCGCCGCCGTCGACTACCTCTATGCCCGTGCCCTCGAGACCTGCCGCTCGGTTTACGGCAACGCTGTCTTCATGCGCGGCCTCATCGAGGTCAGCAACCACTGCAAAAACGACTGCCTCTACTGCGGTATACGTCGCAGCCACGCCTCGGTGCACCGCTATCGCCTCAGCGAAGAGCAGGTGCTCGAGTGCTGCGCAACCGGATACCGACTCGGTTTCCGCACCTTCGTGCTGCAAGGGGGCGAGGACGGCTGGTTCTCCGACACGGTGCTTTGCCACATGGTTCAAGCCATACGCAACGCCTATCCCGATTGCGCCATCACCCTCTCGCTCGGCGAGCGCAGCCGCGAGAGCTACCGGCAACTGTTCGAGGCCGGAGCCAACCGCTACCTGCTGCGCCACGAAACTGCCAACGCCGCCCACTATGCCAGCCTGCACCCGGCCGAGATGAGCTTCGACAACCGTATGCGCTGCCTGCAGGACCTGAAAGAGATTGGCTATCAGGTGGGCTGCGGCTTCATGGTGGGTTCGCCCGGACAAACCGTCGAGACCCTCTTCGAGGACTTGCAGTTCATACGCCGTTTTGAGCCGCAAATGGTGGGTATTGGTCCCTTCATACCGGCCAGCGGCACCCCTTTCGAAAACGAGAAGGCAGGCTCGGTCGAGACCACCCTGCGCCTGCTCGCCATCATACGTCTGTTGCACCCCCGTGTGCTGCTGCCCGCCACCACCGCCCTCGGCACTTTGCACCCCCGTGGTCGCGAGCGCGGTATACTGGCCGGGGCCAACGTGGTTATGCCCAACCTCAGCCCCAAGGACCACCGCAAGGACTACGCCCTCTACGACAATAAACTCTGCACTGGCGACGAGGCCGCCGAGTGCCGCGTGTGTCTCGACCGCCGAATCCGTACCACCGGAAGCCAGTTGGTGGTCGACCGTGGTGATTTTAGGGAATAAAATCTTAACTGTCTGAAAATAAGCAAATTGTATTTATTGATACAATTTGCTGACTATCAGTGTGTTAGATGGGTTAGGTTCGGGTTAAGGTCGGGTCAACATCGGGTAGGGTTCGGACACCCCCGTCCGCCCTCCGAACAAAAGGCGTACAATAACCGACCTTGGCCCCTGTAAGATAGGTGATTGACAGTGTTTTACATCGTTTATTCCACAGAATTGTCCCAAAATTCGGCATTGGCAATGCCGAGCTCTTTGGTGTTGAATTGCGGCTCTTTGCCCTCTTTCTTCTGTCGCTCATAGTCCTTGAGGCAGCGCAATGCCTTGGGCGAGAGCAGCAGTATGGCCACGATGTTAATCCATGCCATGGCGCCCACGCCGATGTCGCCTATAGTCCAGACTATACCCGAACCCACCAGCGAGCCGTAGAACACGGCGGCTATGGTGCCGCAACGCAGCAGCCACACGACAATCTTCTCGCCGCGGTCGTCGCCAAAGTGCTCGTCGGCGCGCTCCAGCTCGTCGAGGCGCTCGGGGTGCTTTTTGTATATGCGGCGGCGCCAACGGTTGAAGAGGTAGACCAAGTTGGTCTCGGCGTAATAGTAGTAGGCCATTATGGTGGTGAATGCAAAGAAGAAGAGTGCGATTGATATGACGGTTTCGCCCAATCGTGGGCCGATCACGGTGCCGAGCGCTCCAGTGGTGTAGAACACTCCAGGCTCGCCCTCGGGTGCCATGGGGTTTTGCTGCAGGTAGGTCACCACTGCGCCTGTGGGGGTCTGCTGCACGGTGTCGATGATGTTATAGGTCTTGCAGGCAAGAATCATCATGGCGGTGGCGGTGCATACTAGCAGGGTATCGATATAGACCGAGAAGGCTTGCACCAAGCCCTGTTTGACGGGGTGGCTCACCTTGGCGGCAGCGGCGACAATGGGTCCCGTGCCCTGTCCGGCCTCGTTGCTGTAGATGCCCCGTTTCACTCCCCAGGCAATGGTGCTGCCAATTATGGCTCCACCCACTTCGTTTATACCTACGGCTCCACGCAACATCTGCATAAAAACATCGGGCACCACCTGCCAATGGATGGCCAGCACCACGATAGCCAGGATAATATAGAGTATGGCCATGAAGGGGGCCACAATCTGCGCCACGTTGGCAATGCGCTTCACTCCGCCTATGATTACCAACGCTATGAGCAGTGCTACAAGTGCCCCTACCACCCATACCGACACACCGAAAGTGCGTGAGCACGAGAGGGCTATGCCGTTGCACTGCACCGGTGGCAGGAATATGCCGCAGGCCACAGCCGCCAGCACGGCAAAGAGGGCGCCGAAGAAGGGGCTACGCAGACCTTTCTCGATGTAGTATGAAGGGCCGCCGCGAAACTGGCCGTTGTGGTTCTCTTTGTATATCTGAGCCAAGGTGGCCTCGACGAAGGCGCTGCCGGCTCCAAAGAATGCTATGACCCACATCCACACAATGGCTCCCGGACCGCCAAAACCTATGGCCGTGGCTACGCCTACGATGTTGCCTGTGCCCACTCGTCCCGATAGGGCCATGGCAAAAGCCTGGAAGGATGAGATGCCGACCTTTTTCTGGTCTTTCTTGGCACTGCCGAAAAGCAGGCGGAACATCTCGCCAAAGCGGCGCACCTGCACAAATCTTGTGCGTAGCGAGAAATAGAGGCCCGCCAATAGGCACAGTCCCACAAAGGCAGGACTCCAAACCCAGCCGTTTACAGCCACAACGGCCTGTGTCAACCAGTTGCCGATAGTCTCCATGGTTTCGCTCTTTTCTGGCTGCAAAAATACAAAATATTTGCCATATCGTAAAAAAAATGTATCTTTGCAGTCTGAAATTGTATCGCAATGTCACATAAAAACGTCACCACAAAAATCATTGCGTGCCTAACTGTCATTCGTGCAAAAAAAATGATAGAACAAAAACAGTAAAAACAATAACTCACCATGAAAAAGACATTGATTCCAATCTTCGTTGCCTGCATCTTAGGAGTGACTTTTGGTTGCTGCAAGAAAGAGCCGGTTCCAGTTTCTGACGGATCCGAGAACTTTGTGAACATTACCGATGTTGTGCCCGACGCCATTCTTGAAATCCGCTATTTTGGCACCTACAATTTTGTAGGCACCCGTATCGACGGCTATCTGCAACCCACGGCTCTACTGACGCGCGAGGCCGCCGACAGTCTGCGTGCTGTGAGCGACGACCTCAAGGCTAAGGGTTACCGTCTAAAAATCTACGATGCTTATCGTCCGCAGATGGGTGTCGACCACTTTGTGCGTTGGGGCAAGGACCTCGCCGACACGCTGATGAAGCCCTATTTCTATCCCAACGAGTCTAAGGACAGCCTTTTTATTAAAGATTATATTGCCACACGAAGCGGCCACTCGCGCGGTTCTACGGTCGACCTCACCATCTTCGATATGCATACAGAGAAGGAGGTGGACATGGGCGGCACCTTCGACTGGTTTGGCCGCGAGAGCCATCCAGACTGCGGCGGCAACCCCGAAACTGGCGAGTACCGTCAGAACGATACCATTACCGAAACGCAGTTTGCCAACCGCATGATTCTGCGCGAAGCAATGTTGCGCCACGGCTTCAAACCTTACGACTGTGAGTGGTGGCACTTCACCCTCAAGAACGAGCCCTTCCCCGACACTTACTTCGAATTCCCCGTCAAGGAACTTTAATCGACGATGTCACGAGAGAAAGAGATATTCAAGGTAACACTGGTGGGCAGCGCAGCCAATGTGTTGCTCACCGTGTTCAAGTTTGTTGCCGGCATAGTGGGGCACAGCGCCGCCATGACCGCCGACGCTGTGCACTCGCTCTCCGACCTGCTCACCGATGCCGTGGTGTTGATGTTTGTGCGTATCGGCGCCAAGCCCGAGGACTGCGGTCACGACTATGGCCACGGCAAGTATGAAACCCTCGCCACAACCATCATCGGCATTGCCTTGGCAGTGGTGGCCATAGGCATAGGCTGGCGTAGCGGCACGGCCATTTGGAAGTGGTGGCACGGTGCCGACCTGCCTGCCCCCGGTATGCTGGCGTTGTGGGCGGCACTGGTGTCAGTGGTGTTGAAGGAACTGGTCTATCGATACACTGTGCGGCGGGGTAGGAGATTGCAGTCGCCAGCAATGGAGGCCAACGCGTGGCACCACCGCAGCGACGCACTCTCTTCGCTCGGTACACTTCTGGGCATTGGTGGAGCCATACTGCTCGGCAACCGCTGGACGGTTCTTGACCCGCTGGCGGGACTCATAGTGTCTTTCTTCATCCTCCACGTGGCGTGGAAACTGCTCAAGCAGGGCCTCGACGAACTGATGGAGGCCTCCCTGCCCGATGATGTTGAAAAAGAGATACTAAGCATCGTTACATCCTTCCCCGATGTGCGCGACCCACACCACCTACGCACCCGTCGCATCGGCAGCCGTTACGCCATAGAGTTGCACATCCGCATGGACGGTGCGATGCCGTTGGCCGAGTCGCACGCTCGCACCTGCGAGATAGAGCAGGCCCTGAAGTCACGCTTCGGCGAGAGCACACATATTACCCTCCACGTAGAGCCCGTGAAATGACCCACACCTCCTTTTACAACAGTCCCATCGGCTCCATCGCGTTGACATCCGACGGCACCGCTCTCACTGGCCTTCGTTTCTTAGAAAATATAGAGCACATAGAGAATTTAGATAATATAGAAAACATCAACGCTGCCCGTCGCTGGCTCAACCTCTATTTCTCAGGCCAAGCCCCCGACTTCCTCCCGCCGCTAAACCTAAAAGGCACCCCTTTTCAGTGCCGTGTTTGGCAGGCCCTCATGGAAATACCTTATGGCCAAACCACCACCTACGGCGAATTAGCCCGCCATATTGGTTGTCGCTCTGCCCAAGCCGTCGGCCAGGCTGTCGGCCGCAACCCCGTCGCCATCATAGTCCCCTGTCACCGCGTCGTCGGCAGCGATGGCTCTTTAGTTGGTTACGAATGGGGTCTGGAGAAGAAACAATATCTACTCCATCTCGAACAGGCTTATTAGTCTTTTTAGTGAATATTAGGGTGCTGCACAGACAGCGGAGTGTCTTTCTGCGAGAGGTAAAACATATAAAGTACGGCGGACTTTGTGCCGCGGTTCTCGCCATGGTGGATGGTGCCGACCATCTCGACGATAGCTTCGCCCTCGTGGACGACCTTCTCCGTGCCGTCTTGCGCAACGATGGTCAGCTCGCCTTGCACCAGCACACCGCAGTTCATCACGTCGTGGTGGTGCAACCCGAGTTTCTTGCCGGCGGGAAACACATACTTCATGGCCACCAACTCCGGGCGTCCCTGCGGATAGTCGGGAAGCGCGGCCCCGTCCCAGCTCTGCGATGTGCGGAAAAGCTCCGTGGTCTCCACCTGCTTTAGCATCTCGCAGACAGGGTCCTCTCTAATGATTTTTGGTGCCGACTTGCCGGCCAGCACCAGCACCTTTTTGCCGTTGCGGTAGATATGCAGCTGCCGCGACCGCACTACTGCCGTCAGCTCCGCGTCCTCCTGCAAAGCTGTCCAAATCCGATGGTATTCGCCGCCCTCCTCAAACAGCTTCCGCTGCAGATGCGAGCACATATTGGCGGTGTTGATAGATTCCATTTCCTTATTTGGTTTCATTTTGCAAAGATACACTTTTCCCATGGATTGAGAAAAATTATTTTGCCATGTTGTGGTTTTTGTGTATCTTTGCAGCGTGAAATATGACGCAAGCGAATAAGGACATATTATTGCAACTGCTTGACCGGCACAGCGAGTTGGGCATCTCGGAGCAGATAGATTACGACAAGTTCTATCTTTATTCTATCATTGTGCATTCCACCGCCATCGAGGGCAGCACGGTGACCGAGGTGGAGGCGCAGTTGCTCTTCGACGAGGGCATCACCTCCAGCAAACGCACCATGCAAGAGCAGATGATGAACCTCGACCTGAAGGTGGCCTATGAATACGGTCGCGAGTGGGTCAAGCGGCATGAGCCTATCACTGTCGACTGGCTCATCACGCTGGCCTCAAAGGTTATGGCCCGCACCGGCAGTGAGTACAGCGCGTTGGGTGGCAACTTCTCCGCTGCCAAAGGCGAGTTGCGCAAACTCAACGTCTCTGCCGGCATTGATGGCAAGTCATATATGTCCTATTTAAAAGTGCCGGAACGTCTCGCGACATTCTGTGAGGAACTTAACAAGCGTCGCAAAGCTATCGACCCCACCGACATTTGTGCCGTCTACGACCTCAGCTTTTGGGCGCACTATGAGTTGGTGACAATCCACCCCTGGGCCGACGGCAACGGCCGCACCAGCCGCCTGCTGATGAACCTCTTGCAGATGGAGTTCGGTGTTTTGCCCACCAAGGTGCTCAAGGAGGACAAGGCTGCCTACATCCAAGCCCTTATCGACACCCGCGAGAAAGATGACATCGCCATCTTCCAGAACTGCATGGCCGCTCTCCATGCGCAACATCTGAAGGCTGATATCGAACAATATGTCGACTCTGCCTCCGAGAAAATGGTCGACAAATCTGTTTTAAGGCAGAAAATGGTCGATAAATGGTCGATAAAGCCAACTTTAGCCGAAAAACTGGTCGATATTTTGGTATTCGTGACCGATAAAGAAGAGTTCACTACCGAATCTATTATCCGGCAGTTCGGTTATACAGCCACTACCGCCAAGCGCTATCTCCGTCAGCTCACCGAGTTCGGCTATTTAGAGGCTAACGGTGGAAACCGCAACCGCAACTATCGATTGAAAAATACATTTCCGGAATAATATTTGGTTGATTTACTATCAGTCTCCGTCATTATTGTGGTGGGGACTGGCTGTTTTTTTAGAGAAACCGAAAATAATATTTTGCTATATCATAAATTATTTGTACTTTTGCAGCCAACTTCGGGGGAAAATCCCGAAGTTAGTAATTGAAGCATTTGCTATTATTTCGCGTTAAGCCAAAAATGCGTCGGAAACATTGATTGGAATAACAACGCCTTGAAATAATAGAGGATTGGGGTATCGGAAATGATGCCTTTGTCGGTTGGAATAGCAATGCTCACGCGTAAAAGCGTGATGCATTCTAGTTAATCGACAGGGGTTCCAAAGCAATCCGACGCATTGCCCCTCAGCTTAACGCAACAAGAGGCATCGCGCTTTCTTTTTGCGGCCAGGCGATTGATAGTTAAATGCCAGTATTGACTAAAACTATCAATTGATTATGAGCAATCAGTCATTCAAAAATGCAAAGGACGAAAAGTACGATGAGTATTATACCCAGTACTATGATATTGAACGCGAAATAGAGGCTTATCTTGATTACAATCCCAACATCTTTAGAGGCAAAACAGTATTGCTGCCTTGTGATGATCCAGAGTGGAGTAATTTTACACGTTATTTCGCACAGAATTTCGAGTTGTTAGGATTAAAGAAACTCATATCTACCAGCTATGCACCCGAAAGCAAGAAATACAAAGGGGTATTCCAACAGTCGCTTTTTGAAACAGAATCACCACGCTTTGACCCTGACAAGTCCAATACACACGGTAAAATATTCGTTTTAACCAATGATATAACAAATGATGGAAGAGTTGACCTTGACGACCTTCAATGGGACTACTTGGAAGGCGATGGTGATTTCCGCAGCAAAGAAGTAACACGTCTGCGCGATGAAGCCGACATAATTGTTACTAATCCACCATTCTCGCTCTATCGCGCTTTCTTCTCTTGGATTATGGAAGCTGGCAAGCAGTTCATTCTTGTAGCCAACAAGAACTGTGCTACTTACAAAGAAATTTTTCCGCTCATAAAAGACAATAAAATTTGGATAGGGGTCCAAAAGATGGGAGTTGACATGCTGTTTGATGTAACAAAAGAACGGGCAGATTACTTGTTAAAAAATGAAAGGGAGGGTAGTAAGTATAGAATTGTCAACGGTGAAGTAAAAGCTCGTAGCACATCATGTTGGTTTACCAATATTGATCATGGCCAACGTCATAAACACATGCAACTTATGACAATGGAGGACAACATAAGATTCAACAAGCATAAAGACTGGGAGAAGAAACGAGCGTATTATATGATTGACAATTATAATGCGCTTAATGTACCATACATTGATGCAATTCCTTCCGATTATGAAGGTGAAATGGCTGTGCCAATATCGTTTTTAGATAAATATTGCCCCGAACAATTCGAGATAATTGGAATTGGCCTTGAACTCGCTGATATGGATATAATACGTAAGAAAATTGGAAAACTGAATGGCGGTCCTCGTTTTTATGTTGAAGATAAAGGAGAACTAATTCGCTTATATGAAAGAATAATAATCCGCAAAAAACAATAACTCATGAAAACAACCCCAGAATTCTACACGGTAAAGCAGTTATGTGAAGGCTTTATTTGGAGCAATGAAGATCATAAAGGCCTAAATGGTTTGGGCGGAAAACTCATTATTCAACCGGAATATCAGCGTAACTTTCTTTACGCAAATGATAACAGCAAGTTGGAGATAGCAGTCATTGAATCTATTCGGAATGGTTATCCGCTTGGAGTGCTTTATTTCAATAAAATAAAAGACGACATGATGGAAGTGCTCGATGGTCAGCAGCGTATTACCAGCCTTGGTCGTTTCCTTTCCGATAAATTCTCCATTATGCTTGATGGCAGGCCATATAAGTTCAGCAAGTTGCCAAAGGAGATGCGTGAACAGATAGAAAACACCCAGATAATGGCCTATATATGTACGGAAGGTACAGAATATGAGGTAATGAAATGGTTTACTATAATCAATATGGGTGGTATCAAAATAAATAAACAAGAGGAACGTAACGCATCTTATTATGGTTCGTTCGTTACGTTGGCCAAACAAGAGTTCAGTAACAAAAAGAATTCCAATATGGCGATGTGGCAGAGTTATATTAAAGGGTCGGCCGATCGCCAAGAAATACTTGAATGTGCTCTTGATTGGGTTAGCCATGGCAAGATTGATGATTATATGCTGGAGCATCGTAATGATACAAACATAGACGAACTGAAAGACCACTTTGATGATGTGATAACTTGGGTTAAAGGCACGTTTGAAGATGTCAATCCTGATATGTGTGGACTGAAATGGGGTGAAATGTACGACACATATCATACGAACCATTATGATCTCTTCGAACTGAATTCCAAGGTTCGCGAACTCAGAACTGACGATAGAATTAATGCCCACCGCAACATATATGAGTATGTGCTTGGCGGATGCGAAAATGATTCGCTACTTAATATACGCGTATTTGACAAGTCACAGAAAGTTATTCTTTATAATCGTCAGACTATAGAAGCCAATGAGAAAGGTGTCAGCAATTGCCCCGATTGTGTATTAGAGGGGAAAGTCAATAAGACAAAAATATGGGATTTCAAAGATATGGAGGCTGATCATATTAAAGCATGGAGCAAAGGTGGTCCTACTAGCTTGGATAATGGGCAGATGCTGTGTAAGCATCATAATAGAGCAAAAGGGAATAAATAGTCCATTTACAATAATTTAACTTCAATTTAATGAGCGTGTCATTTGGACAGAAAGGTACCGCTTTATACGGTAGTATAATTGGTTGATTATAAGGGAAAAGAGACGTTATGGTCGCCAGTTAATCGGTCCATGGACTGCCTCAGAGTCGACTCTGCCGAGGGCAAGCCGACCTTAGTCCGACCTTAACCCGAACCTAACCTATCTAACGCTCTGATTGCCAGTAGATTGTGTTGTATTTTGCAAATTGTTGATTATCAGTGATGTGACGAAAATTGTCTCCAGTTTTTGATAATAAGAAAGGGCGCCCGATAGGGCGCCCTTTGCTGTTGTCAATCCTTATGTGGGATTATTTGTACTCGGCGAGGATGCCGGGGACGAGGTCGGGGGTGAGACGGCCGTAGACCTTGTCGCCAATCATGGCGACGGGGGCGAGACCGCAGGCACCGACGCAACGGAGGGTGTTCAGCGAGAACTTGCCGTCGGGGGTGCACTTGCCCACCGGGATGCCCAGGTTGCGCTGGAAGGCATCGAGGACCTTCTCGGCGCCACGGACGTAGCAGGCGGTACCGAGGCAGATGTCGATGGGGTGCTCGCCCTTGGGCTCCATGGTGAAGAAGCTGTAGAAGGAGACGATGCCATAGACCTTTGCCACGGGGATGTTCAACTCGTGGGCGACGACTTCCTGAACCTCGGCGGGGAGGTAGCCGAATTTGCCCTGCACCTGGTGGAGGACATTGATGACCTCACCGGCACGGTTACCAAAGCTCTTGGCGATATCTTTGATAACGTTGATCTTTTCTTCGGATATTTTGATGTTTGCCATAATCTTTAATAATTTGTTAATGTGTTAATGTGCTAATTCGTTAATCGCTGGCGCAGCCTGACTCACAAATTCACACATTCACGCATTCACGCATTCTACATTTATTTCGTTGCCTCGATTTTGTCGCTCTTGTCGAAGTAGTGGGTGTGCAGCAGCTCGTGGCTGAGGTGTCCGCAAGGCTCGCCCAGGTACTCCTTGTAGATGGCGATGATG
>JAIKVZ010000010.1 GCA_024685285.1 Bacteroidales bacterium
TGGCCGCAAAAGGGGCGGCCACGGCTACGCCGCCAGGGCCATGCGGCAGTCTTCGACCAGGTTGTAGTCGTTCAGGTGCTGGAGAAGCTGCTTGCGGTAGTTGTTCGTGGTGGCGCGGGTGCACCCCATGCGTCTGGCGGCCTCGGCGTCGGTGGGGTTCAGGCCGTCGTAGCAGATGTCCATGAGGGTGAGGCCGTGAGCGTTTACGACATGATGGGCCGCAGGATTTTCGGCATGGCTGCCGCACCCGAGCCCTGCCGCGTCGCGGTCCCGCAGCGCGGTGTCTACCTCGTCAAAGCAGGCAACCTGCCGGCACGGAAAATCGTTGTAGTTCGGTAATAACTAATTTGTGGTTATGGATTTAAATATGTAGGGGCAAATGATCATTTGCCCCTACAGCCAATATTCCTGCATGTCAATAATATCAAAACAAAGCATTTGGCTTAACTTCTTTAACTTCTTAACTTCATTTTCCACGATGATTGGACGGCAAAAGAACGGCTTTTGGACGGGTTTTGAAATGTTAAAATTCGGGGCTGTCCGAGGCAAGGCTGAACCAAGGCCGAGGCAAGTACGACCCGAACCTACTTAAAAGGCTGAAAACCAGAGGTTTGTGAAATTTATATAAAATCCTGATTTTTAGGCAGTTGGATAAAATTCGGCGTGAGCGTTTAACATTTTTTAAGTTAAAATGGCCGGAGCCCCCTCCGCCTCGTCGGGGCACCCCTCCGGTGGAGGGTCGGGATGTTGAAAAAAATGATTTTTTGTCGAAAAATTTTGGCGGTTCGGAAAAAAGTTGTATCTTTGCATTCGCAATTTGCAAGCAATAAAACAATTAACAATTTAAAAATCAACAGTTTATGCCTACAAGAATTAGACTTCAACGCCATGGTAAGAAGAACCAGCCGTTCTACCATATCGTTGTTGCGGATGGTCGTGCACCTCGCGATGGAAAATTTATCGAGAAGTTAGGCACCTACAATCCGCTGACCAACCCCGCCACCATCGACCTCAATTTCGACCGCGCCGTCGAATGGGTCAAGAATGGTGCCCAACCCAGTGATACCGTGCGCTGCATCCTCAGCTACAAGGGCGTTCTGCTCCGTCGCCACCTCCAGATTGGCGTCGAGAAGGGTGCCATCAGCCAGGAAGTGGCCGATGTGCGTTTCAACGAGTGGCTGCAGGCCAAAGAGGCCAAGATAAACAGCAAGCGCAGCGACGTCGAGAACGACGCCCGCAACAGCCGCAAGGCTCGTCTCGAGGCCGAGAAGAAGGCCAACGAGGCTAAGGCTGCCGCCGTTGCCGCCAAGCGTCAGGCCGCCATCGAGGCCGAGGCCGCTGCCAAGGCTGCCGCCGAGGCTGAGAACGCCGAGGGCGAAGCTCCTGCCGCTGAAGCCGAAGCTCCCGCCGAGGCCTAAACGACCTGCCTGACCGATAGGTCATGGCCTGCGACCGAAGTGGAGCAAACTTAGACAACTGGAGAAGCGCATGTTGCGCTTCTCTTTTTTTATTGAGTATACACACGTACTTTGATTATGGTCGGGGCATGTTACCCCGACTACGTTGTCGTTTGTTGTCTATGTTGTCGTTATAAAAAACGTTGTCATCAAAATAGAAAGACATTGTTGTCAAGCAATAAAACAGAGTATTTGTCGTTATGACAGTACTATGAAGATTGATGATTGCTATTGTCTGGGGCGTGTCACCAAACCCTGGGGCGTGAAAGGACAGATGGTGCTGTTCCTCGACGTCGACAGTCCAGAGGACTACGCTGAGCTTGACTCGGCCTTTGTCGAAATCAAAGGGCAGTTGGTGCCGTACTTTTTCCACATCGACCAGATGAACGGCAACAAGGCCGTGGCCACATTCGAGGAAATCACACCCGAGCAGGCCTCCTCACTGGTGGGCCACGAGTTGTACCTGCCCCTCGACCTGCTGCCTAAACTCACCGGCAACCAGTTCTACTTCCACGAAGTGAAAGGCTTTCGCGTGGTAGACAGCGTGTACGGCGACATCGGCATCATCGAGCAGGTGATCGAGTACCCCGCACAGCCGTTGTTCCAGATAATGAAAAACGGCACCGAAGTGCTCATTCCAGTCATCGACCAGGTGATAGACCGCGTGGACCGAGAGTTAAAAACAATCTTTATAACAGCGCCTAACGGACTGATTGAATTATACCTAGGCGATATTAACAATCAGTGTTGATATGTTTTGTCACAGCGTGTAGAAAATTATTTATACCTTTGCATCGAAAACAAGGAGGAATTATATTATGGAAAAGAAGAAAACTGCCCCACGCGAGAAGACACGCTACTCGGATGCCGAGTTGCAGGAGTTCAAGGAGTTAATTCTCTCGAAGATAGCCACCGCTGAGCACGACCTGGAAATGCTTCAGCAAGCTGTGGCCGGCAATGAGAACGAGGCCACAGACACCGCCCCCACCTTCAAGACCCTTGAAGAGGGCAGCAACGTGCTCCTAAAGGAAGAGAACCAGAAACTTGCCGCACGTCAGCAGAAATTCATCCGCGACCTGCGCGCAGCCCTCATACGTATAGAAAACGGCACCTACGGTATCTGCCAGGCCACTGGCAAGTTGATTCCCAAGGAGCGTCTGATGATTGTTCCGCACGCCACAATGACCGTCGAAGCAAAAGAAGCCAGCAAGAAACGCCGCTAGTGCGTCGGGCATGTCAATGAGAAAGAATCTTTCTTATCCCATCATATAAAACTTTGACAATCCGGAGAGCCGCCCACAAGGGTTGGCTCTCATTTTTTTAAACGAAGAATACAATATTACAGCCTCACCGACGTTATAAATTTATTATATTGACAAAACAATAACAATAATAATATGAGCCTCATCAAATCCATCTCCGGCATCCGCGGCACCATCGGCGGCCGCCCGGGCGAGGGCCTCAGCCCCATCGACGTAGTCAAATTCACCTCATCGTTCGCCACCTTCCTGCAACGCCAGCAACCTGGCAAGCGCCTGCGCCTAGTTGTTGGTCGCGACGCCCGACTCAGTGGTGCCATGGTCGACCGTCTAGTGGTCGGTACCCTGCAAGGCATGGGCATCGACGTGCTGGAGACTGGACTTTCCACTACCCCGACCACTGAGATGACTGTCATCGACCATCACGCCGACGGCGGCATCATCATCACCGCCAGCCACAACCCCAAGCACTGGAACGCCCTCAAGCTGCTCAACGCTCGTGGCGAGTTCATCAGCGACAAGGAAGGCAAGGAGGTGCTGCGCCTGGCCGAAAGCGATGAGGTTACCTTTGCTGAAGTGGACAATCTTGGCAAGGTGGAGGAAAATCTTAATACCATAGACGAGCATATCGAGCGCGTGCTTGGCTTGAAGCTGGTCGACCGCGAGGCACTACGCAAGGCTGGCTTCCGCGTGGCCGTCGACGCCGTCAACTCGACTGGTGGCATCGCCATACCGCGCCTGCTACGCGCCCTCGGCGTGGAACAGGTTGTGGAACTCAACTGCGAGCCTACTGGCCACTTCGCTCACAATCCCGAGCCCATCCCCCAGAACCTCACGCAGATAAGCGAAGTTGTAGCTAAGGAAAAATGCGACCTCGGCATCGTTGTCGACCCCGACGTCGACCGCCTGGCATTGGTGTGCGAGACCGGCGAAATGTTCGGCGAGGAGTACACCCTCGTAAGCGTTGCCGACTATGTGCTACAGCACACTCCTGGAAACACCGTCAGCAACCTCAGTTCAAGCCGCGCCCTACGCGATGTAACTCGCCGTTATGCCGGCTGCCAGTACAACGCTGCCGCCGTGGGCGAGGTTAACGTCACCACCCTTATGCGCGAAACCAACGCCATAATCGGGGGCGAAGGCAACGGAGGTGTAATCTACCCCGAACTGCACTACGGTCGCGATGCACTTGTGGGCGTGGCACTGTTCCTCACCCTCCTCGCCAAGAAAGGCATGAAGGTCAGCGAACTGCGTAAGACTTATCCAGAATATATCATCACCAAGAACCGACGTGACTTGACACCCGACATGGATGTCGACGCACTGCTGGCCAAGGTGGCCGCCCTTTACAAGGCCGACACCACCTGCCAAGTAACGACAATCGACGGCGTGAAGATAGATTTCCCCGACGGATGGGTACACCTGCGCAAGAGCAACACCGAGCCTATTATCCGCATATACAGCGAAGCAGCCGACGAGACCCGTGCCAACGCACTGGCCCAGCAGGTGATGCAACAAATTTAAACAGAGGATCTACATCTTGGGAGTGAACTTGATGATGGCATACTGCTCGTCGAAGCAGATGTCCTCAAGTGTCACATGGTCGAATATCGAGCCCGCCTGAGCATTTTTGCTGAGGCACAAAAGTATACGATTACCATCAAGAGGTTCGATAAGCTCGCCACCGGGACGATTTTTGGCCATGCCAATGGCTTGACGCACCATGAAATCGATACCGGCGCCACCATTATACGATATATAGATATCTGAGCCGACAATTCTGTCAACCGTCAAGTCGATACCTACACTGGCGGTTTTAAATAATACATTTAAATCATAGGAGACACGCACCGTGTGCGGTCCACCGTATGCCAAAGGCAGCGCACGGCCAGCCTTGCGCTCGATAAGGTCGCTGATTTCTTGATATGTCAGTCTTAACTCCATGAGATTATAAGTATTAATTGTTGTTGCCTACTCATTAGGCAGAGTAATGTTTGTACTATTTGCAAAATACTGTGTTATAGGCTCGGAGAAACTCTTAGAAACAGGTATCACTTTGGATGTGCCATTCAACTCAAGGACCAAACCGACACCATCCTTACGCATTAGTTTGACATTAGCCACGTTGACCATGTAGCGACGATGGCAGCGCATCAAACTTGTTCCAGCCAACTCCTGCTCAATATTCTTCATCGAGTTGAGAAGGATAAACGTTTCTTCCTTTCCCGCATTGACATAGTGGATGTTAACATAATTATCGGCCGCCTCAATATACTGCAGACTACTGACTTTGGTGGAAAAAGCCAGGCGACCTCCCTTGAGGAAGAAATTAACGGTCTTGTCGGTGTTAGGTACCGGTTGCGAGTCCTGTTGATCAAGCTGCAGACGAATGCGCATCAACTCGTCATGGGTTTCTCGAAGTCGATATATAAGGAATGTAACTACATTAGGCACAAGGAGAACACCAAAATATCCCAACACAATATTGCCTACCAACGGAGCCAACTGTACACGTCCACCACCACTCAAGGCCCAGAGCACCAATGTCATTACCGACACACATAGTATCATCTCGGCAATCAACCAAATAAGACAGGCAGCCGGCCCAACCCCATGAACACGATTGACAAGAAAAAGAACGGCCCTGCTAAGTATCAAGGTAGCTATACCCGTTGTAAAACAAATTGCTATCTGACCGAGAGGTGAGAGCTTGGTCAACTGCTCTGTAAAACCTGTCAATGACGTCGGTTGACCGAAAACTACCAGCAAAACCGTCACCACCAACGTCAGTGACAAAAATAGTAAAATCGACTCATGACGCGTCATAAACCTGCGAAGCGAGCCTATATTTAACGTTTGGTCAATGTAAATGTCATCCATATTTCGCCAAATATAATCAATTTTCACCCAAAATAACGCATTTTTACAAAACTTATTGCATATTTTACGTAAATTAACAATTTTATTTTAAATGATTGTCGTTTCTTTGCACCGCGTTTTTAAGAAAAATTAAGATAAAATACTACATAAAAAACTCTCAGCAAGCACACGCTGAACAAAAACAATGACATTATGAAAATACTTGGAACAGGAAGTGCGGTGCCGAAACATACAGTGACCAACGACATGCTGTCCGACTATGTCGATACCAGCGACGAATGGATCACTACACGAACCGGCATCAAAAGTAGACAGATTATCACCACCGAACGCTTCGAGGAGATGGCCGCCTTGGCCGGTCAACGTGCCATTGACGCCGCCGGTCTAGTGCCTGACGACATCGACTTCATAATCTGCCACAACGTATGCAACTGCTACGTAACCCCCTCATTGGCAGCTCTTATCCAACACATTTTGGGCATCAAAGGGCCAAACTGCCCTACAATGGACATCAACTCGGCATGCGCCGGTTTCACCTACGGCCTGGAAATCTGCGAGGCCTTCCTTCAGACTGGACGTGCAAAACACATTCTATACGTTTGTGCTGAAGAAGTTACACGCATGGTGGACTGGACGCAGCGCGAGACTTGCGTATTGTTCGGCGATGCCGCCGGAGCTCTTGTGCTTGGCAAGGGAGACAATCTCCTGGCCAGTAAGCTGACATCCACGCCAATGCCCGACGTAATATACTATCGTCTGCCCTGCGAAGCGACACCATTCGAGACCGGCGAAGGCATTGACACCCACATGGCTATGCAGCTCAAAGGCCGCGAGGTGTTCCGTATGGCTGTATCCTCGGCACAGCGCGACATAAAAGAGGTGGTCCAGATGGCAGGACTCAAACTCGAGGATATAGATTATTTCCTTCTGCATCAGGCCAATATGCGTATATTGGAAGCCATCAAGCAAAACTTCGACCTGCCACAGGAACGTTTCCTTCATAACATCGAACGCCGAGGCAACACCTCGTCGGCTAGCATACCTGTGCTGCTCGACGAGAAGATACGTGAGGGTGTTATCAAACGCGGCGACACGATGGTTTTCAACGGTTTCGGCGCCGGCTTCGTAACAAGCGCCGCCGTAATGCGCTATTAATTATTAAAGAATAACATTATAATATAACTACCATGAACAGAGTATTCATTACAGGCGTGGGATGCATCACCCCACTTGGAAACAATATCGAGGCGCTGTGGAACAGCGTAATTAACGGTGTATGTGGCATCGACTACATCACCCAAATCGACCGCGAAAACCTGCCAGTGAAGATTGCCGCCGAGGTAAAAGACTTCAAACCAGAAGACTACGGCATAGACAAGACAATGATACGCCATAACGACCGCTTCGCACTCTTCGCGCTAGCCGCCGCTGCACAGGCAATGGCCGACAGCGGCTTACGCGTAGGCGAAGACATAGATCCCACCCGCTTTGGCACAGCAATAGGCAGCGGCATTGGCGGCATCAAAACTTTCGAACGCGAACACTCCAACAAATTGGAATATGGCCTGCGACGCATTTCGCCACTTTTTATTCCCGAGATGATCAGCAATATAGCCAGTGGCAACGTGGCCATTACATACAACGCCCAAGGACCAAACATCCCAGTAGTAACAGCTTGTGCTACAGGCACCCACTCGGTCGGTGAAGCATACCGTCTGATACACGAGGGACGTGCCGATGCCGTTATCACCGGTGGCACCGAAGCTGCCATATGCGAGATGGCTGTTGGCGGATTCAACAACATGAAGGCTCTCACTACCAGTGAGGATCCAATGGCTGCATCGCTGCCCTTCGACGCACGTCGCCGCGGCTTCGTACTGGGCGAAGGTTCTGGCATACTTATACTTGAAAGCGAAGAACTTGCCAAACGCCGTGGCGCAAAGATTTACGCCGAAGTATGCGGCTACGGCAACACCTGCGACGCCCACCACTACACCGCACCCCACCCTGAAGGTCGCGGTGCCGCCCAAGCTATGACGTTGGCCCTCAACGAAGCCGGCTTCAAGAGCGGCGAGAAAGTTTACATCAACGCCCACGGAACTGGTACACCGCTGAACGACAAGGGCGAAACGAAAGCTATCAAGACAACCTTCGGCGAAGACGAAGCCCGTAAGGTAGTCATCAGCAGCACCAAGTCGATGCATGGCCACATGCTCGGTGCAACTGGTGCCGTCGAGCTGATTATCAGCGCACTTGCACTGAAAAACGGTATCATCCCGCCGACCATCCACCTCGACCAGCCCGACCCCGAATGCGACCTCGACTACACGCCTCATACCGCACGCACATGGCAGGCCGACATTGCCCTAAGCAACACATTCGGCTTCGGTGGCAACAACGCAAGCGTGGCACTACGTAAGCATTAGGGAGTAACGGAGTAAGGGAGCAAAAGGAGTAAAGTTGAAATGACAACTAACTTTAAAGAAGTAATTGCCTGGCAAAAAGCTCACGCATTTGTTGTGGAAGTATACAGGACAACCTCCAATTTTCCACAGTATGAGCGTTTTGGCCTTTGCTCCCAATTTCAACGCGCCGCTGTATCCATTGCCGCTAACATAGCAGAAGGCTACCGCCGCGACGGAATTAAAGACAAGCTCCATTTCCTTAACATTTCACTAGGAAGTCTCGAGGAATGCCGATATTACCTGTTGCTTTCCAGAGACCTCGAATATATCAATGAAGAACAATACCAAAAATTAAACACCAGTATTGAAGATACAAGTAGAATGCTGAACAAGTATTACAAAGGAATTGCTGAAAGAAACATATTGTAATCATTTCCACATTATTCCTTTACTACTTTTCTCCTTTACTACATAAACAAAAAGCAATGAACGTATTAAACAGAGACGACATCAAGACCTTCCTGCCTCACCGTGAGCCGATGCTGCTCATCGACGACGTAGTGATGGAAGGCGAAGAGTCTATCGCTCACTATCATGTACGTGGCGATGAATTTTTCCTGCAAGGCCACTTCCCCGGCAACCCTGTGGTACCAGGAGTAATACAATGCGAGATAATGGCACAGGCTTCGTGCATCTTGGTGCGCGACGAACTTGTGGGCCGTACCCCGTTCTATAGCGGCATCAACAACGTGCGCTTCCGCCAGCCAGTCAAACCTGGCGACACTATGGAGTTGCGCGCCCATATAACAAGCCGCCGCGGCATGATTTTCTTTGTCGAGGCCAAAGCCTACGTTAACGGCAAAGTGTGCTGCCAAGGAGAATTAACATTTGCTTTGATAGATAACAAATAGAACAGCCTCACCCCTACCCCCTCTCCGAATGGAGAGGGGTAGCAAACGGATGAAAAAGCATGGAACCCTGGTTCGCCACATCATCACCCGACAGATATGACTCATTAAAGGGCCATGCCAAAGAGAATCGTAGGAATATGACTGATGCAGAACGCGCACTATGGAACGCAATCAGAAACATTCCAAACAAACGTTTCCGCAGACAACATCCAATAGGCGACTATATAGCCGATTTCATTTGCCTGAAACACAAACCAATCATTGAGGTGGACGGAGGCTATCATAGCGAGCCTCATCAGCAAGAAGACGATGCCGCAAGAACATTAGATCTCAACCGCATGGGTTACCGTGTGATACGTTTCAGCAACGAAGAGGTGCTATACAACACAGAAAACGTGATAGAACAAATCAAAAACAGCATTGTAAACAATTAACAAAGTCCCCATCTCACACCCCCTCTCCAATCGGAGAGGGGGCCAAGGGGGTGAGGCCAAATATTATGCTTTTAGAAAACAAGATAACTCTCGTCACCGGTGCCTCGCGCGGCATCGGCAAGCGCACCGCCCAGCTGTTCGCCGAGAACGGTGCCACCGTGATTTTCACCGATTTGCAGGAGAACGACGCCAGCCGCGAACTGCTCGCCGAACTGCAGCAGCACAGCCCCAAGAGCTGCTTTATCGCCAGCAACGCCGCCGACTACGAGCAGACCATGGCTGTCGCCGAGCAGGTGCAGAAAGAATATGGACGTCTCGACGCCCTCGTCAACAACGCCGGCATCACCCGCGACAACCTGCTGCTCCGCATGAGCCCGCAGGACTGGGACCTCGTGCTCGAGGTGAACCTCCGCTCGGTGTTCAACTACTGCAAGGCCTTCGTGCCTATGATGTTGAAGCAGCGTAGCGGCTCCATCATCAACACCGCATCGGTAGTGGGCGTCAACGGCAACGCCGGCCAGTGCAACTATTCGGCCTCGAAAGCCGGCATCATAGGCTTCTCAAAGAGCCTCGCCAAGGAAATTGGCTCACGCGGTATCCGCTGCAACGCCATTGCCCCTGGCCTTATCGAGTCGGCCATGACACAGGCAATGCCCAAGGAGGCTCACGACAAGTGGCTCAACGAGATACCACTGCGCCGTGGCGGTACCGACCTTGATATTGCCCGCACCTCGATGTTCCTGGCTTCCGACCTTTCAGAGTACATAACCGGCCAGGTGATATGTGTCGACGGCGGCGTGTCGCTCTGATTTTGAGACATTAAAGTAACCAAAGAAATGACAGCAATAGAAACCATACTGGCGCACCGTTCGGTGCGCCAGTTTACTGACCAGACAGTCGACAGCCAGACGCTGAACGAGATACTGGAGTGCGGTCTGCGTGCCTCAAACACCGGCAACATGCAGCTATACAGCGTGATAGCCACCCAGCAGGAGCCTCTGCGCACGGAACTGTGCAAGCTACACTTCGGCCAGTGCGCAACGGCGCCGCTATGGCTCACCATCTGCACCGACGTGGAGCGCTACCACCACTACTGCCGTGTGAACCAGTGCGACGAGCCTTATGGCAACCTGCTGTGGTTCATTTCGGCACTGGTCGACGCCAGCCTCTGCGCGCAGAACATCTGCATAGCCGCCGAGGAGAAAGGGCTGGGCTTCTGCTACTTGGGCACCGTCAACTACAACACACGCCAGATTGCCGAATTGCTGCAATGCCCCAAGGGGGTGGTGCCGGTAATAGCTCTGGCCATGGGCCATCCAGCCGAAGAACCACGCATGAGCGAACGCCTGGGTCAGAACGCCGTGGTACACAGCGAGGTATACCACAACCCCACCGATGAGGAAATCGTAAGCACACACCGTGTGCGCGACGAGCACCCCTTCAACCAGCAGATGGTTCGCGAAAACGGCACCCGCAACTACTGCGAGATATTCACCACCAAGCGCTATCCGCACGACATGAACGTCGCCGTGTCGAACGACCTGCTTAAGTTCCTCAAGGATAGCGGCATGTGGGATTTTTAATCAAATAACAGACACATCACCAGTACCTTCGCCCTACCCTCGCCTTATCTGCACCGGCTCCCACTGAAGAAATGCCGGCGAGGGTACGGCGAGGGTACGGCGTAGGTATTGTGTATTAGCGCCTTACAACAATTTTAACAATATAGTGCGCAGTCTATCAGCGCCATAGGTATTTTCAAACATACCGTTTTTAACACAAAAAGCAACATCCACACTGCAACCGTTAACGGTGAACCAAAAAATATTTTGCACGGTTTGGAAAATGTTTGTATCTTTGCAGTTCAAATTATTTAACAATTAAACGACATGAAAGTAAGAGAATTAGTAGATAAACTGAATCTTAAAGTACTCTCGGGCGAGAATGGTTTGGACCGCGATATCGACGGCTGCTACGTCAGCGACCTGCTGAGCGACGTGATGGGCAACGCCGAGATGGGCAACGTGTGGGTGAC
>JAIKVZ010000027.1 GCA_024685285.1 Bacteroidales bacterium
GCCGCTGCACACGAGGACCTGGCTGACGCGCTCCTTGCTCTGGTTGCAGGCGTTGATGACATCCTGGGCCGCGGCCAGCTCGCCGTCGAAGATACGGAGATAGCTGATCTCACCGAGGTTCTTGTCCTTGGCGCTCTTGAAGCAGAAAGCTACGGTGGGGTTGGCGCCGTTGCACTTCAGCTCCTTGCCGCCTTTGGTCTTCTTGCAGTCGGCCACCTCGCAGGGAGCGGGGACGTTCTGGCAGATGAACTCCAGCAGACGGTTGACACCGAAGTTCTCCTTGGCGGAGGTGCAGAGGATGGGGAAGAGGTCGCGCTTGTCGATGGCGAGCTTCAGGGCCTGGGTGAGTTCCTCAGCGGTCAAATCGCCATTCTCAAAATATTTCTCCATGAGGGCGTCGTCGGCAGCGGCGGCTTCCTCGACGAGGGCCATACGCATCTCCTCGGCCTTGTCGGCATACTGCGAGGGGATGTCGGCCTCGGTGTACTTACCGTCGGTGAAGGTGTACATCTTGTTGGCCACGATGTCGACCACCTGGTTGAAGCCGAGACCGGCGTTGGTCGGGAACTGCAGCACGGTGCACTTGCCGCCGAAGTAGTCCTTCAGCTGGTTGACGGTGTCGTCGAAGTTGGCCTTCTCGGCGTCGAGGTGGTTGACGACGAAGAGCATCGGGGTGTCGAGCTTGGCAGCGTAGCGGTTGGCAATCTCGGTGCCGACCTCGACGCCGCTCTGGGCGTTGACCACGACGACGGCGGCCTCGACCACGTTGAGGGCTGCATCGAGCTCACCCTGGTAGTCGGCGAAGCCGGGCACATCGAGGATATTGATTTTCTTGCCACCGAACTCGGTGTACATGAGGGAGGTTTCCACGGAGTAGCCGCGGTCGTGCTCGATGTCGCGATAGTCGCTGATGGTGTTCTTGCTGTCCACGCTGCCACGACGGTTGATGAGGCCGCCGCAGAAAGCCATAGCCTCAGCCATGGAGGTCTTACCGGCTTTGGCACCACCGCAGAGGGCGATGTTACGGATGTCCTGAGTCTGATAAATTTTCATTGTGTTATTATTTATATTTATTTTTTATTCTATTCATTATCAAGGCATTTCATGTCCCCGAAAGCAAATCGGAGACATGAAAAGAGACCGCAAAGATACAAATAAAATTGAAAATTGAGAAATGAAATTCATTGAAAATTATTTTTTTTATATCTTTGCATCAAAACACAGCAACATACAATTCACATAACACACTGACAATACAGTAGAAAAAAGAACCTGAAAACATTTCGATAAAATAAAATTCTACTCAATAATGAAAAAGTCTTTACATATTTTGATTGTAGGTTTGGCATTCTGCCTCTGTGCAGGCACAGTTTCAGCAAAACCTGTTGATGAAACAACAGCCCGCCGTGTTGCCGAGAATTGCCTGAGGGCGTATGGCATGGCCAACCCCGCAGCGCTGGTCAACATCACCGCCCAAACACCTTTCACCGAGTTTTACATCTTTGCAGCGCCACAGGGCGGATTCGCCATCGTTAGCGCCGACAACTGTGTGCGCCCTATCCTTGGCTACTCGGTCGGCAACCGCTTCGAAACAAAGCATATGCCTGACCACATCGTGTCGTGGCTCAACGACTACGAAGCCGAGATACGCCATTACCGCAACCTCGGAGTGGAGAGTACAGAGTGGGGAATGGTGCTTTCAGAGCGGCAAATGGACCCGCCGGCCACGCCTATGGTCGACACCATGCTCACCAAATGGAACCAGGGCAATTATTACAACGGGATGTGCCCCAATGACACCAACCACTGGACCGGACACCCCTACACCGGCTGCGTGGCCACCTCGATGGCCCAGGTTATGAAGTTCTGGAACCAACCTACCACCGGCTATCTCTCTCATGGTTACAATCACGACAACGGCGACACCAGCTACGGATGGCAGTATGCCAACTTCGGCGCCACCACATACCAGTGGAACAATATGCCCGCCAAATTGTCCGCCAGCACCTCCGATATCCAGAACAACGCCGTGGCACAGTTGATGTACCACGTCGGTGTCTCGGTCAACATGAACTACGGCATCACCGGCAGCGGAGCCAAAACCGCCAACAGGGGCAACATATCTATTGCCTGCCAGGAGAACGCGCTGGTGGGCTACTTCAAGTACAGCCCTGCACTGCACAGCATTTACAGAGACGACTTTTCTTATGACGAATGGACCTCCATGCTGCGTGCCGACATCGCGGCCGGGCATCCCATCCTCTACGCCGGCAACGACGTGGGGGCAGGTCACTCTTTTGTGCTCGACGGCTATAACGACGATGGCTACTTCCACCTCAACTGGGGCTGGGGCGGCTACTGCGACGGCTACTACCCCATAGGCGGCCTCAACCCGGCTCCAGGCGGTGCAGGCGGCAACAGCACCTCGTCTTACAATAGAAACAACGACGCCATCATCGGCATTGAGCCCAACCTTCTGTGGGGCAACGGCGGCACCATAACCGCCGCCTCATCCAACACCAACTGGGGCGCTGTAGAACCCGCCATGCCGTTCAACTACAACTTCTTCGACACTGTGACCTTGAGTGCTGGGCCCTACAACGGCTACCGTTTCACTGGCTGGAGCGACGGCTACCCCTATATCTACCGCTCCATCATCGGGACCGGTGGCGACTACGCATACACCGCCAACTTCAAGCCTGTGGGTAGCGACACCATGATGGTATACGGCAGCGGCGGCTATATGAGCAGTTACGGCTACGGCGACACGACAAGCGAATGCACCTGGGGAGTGAAGTTCGACTCGTCGTACTTCGAGCCCGGCCGCGAGATGCACACAGTTGAGTTCTACGTTGTCGAACCAGGCGTTTACAGCCTCTCGGTCTACCTTGGCACGAACAGTGCCGAGTACCTTATGGCCGACACCACCGTCAGCATAGACAGCACAGAAACTCCGCTGTGGAAAAGTGTTACGCTGAGCACCCCCGTGGTGGTCAACGGCCGCGAGTCAATGTGGATTGGTCTCAGCAATGTCGATGTTGGATATCCCGCCTGCGTAACCAACTACAGCGGCATCCACGAAAGTTTCCTCTGGGGGTCGAATTTCTATCCCTATGGTAATAGATACAATTATAGTTTCATGATTCGCGGGCTCTTCCGCTCGACCACCAGCGTGCCCATACCTCACATTGTTGTCAGCGGCCCCGAACAGGTGTCGGTAGGCGATACCGTTGTGTTCAGCGCCACAGGCACCACGGGCGATACCATTACCTGGAATCTCCCCGGCATTGGCGGCGGCATCGTTTCGACCGCCGAAGCCCGTGTTGTGTATGACGTTGACGGCACCTACACCGCCACGGCCACCATAACCAACGCCGCCGGCAGCTCCTCCGATTCGGCCTCGGTCATCGTGGTCGACTACACCTTGGGCGACACCGTCAGCTACTGCCTCGACCGCACCTATTACGGTAGAGTGGGAGAAGATACCGACACCACCCGCTGGGGCATCATGCTGCCGCACAACTACCTGCACAGCCGCGACACACTGCATGACGTGCTGCTGTACGTAAGAAACCCCGGCGACTATACCCTCAACGTATACCAAGGCGGCGACAACGCCCCCGGCCAGCTCGTGTACTCCAACACCTACACCTTCGACAGCAACACCTACGGCTATGTAAGCTGCACACCTGCCGCACCCCTGAATATAGACACCACCCAAAACCTCTGGATAATTTTTACATACCCCGACTCCGGCATATATCCCGCCTGCGGCTCCTACTACATAGGCGAACCCAATAGCGACTGGTACTACGACTCCGACAACGGCTCGGGCTGGTGCCACATCTCCCGATCCTTCCCAAGGTTGGCCCGGACGTGGCTCATCAAGGTCGTCACCTCTGAAGCCGTCACCCACACCGTCACCGTCAACCGCGTGATGGCCGACGGCAGCGCGCTTGACCCCACCATGTGCACCGTGACGGGCGAAGGAACATACGCCAAAGGCGACACCGTAACGCTTACCGCTGCGGGCGCTCCCGACGCGACAGACTTCGTGGCATGGGTCAACGCCGCCGGCGACAGCATTGCCGACAACCCCTATACATTCGTCATCAATTCCGACGTCACCCTCACCGCCGTTTTCTGCAGCACAGTGGGTATCGACGGCGTTGAGTCGTCGAAGATTACGCTCTACCCCAACCCCGCCAGCGACGCTGTGGTCGTTAATGGCCTCAATGGTCCAGCCACCGTCACCATCATCGACCTCAACGGTCGTGAGGCCGGTGTGTGGCGTGTCGCCTCTGGCAGCGTCACCCTCGACCTGGCAGAGTTTGCCGCCGGCGAATACTTTGTGCGCATAGCCGCCGAGGGCGCCGTTGCGGTACGCAAACTCGTTGTAAAATAAGTTGCGGAATGTCGTCGAAAGAAGAAAAATACCGTGAACTTTATGCACAAGCCGAAGGCTTGATGAAAGGCGAGAGCGACGTGGTGGCCTGCATGGCCAACCTCGCCGCCCTCGTTCACGAGGCCATGGGCTTCTGGTGGACAGGCTTCTACAGGGTTGTGGAAGGCGAGCTCCTGCTGGGGCCGTTCCAGGGTCCTGTGGCCTGCGTGCACATAGGCTACGGGCGTGGAGTGTGCGGCACGGCGTGGAAAGAGCGCCGCACCGTGGTGGTGCCCGACGTCGAGCAGTTTCCCGGCCATATAGCCTGCAGCTCACTGTCGCGCAGCGAGATAGTGGTGCCCGTCATGCAGGGCGGCGAGGTTGTTGCCGTGCTCGACATCGACAGCCGCGACCTCAACACCTTCGACGACACCGACAGCCGCTGGCTCGAACAGATTGTAGCCCTGCTGCCAGCTATGAAGCCTTGACAGTGCGTACAAGTATAAAGCACTATTTATTAGCACTATAAACGCACTACCTACGGGGTGTGGACGGGGTTTGGTCGGAATCTGGGAGTGTTAAAGCAATGTTAAATTTTAACATCTGCGACCCCTACCCGACCCTGACCCGACCTTAACCCGAACCTAACCCATCCAACATCCTAAAAACCAGACTTTTACATCAATTTAGCCAATTGTTTGATTTTCAAATGGTTGGCATTTTTCTTATTCCAGCGGAGGGGTAAATTTTAGGTTAATTTATGTTAAACGGTCGATTGGCGTTTTAACATTTCGGGGTTACCGGAAGAGTCTTTGGCGGGACGTCGACGGCGACGAAAAGTTTTCAACACGCGGAGGCGGCGGCCATCGGCCGTCGCCTCCATTATTGACGCATCTTCCATCGACTGAATCTCAGTCTTTTACAATAAAAATACGTTACAACGAAACTTTTTTTATCAACACACGTATAAGGCAACAGAAATGTTAAAATTGGCAAAAAAAGTATTTTTTTGTAAATAATTGGCAACTGTTGGATTTTTTTTTGTAATTTTACACCTTGAAAAAAAGTATTAAAAAGTGGCGTTAATCATTGGAAAAGAGTACTGTAAGGTCGATCCAAACGGTCGGTTCAAGTTCCCAATTGCGTTGAAGAGGCAGCTGGAGGACACCGACGACCGGTTTGTGATCCGCCAGAGTGTCTATGCCCAATGCCTGGAGCTCTGGACCTACAGTAGCTTCCACGCCGAGGTGGAAAATCTGCAAAAAAGACTCAACCCCTACAACGCCGACCACCGCCGTGTGCTCCGCAAACTCACCGAGGGCAACATCATCGAGCTCGACTCGAGCGACCGCCTCTTGATACCGTCGGAGCAGAAGGGCGTGATCGGCAAGGCCAAACAGATAGTCCTGCAGTCTACCGGCAAGTACATCGAAATCTGGGATTACGACACTTACCAAACCATGAACGCCAACGGAGGCGACTTTGCGGCCCTGGCCGCCGAGTGCCTCGGCAGCGCAACAGAGGCAGGACGCGATGGAGCAGAGCTACCATAGACCGGTTATGCTCAACGAGAGCATCGAGGCCCTCGGGGTGCGACCCGACGGGGTGTATGTCGATGCCACCTACGGCGGCGGCGGCCATTCGCGCGCCATTCTCTCACTGCTCGGCCCCGAGGGGCGGCTCATAGCCTTCGACCAAGACCCCGACGCACGCGCCAACGCCATTGACGACACCCGGTTCACACTGATAGGCGAAAATTTCGGTCACCTGCGCAACTTCCTGCGGATAAACGGCGTGCGGCAGATCGACGGTCTGTTGGCCGATCTCGGCGTGTCGTCGCACCAGTTTGACGAGCCGGCGCGCGGCTTCTCGACCCGTTTCGACGCCCCCCTCGATATGCGTATGGACAGCCGTGCCGACACCACGGCCGCCGACCTGGTGGCCAACCTGACTGAGGCCGACCTGACCCGGCTGCTGCGCCTCTATGGCGAGTTGCCCAACGCGGCCCGCATGGCACACGACATCTGCGCCGCCCGCCGCCAGGAGCCCATTGCCACCACCGCACAGTTGCGTCAAGCCGTGAGCCGCCAGTTGCCGCGCGGCATGGAGAACAAATACCTGGCCATGCTCTTCCAGGCCCTCCGCATCGAGGTCAACGGCGAGCTCGACGCCCTGCGCGCACTGCTTGAGCAGGCCGCCGCACTGCTGGTGCCGGGAGGCAGAATAGCCGTCATCAGCTACCACTCGCTCGAAGACCGCATTGTCAAGAACTACTTCCGTACCGGTAACTTCGAAGGCGAACCCCAGAAAGACTTCTACGGCAACCTCATCCGCCCCCTCGCCCCGCTGCAGGCCAAGGCCACGATGCCCAGTCCCGAGGAGCTCGCCGCCAACAACCGCAGCCGCAGCGCCCGTCTGCGTGCCGCACAAAAGAACGAACCACAAAACCAATAGCACCATGGCAAACCGTTTCAGAGAAAAAACCGCCGAACCCGAGATAGCCGCCGAAGTGGCAGCCGAGGCCGCCGAGCAGCCGCAGCAGCCCGAGAGCGTAGCCTCGACAGGCCGCGGCTCGAAGACCGCGCGGCGCATAGCCGGAGTGCTTGGGGGCGACGTGCTAAAGAGCCGTTTCGTGGTGCGGCAAATTCCGCTGCTGCTATTGGTTGCGTTGTATCTCATAATATTGGTTGCCAACCGCTACAAAGTTGAGAGCCTCTCGCGCGAGAAGATGGAACTCGAAGACCGTCTCGGGTACCTGCGCGAACACCGCATACTGATGCAGCGCCAATATCAGGAATCCGTCAAAATATCACATCTCGCACAGCAACTCGAAAGCCGCGGCATAGGATTCACCGCCTGCCCGCCATACGAGGTGAAACAATAACGCAGAATCGACCATAATATTATATAATGAACAAGAAAAAAACATCCCAACCGTCAAAACTCCTCGGAGTAATCTACGCCGTGCTGGTGTTAGTGTCGGGCGTGGCCATTGTGTGGAAGATGGTCGACATACAGTGGGTCAACGGCGACGGATGGCGCGAACGCGGCGAGCGACGCGAGGCAGCCCTGCGCACCGAGCCAGCACACCGCGGCAACATATATTCATCGGACGGCAAGATACTGGCCACCACCGTGCCGGTGTGTGACTTCTACTTGGACCTGCTCGACACCATCGTGCGCGACGAATACGGCCAGCCCAGACACGGTCGCGGCGGAAAGCCCGTTGAATCGGGGCCCATAACCGACTCGCTTTTTCATCTCTACCTCGACAGCGTGTGCCTCATGCTGCACGAAGCGGTGCCCTCGCGCCCGGTCGACTATTACCGCGAGCGCATACTTTCGGGCCGCTACGCCGCACGCCAGAGCCGATGCCTGTTGGTGCAGCGTGCCCTGCCCTACAGCGTGTGGCGCGACATCTGCCGTGTGCCTGGTTGGAGCCACGGCGTGGTGCGCAAAGTCGACGGCCAAAGCGTGGTGCGACAGGTGCGCGCCCACATCTACGGCAATATGGCAGAGAACGTCATAGGTTTCCGCAACAGCTGGGAGAGCCGTTCCTACACCGGTCTCGAAGGCTACTACGACTCCATACTGCGCGGCCGCGACGGCATCTACAACTGCCGCCGCCTCACACGCGGTATCTGGCTGCCAGACCCACCGGCCGACGGCGACGCTGTGAGTCTGGAACGCCAATTGGGCGACGACTCGGTGGTTATTGACACCACATACGTGCAACGCAAGATTGACGGCCTAGACATCATCTCCACAATCGACACCCGCTACCAAGACATAGCCGAGAGCGCCCTGCGCAAAGCCCTCGTTACCTACGGCGGACGATCCGGTTGCGCCATACTTATGGAAATGGCAACCGGCTACGTGCTGGCTTGTGCCAACCTC
Source organism: Bacteroidales bacterium (assembly GCA_024685285.1). Lineage (GTDB taxonomy): Bacteria > Bacteroidota > Bacteroidia > Bacteroidales > P3 > Colimorpha. Next base: position 8,282 of record JAIKVZ010000027.1, read on the forward strand.
ACCATCGACACCCACGCCCACGACTACCGCGAACTGGCCGATGCCAACGTGGCGGTGAGCGACGTCTATGAGCCTGGCTCAACATTCAAAGGGGTGATTCTCACCGCCATGCTCAGCGATCCGGCACAGCGCATAGACACCACAATGAAGTTGCGTGTTGGCTACAAAAAGTTCCCCGGCAGGGACGGCGAGATAAAAGACGACCACACCCTTGAAGGCCGCGACTCGCTGAGCCTCAAAGAGGTAATTGAACAGTCGTCAAACGTGGGCATGAGCGAACTGGGATGGATATACTATCGCAACCGGCGCGACACATTGGAGGCCCTGGTGCGAAAGATATTCCCCTATCAACGTCTCAACGTAGACCTTAAGGTCCGCGAATATGCCACCCGTATCAACAACCTAAATGCCTCTAACCGCGACTTTCTCAACTTCTGCTACGGCTACTCCACCCGTGTCACCGCCTTGCAGGTACTCACATTCTACAACGCCCTGGGCGCCGGTGGCCGTATGGTCAAACCACTCTTCTGTCGCGGTGTGGTTGATGCCGACGGCCGTGTGACCCCCATCAAGCCTGTGGTGCTCAACGAGCGTATATGCTCGCGCGAAACAACACGCACCATGCGCGAGATGTTGGAGGGTGTGGTGCTAAACGGCACCGGCAACAACATCAAGAACAACAGCTATGGCATTGCAGGCAAGACCGGCACCGCCGTGTCCGACTACCGCAACATGAAGCTATACAATGGTTCGTTTGCCGGTTTCTTCCCGGCCAAGGAGCCAAAGTACAGCTGCCTTGTAGTCATCAAGCACAGCCCTGCCTACGGTCGCCAGGCAGCCGTGGTGTTTAAAACCATTGCCGACGGCGTAGTGGCCATGGACAAAGAGCTGAGCTCCGGCGCCGCCTTCAGCCGTGACGACTCCACGGCGGTGCGCCAACCCATAGCATTGCGCGGCAATAAAGCCGGATTGCGCGAGGCATACAAACGGATAGGTCTGGAGCGCACGCTGCCACGCGAAGCCCCGTATTGGGTGACCTACTTCGCCGGCGACGACAGCACAGCCCCGGGCTACCGTCAACTGATAGCCACCGATGGACTGGTGCCCGACTGCACTGGCATGACGGTGCGCGACGCCATTGAACTGCTGCATTCGCAGGGGTTACGCGTCAAATTCAGCGGCTATGGCAAAGTAGTCTCACAATCGCCACGTCCCAACACCAAGTGTGCCCGTGGCAACACCATATACCTGACATTGAAATGAAAGAACTCACCGATATAACCAAGGGACTTACGGCCACCACATACGGACCCGTAACGCAGCAGATTGCAACTGTGGAGTTTGATTCGCGGCGTGTTGCTCCGGGCTGCCTGTTTGTAGCGCAGAGGGGCACTCGTACCGACGGCCACGCCTACATAGACCGCGCCATATCGCAAGGTGCTGTGGCTGTGGTATGTGAGGAGTTGCCATCCGACCTCAACCCGAAGGTAACCTATCTCAGAGTCGATGACAGCAGTCGTGCGCTTGGCTTGATAGCCTCGAACTACTATGGCAACCCGTCGGCACGGTTGCGGTTGGTGGGCATAACCGGCACTAACGGCAAAACCACCACTGTGACCCTACTGCATCGATTGTTCCGTATGGCTGGCTACCACGCCGGTCTGCTCTCGACAATAGTGAACCGCATTGATGACTCCGAGGTTCCGGCCACCCACACCACTCCCGACGCTCTCGAGCTCAACAGGCTGCTGGCCATGATGGTCGAAGCCGGCTACAAGTACTGTTTCATGGAGGTGAGTTCGCACTCGGTGGTGCAGGAGCGCATTGCCGGACTCACATTCTTTGGCGGCATTTTCAGCAACATAACGCACGACCACCTTGACTTTCACAAAACCATGGCTGCCTATATTGCGGCTAAGAAGGGTTTCTTCGATCAACTGCCGAAAGGGGCTTTTGCACTGACCAACGCCGACGACCGCAACGGCTTGGTGATGGTACAGAACACCGCAGCCACAGTGAGTACTTACAGTTTGCAGCGTGTGGCCGATTTTCGCTGCAAGGTTATCGAGGAGAACTTCAGCGGTATGTTGCTCGAACTCGACGGCAGTGAAGTGTGGTGCCGCTTAGTGGGCCGCTTCAACGCCTATAACCTCACAGCCATATACGCCACCGCTGTGCTCTGCGGCATTGAACGCACCGAGGCACTGACGCTGCTGAGCCGGCTTGAAGCTGCCGAGGGCAGGTTCCAACTCATAGAGTCGGGCGGCGTCACCGCCATTGTGGACTACGCCCACACCCCCGATGCCTTGCAGAATGTCATTCAGACCATCAACGCGATACGCCGCGACTCGCAGCGCCTCATCACCGTGGTGGGCTGTGGCGGCGACCGCGACCGCACCAAGCGTCCCGAGATGGCTCAGATTGCCGCCCGCGGATCGGACCACCTGATTCTCACCTCTGACAACCCCCGCTCCGAGAATCCCGATGACATACTCGATGATATGGAGCGCGGCCTCGACCCCGATGCCCTCTGCAAGACGGTACGAATCACCGACCGTCGCCAAGCTATCCGCACTGCCTGCATGATTGCCCGAGAAGGCGACATAATACTGGTGGCAGGCAAAGGCCATGAAAAATACCAGGACGTGAATGGAGTAAAAAGCCACTTCGACGACTGCGAAGAGGTGAACCTATATATTAATAACGTAAAAAAGAAATAAATATTGCCTATGCTATACTATTTATTCAGCTGGCTTGATACCGCATTCGACTTCCCTGGCGCCGGAGTGTTCCAATACATCTCGTTCCGTGCCTCGATGTCGGCTGTGACCTCTCTGCTCATAATGCTGCTGTTGGGCAAACCCTTCATACGCTTTATGCGCAACAGGCTCGGTATGACCGACGAGGTACGTACTGAGTTGGGCCTCGAAGGTGCCACCCGCAAGGCCCAGACACCAACCATGGGCGGCCTTCTGATACTGGCAGCCATCATTTTACCGACTCTGCTCTTTGCCAAACTCGACAATATATATATCCAGATAATGCTCGGCACCACTGTGTGGCTCGGAATGGTGGGGTTCCTTGACGACTACCTTAAGAAAACCCGTGGCAAAGCCGGTTTGCCTGGCAAATACAAAATAATAGGGCAAGTAACCTTAGGCCTTGTTGTGGGTCTACTCATACTCTACCACCCCGACATAGCTCCATCTGGGGTGTCACGCACCACAACGACAATCCCTTTCGTGAAAAACAACGAGCTCGACTACGCCAAACTCATCACCTGGCTCGGACCCTGGGCCCAAAATGTCGTATGGTTGCTCTATGTGGTAATAGTAATTTTAGTGGTTACCGCAGTGAGCAACGCCTCAAATCTGACTGACGGTATAGACGGCATAGCCACCGGCGTAGCCGCTGTCAACGGGTCGGCCTTGGCCATATTGGCATGGCTCTCGGGCAACATCATATTCTCCAACTACCTTAACATCATGTATCTTCCCAACATTGGCGAGCTGACCATTTTCTCCACCGCTTTTGTCGGTGCCACGTTGGGCTTTCTGTGGTTCAACACCCACCCAGCCGAGGTATTCATGGGCGATACTGGATCTCTCGCCATCGGTGGCATAATAGCCGTGTTTGCCATACTGATACGCAAAGAATTGCTACTTCCATTGCTTTGCGGCATCTACCTGGTCGAGGACCTCTCGGTTATAGTACAGACCACAGGCTGCAAACTATACCGCCGACGCCACCGTCTGCCCATAGGCACCCCTGTGCCCGTTGACAAGCGTCCCCTGTTGATGGCGCCTTTGCACCATCATTATCAGAAAAAGGGGATACCTGAGCAGAAAGTCGTGCAACGATTTATTATTACGGCCATGTTGCTGGCCATACTGAGCATAGTAACCCTCAAACTACGTTAAACAAACTGAATAAGTAAGCAAACATGAATATTGACACCTTATCAAAACAAGGACGCGGACAAATCCATACTGGCCTGGCAGGCATAGACTCTGCCAAACTCAAAGCCATGCGCAACACTTCCCTTAGAGAATGTTTTGGACGCATGAGCGACATAAGTTGCCGACTCGAAACCGTGGCTCGCATCCGAGGACAAGAATTTGTGAACGATGCCGCCTCGCGCAATGTCAACTCTACATGGTACAGTCTCGAAAGCCTCGAAGGCAATATTATCTGGATTGCCTGTGCCGACAACGTGTCTGACTATAACCGTCTTCAACAGTCGGTAAAGCGCAAAGTTTTCAAAATATTTGCCACGGGCAACACCTCTCGTCTACGCCAAGCATTGGCACCGACCGGAGTGAGTATTGAGGACTGTTCCTCACTTAAAGAGGCTGTCGGCCGTGCACATTATTGCGAATGCCCCGATACTGCCAAAGTACTTTTCTCGCCAGCCACAGGCAACGGTTTGCCAACCGGAGTACTGGCCGAAGAGTTCCGCTATGCTGTGAACGAACTTTAACATAGATAACACGATATGCGCAAACTGACCAACATATTCAAAGGAGACATGGGTATCTGGATGATATTCTTTGTGCTGAGCGTGATATCGCTTGTTGCAGTATACAGTACAATAGGTCTCCAAGCCTACTCTCTGCCCGGCACAACTCCCACCGGCCTGTTTGTCAAGCACGTGGCCATTGTTATTGCAACCTACATAGCCATCATTATGCTCTCTATGGTCAACTATCGGGCATTTTCGCGCATATCGCAAGTAGGATACGTGGTGAGTTTAGTCCTGCTGATTGTTGTTATGGCCATAACAGGTGGCGGCCGCTGGATTGACATACCTCACTTTGGACAGTTCCAGCCATCGGAAATAGCCAAGGTGTTTCTGATTGTGTTTGTTGCACGCACACTAACCAGTAACGCCGACAAAATCAAAGAGCTTGGCACTTTCATAACCCTGCTTCTCATCATAGGGGCTGTGACAGCTCTGGTTCTACCTGAAAATCTATCCACGGCAATACTCATATTTATCACTTGCTACATGATGATGCTCATTGGTGGTGTTAACAAAAAATACTGGATACGCACATTTTTGGCCTTGGTCATAATAGGCGGACTGCTATTCTTCGTTGCCTACCAGCGTGGCAGCAGCAAAGAGGGTGTCCTCGAGCGCTCGTCGACATGGGTTCACCGCGTGGATTCATGGCTGCACCCCAATCCCGACGAGCTCTCTCAGGAGAATATGGCGCGTATGGCAATAGCCCGCGGCGGCGTGATTGGAGTGGGTGTGGGTAACACTGTACACGCACGCCTTATGACCCAAGCCCACAACGACTTTATATACGCCATTATTATAGAGGAGACTGGAATGGTGGGTGGCATTGTGGTATTTGCCCTATACTCAATGTTTTTCTTCTGCTGCGTGAGACTGGCGTGGCGCTGCAGAGGCACCTTCGGCTCGCTAACTGTTGCTGGTCTAGGTATGGTGATTTACTTCCAAGCACTAATAAATATGAGCGTGGCTGTAGGGTTGCTGCCGGTAACCGGACAAACCCTGCCTTTCATAAGCTACGGCGGCACAGCATATTTGTTCTTAGGTTGCGGAGTGGGCATTATCCAGTCTGTAGCCTGTGACGTTATACGCCAAGAACGTGCCGAGAAAGCCGCTGCGGCAGAAATTGTTGAACCTCAAAAAACCGAAACAGTATGAAAGCAATAATAAGCGGAGGCGGCAGCGGGGGCCACATATTCCCCGCCATAGCAATAGCAGGGGCCATATGCAAGCGTTGGCCCGATGCCGAAATTCTATTTATTGGTGCGCAAGGCCGCATGGAGATGGATAAAGTGCCCGCCGCAGGCTACCGTATAGTGGGACTACCCATAGCCGGATTGCAAAGGAAACTCACCCTGCACAATATTATTCAAAATCTGACGTTACCTTTCAAAGAGTTCAAAAGCCTGCGCATGGTCAAAAACACACTGCGCAGTTTCAACCCCGACATAGTTGTAGGTGTAGGCGGTTTCGCCAGCCAGCCGACCCTAAAAGCGGCAGCCTCAATGGGATACGCCACCCTCATTCAAGAACAGAATTCCTACGCTGGCCTCACCAACAAAACCTTGGCCAAAAGTGCACGCACCATTTGTGTGGCATACGAAGGTATGGAGCGATTCTTTCCGAAAGATAAAATTGTTCTCACCGGCAACCCAGTGCGAGCCGATATAGAGCAGATGACCTGCTCACGCCAAGAAGGTCTGGAACATTTTGGCCTGAGCGGTGACAAGCCCGTGGTGCTGGTGGTCGGTGGCAGTCTTGGAGCGCGCAGCATAAACCAGATGATGGCTGGCAACTTGGCAGATACCACCAACTATCAGGTGATATGGCAAACAGGCCGATGGGGATATGCCGATGCCATGACCGCTGTACAGCAGGCCGGAGTGGAAAGCCGCATTAAGGTGCATGAGTTTATTAAACGCATGGACCTTGCCTATGCCGCCGCCGATGTGGTAGTATCGCGTGCAGGAGCCATAGCTATTAGCGAACTAAGCATCGTAGGCAAGCCCGTAGTGCTCATACCCTCGCCCAACGTGGCTGAAGACCACCAGACCAAGAACGCCATGGCTTTGGTGCAGAAAGGAGCGGCATTGATGGTGCCCGACGTCGACTGCAAGCAACAATGCCTACCAATAGTTGAACAACTGCTGACCAACCCCGAACAACGTCAATCCATGAGCCAAGCCATACAAGCCATGGCAATACGCAACGCCGCCGACAAAATTGTGGACCAGATAGAAAGGATTACGCAATGAACTACTATTTTCTGGGCATAGGAGGCATCGGAATGAGTGCATTGGCACGCTATTTTAAGCTGCAAGGGCACAATGTGAGCGGATACGACCGCACACCGAGTGAGCTCACACACCAGTTGGAGTCGGAAGGAATAGCCATACACTACGATGATGACCCGACCTTGATCCGAACCAAACCCGACCTTATAGTATATACACCGGCCGTTCCGGACGACACCGCCGAGATGAAATACCTGCGTCAAACCGGCATCACCATGGTGAAACGATCGCAGATGTTAGGGCACCTCACCGAGGGCCATAAGTGCATTGCTGTGGCAGGTAGCCATGGTAAGACCACCTCCAGCAGCCTTATAGCCCACTTGCTACAACAAAGTGGTATTGGGTGTAGTGCATTCCTGGGCGGGATATGCAAGAACTTCGGCAGTAACCTACTCGTCAACCCCGGCAGTGAATACATAGTGGTTGAAGCCGACGAATACGACCGCTCTTTCCTCCAGCTTCACCCCTACTACTCTGTCATCACCGCAACCGACCCTGACCATCTTGACATCTACGGCACACACCAAGCTATGCTCGAAGCCTTCTGCCAGTATGCCAACCAAACCGTCGATGGCGGACATCTTTTCATCAAAGAAGGTTGCTTTGTGACTGAAGGCGGCGAGCCCTTTATAGAGTACGGCCCTCATCATCACCACGAGGCTCATGACGACCGCAATCACACGCAAGCCGAGTTACGGCCTACGATTTCTACATACACGGCACATGGCATCGAGGCCGACTACTACGCTATAAATGTGCGTAACTACCGTGGCGACATTTACTTCGACCTCCGCACACCCCAAGGAGTCTTCTACGATATATGCCTCACAGAGTCGTGTCTATACAACGTAGAGAATGCCGTTGCAGCCTCTTCCGTAGCTCTCAGCTGCGGCCTCAACGAGTATCAATTACGCGCCGGTCTCAAGTCGTTCAAAGGTATCAGACGCCGCTTTGACTATCATATTAATGAGCCCAGCCTGATATATATAGACGACTATGCCCACCATCCGCGCGAAATAGCCGCCACTCTGGAATCTGTACGCTATCTTTACCCTGGCAAACGCATAGTGGGTGTATTCCAGCCGCACCTCTACAGCCGCACAGCCGAGTTCGCCACCCAGTTTGCCGAGGTGCTGAGCACACTCGACGAAGTGGTGTTAATGCCTATATATCCCGCTCGTGAACGACCCATACCGGGGGTGAACTCGCATACCATCCTCAAGCAGATAAAGCATATGTCGAAATACCTGTGCTCACCGCAACAGGTGCTTGAATTAGTGCCTGCTCTCTGCCCCGATGTTGTGCTGACCCTCGGCGCTGGCGACATTGACCGCCTCGTACCACAATTAGAACAAACCTTGAGAGAGAACCTGCTATGATGAAACGCACCACACATATCTTGCTCATAGTACTCGGGGCCGTAGCACTGGCCGTGCTGGTGATTGTGGCCAACGTGGCACGCTCACGATCGCAAGTAGCAGGACTCAAAATCAAGATAAACTATGACGGTCAATCCCATCTTGTAGACGAGCGGGTTGTGACAGACAGTCTGCACCGTGCCATACCGCACTTAATGCAACAACAGGTGCGCGTGGTAGACCTTGCCGCCGTGCGTGAGGCTGCCTCGAGAGTACCTTATCTTGAAAACTGCGATGCCTCGGTTAGTGTGGGCGGCAACGTGGTGGTGAAAGCCGATCAGCGTCGGCCTATTGTACGCCTGTTTATGGGTGACCGTGAATTGTACCTTGACAGCCGAGGCCGCGCCATGCCCCCGAGCAAGATAGGTGATTGCGCCTGCATAGTAGCCAATGGCAACTTTATCGAAAACATAGACACCCTGCTCTTCAATCGCTTGGATTTGGCTCAGCTGGCCGCCGACAGCATCACCTCGACCTATGGAATTGTCCAAGTATGGCAACTGTCTGTATACTTAGACAAACACCCTGAATACGGTTGCCTGTTCGACCAAATATTCTTGGACACCAACGGCGACCTGATACTGGTGCCAAAAATAGGCGACCACACCGTAGTTGTTGGCAAGAACGACAACCTCGACAATAAATTTGCCAGACTTCAGACGTTCTACACAAGCGTTATGCCCAAGTGCGGCTGGGACACATATAGTCTCCTCAACCTTAAATTCGACAACCAAGTAGTTTGCACCAAACGATAATAATAACAAACTAATATACATCTTATTATGGAAAACGAAATAATAGTAGGCTTAGACATCGGAACCACCAAGATTGCCTGTTTCGTAGGACAGCGCGGCGAAAACGATCGCGTGCGTATTCTGGGCTACGGCCGCACCGAATCGGTGGGTGTTGAACACGGCGTGGTACGCAACATCAAGATGGCCGCCGAGTCAATCCGCAAAGCAGTGGCCGAGGCCGCCGATCAGGCTTCGGTAGACATTGACGAGGTGTGGGTCGGCATCGCCGGCCAGCACATCAACTCACGCACCAACCAAGGTAGCATCATGGTGCCACCAGAGCACCGCATGATTGAGCAGGAAGACTTAGACCGCCTCATTGAGGAACAGCATGGGATTCTCCTCGACCCAGGAGAGGTGATTGTTCACGTTTTCCCGCAAACCTACTTCGTGGACAACGAAGAATTGAGCGTGGAGGTCTCGCCAGTGGGTGTAGCCGGCAACAACCTGAGGGCCAATTTCCATATCGTGACTTGTAATAAGGACAACCTCGAGCACATCAAGAGTGCCGTAGAGGATGCCGGCCTGCATATCAAGGGCGTGGTGCTTGAACCCATTGCCTCGTCGCTGGCTGTGCTCGACGATGGCGATCGCAACGCCGGTGTGGCTCTGGTCGACATCGGTGGCGGCACCACTGATGTGGCCATATTTTACGACGGCATAATCCGTCACACATCGGTCCTGCCTTTGGCCGGCAACGCCATCACCAACGACATCCGTGAAGGTTGCCAGATACTCAAAAACCAGGCCGAAAGCCTTAAAACAAAGTTCGGGTCGTGCCTCAAATCAAGCGTAGGCGAGGACGACATCATAGCCATTCCTGGTATCCGCAGCCAAGCCCCCAAAGAAATAAGCATGAAAAACTTGGCAGGCATAATCAATGCCCGTACACAGCAAATTCTGGAGCAGGTTGACTACGAAATACAACTCTCAGGCTACAGCAAGAAGCTTATCGCCGGCGTTGTGCTCACTGGCGGCGGAGCACGCCTGCGCAACATCAAGGAGCTGGCAGAGCTTATTACCCGCAACGACACCCGTATCGGCACACCTGACGAGCATCTGGAACGAACCAACGTGCCTGCCGACGAACTCAGCCACCCCATGTACGCCACAGGTATAGGCTTGGTTCTCTACGGATTGGAGAAGTCGGAAGAGCGTCAGCGTCTCGAAGCCGAGAAGATTGGTAGCGTCGACATATTCAGTGATATGGATTCCACGGACAGTCAGGTTGATTCCGAACCAGAACCCGAGACAAAGAAGGCTCCGGAGAAGAAAAAGAAAGCCCAGATACGCCCCGACGAAGCCATTTCGCGTTTCCTTGACAAACTGTTTAGCGACAATATAGAATAGCCCTTCAGAAGAAGCAAAGTAGAAATGTGAATAACTTGGTGATAACTAATTGATAGCAAACGTCGTATATAACATATTTTTCACTATTTTTACAAATTATATTTAATTACCATAAAACACGCAAAAGGCTAAAATCCAACAATATAGAAATAAATAAGCACAATGGAAGACAACATAAATACCACTCTTTTCCAGTTCGACGCACCCAAGGAGCAAACGTCGTACATCAAAGTGATAGGTGTGGGCGGCGGCGGCGGCAATGCCGTCAACCATATGTACCGTCAGGGCATCAAGGGGGTAGACTTCATAGTTTGCAACACCGACGCCAAGGCTTTGAACGCCAGCCCTGTGCCTAACAAAATCGCTCTTGGCTTGGGCCTCGGAGCCGGCAACAAACCCGAGCGTGCCAAAAAAGCCGCCGAGGAGAAAACCGACGAAATCCGCCAAGCTATAGCACAAGACACCAAGATGCTCTTTATCACCGCCGGTATGGGCGGCGGCACCGGCACCGGAGCCGCACCGGTGATAGCACAGATAGCCAAGAGCATAGACCTCGATGACGAGGAAATCCGCAAAATACTCGTGGTGGCCATCGTAACCACACCCTTCTCCTTCGAGGGCAAGCGCCGCATGGCACAGGCACAGGCCGGTATTGAGGAGTTGCGCAAATACGTAGACTCGGTGCTGGTAATCAGCAACGACAAGTTGCGCTCGTTTGGCGATATGTCTCTCGCGGCCGCCTTTGCACAGGCCGACGACGTGCTGCTCACTGCAGCCCGCGGCATAGCCGAAATCATCACCGTCGACGCCTATGTCAACATCGACTTCCAGGATGTCAACACCGTCATGGAAAACAGCGGCACCGCCCTTATGGGCGCCGGCTCTGGCCGCGGCGAAAATCGTGCCTTAGACGCAATCAAGGCCGCTTCGACTTCAGTGCTCCTCGACGACAACGACATTTCGGGCGCCAAGAACGTGCTGCTATACATCACCTTCTCGCCCGAGCACCAAATCACCATGGACGAGCTCACCGTGATAACAGACTACATGAATGACCTCACTGGCGACGACACCGACATGATATGGGGTGAAGGTGCCAACGAAGAGCTCGGCGACGAAATCAACATCACCCTCATAGCCACCGGCTTTGAAAAACGCAAACCTGTCACCGTCAAGCTCACCACCGAGCCCGAGTGCCGCGAGCTGCCCAAGCCCGAACCTGTGGCCACCGACGAGCCTGTGATGATACACCGCGAACCCGAACAGGAATCCCTCTACACACCGCAGCCCGTCATGGCTTCACAACCAGCGACAGGACACCGCTATACCCTTGAGGACGAATTCGATACACCTGTTAGCATCGGGTTGGGTTCGGATCAAGGTCGGGACGACGACGGCATCCACCTCAAAACCAAGGAAGAAGAGGCCGAGCCGGTAGCCACCCTCACCCTTGAAGAGCCCAAAACAGAGCCTGCCGCCGCCATGCCCATGCCCGAGTTGCACCAAGACGACAATTGGGCCAAGAGCCGCGCCGAGCGCATAGCTCATATGCACTCACTGCTGCGCAACGACCCCAACGGAGCCCAGATAGTAGCCTCGATGAGACCAGACGCTGAAACCGAGTACGACATGAGCTACGGTCAACATTCGGGACAGAGCCTCACATCGCAGACTGCCGTGGGTGCCAAAGGCGAAGTATACTCGCTCAACAACCACCTCTACAACAACCCAGATTAATTCTAATAACAATGTGTTAGGAGTGATTAGCGGTGAACTGCTCACAACTAATCACTCCTAACTCGTCTCTAAAGCCCTCCACCCTTGACCCTCAACAACAAAAGGCTCTTCGGCACCCTGTGCGGTATAGGCGCCGCCGTGTGCTACGGCACCAACCCACTCGGCGCCCTCAACCTCTATGCCGAGGGCATGGGCACCGGCAGTGTGCTCTTCTACCGTTTCGGGCTGGCGTGGGTCATCATTGCCGCAGTGATGCTGTTCCGCCACGAAAGCCTGCGGGTTACATGGCGCGAGTTCGGCGTGCTCACTACTCTGGGACTGCTCTTCAGCGCCTCGTCGCTCACGCTATACCTCAGCTTCCGTCTTATAGCCGCCGGTGTGGCCTCCACGCTGCTTTTCACATATCCCGTCATGACGGCCGTAATCATGACCCTGTTCTTCAAAGAGCGCGTCGGCATGCGCACCGTGGCAGCAATCGTCCTCTCGCTGGCCGGCGTGGTGCTGCTGTACTGGGGCGGGGGCGACGGACCGCTCAACGCTTTGGGCGTGGTTCTGGTGCTCCTCTCGGCCCTCACCTACGCCGTCTACATCATCGTTATGAGTCGCGGCCAATTGCGGATGTCATCGTTCAAAATCAACTTCTACGTGCTCATCTATTGCGCCCTCGGAGCCTTGGCCTACGCCCTGGTTTCGGGTCAGCCGGTCATCTTGCCGCCTAGCACAAAGGCCTGGTTCTATGTTGGGTGGCTCGCCGTCGTGCCCGCCATCATGGCGTTAGTTATGATGGTCTACTCGGCCAAACTCATCGGCTCCACACCCACGGCCATCCTCGGCGCCCTCGAACCCTTGACGGCCGTGCTCATTGGCGTCTTCGTCTTCAGCGAACCCTTTACCCTAAACCTCGCCATAGGCATCGTCCTCATCCTCTCGGCCGTGATAATCATCGTGTTCCGCAAAAACGAGAGCCGATAACACCGCCTTAAAAAATTTCCGACATTTTTCAAAAAAGTCGTATCTTTGCATTTTGAAAAGAGGCCGGCAGGACTTCAAATTTTTTGACATTGCACACTCGGTTATGAATATAGCGGCATTGGTTTCGGGAGGCGTCGACAGTTCGGTGGTGGTGCACCTGCTCAAAGAGCAAGGCATCACGCCCGACATCTTCTACATCCGTATCGGCATGGAGGAGGAAGACGGCTTCATAGACTGCCCTGCCGAGGAGGACATCGAGATAACCCAGTGGCTGGCCCGCCACTATGGCTGCCGCTTCGAGGAGGTAAACCTGCACCGCGAATACTGGGATTCGGTGGTGACCTACACCATCGACGCCGTGCGCCGCGGCCTGACCCCCAACCCCGACATCATGTGCAACAAGCTCATCAAGTTCGGGGCCTTCAACGAGCGGCGCGGCCACGACTACGACCGCATTGCAACCGGGCACTACGCTACAACCGCCACGCTTGACGGAACCACGTTCCTTGCGACAGCCGTCGACCCCGTCAAGGACCAGACCGACTTCCTGTCGCAGCTGAGCTACCCGCAGATTGCCAAGCTCATGTTCCCCATCGGCCACCTTATGAAGAGCGAGGTACGCGCCATAGCCACCGAGGCCCGCCTGCCCAGCGCCACCCGCAAGGACTCGCAGGGAATCTGCTTCCTTGGCAAAATCAACTACAACGACTTCCTGCGCCGCTACCTTGGCGAGCGCGAGGGCAAGATTGTGGAGCTCGAGACCGGCCGCGTGCTCGGCACACACCACGGCTTCTGGTTCCACACCATAGGGCAGCGCAAAGGCTTAGGCTTGAGCGGCGGCCCCTGGTTCGTGGTCAAGAAAGACTGTGCCGAAAACGTGCTCTACGTGTCGCAGGGCTACGACCCCGCGGCGCAGTACGGCACCGAGATTCGCTTAGCCGACTACCACTACCTGAGCGCCGACATCTGGGGCGACATCGAGGGGCGCCCCGTGAAGTTCAAGATACGCCACACGCCCGAGTTTGCCGACGGCACCCTCGCCGTGGACACCGACGGCACCGTCACCATCCACTCGGCCACCCCCATCCAGGGCATTGCCGCCGGCCAGTATGCCACCATCTACGACACCGACGCACACCTCGTCGTCGCCGCCGGCACCATTTGCTAAAAAAATCTCTACAAAAACACAACCCACTGAATGCCAGACATTTAAATAAATCAGTGTAATTTACTGGCATTCAGTGATTTGAATAGGTTAGGTTCGGGTTTAGGTCGGGTTTAGGTCGGGTAGGGTTCGGCGGTGGAGGTATAGAGACTATAGATTCTATAGAGTTTATAGATACTTTCGGCGAACTTGGGGCGTCAAAAGCCTGTGTTTCAACCTACTGAAGCCTTGAGTTTTTCGGCGTTCTCGGCCAACTGCAGGGCTTCGATGCACTCCTCGATATTGCCGTCCATGAAATCGGGCAGGTTGTGCATACTCCAGCCAATGCGGTGGTCGGTGACGCGGCTCTGGGGGTAGTTGTAGGTACGCACCTTCTCGCTGCGGTCGCCGGTGGCAACCATGGTCTTGCGCTTGGTCGAGAGCTCCTCCATGTACTTGTTGTACTCACGCTCATAGAGACGGGTGCGCAGTATGCTTATTGCCTTCTCTTTGTTTTTTATCTGCGACTTCTGGTCCTGCATGGAGACGACGATGCCGGTGGGGATGTGGGTGAGGCGCACCGCCGAGTAGGTGGTGTTGACGCACTGGCCGCCGGGGCCACTTGCGCAGAACGTGTCTATACGCACATCGTTCATGTTGAGCTCGACGTCGAACTCCTCTGCCTCGGGCAGCACCACGACGCCGGCCGCCGAGGTGTGCACACGGCCCTGGGTCTCGGTGACGGGCACACGCTGCACGCGGTGCACGCCGCTCTCGTACTTGAGCAAGCCGTAGACGCCCTCGCCGGTAACGGTGAAGGTGATGTCCTTGTAGCCGCCTGCTGTGCCCTCGTTGAAGTCGGTGACCTCCACTTTCCAGTGTTTCTTTTCGCAGAAACGGGTGTACATACGGAAGAGGTCGCCGGCAAAGAGGCAGGCCTCGTCGCCGCCGGTGCCGCCGCGTATCTCGACCACGGCGTTCTTGGAGTCGGTGGGGTCGGCCGGGATGAGCAGTATGCGTATCTCCTCCTCCATTTTTTCCTTGCGGCCCAGGCTCTCGCCCAGTTCCTCTTTGGCCATCTCGCGCAGCTCGGCGTCCTTCTCGGTCTCGAGCAACTCGCGGCACTCGCTAATGGTGTCAAGGAGCTCCTTGTAGTCGTGATAGGCTTTGACCACGGGCTGCAGGTCCTTGTAGTCTTTCGATAGTTTAACATAGCGCTTCATGTCGGCCGTAACTTGTGGGTCGTTCATCTGGCGTTCAATGTCGCAATAGCGGGTGTATATGGCTTCGAGTTTATCTAACATGGTGATTGTCTATCGTTTCGCCCCTGCGCGGGGTATTGATTTCGATTTGCAAAGATACGCAAAAAAGTTGGTTGGCCGGTTTTTATTTACAGATTTCGGTTTCCCGAGGGGTCGAGGCCCAGCAGGTCGTCCATGGTGAAAATGCCGTGGCGCCCCGCCAAAAAGCAGGCCGCAGCCAGCGCACCCTGAGCCAGACCCTGGCGGCTGTGGGCCTCGTGGGTGAGGGTTATGGTGTCGATGGCGCTGGTGTAGGTCACGGTGTGGGTGCCGGGCACCTCGCCAATGCGGCTCGAGGCTATGGGTATGGCCTGCTCATCGTCGAGCTGCAGCCCCTGGGCCATCTGGCTGCGCAGAGTGATGGCTGTGCCGCTGGGGGCGTCGAGCTTGTGAACATGGTGCACCTCGGCCACCGAGGGCTCGTAGCCGCGGCCACGCATCAGGTCGGCCAGGCGGCGGTTGAGTGCGAACATGATGTTCATGCCGATACTGAAGTTGGTGGCGGCCAGCAGGGCTCCGTTGGCTTTGCGGCAGGCATCGGCCACGGCTTCGTAGCGGTCGTACCAGCCGGTGGTGCCGCACACCACGGGCACACCGGCCTCGAAACAGGCCATGAGGTTGCCCACAGCGGCGGCGGGCATGGTGAACTCAACGGCCACGTCGGCAGCGGCCAGCTCGGCAGCGGCGGCGTCAAGCTCGGCCTTGTTGTCGACCCGCAGCGCTATGGTGTGGCCCTGCTGCAGGGCAAGGGCCTCGATGGCACGGCCCATCTTGCCGTATCCTATGATTGCTATATTCATTTATAATAAAGGTAACTTATGTTTTGCGGAGCGAATAGTTCGGCGGCTAAGTCCTGTATCTCGGCCGCGGTAACGGCCATAACATCGGCCGCCATCTCCTCGAGGGTGTCGACATGGTCATAGTTGAGGTGGCCCTTGCCTATGGACTGCATCTCGTTGAGGCCTTGGTCGTTGCTTATGGTCATTTGGCCTATTATCTGCCGTTTGGCGAGTCGCAACTGGCGGTCGGTGAGCGGTTGCTGACAGAAACGGGCCAGCTCGCGGGTGATGATTTCGGTTGCCTGGTCGGCAAAGCCGGGTTCGAGACCTGCATAGATGTAGCACAGGCCGGCGTCGCTGAACGGCACATACTGCGATTCTATGGTGTAGCAGAAGCCATAGCGTTCACGCACCGCCATATTGAGGCGCGAGTTCATTGCCGGACCTCCGAGTACGTTGTTGAGCACCGTAAAGGCGGTGCGCTTGGGGCTGAAGATATTGGGTGCCGGACAGCCAATGAGGGCATGAATCTGGTGGGTGTGGCGGTTGACGGTGCGGCAAAACGGGTGGTTGACGGGGGCCTGGCTGCGGTCGGCCAGCGAGGTGAGTTGAGGCCTGTCGGCAAAATAACGCTCGCATAGGCGAACCAGTCGTGCAAAATCGATGTTGGCCACCACTGTCAGCACCATGCGGTCTGTGGTGTAATGGCTGGCAAAGAAACGACGCACCGCATCGGCGGTAAAGTGGCGCACGTTTTTCTTGGTGCCCAGTATGTTGTGGGCAATGGGATGCCCCTCGAAAGCCATCTCCTCGTACTCGTCGAATATCAGTTCCGACGGCGTGTCGCGATAGCTGTCTATCTCTTCCAACACCACCTCGCGCTCCTTGGCGAGCTCGTGCTCCGGAAATGTGGAGCCAAAAAGCACGTCGCTGTAGAGTTCGAGGCAGCGGCCAAGATGTTCGGTGAGAGAAGTGGCATATATACAGGTCTCTTCCTTGGTGGTAAAGGCGTTAAGCTCACCTCCCACCCCATCAATGCGGTTAAGTATGTGGTACGAGCGGCGGTGGGCGGTGCCCTTGAAGAGAGAATGCTCGATGAAATGAGCCATACCCTCGTCGGCTCCCCGCTCGTCGCGCGAGCCTATGTTGATATACACACCAGAGTAGGCCACGGCCGAGTGGCTGCGGCGGAAAACGAGGCGTATGCCATTTTTGAACTGGTGGTAGTTGTACATTGGATTATTTGTGTCTAAAAGCCAAGTAAAAACAACAGAACAATATGCCGGCAAGCGTTTCGAGGGTATCCTCACTACAGAACGACACCAGCACCATAATTACAAAGGCAGTCATTACAGGGTCGGCTGCCAGTTCGCGCGCCACTCTGCCGCCTGGCAGCAAGGCTCGCAGCAGCAGACATAGCATTATGGCACCGCCAACAGCACCCAATGCCATAAGCAGCCAGATATACTGGTTGTGAGTGTGCTTCACGGTGCCAGCCAACGGCGAGTCGTCTACCTCCAAACGGGCGTGGAGCTCGTCGGGCACATCGCCTATACCTACGCCGAACCAGGGGTTATCGACCAGCACACGGAGGCCTGTGCTCCACAGCTCGAAACGCTCAAGCATTGAGAAGTCGCGCATGACACCGTAGTGGGTATAGTTCTCATACTCATAAAGCATGACATAGACCATACGTCGCAACCCGAAAGTTTCGTAGACGGGGTTGGCCACGCCGCGCTCAATGTCGGCCACCTGGGTGGGTGTGAGGCTCCACACGCCAAGGCTGTCCTTGGGTAGCCCCACGGCGTTGAGGTAGCGCACCATGGTGGGATAGAGTTCATAGCCGTTGCCAAACAGGGAATCCACAGGCACCTGCGAGCGTTTAGGCCACTCGGACAACAGTTCTTCGCGGCATATATAGTTGTTAAGGTAGTTGCCGTTCTCTATAAAACCATCGCTGCTATGCACATAGGGCCTCCCATTGGGTGTGGTTGGGGCAAGTTCGGCACGTGCCAGAGGCGACAGCGAGTAGTAGTCGTGGACATACTTTGCGGTCAAGCCACCAACTGCCAGCAACATTACTACCCAAACCGCAACCATCCAGCCGCCATAACGGCCGTAACGTTTACGGAAGGCTATCAGCACCACTGTGACAGCCACGGCCATAACAATAGCGGCAGTGTAACTGCGTATAAGGAGCAGGAAACAGGCAAGCCAGACTATCAAAAGCACCATGATTATAACGCGCCACAGGTTGCCGCCCTTGCCAAGTAGCCTCCACACAGAGACTGCCAACAAGACTATTACAAGGCATACATTGAGAGCGAAGCGTATGTGCGACACAAACGGTACTGCCTCGCGGTATGGCAGGTCGTCGATGGTGAGCATACGCACCGCTGTTATTACCGTTACAACTAACACAGTATTGACATAGCAGAAACCCACAACAGAGCGCTCTCGCCCCTCAAGGGGCTTGGTGGTAAGTAGCACTATAGGCAATGCCAGCAAAGGCAGTTTTACCTGCAAATCGTAAAAGCCGTAACGGACATTCTGACTCCACAACAAAGAGACGGCAAGCATTATCATAAGACCCACCACTGCGTGCAACAGACGACTGCTGCGAGCCATTTTCCACTTCTCGTCCCAACGACCCTCGAAGAGCCAGTTGGCAAAAAGCAGCACCCACATCATGTTGGCCATAAAGACCGATGTTGTCATGAATATGGCAAGCAGCGCCAACAAACCGACAAAAACCCATCGGCGTGTGGGGTGGCAGGAAGACATTATGGACTTGAGCCGTGACATGGTTTTCTTGACTGGCTTGAATCGGTATTATTTCTTGTTTTCGTTGAAATACTGCACGGCACGCAATACGTCAGGATCGTTACGAAGGCCACCCTCGATGCGGCCACGGTCATAATAGTAGCGCATCAGAATCTCGGCCTTGAGCATCTCGCTCACCTCTTCGCGATGGCGGTTGAGGTCGCTGCGTTTCTCCTGAGCAACACGCTCTTCCATACGCTTTATGTCGTCGCTAATGGAACCTATGTATTGCTCTGTCTCTGCCGCCTCACGCAGCACACCAAGGGTACGCTCGGTGACTGTGGGGTAAGAATAGTCGCGAGTTGATAGGAAATTGGCAAAATCATCGTAAATCTCATCTGTAATCTCGAACTGCGATGCCGGCGCTATGGTCGGGTGGGTGCGGCAGAACCGAGTGGCGTAGTCGAACACCAACATCTTTGACGCCAAAGCCATGGCCAGATTGGACATATACTGTGGTTCTATCTCTATGTCGGGTTCTATGCCGAAACCATCATATACGGTGCGTCCGGCACGTGTTTTGAATGCCGTCTTGAGCGAGTCTGGCACCTTGACAGCATGCCCGTTGTCGTCGCGATGGCTATAGTCAATGGCCTGTATGCAACGGCCGCTGGGTATGTAGTATTTTGATACCGTCACTTTCATCTGATTGTTGTAGGGCATGGGGAGAATGTTCTGCACCAAACCCTTACCATAGCTGCGCTGGCCTATAATGACAGCTCGGTCGAAATCTTGCAGACTGCCACTCACAATTTCGCTGGCCGAAGCGCTCTGCCCATCGATAAGCACAGCCAATGGTATCTCCGTATCTACGGGAGCAAGGCGGGTGTAGCTGCGCATATTCTTTGCTGCTGTTTTGCCCTTGGTCTCAACCACCAACTCGCCTTTCTTCATCCATATATTAACTATATCTACAGCCTCGTTCATCAATCCTCCGCCGTTGCCGCGTAGGTCAAGGATGAATCCACGCATATTTGGATGCTCAGCTTTGAGGCGACTAAAAGCATCGCGAACATTCTTGGCAGCATCGGTGGTAAACTCATCAAGTTTGACATAGCCCACCGTGCCGTCAGCAACCATGCCGCTATAAGACACATTTGGCAACTTGATTTCGCGACGTGTTATTGTTTTATTGAACTCCTGACCGTCGCGCTCAAGAGTGAGTTCCACCGTAGTGCCAGCCTGGCCGCGCATAGCTGCACTCACATCGGCGGTTGACTTGCCGCGCGTACTCTCGCCGCCCACTGCCACAATACGGTCGCCTGGGCGAAGACCTGCTTCGTCGGCAGGCAATCCCTCGTAAGGCTCGGAGATGTATATTGAATCACCACGTTGGAATATGAGCGAGCCTATACCTCCGTACTGACCCAAAAGCTGAAGCTTTACGTCCTCCATATCACTCTCTGGAAAATAGTTTGTGTATGGATCCATCGAAGCTAACATGGCATCAATGGCCACTTTGATGGCTTTGCCGGGGTCGACATCGTCAACATAATTGGCATTCAACGTCTTGTATACATTCGAGAATATCTCTAAGTTCTTGGCAATCTCAAAACTGCGGTCATTGCTTTGCGCTGCGGCTGGCAAAGCAGTCACGGCAAGTGCGGCTATCAATAGGACAATACTTTTCATTGTTACTTTCATTAAAAATAAAATGCAAAGATACGCTTTTTTTTACAAATAGCGTTAATTTATAATATAACTGGCGAAAAAATGTTGCCGCAGGCCGCTAACTCTCTACAAAGCGCCGCAATGTAATCTTGTCGGGCGAGACAAACCACACCACGTCGCCTTCGGCAAATATAGTGTCGGCATTAGGATTGAGCATATAGTCATCTCCACGCTCTATAGCTATTACCATGGCATTGTATCGATGCTGAAAATCGGCATCGCGCAACTTCAACCCTACTAACGGGCCATTAGCCATCACTTGGTAGCGATAAGTGTTCATTTCGTGGTCCGAGTGGTCATGTATTAGCATATCGGGTTCAACATCGGCAGCGGCACGGAAACGGCTCAACTGCTCTTCATTGCCAATAACCGAGATGCGGTCGCCAGGAAGGAGTATGGTGTCCTTGTTGGGCAAGTCATACACTCTGCCGGCACGTTCAATAGAGACAACGTTGACCCCATATTCATTGCGCAGACCTGAGTGCTTAAGTTTTACACCTGCCAGCGTGGAGTAGGCCGTGAGAGGTATGCGCTCAATGAGGAAACCCGCCTCCAAGGGCTCGGGCATCCGGAACGAATGTTGCGCCTGCCTTTGGTTAAAATTTGATATGAAGCGCTCTTCAATATGCTGATAGAAACCCGTGGCCTTGCGTGAGAAGAGAACCACCACCACCGTTATCAAGGCAAGGACCAGTATAAACCCCAACGCCATGTGCACATAGCGACCTATTATAAGTCCTACAAACAGCACTGCTACAAAATAGCGCAATATGAGCACCGGTATCACCACGGCTTGACTGTGACGATAAGTAGTGAGGAGCTGCTTGACACGCTCGCGGTTGACATTTTTGACAGCCATAGCCCATAAAAACGGCGACATCACCACCAAAGATATTACCAAACCTGTGACACGGCTCCAGATACGTGGCACGTTCCAACTGTCGAACAGTCTGTCAAGGGTAGGCATAAGAAGGTAGCCTGAAAGCAGGTTAAGGGCTGCAAGTATTACTCCATAGAGCAGTATGGCAGTAAGTTGCTTGCGCAGGAATAGGCGTATGGAAACATCATGGTCAGAACTCTTGGCACTCTGCGAATAACGTATCAACGCCGTCTTGGCACGCTCAGGCAGACGCGGTTCAAGCCGGTTGTAAGCCGGCAGAGCACCCTTTATCATGTACGGCGTGACAAAAGTGGTAATTATCGACACCGACACAATAATCGGGTACAGGTTTTCGTTAATAACACCAAACGAAAGGCCTAATCCAGCTATAATGAACGAGAACTCGCCTATCTGACAGAAGCAGAATCCTGACTGCATGGCGGTCATAAGCGGTTTGCCACTAAGCAGTACACCAAGTGTGGCTGAGAGAGACTTGAACACAACCACTGTGGCCGCTATGACTATCACCGGCAACCAATATTTTGCCAGTACTTCGGGGTTGACAAGCATACCCACACTGACAAAAAACACTGCGGCAAAGAGATTCTTGAGTGGGGTAATGACACGGTGAATAACGTCGGCTTCGATTGTCTCGGCCAATATGGCTCCCATGACGAAAGCCCCCAATGCGGTGGAGAAACCCGCCAACGAAGCCAGCACCACCATGCCAAAGCACAGTCCCACGGCTACAATGCAGAGGGTTTCCTCGGTCATATACTTCCTCATCCAACGCAAAAAAGTGGGTATCAAGTATATGCCGAAAACAAACCAAACTATGAGAAAAAAAGCCAGTTTGAGTATACTAAAAAACAGTTCTCCACCGTTAAAGCTACGACTCACACTGAGGGTAGAGAGCACCACCAAAAGCAATACAGCTATCAAATCTTCCACCACCAGCACCGCCGTCACCGTCGAAGCGAACTTCTGCTGCTTGAGTTTGAGGTCGTCGAAAGACTTAATGATGATGGACGTGGACGAAATAGAGAGCATACAGCCTAAGAAAATGCAGTCCATCGACGCAAAGCCAAGAAGTCTGCCCACCGTCGAGCCAATAAGGAACATGAGCGCCAACTCGGTAAGGGCCGTGATAGCACCGGTAGCTCCCACCTTCTTGAGTTTGCGAATACTGAACTCCAAGCCCAAGGCAAACATCAAGAACACGATGCCTATATCGCTCCAAACATGCACATTGGTCGGATCCTTGATAGCAGGGAACCACGGAAAGTAGGGGCCTATGAAAAAGCCAGCCAGAATGTAGCCCAACACCAACGGCTGTTTGAGCCACTTGAAGATGACTGTAATTACACCGGCGGTAATGAGTATGATGGCCAGGTCGAGGAATATAGACGATAGACTTTCCATGGATAAGCAATGTTTGTTTAGTAAATTACCGCACCTCCCAGGTAGCGCCCTCCTTGCCATCGCGCACAGTCACCCCGAGGGCGGCCAAGGAGTCACGCAGATGGTCGCTCGTGGCCCAGTCCTTGTTGGCCTTGGCGGTAGCACGTATACCGAGTATGAGTTCCATAAGCCCACCTATCAGAGCCGTATTGTCGCCAGCCGAAGTATCGGCAAGGCCCATGATATCAAACATGAAAGTGTCCATCACTGAGCACATTTCGTCAAGTTGAGGTCGGGTTAGGTTCGCTTTGCCGTCGGCAGCAGAGTTGATAAGTTTGGCCATATCAAAGAGATGGCTAATGACTATGGGAGTATTGAGGTCATCGTTCATTGCCTCGTAGCACAGGGCACGATAGTCCGGCACTTGAGTCTGGGCGGATTTTGAGGGTGTTATACGGTTCAGCGCCTTACGTGCCTGCATGAGTCTGTTCATGCCTTTTTCGGCAGCTATGAGGGCCTCATTGCTAAAGTCGACGGTTGAACGATAGTGGGCCTGCAGGATGAAGAAACGTATGGTCATCGGGCCATAGGCCTGTTGCAACATCTCCTTGCCATCTTTTGGGTTGATGTGGCTACCCTTGAAAAACTCCTCGAGGGTGATGAAGTTGCCAAGACTCTTGCCCATTTTCTGGCCTTCGATAGTTATCATGTTGTTGTGCATCCAATAGCGACAGGGGGCGTGGCCTGTAGAGGCCACACACTGTGCTATCTCGCTCTCATGATGGGGAAAAATCAGATCCATACCACCACCGTGGATGTCAAATGGCGAGCCGAGATACTTGGCACCCATGGCGGTGCACTCGGCGTGCCAGCCGGGGAAGCCGTCGCTCCATGGCGATGGCCAGCGCATGATATGCTCTGGCGAAGCTTTCTTCCAGAGGGCGAAATCGCCGGAGAAGCGTTTCTCGTCCTGGCCGTCGAGCTCTCGTGTTGTGGCCAGCATATCCTCGATAACACGACCGCTGAGCTGGCCGTACTTGTGAGTCTGCTCCTGATATTTGCGCACGTCGAAATAGACACTGCCGTTGCTTACATAGGCATAGCCTGCGTCAAGGATTTGCTGCACAAGGGCAATCTGCTCTATAATGTGGCCGCTGGCGTGGGGTTCTATCGAAGGCGGGAGCACGTTGAGGGCCTGCATGGCGGCGTGGTAGCGGTTGGTGTAATACTGGGCTACTTCCATTGGCTCAAGCTGCTCCAAGCGGGCTTTCTTGGCAATCTTGTCCTCACCTTCGTCGGCATCGTGTTCAAGGTGACCTACGTCGGTAATGTTGCGCACGTAGCGTACCTTGTAGCCTATGTGGCGCAGGTAGCGGAACAAGATGTCGAATGTTATTGCCGGACGTGCATGACCCAGGTGCGGGTCGCCGTAGACCGTGGGACCGCACACATAGAGGCCTACATGGTCGGGGGTGAGGGGGCGGAAGAGCTCTTTCTGCCGCGAGAGGGTGTTATAGATTAAAAGTTGTTGTTCCATTCAGAATTCGGTGTGAAAATTTTTTGCAAAGTTACACAAAAAAAATGGAATAGAGGTACAAAAGTGCCCGTGCGTACAAAATATTTTGACATCGACGGTTGAAAATCGATTTTTTTTGGTATTTTTGCAGCGTGAAAAAAGGCGAGAAACAATATTGCTACGACTACCCACGCGCAATGCTGACGGCCGATTGCGTCATTTTTGCCCGCGAGGGAAGTGAGCTCTATGTGCTGCTTGTTAAGCGCGGCAACGAGCCTTGCAAGGGTATGTGGGCCCTGCCCGGTGGTTTTATGGATATGGACGAGACGCTTGAGGAGTGCGCACGGCGCGAGCTGCTCGAGGAGACCTGCCTGCGGGTGCGCCAGCCGCTGACCGAGGTGGGCTCTTTCAGCACCCTACACCGCGACCCCCGTGGCCGGACCGTGACGGTGGCCTACGCCGCCTGCGTACCGCTTGCAGCCGTGAGCGGAGGCGACGACGCCAGCGAGGCCCGCTGGAAACGCCTCGCCGCCACCGCCGACCCAGACAACCCCCTCTTCCCCATAGGCTTGCCATTGGCATTCGACCACAACGAGATTGTCCGCAAAGCCTTTTGCAAACTTTTTCGACCCCACGATATAATATAAAGGTCTTTTTTGCGTTTTTATACAGAATTTATGAATAGCAACAACAATAAAGGATTCGGATGGCTTATCACCATCGCCATGGCCATGGGAGTGGTCATAGGCTTGATGTCGGCCCCGCATCTGCTGCGCACCAAACAGGCCTCCAGTCCCTTGGGCGACAAGGTTGAGCGTGTCATGGATCTGGTTGAGCATGCCTACGTTGACACCCTCGACGCCGACACCCTTGGCGAGCGCCTTATCGGTGCCATGCTCAACGAGCTCGACCCACACTGCCACTACTTCTCGGCACCCGACCTGCGCCGCGAGGAGGAGCAAATTCGCGGCAACTTCGAAGGTATTGGTGTTATTCTTAAATATATCGACGACAGTGTGTTTGTATACCAGGTTCTGCCCGACGGTCCCTCTGCCGGCAGCGCCCTCAAGCCCGGCGACAAGCTGCTGCGCGTCGACAGCACTGTGCTGAGCGGTGCAGGCTTGAGCAACGAAGAGGTGGTGGGTCACATACGCGGCCCGCGTGGCACAGTGGCAAGCCTCATGGTTCAGAGCTACGGCCAGGACAAGCCCCATACCGTCAACGTGGCACGCGGAGTGGTGACAACACCAAGCGTGATTTACAGCGGCATGATCGACGACAGCACCGCCTATGTTCGTGTTGCACGTTTTGCCGAGGCCACCCACTACGAGTTTCACAATGCTTTGGCCAACCTGCGCCTACGCGGCATGAAACGGCTGGTTATCGACCTGCGCGGCAACGCCGGCGGAGTGCTCGAGGCTGCCGTGGGCATGGCCCGCGAGTTGCTGCCCCATGGCCGCATGATAGTATACACCGAAGGTGCCCACAGCCCGCGTAGCGACATGCGCTCGCAAGGCGGCGGCCTCTTCACCAAAGGCAAATTGGCGGTGATGATTGACGAGTATTCGGCCTCGGCCAGCGAGGTGCTGGCTGGCGCCGTGCAGGATAACGACCGCGGCATCATCGTGGGCCGTCGCAGCTTTGGCAAGGGACTGGTACAGCGACAGTTTGAACTTAAGGACGGCTCGGCCGTATGGCTCACCGTGGCACGCTACTACACCCCGAGCGGACGCTGCATACAACGCCCCTACAACCGCGGAACCGACGAATACTACACAGAATTTCTGAACCGTATGTTCGAAGAGTCGAAGACCGACACGGCCTTGGCAACCATCAACGACTCTACCCCGTACCACACCACCGGTGGCCGCGTTGTATACGGTGGCGGCGGCATTTACCCAGACCACCGCCTCCCCTACTTCACCGACAACCGCTTGGTGTACGTGAACCGTCTGGCCAGCCGCGGCGTTTTGGAGAACACCGCATTCGGCTATGTGCGCGCCAACGCCGACGCCCTCAAGGCCGAATACGCCTCGGCCGACGACTTTGTGGCTCGCTTCAACACACCGGCCACCCTATACAACGACCTGCTAAAAGCCGGAACAAAGGCCGGCATTGAGCGCGACGAGGCCAGTTTGGCCAAATACGGCCCCTACCTGCGCACCATGCTCAAGGCCTACATTGGCGAGGCTCTCTACGGGCAAGGCACCTTTACACGCATACACCTCGAAACCGACGACGAAATTACACGAACCCTTAACCTCTTGAAATAATGGCAAAACGCACAATCCTGTTTATGGCAGCGCTGGCTACCCTGCTCACCACCACAGCGCAAAAGACCACTCTGCGCGGCACCCTCGAGGATTGCCCCGAAGGCACCGCCGTGGTGCTCAACCTGACCAGCGGCCAGACCCTGGTGCCCCACGACACCCTGCGCCTTGACGCCAAGGGTGCGTACCGCGCAACCCTCGATATCGACCGCGCCACCTTTGTGGTCCTCACCCTCACGGTGCCCCGCAGCCCTATGGTGCACGCCATCCTGCTGCCCGGCGAGAATGTGACCATGAACTTGCAATATGTGCCGCAAATCAACCATATACAGGTCGTATCGTCACGCGGATCCGAAAACGCCGACATTTACCGCCGGTTCAACAACATGATTGGCGAAGCCACCCTGAACCCGGAACTCAGAGACGACCTGCCGGGACAGATAGAAGAGCTGATTGCACGCAACACCTCGTGCCTGATGAGTGCATTCATAGTGACGATTTTCGACCAGAACTTCGACTCCTACGCGCCTCTATATAAGGAGCTGCGCGACAGCCTGGCACCGCGCTACCCCGACAACGACTTTGTAATTCACCTCAACGACCTGCTGCGCGGCCAGATTATACAAGGCATGGAAGCCCCAGAGATAAGCCTGCCCGACGCCAACGGCATTGTGCGCAACCTGAGCGAGCTGCGCGGCCATGTGGTGCTGATTGACTTCTGGGCCTCGTGGTGCAAACCCTGCCGCATGGAAAACCCCAACGTGGTGCGGCTCTACAAAAAATATTACAAAGACGGATTCAAAATATACAGCGTCTCTCTCGACAACAACCGCAATGCCTGGGTGAAAGCCGTTGAAGACGACGGTTTGGTGTGGCCGCACCACGTGAGCGACCTGCGCGGCTGGCAGTCGGCCGCAGCACGCACCTACGGCATCAACTCTATACCCGCTACCGTGCTCATCTCGCCCGAGGGCATAGTGGCCGCGCGCAACCTGCGCGGAGCCGACCTCGAGAAAGCCCTGCACGACATCTACGGACATTAATACAAACCACAGAAATACAGTATATTGACACTCCAAGTTCGCCAAAAGTATCTATAAACTCTATTAAATCTATAAGTTCTATAAACCCCTACCCGACCTCAACCCGACCTTAACCCGAACCTAACCCATCCAACACGCTGAAAATCAGATAGAAATATTATAATACACCAAACAACTGAAAATCAACTTTTTATGATAACCGCTACACAAATCGAAATGGCCCTCGGCCATGTCAACGACCCCGACCTCGGACAGAGCCTCACCCAACTGGGCATGATAGAAAATATTGCCGTCGACGGCCTCAAGGTGAGCTTCGACCTTGTGCTCACCACCCCGGCCTGCCCCATGAAGAAGAAAATGAGCGACGACTGCATTGCCGCCATACACGAGTTGGTGGACCGCAACGCCGAAGTCACCGTCAACCTCACCTCGCGCACCCCGTCGCAACCTGCCCCCGAAGAGCTGCTGCCCGGCGTGCGGCACACCCTGCTGGTAGCCTCGGGCAAAGGCGGCGTGGGCAAAAGCACCGTGGCAGCCAACCTGGCAGTGGCCCTGGCCGCTAAAGGAGCCAAAGTGGGATTGGTCGACGCCGATATCTACGGCCCGTCGATACCCATGATGTTCGGCATAGAACCCGACGAGGTTTATGGCGAGACCCACGAGGGCAAGCAATACATGACCCCCGTGGAGCGCTACGGCATAAAGATAATGTCGATAGGTCTGCTGGTCGATACCGACAAGGCACTGGCCTGGCGCGGACCCATGGCCAGCGGAGCCCTCAAACAGCTGGTGGGCGACACCTGGTGGGGCGAACTCGACTATCTGGTGTGCGATATGCCCCCAGGAACAGGCGACATACAGCTAACCGTGGCCCAGAGCCTGCCCGTGAGCGGCGCCGTAATAGTGAGCACCCCGCAACAGGTGGCTTTGGCCGACGTGGTGCGCGGCGTCGAGATGTTCCGCAACCCTGCCATCAACATACCCGTACTCGGGTTGGTTGAGAACATGGCCTGGTTCACCCCAGCCGAACTACCTCAGAACCGCTACTATATCTTTGGCCGCGAAGGCGTGAGCCGCATGGCCCAAAGCATGGGGCTGCCCCTGCTCGGACAGATACCGCTGGTGCAGAGCATTGCCGAGAGCGGCGACAGTGGCCGCCCGGTAGCCTTGTGGAGCCCCAATCCATCGCCTGAGTGCCTGGCTTTCAGCACACTGGCCGACAACGTTATCAAAGAACTCTGCAAAATTGCCTGACGTAAACAATAACGCAAAAAAACCAAAAATATTATGACCGACCAAGAAAAACCCGCCGTGGAGCAAAAAGTGAAGAACGCCCTGGCCCAGATACGCCCCTACCTGCAGCAGGACGGCGGCGACGTGGAATATGTGGACATGACCGCCGAAGGCGTTGTGATAGTGCGCCTGCAAGGCCACTGCGGCAGCTGCCCCCACGCCATGCAGACCCTCAAACAGGGTATTGAGCAGGCCATCAAAAAGGTTATTCCAGAAGTAAAATCAGTAGAACGGATATGATATACACCAAAACCGGCGACAACGGCACCACCTCGTTGGTAGGCGGCCGCCGAGTGCAGAAAGACGACACCCGGGTTGAAGCATACGGCACCGTCGATGAACTCAACTCGCACATAGGCCTGCTGGCCGAGCTCTTCAAACCGGTAGGCGGTGGCTACACAGACGAGCTCAAAGCGGTGCAGAACATCCTCTTCGACATCCAGACCTTGCTGGCCACCGAAGAGCCAGACCTGGCAGCACGTATGCCTCAGGTGGGCGACGACGAGGTTGAGATGCTCGAGCGCCAGATTGACGCCATAACCGCAGCCCTGCCTCCACTCAAGTCATTCGTTGTAGCCGGAGGCACCGAACTCGGCGCACAGTGCCACGTGGCCCGTTGCGTATGCCGCCGGGCCGAGCGCCGGGCCGTGGCCCTGGCACAGAACGCCGCGGTGCCGCCCGAGGCACTGCGCTACCTCAACAGACTGTCAGACTACCTCTTCGTCCTTTCGCGCCAAGCTGTAATTATGGCTGGAGCCGAAGAAACGTTCTACACTGTAAATCAGAGCCCTAAAAAATAATTGTGTTAAAACTGTTCCAATTACGAAAAACAAAGTATATTTGCAAAATTTTTTAGACAAACAAAGCCATGTATTGGACACTTGAATTAGCATCGAAATTGGAGGACGCACCCTGGCCCGCGACAAAGGAGGAACTCATTGATTACGCCCAACGCACAGGTGCCCCGATGGAAGTTATAGAGAACCTGCAAGAGATTGAGGATGAGGGCGACCAGTACGACAGCATTGAAGACATCTGGCCGGATTACCCTACCAAGGAAGACTTCTTTTTTCAGGAGGACGAATATTAACATCACACTCATCGGAAGCGGCAACGCAGCCCGGCACATAGGGCAAGCGTTTGCAGACGCCGGCTGCCGCGTGGCGCAGGTGTGGTCGCGCACAGCCGCCCACGCAGCCACGGCAGCGGCACAGTTTGGAGCCGAGACTGTGGCCGACATCGCCGATATAAATCCCGACTCCGACCTCTACCTCATAGCCGTCAGCGACAACGCCATAGCCGATGTGGCCGCACGGCTGCCCCGCGTCAACGGTGTAGTTGTGCACACATCGGGAGCCACACCGCTCGAAGCAATCAAAGCCCCAGGCCGGCAGTGCGGTGTGCTGTGGTCACCACAAACATTCGTGACCGGCGTGCCCATGGACTACAGCGAACTCATTTTCTGCATCGAGGCCGACAGCCCTGACACAGCCGGAAAGATAGAGCGGATGACCTCGCTCGTCACCTCTCACATACACCATGTCGACAGCCGCCAACGGCTCACCTGCCACACCGCCGCCGTCATGGTGAGCAACTTCGGCAACGCCCTGAACGCACTAGCCGAGCAGTTGCTCCGCACCGAAGGCTCCGACCTGAGTCTATTGCGCCCCATCATCAAACAAACCGCAGCGAAAGCCGACCACGGCGACCTTTGGAGCCTGCAAACCGGTCCCGCCGCCCGCGGCGACAACGCCACAATCGAGGCTCACCGCCGCCTTCTGTCAGACACCGCACCAAACCTGCTGCCACTCTACGACCTCTTCACCCAGATAATAAAAGAGAACACAACTCAACTCCCACGCTGAAATGATTGACACCCACTGCCACCTATACGACGAAGCT
This sequence comes from Bacteroidales bacterium, assembly GCA_024685285.1. Taxonomy (GTDB): domain Bacteria; phylum Bacteroidota; class Bacteroidia; order Bacteroidales; family P3; genus Colimorpha. The sequence continues at coordinate 39,389 of JAIKVZ010000027.1, forward strand.
TTCGACATCGACCGCGACGAAGCCATAGAGCGCGCCGTGGCCGCCGGCGTGGAACTCATGCTGCTGCCCGACATCGACCAGACAAGCCTGCCGCGTCAGGAGCAATTGGCAGAGAGCCGTCCCGATCTTTTCCGCGAGATGGCTGGCCTGCACCCCACCTCGGTTGACGAAGAATATGATGTTGCGCTTAAGGCTGTAGAGCGTCGCCTCCGCATCAACCCAAGCCGTTACGTGGCTGTGGGCGAGATAGGCATGGACCTCTATTGGGACCGTACCCACGAGGACCTGCAACGCGAAGTCCTGCGACGCCAACTGCTACTGGCTCACGAACTCGACAAGCCTGTGGCGCTCCACATACGCAAAGCCCATAACGAAGTCTTCGCCCTGCTGCGTGAACTGGGCTTCGGCACCTACCGCGGTGTCATGCACTGCTTTGGTGGCAGCGTGCAGGAGGCTCTCCGCGCCGTCGAGATGGGCTTCCACCTCGGAATCGGAGGGGTTGTCACATTCAAAAACGCCGGTATGGCCGAGGTGGTCCGCGCCATACCACTCGACCGGCTCCTCCTCGAGACCGACGCCCCCTACCTGGCGCCTGTGCCGCACAGAGGCAAACGCAACGAAAGCGCATTCATTGTCGAGGTGGCAAAGAAAATTGCCGAAATCAAGCAAATCACCGTCGAGCAGGTGGCCGAGCAGACCACTTCAAACGCTCGCATACTTTTCCGCCTGTAGCCTTTCTACGCTACAAACTGAGATTTTTCGGCTGCAAATAATTATTTTTGCATTATATATAAAAAAGTTGTATTTTTGCAATTCCCCCCAATATTAGAAAATTGGGGTATTGTTTTTTAAATCAGTTACTTACAAGATGAACAAAGAGATAAAATTCAGTTTGGTGTACCGCGATATGTGGCAGAGTAGCGGCAAATACCAGCCACGAGTGGACCAGCTGGAGCGCGTAGCCCCCGCCATTGTGGCCATGGGCTGCTTTGACCGCATTGAAACCAACGGCGGCGCCTTCGAGCAGGTGAACCTCATGTATGGCGAAAACCCCAACAAAGCCGTCCGCGCCTGGACAAAACCCTTCAACGATGCCGGCATTCAAACCCACATGCTCGAGCGTGCCCTCAACGGCCTGCGAATGTATGGTGTGCCCAAGGATGTGCGCCGCCTGATGTGCACTGTAAAGAAGGCACAGGGAGTGGACATCATGCGCTCGTTCTGCGGCCTCAACGACCCCCGCAACCTCGAACTCAGCGTGAAGTACGCCAAAGAGGCCGGCATGATAAGCCAGGCCGCCCTTTCCATCACCCACTCGCCAGTCCACACCGTAGAGTACTATATGGGCATTGTGGACAAACTGGTAGAGTTTGGAGCCGACGAGATATGCCTTAAAGACATGGCCGGCGTTGGCCGTCCCGCCACATTAGGCAAGTTGGTGCACGAAATCAAGACCAAGTACCCCCACCTCAAGGTGCAGTACCACGGCCACACCGGTCCCGGACTCTCCATGGCATCCATACTCATGGTGGCCGAAGCCGGCGCCGACTACATCGACTGCGCCATGGAGCCCCTTTCGTGGGGTATGGTGCACCCCGACGTCATCAGCGTGCAAGCCATGCTCAAGGATGCCGGTTTCAAGGTCAAGGACATCAACATGGACGCCTATATGGAGACCCGCCGTCTGACACAGGAGTTCATCGATGACTTCCTCGGCCTCTACATCAACCCCGGCAACCGCGTCAGCTCGTCGCTGCTTCTCGGTTGCGGCCTGCCCGGCGGAATGATGGGCAGCATGATGAGCGACCTCCGCGGCGTCCACGGTGCCATCAATATGGCTCTCAAGAAAAACGGCAAGCCTGAACTCTCGTTCGAGGAACTCACCGTGCAGCTCTTCCAAGAGGTGGAGCTTATCTGGCCCATGCTCGGCTACCCCCCGCTGGTGACCCCCTTCAGCCAGTACAGCAAGAACACCGCCGTACTCAACCTGCTCAACATCGCCCAAGGCAAACCGCGTTTCAGCCAGGTCGACAAGGACACTTGGAGCATGATTCTCGGCCGTGCAGGCCACCTGCCCGGACCCTTGGCACCCGAAGTCATAGAGCTGGCCAAACAGCAAGGATATGAGTTCTACGACGGCGTACCGCAAGATGCCTACCCCGATGCACTGCCGGAATACATCAAAGAGATGGAAGAGAATGGTTGGGATCGCGGCCAGGACGACGAAGAGCTTTTCGAACTGGCCATGCACGACCGCCAGTACCGCGACTACAAGAGCGGCGTGGCCAAAGAGCGCTTCAACAAAGAGGTGGCGCAGCTGCGTGCCGAGAAAGAGAACGCCGGCCAGGTCAAAGGCCCGTCGGTGCAACTCAACTACCTGACCCAGAACCATCCCAAGGCCGACCCCATAGTGGCCACCGCCGACGGACAGGTGATTTGGGAGCTCGACTTCGAATCGCGCAGCGCCGCACCGGCCCCCGGCCGCAAATACAGCGAGGGCGAAACCATCTGCACCATCCAGGCAACCTATGCCATGGTGCCGGTGACCGTGCTCAAAGCCGGCCGACTGGTCGACACCTGCGTGCTGCAGGGCGGCCGCGTCCAGAAAGGCGACGTGCTGGGCTGGATTGAATAGCCTACAGCCCCCACAAGCCGGCGCGCCGAGCCCGCAAAAAGAATAAAAAAAACGTAAGACAACGCAATATTTTGAAAAAAATTGCGTTGTCTTTTCTTTATTTTCAAAAAAAAGTGTATCTTTGCAGCCGATTTGTTAAACCAAAAAAGAGCCATTATCGACCGAAACATTATCAGTTTTAACACCAAACCCAAGGAGGTTGCAATGGACGTTACCATAAGTCAGACAACTGACAATGAACTGATTAGGCGCTATCACGAAGGCGATTACGCCAGTTTCGAAACTCTGCTCTCGCGCCACCAGAGCAAAGTGTACGGCTATATTTTCTCGGTTGTAAAAGACAAGGATGTGGCCGACGATATCTTTCAAGAGACCTTCTACAAAGCCATCGTCACCATCAATTCCGACTCGTACAAAGACGAGAACAAATTCATCCATTGGATTATGCGTATAGCCCACAACTTGATTGTGGACCATTTCCGCAAAGGCAGCAAGATGCCCATCGTGCCCAACCGCCCCGACGGCGATGTGCTGGAGAACATCAAACTGCCCGATGACAACGCCGAGCGCGCCATAGTGCGCCAGCAAACCAGCAAAAACATACGCAAACTGGTGCGTATGCTGCCCCCCGAGCAGCGCCGCGTAGTCATCATGCGCCACTACGGCCGCTACGATTTCAAGGACATCGCGGCACGCACCGGCGTGAGCATCAACACCGCCCTCGGCCGTATGCGCTACGCCATCATCAACCTGCGCCGGCTGGCTCAGGAGAACAATATGCGCATAGAGCTCTGACGCAACAGCCTAAAAATCAGCCTAAAGACTGCTATAGTACTTATAGAATCCATAGATTCTATAGATACCGTAGACCCCTACCCGATGTTAACCCGACCTTAACCCGAACCTAACCTATCTATCGCGCTGGTTTTCAGTACGTTTCTTTGTTTTATTTAATCCGCTGATTTTCAGATTGTTGAATTTTTTGTAGCAACTGAAATGTTAAATTTTCGGTTTGACACAATATTTTGACAGTTGTTGAGTTATTATTAACAAAACCATGTTCAAAAAACTGTGCCTATGACAGAAGACTACAATTTCAGCCCCCAGACCCGAAACTCTGCCGCAGGCGAGGCCGTGATGGAACCCTCGCGGCAGGTGGTGCAAAACATATTGAACTTTGCCCGCTGTTGTCAGAACATCAGCGTGGGGGACCTCAAGCTCAAAATTTTTCTCAACTAAGGTCAGGGCATCCGCTCAACCCAGTGTTTGATTTGCTGCTCGTCGGCCAAGCGGCACACTAACAGCGAGCCGTCGCGGTAGGCCACGATGCAATCGTCGAGGCCTTGCACAACGGCTGTGGTGCCGGGCTCGATGTTGACAACTGTGCGGTGGCAGTCGACAGCCAGCACGCGGCCTTGCAGCGCATTGGCTTCGGGGTCGTGTGCCGAGTGTTCGTAGAGCGAACCCCAGGTGCCGATGTCGCTCCAGCCGAAGTCGGCCGGTATGGTGTAGCGCTCGGTGGCGCGCTCCATTATTCCGTAGTCTATCGAGATGTTTTCGCACTGGGCGAAGCGCTCGTTTATGAAGGCCTGCTCACCCTCTGTGCCATAGAGGGCGGCACCCTGCTCGAAGAGGGCTGCCATCTGGGGCAGGTAGGCGGCGTAGGCCGAGAGAATGCCGTCGAGAGTCCAGAGGAATATGCCCGAGTTCCACATATAGCGGCCGGCGGCCAAAAACTGCTTGGCGGTGGCCAGGTCGGGTTTCTCCTTGAAGGCGGCCATGGGTTGCACCTGCTCCAGGCGGGGCTCGCCGCAGAGCTCTATGTAGCCGTAGCCTGTTTCGGGACGCGAGGGTTTGATGCCTATGGTGAGCAGGGCTTGGGGCTTGGACTCGAGGAACTTGAAGCCCTCGGCCACAGTGCGCTCAAAGGCTGGCACGTCGGTCACAAGGTGGTCGGCGGGGGTCACGGCGATGAGGGCGTCGGAGCAGCGCGAGCGTATGCGATAGGAGGCGTAGGCTATGCATGGGGCGGTGTTGCGGCGCATGGGCTCACATAGCACCTGGTCTGGTTCGAGCATGGGCAGTTGCTCGAGCACAAGCTGCTTGTATGCGGCGTTGGTCACAACAAGGAAGTTGCGGTCGGGCACTAAGCGGCTGAAACGGTCGTAGGTGCTGCGTATAAAGCTGCGGCCTGTGCCGAGTATGTCGAGAAACTGCTTGGGACGGTCTTCTTTGCTCAGGGGCCAGAAGCGGCTACCTATGCCGCCAGCCATTATAATGCAGTAGTGGTTGTCGTTCATCGCCTGTGGGTTTAATTTTTTGCAAAGATACGCTTTTTTTTTGATTTGGCGGCAAAAAAAAAGAGGCCGCACACAGCAGCGGCCTCCCAACCATATAAAAACATGAAAAAATTATTAGAAGCGGTAACGCACGCCAAGTGCGGCACCCCAACCAAATCCGCTGTGTCCGATGAAGCCCCAGCTGGGACGCACGTCGAGAGTGAGCTGCAGGGGGAATGAGAAGTTGAACTCCAAACCGGCTTGTGCAGCAAGGCCAAGGCCAAAGCCATTGTAGTCAGCATTGTTGCCACCATAGAGGCCAAGGTTGGCGCCAATACCGGCAAACCAGCCGAAGGGGCCGCTTATCTCACCGGTCCACTGATAGATGCCGCTGAGGTTGATGTAGCTCCAGTTGGGACCACCAACCCAGCCGAGGTCGGTCTCAAGACGATTGCCGCCCAAGCCCCACTGGGCAGAGAGTTCAGCACCGGCACCGCTGCCGAAGGCACCGCGGACACCAAGGGTGGAAATCTGTGCACTTGCAACAGTGCTCATGGCTACAACGGCCACAATTGCGATAATGATTTTTTTCATTTTGTGTTGTTTTTAAGTGTGTTATAAAATTGTTAATCTCTTTAAGAATTATGCAAATATAAGTTAATTTTTGCAAACTACCAAAAAAAATCGTGATTTTAACATTTTATTTTTGCGTTGCACGGGGTTAGACATCCCAGCGAAATCCGGCAAAAGGATCCCTCGGGTCGAAATTCTGCTGCTGCGAGAGCTCCTGCAACTTCTTGATACGGCGTATACCCCAGCGCCACATACGTATGTCGAAAATCACAAACAGCACCATCAGGCCTCCCTGGATGAGGGTGGAATAGCCCGACACCGCCTCGCTAACCATAAGCAGCGAGTCGTAGGTGCCGTGCAGCAACACGGGGAATACCAGCGCCCGGCAAAGGTTCCAGCCGCGGTGCTTGGGGTCGAACTTGGCCATTGACAGGAAGTAGCCCATAGTAACTGCAAACAGGAAATGTGCCGGCACCGCCAGCAGGGCTCGCATGACGCCTGCCCCAGGGCCGAAGGTAAAGACGTAGTTCACATTTTCGACACAGGCAAAGCCCAGTCCGAGGTAGGCGGCGTAGACAATGCCGTCGAAATACTCGTCGAAGTGGCGGCTCCGCCACACAATGAGCAGGAGCAGGAGAAACTTGCAGAGTTCCTCGCTGAAGCCGGCCACGGCAAAGCCGGTATAGACGGCGTTGGCAACACCGCTGGCAAACTCATATTGCGAAAGCCAGGTCTCCATGGCTATGGCCGGCACCACCGAGAGGCAGCCGGCAAGGAACACTACCGAGAGGAAACCCAACGGCTCGCGGTGGCCGGTGTCTTGAAAGTAGATATAGACAAGCAGCATGAATACTGGCACTGTGGCAATGGCAAACAGCATATACGGTTGGTTTTTAAAGGTTAAACATATCGTGACCCTTGTCGGGTGTTACGGCGTTCCAGTTCGGCCTCGACCAAAGCAGGCACATCCTCGTTGCGCAACAGCGAACCGTCTGGGCGACGCCATGAGCGCTCAGGACAGGCCTGGTAGCGCGGCGGCACCTCGCCAGCCAAACGCTCAATGGCCATGTCGGGGCGCAAGCGCTCCAGCAGGTCGCACACCAATTCAACATACTCGTCAAGGGAGAACTGGCGCACTCTCACCTCGCCGGCAGCTACCTGAGCGGCCAAACGCGTACCCTTGAGCAACTGTAGTTGGTGCAACTTGATAGAGCCGAGAGGCATGGCATTGATAATATCGGCTTCGGCAAGCATCGCGTCGCGGTCCTCGCCTGGCAACCCGAGTATGAAATGGGCGGCGCAGTGCAGGCCGCGAGCCGCGGTGGCCTCTACTGCTCGGCGCGAGCAGGCAAAATCGTGACCACGGCCGATGAGAGCCAATGTGGTGTCATAGCACGATTCTATGCCGTACTCAACAGCCACGTATTTCCCGTCGGCAGCTATCCGGGCCAGCAGGTCGAGTTTGGCATCGTCCACGCAGTCGGGCCTGGTACCAACAGCCAGCCCCCTCACAAAGGGGTGATTCAAAGCCTCGGCATAGCAACTGCGCAAGGTAGACAGGTCGGCGTATGTATTGCTGTGAGGCTGAAAATAGGCCACATAGTGCACAGTCTTGCGGTAACGGCGACGGTGGAAAGCAATGCCCTCGTCAAGTTGCTGCGTTATGCTCTTGCTATGGTTGCAATAGGAGGGTGTGAAAGCACTGTTGGTACAGAACGAGCACCCCTCGGTGCCTATGGTACCGTCGCGGTTGGGGCAACTGAAGCCGGCATCGACCGAAAGTTTCTGCACCCTGCCGCCGTAGCGTGCCGCCATAACGGCCGAGTATGAACAATAGCGCGACACAGCCTATAACCCCTATAATATAATGATTAGTTTCTGTATCCTATCACGCGACGCACCTCGGCCAATGTGCGGGTGGCGCTGGCGCGAGCCTTGTCACGACCCATGTCAAGTATGCGGCGGAGCTGCGGCTCGTCTGACGAGAGCTCCAGTATGCGCTGGCGCAAGGGTTCGACAAAAGCCACCATATCTTCGGCCAACTGCTTCTTGAGGTCGCCGTAGCGTATCTGGCAGTTGTTGTACAAATCGTCAAAATGCTGCACAGTCTCGGGTGTCGAGACCACACGCATCAAGGTGAAGAGGTTCTCAATCTCCTCGGGTTTAGTTTGGTTGGGCTGCGTTGGGCCGAGGTCGGTTTTGGCCTTCATGATCTTTTTGCGCACCACCGAAGGCTCGTCGGTGAGGAATATCGTGCTGGCTTCACCCTCGCTCTTGCCCATCTTGCCAGCTCCGTTAAGGGCCGGTATCTTGACCAACCCTGTGGCCGAACCTATGGCCTGCGGCAGGGGGAAGAGGTCGGTATGGTACATAGAGTTGAACCGTTGGGCGAAGGTGCGGGTCATCTCAAGGTGCTGCTCCTGATCCTTGCCCACAGGTACCTTGGTAGCCTTGTGTATCAGTATGTCGGCCGCCATAAGGGTTGGGTAAGTGAGCAGGCCGGCATTGACATTGTTGGGGTTCTGGCGAACCTTGTCTTTGAACGAGGTCACGCGCTCAAGTTCACCGAGGTAGGCGTTCATGTTAAAGAAAAGGTAGAGCTCCACCGTCTCGGGCAGGTCGCTCTGCAAGTAGATGGTAGCCTTTTCCGGGTCGAGGCCTGCGGCAATGTAGGCTGCCAAGATAGCGCGGGCATCCTGATATATGCTGCCGGGCGTAGGATGCGTGGTGAGCGAATGGTAGTCGGCTATAAAGAAATAGCAGTCATACTCGTCCTGCATACGCACAAAGTTTTTCAGTGCGCCGAAGTAGTTGCCCAGGTGGAGATTGCCAGTGGGACGTATGCCGCTGCAAACAATGTCTTTACTCATATCTTGCTTACTTTTTCGTACTTGTTAGAAAATGCAAAGTTACGCAAAAAAATCGAAATAGCGCCGCCGACGGGCAAAAAAAAATGCCGGCTGCGCATCGCACTGCCGGCACTAATTGAGGGTTTTCTAACTTATTCGGCAACCTCAGTGGCCTCAGTCTCCTCAACGGCGACCTCTTCAACAGCGGGCTCCTCGGTCATTTCCTCGGTAGCAACCTCTTCGATAGCGACCTCTTCAACGGGGGCCTCAGTGGTCTTGTTATTGTTGCAAGCGGCAAAGCTCATCATGCCAGCAACAGCCAAAAGAAAGAATACTTTTTTCATTTCGATACTTTTTAAATTGTTTAACTGTTTTGTTTTCAAAAATTTCAGGCTGCAAAAGTACTACTTTTACACATAACAGCATGAAAATAAAAATGTAAAAAATGTTAAAAAACCTATAACTCGCTGATTTACAGATATCATTACATTAATATTCTACTGCATTATAACAAAAAATCCCACTGTAAAAAGCGGGATTGGTTTGTTAAATTTAACATTTTTAGGGCAATGGGACCAACCCATTGAAGCCCATAAATGCCATTGCAAGTATACCGGCTGTCACCAAGGCAATGGGTACACCTTTCATACCTTTTGGCACTCCGGTGAGCTCCATCTGCTCACGTATGCCGGCAAAGATTACCAGTGCAATTGTGAAGCCCACGGCTATGCTGGCCGAGTAGACAACACTCTCGAGCAGATTCATGTTCTTCTGTATAACCAGCAAGGCCACACCAAGCACAGCGCAGTTGGTAGTGATGAGCGGCAGGAAAACTCCCAGAGCCTGATACAGGGCCGGAGCAATCTTCTTGAGCACAATCTCGACCATCTGCACCAAGCCGGCTATAACCAGAATATAGGCAATAGTTTGCAGATACTGCAGATGTAGCGGCTCAAGTATGTAGTGCATGACCAAGTATGTCACCAAAGTGGCCAGCAGCATAACAAACAACACTGCCCCACCCATGCCAATTGAGCTCTTGACATCCTTGCTAACACCCAGGAACGGGCATATGCCAAGGAACTGGGCCAGAACCACATTGTTGACGAAAATTGCTCCTATAATGAGCGCGAAAATACTAATTCCCATAACAGTCTTTCGGTTAAATTTCGAATTGCAAAGATACACCTTTTTCCGAAACCCGACAAATTTTTTTTACATACACACGCATATAATCAGATTTATTTTCGTATATTTGCAGTTGCCAGCGCAAGGTTATACAACATCTAAACCTTTGGCAACAAGAACAATACACACAATCATCGCAAATCAATAAACACACAATAGCAATGAAGAAGATTTTAATAGTCGGTGCGGGCGGACAGATTGGAAGCGAGCTCACACGTAATTTGAGAGACATTTACGGCGACACCAACGTGGTGTGCAGCGATCTTCGTCCCCTCAAGGGCGACCCCTACGAGCGCGGACCCGTCGAGCGCATCGACAGCACGCAGATTATGCAGATTGCCACCGCCGTCAAACAGTACAACATCGACACCATCTACAACTTGGCCGCCATCCTCAGTGCCACCGCCGAGCTCAACCCCATGCTGGGCTGGAACGTGGGTATCGGCTCGCTGGTCAACTGCCTCGAGGTGGCACGCCTTTTCGGTTGCGCCGTCTTCACCCCATCCTCCATCGGTGCTTTCGGCCCCAGCACACCCCACGACAACACCCCGCAGGACACCATCCAGCGCCCCAACACCATCTACGGCGTCACCAAGGTGACCGGCGAGCTGCTCTCCGACTACTATTTCACCCGCTTCGGCGTCGATACCCGCAGTGTCCGCTTCCCCGGTCTCATCAGCCACATGACCCTTCCCGGCGGCGGTACCACCGACTACGCTGTGGAGATTTACTATGCTGCCGTCAAGGGCGAGAAATTCGTCTGCCCGCTGAAGAAAGGCACCTACATGGACATGATGTACATGCCCGACGCCCAGAAAGCCATGATTGACATCATGGAGGCCGACCCCACCAAGCTGGTGCACCGCAACAGCTTCAACGTCACCGCCATGAGCTTCGACCCTGAAATCATCTACAACACCATCAAGAAACGCTATCCCAACTTCGAGATGGTCTATGAGCCCGAACCCATCAAACAGGCCATCGCCGACAGCTGGCCCGACAAGATGGACGACAGCTGCGCCCGCAACGAATGGGGCTGGAACCCACAGTACGACCTGGAGCGCATGACCGACGACATGATTCTCAACCTAAAGAAAAAACTGCTGTAAATAACCTCCTTTTCATATTAACGAGGGCCGACACTTTGGTGCCGGCTCTCTATTTTTTCCCCCTTGGCGAACCCATGTTGCGCCGACGCAGATTCGCTCCTTCTTCCTCAGTTCTTCCTTCGTTCTTCCTTCGTTCTTCCTTTCAGAAAGGAAAAACTGAGGAAAAACTGAAGAAAAACGGTCGGCGAAGGAGCGTCACAACGACGGCTCCAAAAGCCGGGTTGGGGTAAGTTGGGGTAAATATGCGAAAATATTGGAAAGTTGGCGAACGTTGGGGAAAGTTGGCGTAACTCCTGCAGAAAATATTGTAAATTCCGCGCGAAGCAGCGGCATCAGCACGTGGAGCCACGCTGTCCGGCCCGTCGGGACATCTGGAAAACGGATGCAAAAAAATCTCTGCTGTCACTTTTTGCCTCTTTTTTGGCTCTAAACGTTATGAAAACTGGCCGCCAGGCGGCAACTTTCTTATAATTCGAGAAAAATAACGTATATTTGCAATTCTAAAAACGATTATCTCATACTGCAATGAAAAGAGCGTTTCTTCTATGCCTCATCGTACTGACTGCATTGACTGCCACAGCGCAAAGCAACCGATGGGACCGTCTTGACACCCTTATCGGCAAGGCGAAATACGCCACTGCCTACCCCTTGGCACAGGGGTATTACCGTCAGGCTCTCGCCGACGGCAACGGCACCGAGTTGCTCACCGCAGCTTTCTACCTCACGGCACTCGACTATGCCTACAGCAAAGATGCCGACGACTCGGCCCTGATGCGCTACAGTCTTTTGGCACGCAGACTGCAGGGCGTGGACCGCGCAGTGGCGTACGCCTTCCTCTTTCAGACCTACAACAGCCTGTATTCGAAATATAATTACCGTCTGGACCGCAACAAACCTTCCGACGACCCCAACATGAAGTACTTCCGATGGCACCGCCAACGTATGGAGGACACGCTGATGGCATGTGCCGACCATGTGTTGGCACAGGCCGACGCACTGCGGAGGGCCGACACACACCCCTACCGTCGCTTGTTCCGCAACCCAACTAACGACAGCATCACCCTTCCACCTTTAGACACTACCCTGTTAGGCATATTGGTGCAGACACTGCTCGAACCCTCGGAGCACCGCATCGACCTCGCCAAACTCACACCTGCCGTGCGCGACAATGTGCTGAAGCCGATGTTCAATTCTCAAAATCATCCGGGCGCGACAGCCAATTCTCAACTCTCAATTCTCGATTCTGAATTGCCCTACCCCCTCTCGCTACATCGGCGGGTGGCGGAGCTCTATGCCTCAAGCCCTGCCGATACGAGGCTGTGGCTCGACCTGCAACGTTACGAGGTGTGCTACAGCAGCAATATCAAACTCCTCACCCTCGACAGCCTTGCCCGCTACTACCGCCCCCTGCTTGCCACCGACGATATGCGCGCCATGCTGTGCCTAAGGCAGGCGGAGAATTTCGACTTCAACAGGCAGAGGGTGAAGGCTGAGCAACTCTGCCTCGAGACGGAGCGGCGCTATCCCAACACTTACGGTGCTTACCTATGCCGACAGCTGCGGAGGAACATCTGCCAGCAGCGCTATAAGCTGCACTATAACCAAACCGAGTCGTCGAAACGCCACCGCATGGCTGTGGTGGAGGCGTGCAACACGCCGCTGCTCAAATTCAAGATAGTGTCGCAGCAGCTACTTGAGGACAGCCGAGGCTGGAAGAAACACGCCGACACCCTTTTGCGGCTCCCATCCGTGGCACAATGGCAGCAGCCGCTGCCCGACCTGGGCGACCACCTGACGCATTCCTATCTGATAGCCCTGCCCCACGTGCCACAGGGCGACTACTACCTGGTGGCATATACCGACAGCTCGCTGTGCTTCGAGGAGTACCAAAGTGCCGATGCCGCCTTCTTCGCCTACGATACACCCCTCAAGCCGAGCAGACACTCTGGCCTCTCTCCTTCGCAAGGACATCTGGTAGATCGCACCACGGGGCAGCCTCTCGCCTACAAGCGGGTCAC
>JAIKVZ010000059.1 GCA_024685285.1 Bacteroidales bacterium
CATCAGCGGCACCCGCAACTGGACCGACGTGCGCCAGTTCAACCTCATGTTCGCCACTCGCATGGGCTCCGTCGAGGGCGAGACCGACACCCTCTACCTGCGTCCCGAAACGGCTCAGGGCATCTTTGTCAACTTCCTCAACGTGCAGAAGTCGAGCCGCCAGAAAATACCTTTCGGCATAGCCCAGATAGGCAAAGCCTTCCGCAACGAGATTGTGGCACGCCAGTTCATATTCCGTATGCGCGAGTTCGAGCAGATGGAGATGCAGTTCTTTGTGCGCCCAGGCACCGAGCTCGAATGGTTCCGCTACTGGAAAGAGGAGCGCCTCAAATGGCACCTCAGCCTCGGCATCGACGCCTCCAACTACCGTTTCCACGACCACGAAAAGCTGGCCCACTATGCCAACGCCGCCACCGACATCGAGTTTCTCTTCCCCTTCGGCTTCAAGGAGCTCGAGGGCATACACTCGCGCACCGACTTCGACCTCTCGCGCCACAGCGAGTTCAGCGGCAAAAAGCTGCAGTACTTCGACAGCGAGCTCAACGAGAGCTACACCCCCTACGTCATAGAGACCTCCATCGGCGTCGACCGCACCTTCCTGGCCATCTTCAGCCACGCCCTCAAAGAGGAGACCCTCGAGGACGGCACCACCCGCACCCTGCTCAGCCTGCCCGCCAAGCTAGCCCCCTACAAAGCCGCCGTGCTGCCGTTGGTCAAGAAAGACGGCCTGCCCGAAAAGGCCCGCGAGATAGTCGATATGCTCAAATACGACCTCATGGTGCAATACGACGAGAAAGACGCCATAGGCCGCCGCTACCGCCGCCAGGACGCCATAGGCACCCCCTTCTGCATCACGGTGGACAATGACACCCTCGGCGACAACGCCGTCACCGTGCGCCACCGCGACACCATGCAGCAAGAGCGCGTGGCAGTCGACAACCTGCCCGCCTACCTCAAGCAGCAGCTGCAATAGAGACAGCCTGCCAACAACCAAATGCTGCAAAGCACTGAACATCAGCAGTCTTTGCAGCATTGTTTTATGCTATCGCCTTGATTTACCGCACTTTGGTCGGCATTTGTTCGGAGGCTGGGCGGACGCCTCCGATGTTGACCCGACCTCAACCCGACCTTAACCCGAACCTAACCTATCTATGTTATTGAAAACCAGCCTGTTGTATGATATTTTACAACAGACTGGTTTTCAATGGTTTATGTTTTTCGTGCTATCGCAATATCAGTTTGCGGATTATTGCGGGATGTGGTCGAGGGGCTGCACCTGCGAGTGGTCGATGCCGAAGGGGTCTGGCGGCTCGTCGAGGGTGGCGGCGGGGTTGGCGTCGGCGCTGTCGCGGCGGTACTCAAGGCCGCGCTGCGGACGGCTGCAGTTGCTCATATTGGCCTGTATCTGTTCTATCTCCTGCTGCGTCAGGGCTCGGTCCTTCTCGATGAAACGCTGGGCCTGGAAGGGGTAGATGTTGGCGAGTTCGCCGCTGTAGTAGAAGTCGAACCCGAGGGCGCCGAAGGTGTACATACGGCCGTCGACCTCGATATGGCTGCCGCCGCACACTGGGTCGGCCTTGGGCACCGACTGCGAGAAGCCCACGTTGAAGAGGGTGAAGAGTATGTCGGGGCGGTCGCTGATGTCGTAGCCCGCGCGGCGCCACTGGAGCATGGTCTGATGCAGTATGCAGCCGGTGTAGATGTAGGAGTAGAGGTGGTTGCGGTAGTCGACTAGGCGGTTGTAGCGCTCGGTGACGTGGTCGTCGGTCTCGAAGTCGAGCAGGTGCTCGTAGCCGCGACCCATATAGAACTCCGACGTGGGGTCTTTCAGGTGCTGTTCCACAGCCTCGGCAGTAAAATCCTTGATGCCGTTGACGCCGTAGCTGAACTGGCTCTGGACGCTGAGCATCTTGACGGGGCCGAGGTATTTCTTGAACATCTCGCGTTTGGAGTTGAAGAGCCTGATCTGCTCGCCCACCAAACAGCCTACGATGAGGCGCGGTTCGACACCTGTGAGGCGGCCGGCCTCGTTGATGAGGGCACTGTCGCGTGCAATGGCGGTGCGCAGGGCCTCCCACTCGGGGGTATTCATCCAAGGAATGACGTTGGGGCGCTGCTGCTGGGGCTTGGCGGTGAGGATGTCGACGAGCTCGTCTGCCAGGTTGTTGTAGGGTGAAGCGTCGTCGATATACATCTCGGCAGCTGCCAGCATACGGTCGGCCACGGCCGGGTTGCCGCTGCTTTGCGCGGCCTGCATGATAAGGCGCGCGTTGACGGGGTAGTAGCGGCCGAAGGCAGCCAGTCGGGCACATTGCTGGCTCCACAGCTCGTTTTGCCGCTGCGGGGTGAGCTGGCTGGCAGTCAGGTTCTCCATCTCCGACACCGACAGCAGGTAGCGGTAATTCTTGTCGACGGCTCCGCGGTTATTGGTTATGCCAGTCTGATAGAGAGCCCAGGCTCCTATGATGGCGAAACCGGCCAGTGCGAAAAGCAGCACAGCCACATCGAGCACCTTGCGCCACAGGGGACGTTGCTTGAAGTCGAGCCAGAGTTGTTTCATTGCCTGTGTTATACCAAATCGCGCAACCATGCCACCTGTTCAAACAGTGTGACATCCATGGCTACAAACACAATGGCACCCGCAATGTAGCCAGCGAGAGCGAGGAGGGTTATCTTCTTCAAATACCAAATGAAGTCGATTTTCTCCATACCCATGACGGCCACACCGGCTGCCGAGCCGATGATGAGCAGGCTGCCGCCTGTTCCGGCGCAGTAAGCCAGGAACTCCCAGAAGGGATGGTTGACCGCGAACACGGCGCCGTCGCCCAGCGGGTACATGCCCATTGTGGCGGCCACCAGAGGCACATTGTCGACCACCGACGACAGGACGCCAATGATAAGGTCGATGATGAAGAAGCCGGGGGCTTCGGTGCCGAAGGTGCTGTTGAGGCCACTGGCAAGCGAACCTAGTATGCCGGCCACCTTGAGGCAGCTGACGGCCATCAATATACCGAGGAAGAAAAGGATGGTGGGATTGTCGATATGCTCAAGCGTGCTCACGGCGGTAGGTAGCTTGTGGCCTTCTTTCTCGTACTTGCGGCTTATTATCTCGGTGGTGAGCCATAGAACGGCCAAGCCGAAGAGCATTCCGAGGTATGGCGGCAGGTGGGTGAGAGTCTTGAATATAGGCACAAAGATAAGAGCGCCGATGCCCATGATGAGGATAAGACGGCGAAGATGTTGCGGCACCTCGACTCCCGAAGTGTTGTCGGTGGGACGCTCGATATTGCCCTTGAGGGTGGCACCGATGATGAGCACGGGCACCACCATGCACACTAACGAAGCTATGAGGGTCTTGACAATGATGTTGACGGTAGTCACCTGTCCGCCAATCCAGAGCATGATAGTGGTGACGTCGCCAATGGGGCTCCATGCGCCGCCGGCGTTGGCAGCGAGGATAACCATACCGGCATAGAGCCAGCGTTCTTTGCGGTCGGCAATGAGTTTGCGCAACAGGGCTACCATGACTATTGCGGTGGTCATGTTGTCGAGCAAGGCCGAGAGGAAGAATGTAAGAATGGAGATAACCCACAGCAACTTCTTCTTGTCGGTGGTGGTAATCTTGTCGGTGATGACACGGAAGCCCTGATAGTCCTCAATCAAGGTGACGATTGTCATTGCTCCGAGCAAGAAGAACACAATTTCGGCTGTTTCGCCGAGGTTCTCGATAAGGTGGCTACTGATGAAGCTGTGCCAGGTGTCGCTATCCATGCCGGGTTGTGCAGTCCCGTGGCAAAACATAAAGAATGTCCACAGGAATGTGCCCAACATCAAGGCTGTGGCTGTCTTGTTGACCTTAAGTGGGTGTTCCAGCGCTATGCAAGCGTAGCCCACAATAAATATAGCCAATAATGCTACTACCATACTCTTACGGTTTTTGGATTGGTTTATTTAGACTTTATAATTATTTGCGTTTTTGTTGGCGTTGCATCTCCTCGCTCATACGTTGCATCTCCTCAAGGCGTTTCTGGAAATTGCTCTTCTTCTGAGGCTTGTTCTTGTGGCTGGCATCATAAGCAGCCATACGGGCGCGGACTTTCTTTTCGCTGGTGAACTTGCGAATCAAAATCATCTGTGCCATGGTTATGGATAGCGAGCAGAGGTAGTAAAGGTTGAGGGCGGCGCTCTGACTGTTGAAGAGGAACAACATCATAAACGGCATGAAATACATCATGAGCTTCATGCCAGGCATATTCATCTGGCTACCAGTGGCCTTCATGGAGTACCATGTGTAGAACATCTGCACGGCAAACATTAACAGACAGAAAAGCGAGATGTGGTCGCCGTAGAGAGGTACGTTGAAACCAAAGTCGAGGATGGAGTCGTATGTAGAGAGGTCGTCGCACCACAGGAACGGTTTCTGTCTCAGCTCGATAGCAGCGGGATAGAAGCGGAACATGGCCCACAGAATTGGTAACTGCACCAACGCAGGCAAACAACCGGCCATAGGACTGTAACCGGCTTTCTTCTGTATCTTGGACATTTCCTGCTGTTTCTGCATGGCCTGATCCTGGTTGGGGTATTTTTTGTTCAGCGCATCCATCTCTGGTTTGAGTATGCGCATTATAGCAGAGCCCTGATAGGACTTGAAAGTGACGGGAAATAGAACCAAGCGCAGCAAGAAAGTGAGCACAATGATGATTATACCGTAGTTCCAGTTGAAACGCTCCAAGAAGTTGAACACAGGAATTATGACATAGCGAGAAATCCACTGCGTAAGGAAAAAGCCCCAACCGAGCGGCAGCATACGCTCAAAACCTTGGTGCATGGAGCGGAGGTCGCGATATTTGGTTGGGCCGAAATAAAAGTTCATCGGAATGGTGCAGTCATGGTCGCTCTCGTAGGTAAGGCCTATCACAGAGCCCATGTCGCATAGGTAGTTGGGCTGTTCGTTGCTGCGGTCGGTAGTCAGCGAAAGGTCGGCATTTTCAAAGTAGTTGTCGGCCACTAAGATGGCAGCAAAGAACTGTTGTTTGTAGGCAACCCACTTCACCTGTGTTTTGACCTGCTTGTTGTCATCACGTCCCAGTTTAAGGTTGTCGACCTTATCTTTCACCGGCTTGAAATATACGTTGCTGTTGAAACGCTCCGGGTCTTTGTTGCGGTTGCGGCTGCCGCGGGCACTGCGATCCACCTTCTCCTGGCGATTCATAGTGTTCTTCCAAGTGAAGTCCATGTAGGGTGTGCGGCGCACTACGTTGCTGAGGCCATGGAAGTTGATGTCGAAATCGACTTCGTATGACGAACCGTGCAAGGTATACACGAACTCCAAATAATGCTCGCCGTCGGTGTTGCTGTCGGCTGTCACAGCAGCACGGAAACACAGTCGCAGCGAGTCTTCTCCGCTCAACATCAACGGCTCACTGTTGTATGGTTCATTGCCGACAAATACCTGGAAGTAGAGGTCTTTGGTGTTCACCACTCGGTTGTCCTCGGTAGAAAAGACAAGATTCATGTTGTTCTCCTCGTTAGCAACAAGCTGCAAAGGAAGGCTGTCAAAAGTGGTGTAGTCGGTCAATGTGACGTTGCTCACACGGGCGCCGAGCGAACTGAACTGCATTTGCAGATTATCGGTGTTCACCTGCACCATGGTTTCTTCGCCGGTTGCGCTTACGTTGAAAGCGCCCATGTCGGCGTGGTTTTTGCGGCTCAACTGCGACTGGGCGGCGGTGTCGCCTTCAGTGGCGAGGCTGTCAAGTCGGGCCTGCTCGGCGGCAAGCAGCGCGGCCTGCTCAACCGAGTCGTTGTAGGCGGCCACTACAGAGTCGTGTCGGCGTTGCATTTCGGCCATCTCCTCTTTCGATGGCGCCACCCAAAACATATACCCAACAAAGATTGCAAATATCAGAACTAAGCCTATGATAGATTTCTTGTCCATGTTTTCGAAGTCGGTGTTTTCTCTAATTTGTTAATATACAGTTTTGTAAGCAGGACCGCACAAGGTCGGTCAAACTGCAAAAGTACGCTTTTTTTTTGAATTGCAATAAATTATGTTTTTAATTTCGCATTTTTTGCACAAGTTGATGACTATGTCAAGAAAAATGTGTACCTTTGCAAAAATTTTTAAAGTATGAAAAAGTTGAACTTTAAACGCAACATTATTGTCACCGGAGGCGCCGGTTTCATAGGCTCGCACGTTGTGAGGCTAATGGTCAACAAGTACCCGCATTACCGTATCATCAACCTCGACAAGCTGACCTACGCCGGAAATCTGGCCAACCTCAAGGACATCGAGAATAAGCCCAACTACAAGTTTGTCCGTATGGACATCTGCGACTTCGAGGGCGTCTACAAGCTCATGCAGGACGAGCACGTCGACGGCATCATCCACCTCGCCGCCGAGAGCCATGTTGACCGCTCCATCAAAGACCCTTTCACCTTTGCACAGACCAACGTGATGGGCACCCTCAGCCTCCTACAGGCCGCAAAACTTTACTGGGAGAGCCTGCCGGAGAGGTTCGAGGGCAAACGCTTCTATCACATCTCGACCGACGAGGTCTACGGCGCCCTGGAGATGACCCACCCCGAAGGCATCAAACCGCCGTTTACCACCAAGGCCAGCAGCGGCGAGCACCACCTGGCCTATGGCGAGAAGTTCTTCACCGAAGACCTCAAGTACCAGCCCCACAGCCCCTACAGTGCCGCCAAGGCCTCGAGCGACCACTTCGTGCGCGCATTCCACGATACCTACGGCATGCCCACTATAGTGACCAATTGCAGCAACAACTACGGCCCCTATCAGTTCCCCGAAAAGCTCATACCTCTTTTCATCAACAATATCCGCCACCGCAAGCCGCTACCCGTATACGGCAAGGGTGAGAATGTGCGCGACTGGCTCTATGTCGAGGACCACGCCAGAGCCATCGACCTCATCTTCCACAAGGGCAAGGTAGCCGAGACTTACAACATCGGCGGCTTCAACGAGTGGAAGAACATCGACATTATAAAGGTGGTCATCAATACTGTGGACCGCCTGCTGGGCCGTCCCGAGGGCGCCGACATGGACCTCATCACCTATGTCACCGACCGTGCCGGCCACGATATGCGCTACGCCATCGACAGCAGCAAGCTGCAACGCGAGCTCGGCTGGGAACCCAGCCTGCAGTTCGAGGAGGGCATTGAGAAGACCGTCCGTTGGTACCTCGACAACCAGGAGTGGATGGACAATGTAACCAGCGGCGATTACCTTAAGTATTACGAAGAAATGTATTCCAACCGGTGAAAAACATCGTTTTCGACTACGGCAACGTGCTCGTCAAATGGGAACCGGAGCGCGTATTCGGCGACTACTTCGGCAGCGACGCCGAGGTGTGGTCGTTTATGCGCCACGTGTGCACCCCCGAGTGGCGTCTGCGCATAGACTGTGGCGAGAGCCAGGAGCTCTGCATTGCCGAGTTGAAAAGCCGTTTTCCGGACTATGCCGAGGCCTTAGAGCTCTACCGCTCGCGCTGGGCCGATATGCTCACCGGCGAAGTGCCGGGCATGAGCAGCCTGCTCGACGACCTGACAGCTCGCCGGGACATCGAGGTCTACGGCCTCACCAACTGGAGCATGGAGACATTTCCAATAGCGCGGCAACGCTTCGGCATACTGCAAAAGATTGACCGCTACGTGGTATCGGGCGACGTCCACTTGGTCAAGCCCGACCCCGCCATATTCCGTCTGCTTCTCGACCGCTTCGGCCTCGACCCGGCAGAGACCGTCTTCGTCGACGACAATGCCGACAACGTGGCCGCCGCCAACGCCGTTGGACTGCACGGCATTCAGTTCTCGTCGGCAGAGCGGCTACGCACCGAGCTGCAGACACTTTTCAATACAACCATCTAAACATATCGCAACAGGCAGTGGAAAACCTTATCGACACAATAAAACAGATGGCTCACAACCAATTTGACGAGGTTGTGCAGTGGCGTCGCTGGATGCACCGCCACCCCGAGCTGAGCCAGGAAGAACACGGCACCATGGCCTTCGTGGCCGAGCGGCTGCGCCAGATGGGCCTCGAACCCCGCACCGGCATTGGCGGCACCGGCGTAATGGCCATGCTGCACGGCGCACAGGAGCCCGACAGCTACTGCGTGGCACTGCGGGCCGACTACGACGCCCTGCCCATCATGGAGGCCACCGGCCTACCCTTCGCCAGCGAAAACCCAGGCGTTATGCACGCCTGCGGCCACGATATGCACACCTGCTCGCTGCTCGGGGCTGCCAACATACTCACACAGCTGCGCAGTCAGATACGCGGCAGTATCATGTTCATCTTCGAGCCCTCTGAAGAGAAATACCCGGGCGGCGCCCGCATGATGATGGACGACGGCCTCTTCGACGAGGTTATGCCCAACGAAATCTATGCCTTCCACTGCCTGCCCGAGATGGACTGCGGCCACGTGGGCATGAAGAAAGGCAAATACATGGCCTCGACCGACGAACTCTATTGGACCATCACCGGCCGCGGCGGCCACGGCGCAACACCCCACCTGAGTGTCGACCCAATACTCGTGGCCAGCCACATCGTCGTTGCACTGCAGCAGGTTGTAAGCCGCAATGCCGCACCCATGATGCCCACGGTACTAACCATCGGCAAGATGGAAGCCATGGGCGGACGCACCAACATCATACCCGAAACCGTCAAGATGGAGGGCATCATACGCTCCTTCGACGACCAGTGGCGTCTGCGCAGCCACGACCTCATACGCCGCATCAGCTGCGGGGTGGCCGAAGCCATGGGTGCCGAGTGCGACCTCTTCATCGACTACGGCTACCCGCCGGTCATCAACGACGACCGCTGCACCCAGCAGGTCTACGACAACGCCTGCGCCTACCTCGGCGCCGACAACGTCGAGTGGCTCGACCTGCGCATGACGGCCGAGGATTTCTCGTTCTTCCAGCAGAAAATCCCGTCGTGCTATTTCCGCATAGGCATACACGAACCCGGGACACCCTTCAGCAACCTTCACCGGCCGAACCTCATCGTCGACGAGCGAAGCCTCGAAATTGCCTGTGGCTTAGTGGCTTACAACGCTTTAACGGCACTTGCAACGCATTGCACTGTAAATCAGTAAAATACTTGGGTTAGGTTCGGGTTAAGGTCGGGTTGACATCGGGTCAACATCGGGTCTGCTTCGACGGGCAAGATAGTTTTGGCGACGATAGCCCCTGTTTAGCCTGTGTTTCAGATGATTATAGCCTCTGGCGAAAGTGTTATTCCGAACTGCTTCTGCACGTCGGCCACTATGGCTTGCGCCAACTCAACCACCTCGGCTCCGGTGCAGCCGCCGGTGTTGTAAAGCACCAGGGCCTGCTTTGGCCACACTCCGGCACGGCCCAGGGTGCGGCCTTTCCAGCCGGCACGTTCTATGAGCCATCCGGCAGCAAGCTTGCCACCGGGGTATACCGGCATATCGGGGTATTGCTGCAGCAGCCGCTCAACGGTGGCGCTGTCGGCTATGGGGTTTTTGAAAAAGCTGCCTGCCGAGCCATGCACCTCGGGACGCGGCAATTTGCCCCAACGAAGCTCGGCAATGGCTTCGCGCAGTTGGCCGGCGTTGGCGTGCGGCATATTCTCGAGGGCTTTGTAACCGAGGTTGGGCACAAAGGTGTTGCCGAGTTTGAAGCATACGCGCACCACCAGCTCGCGGTTGGGTTCGGCTTTGAAACGCGATGTGCGGTAGCCAAAACGGCACTCGGCGGCGCTATAAGTGCGGCGCTGGGCGGTCGTCAAGTCCACCGTCTCCACACTTGCCACAAACTGAGCCGCCTCGGCCCCGTAGGCTCCTACATTCTGCACCACCGAGGCCCCCACGGTGCCGGGTATGGCGCTGAGGTTCTCGAGGCCGTAGAGACCGCGGTCGAGGGTCCACTGCACCAGATCGTCGAACTTCATGCCGCCCCACGCCTCAACGGTGCCGTCGGGCAGCACGCGGGCCTCGCTGCGGTCGGCCAGGCGCAGCACCGTCCCGGGGTAGTCGCGGGTGAAAACCATATCGCTGCCGGCTCCCACAATGAGGGGCAACGGGTCGAAGGTGAGGCCTTCGAGGTCGTCGGCATGGTTTATGGTGAGCATACGCGAAGCGTGAACCTTGATGCCGAAGGTGTTGGGTATAAGCTGTTTTTGCGGTGCGGCGCTGGGTGTGGTCATGGCTTGAGGTTTTGAGTTCTAATCTTCGGGGTTCTTAGGGCCGGCCTCTTTGCGGGGTCTGCGCAGTGGCGCCGTATAGCCGGGTTTGAAGACCTTGAGCTGGCTGCACAGCAGCGCTCCGGCCAGCATGGCTCCCAACACGTCGCACAGGGTGCAGGTCATCCACACTCCCGTGAGCCCGTCGCCGCCCATCGAGACCCTTATGGAGGGTATGATGTACATAAGCGGTATGAGGAAAAGCACCTGGCGCGAGAGCGAGGTGGCTATGGCTATCCACGGCTTGTCGATAGACTGGAAGAACTGCGAGTTGGTGATGGTGAAGGCTATGAGCGGCATCATGACGTTGAGGTAGCGCATAGCAGGCACACCTATGTTGAGCAGCTCGGTGCTGTCGGTGAAGGCACGCAGAATGATACGCGGAACAACCATTGCCAGCAGGGCTCCCAGCGTGCCCACCGTCAACGACACTTTCATGGTCAGCGTGAACACGTCGCGCAGACGGTGGTTGTGGCCGGCGCCGTAGTTGTAGCCGGCTATGGGTTGCATACCCTGGCACAGGCCGAGGATGAACATAACCATGAAGGCGCAGTAGGTGTTGACAATGCCGTAGGCGCCCACAGCCAGGTCGCCGCCGTAGCGAATGAGCTGGCGGTTGAGCAGTGCCACCACAAACGAGGCGGCGAAGTTCATTAAGAAGGGGCTCAGGCCTATCAGCAGCACGTTGCGGAAGATGTAGAGCTTCGGGGCCCAGGCGTGGCGCTTGAAACGGATGAACGACTTGGGGGCGACGAAGTGCTGCACTGCCACCAAGGCGGTGCTTGCCATCGATATGGTGGTGGCCCATGCGGCTCCGGCAATGCCCCAGTCCAGAACACTGATAAAGAGCGCGTCGAGCAGTATGTTGAGGATTGCGCCGCCGGCCATAATCCACATACTCTTGGTGGGGTAGCCGCTGGCGCGTATAAGGCCTGTGAGGTTGAAAGTGATGGTTGTGAGGAACATACCCGGGAGCACAATCTGCATATACTCGCGTGCATAGCCTATGGTGTCTTGCGAGGCGCCGAAAAGCTCGAGAATGCGGTCCATGAACAGGTAGCCTCCGGTGACGAAGAGAAAACCGAAAAAGAAAGTGAGCAGCATACTGTTGCCCAGAATCTTCTCGGCCCATCGCATATCCTTGCGCCCCAGCACAATGCTCATGCGGCTCGATGCACCCACGCCAACCAACGAGCCCAAAGCGTGGATGATGTTCATGATGGGCATGGTTATAGCCAAGCCCGCTATGGCCAAGGCTCCGACATATTGCCCGAGGAATACACGGTCGACGATATTATATATCGATGCCACCACCTGCGTAATGACGGCCGGCAGGGCGTAGGCGAGCAGCAGCTTGCCTATCGGCTGAGTCTCAAGTTGTTTGACATTGTCCATAATTATTATATAACGCAAAACACCTCGAATTATTGCCCCACCGGCCAAAATAATCCTACAAAAATACAAAATCTTTCATTATATATTGACCGGTCACATGTGCGCGCATACGCATATGCGATCATTTTTTATATTATCAAAATTTGGGGATTTTATACAGTTTTGATGGGAAAAATTTGGGGATTTTGTACATTTTTCTCAAAAAAAATTCGGGGATAAATAAAAAAAGCGTATCTTTGCAACCGAAATACATTATCAATATGCCAAAGTATCGAGTATTCAAACGTAAGATTTACAACGAGATGCTTCAATGGAAGCAAAGCAGGCAGGGCAAGACAGCCCTGCTGATTAAGGGCGCTCGCCGTGTGGGGAAGTCAACCATAGCCGAGGAGTTCGCCCGTCGCGAATACAAATCCTATATAGTGGTCGATTTCTCCGATGCTCCAGAATCTCTTTGGAATGCGGTTCAACATATTTCCGACCGCGATTACTTTTTTACCCAGCTGCAATTCATTTATGGGGTCACCTTGTACGAGCGTGAATCGGTTATCATTTTTGACGAGATACAAATGAGTCCGGAGACCCGTCAGGCCATCAAGTATCTGGTTAAAGACCATCGCTTTGATTATATTGAAACAGGATCTCTGCTTTCCATCAAAAAGAATGTCCAGAACATCGTCATTCCAAGTGAAGAAACACGTATAACCATGTATCCGATGGACTATGAGGAATTTCGATGGGCTCTGGGTGATACTGTTACCGTATCCCTTATGGGTGAAACCTTCAAGAAATGTCAGTCATTAGGTGATGCCGTCACTCGTAAGCTTATGAGGGATTTCCGTCTCTATATGCTTGTCGGTGGTATGCCCCAGGCCGTGAACACATACCTTGACACGCTAAATCTCTCCGAAGTGGATAAGGTGAAGAGAGAGATTATAGAA
>JAIKVZ010000060.1 GCA_024685285.1 Bacteroidales bacterium
CTGCCGTACCGGTCAGGATTCCGCTCAGCGGGTTGCCAGTGATTTTCTTCAGCACGGCGCGCATTTTGCTACCGGCAATTTTCTGCAGACCCTCGCTCATGAGCTTCATGGCGAAGAGGAAAACGGCCAGGGCTCCGGCCAATTTTAGGATTATACAGGCTATGTTCCAGGCATCCATCTCTTTAAAGTGTTATTTTTCAGTTTATTGTTATAATAATATAAGGTGTATTACCGATTGCAAAGATACATCACTTTTGGCAATGGCGATGTTACATTTTTGTTAAGATTGCACTGCTCCGACGCAACCACCTCGACAACAGGCACAAAAAAGGCGAGCAGCAAAATCGTAACTGCTCGCCTCTAAGCGTGTTCCGTAACCGGATTAGGATTACATATCGAGCTCTTTCTGGCGCAACTTCTGGATGTAGATGGCCTTGATGCGACGCTCACGGTTTATGACGGACGGCTTGGTGAACTTCTGACGATCGCGAAGCTCCTTGACCACGCCGGTCTTCTCGAATTTTCTTTTGAGTTTCTTCAAAGCGCGCTCAATGTTGTCGCCTTCTTTAATGGGAACTACAATCATTTTTTATACCTCTTTCTTTTATGGGTTAATAAACTGTTTTTCTTTCTGGGTTAGAACTGCAGATGACCCTGTGCGGCGGCATCGTTGAGGGCGGCCAGGACGCCTTTCTTGTTAATGATGCGCATACCCTTGGCCGAGACCTTGAGGGTAATCCACATATCCTCTTCGGGAATATAGAATTTCTTGAGCTGCAGGTTGGGCGAAAAGGTGCGTTTGGTATGGATGCGCGAGTGCGAAACATGGTTTCCAACCACCACTTTCTTGCCGGTAATTTCACAAATCTTTGACATTGTTACACTATTTTTTTATTGTTTACGTTACTTTATTAGCACTTTTTTCTTTTCAAAAGCGGGTGCAAAAGTCGCACTTTTTTCTGACATGGCAAAACTTTTTTGCCCTCGAAAGTCGCAAAAATCAAATTTTTAACATTTCGTAAAATAAACAACTCTGTATTACAATAAATTACAATTGTTATAAAAATAAAATTTAACATAGTTTTCTCAGCATGTTACACCGTTTCTCGACCTACTGAAGACCTTTCGAGTCACCCATATTTGCAAATTTCACCCCTTTGACAATTATATTGATTTTAACCGATTGTGAATATCTTTATATCATCCAAATTAAAAAAAAGTAGTAATTTCGCATTCGATTTTTAACACCCAAACACAACCCTGATGACTGGAGTAAACAAAGTAATTCTGATAGGCAACCTCGGCAAAGATCCCGATGTTGTATGCTTCCCACAAGACTCTCGTGGCCAAGACTCGCAGATGGTGGTTAAAAAAGCTTCGTTTCCACTAGCTACAACCGAATATCGCCGCAACCGCGATGGCGAGCGCGTAGAACACACCGAGTGGCACACCGTGGTGTGCTGGCGCAACTTAGCCGAAATTGCCGAAAAACTGCTCCGCAAGAGCACACAGATATACGTTGAAGGCAAACTGCAGACCCGATCGTGGGAAGATCGCGACGGCAACAAACGCTACATGACCGAGGTAGTGGCGGAGAACTTCACCATACTGGGTCACCGTCAGCGTCAGGACGACACTGTGTCTGCTGCTGATGACGACCCGCTGGCCTCGATACTCAACGACGACACCGAGCCATTGGGCGATCTGCCGTTCTAACCGCACGTGCCATAAGCATAATGTGCCTGGCAAACCCCTAAGGAGTTTAGCCAGACACATTATATTATATGTAAGATAACGGGCAATTACACTCCCGGCTTGCCAAGCAGACGGAACATATTGCTCTTGTAGGCCTCGACGCCGGGCTGGTTAAACGGGTTGACGCCATTCATATAGGCACTCACGCCGCAGGCAAACTCAAAGAAATATATCAACTGACCCAGAGTGCGCTCGCTGACCTCGGGCACCTCTATCTCAAGCACGGGTACTCCGCCGGTGTTGTGAGCCATCTCAGTACCTTCCTGAGCACAGTGGTTAATCTCGTTAATGGTCTTGCCTTGCAGATAATTGAGGCCGTCGAGGTTCTTCTCGTCAAACGGTATGGCCACGCTGTTCTTGGGCTTAGCCACGCTCAACACCGTTTCCATCATAAGACGCTGACCGTCTTGGATATACTGACCCATGGAGTGCAGGTCGGTGGTGAAGGTGGCACTATGCGGCAGTATACCGCGGTGCTCCTTGCCTTCGCTTTCGCCGTAGAGCTGTTTCCACCACTCAGCCAAATAGACAAGCTGCGGCACAAAATTGACCAACATCTCTACCGGATAGCCTTTGCGCAATGCCGTCTGGCGAGCCATAGCATAAAGCAGTGCCGGGTTGCGCTGCGGGTCGGCCTCGTTAAGACACACCTCGCGCATTTCGCGGGCACCGGCCAGCAGGGCCTCAATGTCAAAACCTGCCATTGCAATGGGGAGCAACCCAACGGGAGTAAGCACCGAGAAGCGGCCGCCGATATCGTCGGGAATCTCATACATGGAATAGCCTTCGTCGAGGGCTATCTGACGCAAGGCACCGCGGTGGGCGTCGGTAATGGCTATAGTGCGCTCGGCAGCGCCCTTGCGGCCATACTTGCGCTCCATGTGGGCCTTGATGATGCGGAAAGCCACGGCTGGTTCTGTGGTTGTCCCCGACTTGGAGATGACTGCCACGGCGTAGTCGGTGCTGTCGAGCAGACGCATCAGGTCGGCATAGTAATCCTCGCTGAGGGTGTGGCCGGCATATATCACCACGGGGCAGCTGCCTCTTCCGGCAAGGGCAAAACTATCCTGTAAAGCCTCTATCACGGCACGCGCTCCGAGATACGAACCACCTATGCCAATTACCACAAAAAATTTGATTTTTGGGGTCAATCTGACCACATCTGCGGTAATTTTCTCAACAATTTCGTGAGAAATTTTTTCCGGCCAGTCGAGCCAGCCCAGGAAGTCGTTTCCAGCCCCGGTTCCGGCAATTAATTTGCGCCGCGCTTCTTCGGCTTCGGCTGCAAGTTGTTGATTGTCAAAACCATTGAGAAATGGTAGAAGACGATTGGTGTTGATTTTGAGAGCGTTCATATATCTTGGTTTTTGTTAATAATTTTATGCTTTTTTGAAACTTTTTCAACATAATAACGTAAAACTATACAAAAATATTTTGCTAATTCAAAAAAAGTGAGTACTTTTGCAGAAATTTTGTGAAACACAAATAAAGAATAATATTAACATTTAAAACAAAAAAAAGTATGCTTAAAAAACTTTTAAAAGTTGGCTTGGTTGCCTCGCTGTTGATTGCTTCGACCAACCTGTTCGCTCAGGAGAGCACCTCGCAGCGCTACGGTAACAGCAGCCACTGGGCTTTCGGCGGTGCTGTTTCGTACAACCACCAGTTCAATCAGGGCGGTTTCCTCGATTGGGGTGTCGCCTCCAACGCCGGTGGCGGTATCTTCGTCCAGAAGAAATTCCGTCACGACCTTGACTTCCGCTTCCGCTTCAACTGGCCGTCTCTCATTGCAAAGATGGACTCTGTTAGCGACAAGAGCGGTAATGTCATGGACAACCACGCTTCGCTCACCATCGAAATGCTGTACTCCATCAACAACGGCATTCTGGGTTACGACCCCGACCGCCGCTTCAGCTGGTACGCATTGATTGGTGCAGGTCCCATGTTCAGCTTTAACGCTATGGGTGCTTTCAATGGTTACTGGGGCGTTGGTATCACTGCCGGTACCGGTATCAGCTACCGCTTCACCGACCACAGCTCGCTCTTCCTCGAGTACACCATTGACTTCACCGACATTCCCAATGTCTTCCAGGGCAACACCGAAGGTCTGAACGGCATCATCTCGCTTGGTTACTTCTATGACTGGGGTGCCAGCGCCACCGACCAGGCCATCATGGCCCAGAAGAGCATGCTCTCTCAGGAGAACTTCAGCGCTCTGAACTCGCAGGTGAGCACCCTCGAGAACCAGGTTGCCGCCTCGAAGAGCAACGAGAAGAAACTCGAAAACCGCATTGCCGAACTTGAGAACGAGCTCCGCGAGGCCCGCAAGGCCACCACTCCTCAGCCCGTCGACAATGGCGAGGTCGAGAAACGCCTCAAAGCCGCCATTGACCAGCTCAAGGCCGACCAGCTCAACTTCTACGCTATGCCCTTCTCGATTCAGTACGACGTGAACGAGTGGCAGGTTAGCGAGGAGCAGATGGATAAGATCGACGCCGTGGCCAAGGTCATGAAGAACACCGATGCCAAGTTCATGATTGTCGGATTCGCCGACTACAGTGGCAGCGACAACTACAACCAGAAGCTCTCTGAGCGCCGCGCCAACGAGGTCAAGCGCCTCCTCAAACAGAAAGGTGTTTCTGAGGACAAGCTCACCGTCGAAGGCAAGGGCAAGACCGCTCCGTTTGGCGACATCAAACTGCCCGTCAACCGCCGCGTCTCTTTCTACCGCGTCATCGAATAACGCAGTAGTCTGTTAAACCGACCAAAACAAGCCAGCCTCCACATTGTGGGGGCTGGCTTTATATTACAGACCTGTCCAAGCGAACCCTTCGAGACACTAAGCAAGCCTTCCAAACAAACTAAGACAACGGAACTGATACGACAAGGCGACAGGGTGCAGACGGTGAAAGGACAGGGTTTGTACGGGCAACGGAGGGGCTGATCATAGGTCAGGGACGGTGGTAGGCGAGGCCAATCCGACCGTGACCCGACCTCAACCCGAACCTAACCCATCTAACATACAAAGAAACAGCCGGTTAAGTCTCAACGAGTACTTAACCGGCTGGATATATGTGTCTTGGAATATTATTTCTCTTCGAAAAGGGGTATCTCGGTGAGGTTTGCGGCCTGCGAGAGGCAACGGTTCACGGTGAGCTCGATGTAGTTGGGCAAGAGGTGTCCGCTGAGAGGGTTTTCGCTGCGAAGGCGCTTCATCATTTCCTCTATCTCGGCGGCGTAGACCAACTGCGCGGACTGTCGCATCTCGAGGGCTTTCTGCACAGCCGCCATGCGTATGGGCATTATCTCGGCGTAGTAATTCAGTAGGAGGTTGTTGCGGTCGTTGCCTTTAGCGGCGGCTATTTGGCTGTAGTACTTCTGGTACACATCGAAGCACTGCTTGTCGGCGTTGGCCATGACTGTGTCAATCTGAGCTTCTACGGCGTTCCACTGATTGATGATGGGCTGCACAGGGGTCTGCAACTTGCGGGTGATAACACCTAATCTATCGGCGTTGCGCTTGGCCTGCGTCTCGTTGCGGTAACTGCTGCGTAGCGCCTGCTGCTGTTTGGGCGACATTTTCTCATAGTCGGCCAACATCTTGGGGTTCATGCCGTTAATTGTCTCGAGCTCCATGCGACGGCGGTTTGCGCACTGTGCGCTGTCGAGACTCTGGCATGCCACCTCGGGCACTCGGGCGGCTATGTCTGCCAAAGTTTTGTAGTACTGACCGACCTCGGTGGACTCGGGCTTGCCGTCGGTCTGGCTGAGGATTATTCTCTGGTGGTCTAAGTATTGCTGCACAGTGGGCAGGGGCGGCATCTCTGCAAGCAGGCTCTGCAGCGTCACGGGTTCTGGCTTGGCGCCAACGCTGGTTTTCTGCTGCATTTTGACCACTTTCTTGTGCTGCAGCGAGGAAGGCTGCGCGGCGGCTGCAAAGGCCAGCACGGTGGCGGCCAGTAGGATGAGTGTCTTTTTCATTGGTTTTTTGTGTTTGTTTTGTGTATCTATAACGCGGCTGTTGCGGAATTATTGTGTCGGGGTAGCTAAAAAAACCGGCACTACACCTTTAATTATATATAAGAGATAGGCGCGGCCGCCTGCGGCGGCCGCGCCTATCATAGACATCGCTGCCCGTTTGGGACCTTACTGGTTCTTGCGCTGACAGCTCTTGGGGGTGACACAGGTGCCGCTGGCACGGCATACAAGGATTTTCTCCTCCAGAACATCGGCGGCGCTGTCGCTGATGTCAGGGCGGGTTTTGATGACCTTGTAGGCCTCGAAACTCATCTTGCGGCTCGTGTTGCCCACGTGGGTAATTTCGCCGTAAGCCTCGATATAGTCGCCGGCATAGACCGGAGCCTTGAACTCAACCATGTCGTAGGCGCAGAAAAGGCCTTCATCGCCGTCCTGGATGATGAGCAATTCGGTGGCGACATCGCCAAAGAGATGAAGCATATGGGCACCGTCGACGAGGTTGCCGCCATAATGGGCGTCCTTGGCGCTCATGCGGACGCGGAGCATTGATTTTACTGCCATAGTATTTTATTATTTAATTACATAATCGACAAAGATTCCAGGAGTCTTGACAGTCTCGGGAGCAATCTCGCCGGCCTTGACAATCTGCTGCGGCTCCACAATAACGGTGTCGGCGGCAGTGGCCATCATGGGGCTGAAGTTCTGCGAGGTACCCTTGTAGACCAAGTTGCCGGCCTCGTCGGCGATGTTGGCACCAATAATGGCGACATCGGCACGCACCGGTTTCTCGAGCAGGTACTCCTTGCCGTCGACGGTGATTTTCTGCTTGCCGTTCTCGACGACGGTGCCGAGGCCGGTCTGGGTCAACACACCGCCTAAGCCTGCGCCGGCGGCACGAATCTGCTCAGCCAGAGTGCCCTGAGGCTGGAGGGTCACCTTCAACTCGCCGCTGTTCATCTGGTCGATAGTGTTGTTGTTGGTGCCAATATGAGTGGCAATGAGGCACTTGACCTGATGATTGGTAATGAGTTTGCCAACGCCAACCTCGGGGTAGGCAGTGTCGTTGCAGATAATTGTCAGATCTTTCACGCCGCGAGCAACCAGCTCGTCGATAAGTTTAATGGGGTTTCCCACGCCGAGAAAACCTCCGACCATCACGGTCATGCCGTCATGAATCATGTCGGCAGCTTCTTTTACAGTGACAAATTTTTTCATCTTTATGTATCAGTTTTTTGTTTTCGAAACAATTTGCAAATGTACGCTTTTTTTTTCAAACAAGCCCTATTTTGCCAATATTTTTTTGCCTCAACGAAACTTTTTTTGTTTTTTTGGCAAAAAAATTTTGCTACTTGCCAAATTCTCAGTATCTTTGCATTTTGGTTTATAACAGTCACGAAGATGAAGAAAACGCTTTTGTCATTGGTTTTGACCGCACTATGTGGCTTGCTCTCGGCACAGGACTTTGTCGAGCCAGTAGAAACTTGGAAGGCTGCCGAGGTGCAGGGTCATAACTTCTACGGTTTTTCATTCCACCAGGATTGGGACGTCGACTTCACCATCGAAAGCCAGGACGGACGCTACACCCCCACCGATGCCGACATAGTAGAGGCCGAGCGTCTGTTGCAAAAAAAGATTGACTACGTCAACCGCGAACACATCAACCAAGAGGGTCGCTGCCCCGTCATCGACGAGCATATGCGTATGTACCGCCGCCAGTATGTCGGCTTCACCGATGTCACCGGCAGCCATATCATTTGGGTTAACGGCATTTGGGACGACAATGTTACCAACGAGCGCTTGGCCGACGACATCATCCTCACCCGCGGCGGCTGCGGCCGCTACTGGCACCTCAAAGTCAACCTCGACACCAAGAAGGTTTACGGATTGGAAGTCAACGGCTCGGGCGACGTGGAGTACATCCCCCGTGTCAAAAAACCAGGTCCGCGTATCAGCCGCCCCAAAGACCGCGGCAACCGTGGCCGTGTGCGCAAAACAGGTATTATTCATACCGAAGACCAGAAGAAGTTTTAGCGCAACACGCATAGTATGAGAAAATTACTCCCACTGATAGTCAAGTTTGTCAAATTCGGTGTCGTTGGTTTCAGCGGCATGATTGTTGACTACGGTGTGCTCTTCTTGATGAAAGAGGTGGTTGGTCTGCCAGCGTTGTGGGCCAACGCCATCAGTTTCACTGTGGCAGCCACGTCGAACTACTTCCTCAACCGCATCTGGACATTCCGTAGCAACGAAAAGCAAGTGGGAGTGGAGTATGGCAAATTCCTTGCAGTTTCGCTCATAGGCCTTGGTATCAGCACATTGAGTCTCTTCCTATTGGGACGGTTGCTGCCCGAGTGGAATGCCGACTGGCGCTTCTACATCCTGAAATTCTTCGCCATAGTCATCACCACAATCTGGAATTTCTTCGGCAACCTGCTTTTCACCTTCCGTAAACGATAGAGAGATGAGAAGAATTGCACCCATCTTGCTGGTTCTATGTACCATAGCCACCAGTTATGCTCAAACACCCATACGCCCTGACGCGTTTCCGCCAGTTCCTCAGGCTCTCTCAACCAAAGCCGCCACCATGGCAACCACTATGGAAGAGATGTCCTCGTGGAACCGCTACCCAACCTACGACGTATATATTGAGATGATGAACCGGTTTGCGACGGACTACCCTACCCTGTGCCGACTCGACACGATAGGATTCAGCGTCCATAACCGTCTGATTCTATGCGCTGTAATAAACAAACAAACCGATAGCCACGTCACTGTACCGGAATTCTTCTACTCCTCATCGATGCATGGCGACGAGCTGACAGGCTACTACTTCATGCTGCGCCTCATTGACACACTACTGCGCGGCTATGGCGTTGACAACGAACTCACAACACTTATCGAGAATGTCGAAATATTTATAAACCCCTTGGCCAACCCCGACGGCACCTACTACGGCGGCGATTCAACCGTCTCGGCCTCACAACGTTACAACGCCAATGGGGTCGACCTTAACCGTAACTGGCCAGACCCTTTCGGCGTGCAAGCCGACGACCCTTTGCAGCCTGAAAACCAGGCCATGATGGACTACATGAGCAGTCATAATTTCCGTCTCAGCGCCAATCTGCACGGCGGTGCCGAAGTGATGAACTACCCCTGGGACAGCTTCACCTTAGCTGAACGCTCACACCCCGATGCACAATGGTGGCAGGAGGTGGGACAACGCTTTGTCGACACCGTGCGCGCCACAGCCCCAATGATGTACCGCACCCGCGGCGGCGTCACTTCTGGCGGCGACTGGTACGTTATATCCAACGGCCGACAGGACTGGGTCAACTACTACCTTTCTTGCCGTGAAATAACCATGGAGGTGTCAAACGATAAGATTCTTGCTACCAATAGGTTGGATTCATATTGGAAGGCGCAGCAACGCTCCCTTGTCAACTATATCAAAGAGATTTACAACTGTCCCACATCAAGGGTCAACATATCTGCTCCAAAGGTTGACTACAGTCAAGTCAAGGTCCGTCCCAACCCAACCACCGGTCCAGTAACCATAGAGACAACCAACGGTATAAAGCACATAGACCTAAGCGGTTACGCACCCGGAGTATATATCATACCTGTCGACGGTATACCCGTGAAAATCATCAAGCAATAGTTGCCGTGACCCCGAGGCCTGCACATCAGCACATTTCTGTAGCCGTGCCGTGCATGGACGAGCTGCAAACATTACCTAAGCTCGTCGACTGCCTGAGGCGGCAATCAATGCAAAACTTCACCATCTATATATGTGTGAACCAGCCTGATAGTTGGTGGGGCGATGGTAACCCAGAACACCTGTCCACCTGCTTGAACAACGCCAAACTGCTTGCCATGCTACCACAATTATGCCCAAACGCCGTAGTGATAGACCGCAGCACGAAAGGTTCAGGCTGGAGCGGCCGCAAAAAAGGGGTAGGCTGGGCTCGCAAAGAGTTGTTTTCATGCATTTTAAACCGCTGCGACGAAAATGATATTATCGTCAGTCTTGACGCCGATACAACATTCCCAGACGACTATTTGGAGATAGTGCAACAGGCCATGGTCGCCAACCCCGAGGCTGGAGCGGTGCAAGTGCCATACTATCATAAACTTAGCAACAACGATGAGGCTGACCGTCGACTTCTACGCTACGAGTGCTATATGCGGCACTATTTTTGCAACCTCTTGGCGATAGACAATCCTCATGCTATCAGCGCATTGGGCTCTGCTATGGCCTTCACGGCACAGGCCTACCGTCGCGCCGGCGGCATCACACCGCTGCAGGGTGGCGAGGACTTCTACCTGATGGAAAAATTCGCCAAAACAACGCTGATTCTATGCACCTTAGACTCCTGCGTATACCCGTCGGGGCGCCTCTCGCAGCGGGTCCCTTTCGGCACCGGCCCTGCCATGGGCATGAACCTCGACGAGCAGGCAGCACACTACCCTTTTTACAACAGCACGGCTTTCGGTCTTGTCAAAGAGACATTCGCCATGTTCCCAGCACTTTACGAGCACGACATTGAGACGCCCATGAGCCAGTTTCTGAGGCAGCAACTTGGCACAGACGACCTGTGGTCACCATTGCGCAAGAACTTCAAAACCAAAGAGCTGTTTGTCAGAGCCTGCGCCGAGAAGGTCGACGGACTGCGCATTCTGCAGTTTCTGCGCCACACCCAGCAGACACAGCCACCCGATGCAGTACCCGTAGACTTCAAATCCGACACCGTCGAAGAACTTGACAGATATCGCAACACTCTTGTTACAAGAGAGTTGGCATTGCGAAAAGAGAAAAAATTTGCAGGCATTGCACGTTATTCAAAATAAAAACGTATATTTGCAAAAAATATTTTCAGCTATGGACATAAACAACCTTAAAATCGACGAATCGGCAAAAGCCAACATAAACGCCTGGCTCACTGGCAGCTATGACGAAGAGACAAAGCAAGCCATACGCAACATGGACCCCACCGAGTTGAACGAGAGCTTCTACCGCTCGCTCGAATTCGGCACCGGCGGCCTGCGCGGCATCATGGGCGTAGGCACCAACCGCATGAACAAGTACACCGTGGCCATGTCGACCCAAGGCTTGGCAAACTACGTAAAAGGCTTGTTCCCCGGCGATTGCAAGCTGAAAGCCGCCGTCTCGCACGACAGCCGCAACCACAGCCGCGAATTCGCCGAAATCACCGCCAAAGTACTGGCCGCCAACGGTATACACGTCTATCTGTTCGAGTCGCTGCGTCCCACGCCCGAGCTATCGTTTGCAGTACGCCACTACGGTTGCCAGACCGGCGTCATGGTCACCGCTTCGCACAACCCCAAGGAGTACAACGGCTACAAGGCATACTGGAGCGACGGCTGCCAACTGACCCCGCCGCACGACGTCAACGTGATTGACGAGGTGATGAAAATCAAGGACATAAAGGATGTCAAGATGGACGGCGGCGAAGAGAATATTGAGATTATTGGCGAGGAGCTTGACAAAATCTACCTAAACCGCGTGGCCCAGAACTCGCTGCACCCCGAACTTATCAAGAAACACCACGACATCAAGATAGTCTACACCCCCCTGCACGGCACCGGCATAGTACTGATACCAAGAATGTTGCAGCAATTGGGTTTCACCAACGTCAACGTTGTGAAAGAGCAGGCCGTTGCCGACGGCAACTTCCCCACCACCCCGTCGCCCAACCCCGAAGAGCATGCCGCCATGAAGATGGCAGTAGACTTGGCCAAAGAGATTGACGCCGACATAGTCTTCGCCTCCGACCCCGACGCCGACCGCGTGGGTGTGGCTGTCAAACGCCCCGACGGCGAATGGATGCTGCTCAACGGCAACCAGACCTTCTCGGTGCTGATGTACTACCTCGTCAACCAGTGGAAAGCCGCCGGCCGCCTTACAGGCAACGAATACGTGGTGAAAACCATCGTCACCAGCGAACTGCCGGCCGACATAGCCCGCAAGAACGGCGTAACTGTCTACGACGTGCTCACCGGCTTCAAGTGGATTGGCGCCAAGATACTGGAACTCACTGGTGTTGAGGCCTCGCAGGAGGGCTCCGGCAAGCCAGTGTATATTGGCGGCGGCGAAGAGAGCTACGGCTACATGGTCGGCGACTTTGTGCGCGACAAGGATGCCGTGAGCGCCTGCTCCATGATTGCCGAGATAGCAGCCTGGGCCAAAGAGCAGGGCAAGACCTTCTTCGACATTTTGGTCGATATATACAAAGAGTACGGCTTCTACAAAGAGGGTCTGCTTTCTGTGGTGCGCAAAGGCAAGAGCGGCGCCGAGGAGATTGCCCAGATGATGAAAGACTACCGCTCCAACCCGCCGCAAACCATCGACGGCGAGCGCGTGGTGCGCATCGACGACATACAGCTCTCCACTTCGACCGACACCCTCACTGGCCGCGTCACCCCCATCGACCTGCCCAAGAGCAACGTGCTGCAGTTCTTCACCGAGAAAGGCAACAAGATAACCGTGCGTCCCAGCGGGACCGAGCCGAAAATCAAGTTCTACTTCGGAGTCAAGGGCGAACTCTGTTGCCGCGACTGCTTCGACAAGACCAACGCAGCCCTCGACGCCAAGATCGAGGCCATCAAGCACTCCATGAAATTGGCATAAGAACAACCTTCTGCACAGCCTAACCAGCTGTCAGCCAACCCCAATGGGGCCGGCGCGCAGCGCCGGCCCCCATTTTTTTCTCCCCGTTTCAAAAAAAATGCGTATCTTTGCAGTCACACAATCCCCAAAAACACCCCACATGAAAAGAACCATCAAAATCGCAGCCCTGATGATGGCCGGAGCCGTGGCCCTCGGTGCCTGCGGCAACAAAAAAGCAAAAATCGAAGAACCTATGCAAAACAACGAAGCAACAGTCTACTTCACCAGCGAGATAACCCCCGAGGCACTGGTCAAAATCTACAAGGCACTGGGCGCGGAGGCCACAGGCCGCGTAGCCGTGAAGATCTCCACCGGCGAGGGCAGCAACCCCAACTACCTCAAGCCCGAGCTCATCAAGAACCTCGTGCAGTTGGTCGACGGCACCATCGTCGAGTGCAACACCGCCTACAGCAGCGGCCCCGACGACCTGCAGGACGACCGCAACACCTCGGCCAATCACTGGAAAGTCATCGAGCGCCACGGTTTCACCCCGCTCTTCAAGGTCGACATCATGGACGAAGAGGGCGAGATGCGCATCCCCGTCGCCGACACCACGCACCTTAAGTACGACATCGTGGGCAGCCACATGGCCAACTACGACTTCATGATTGCCCTCAACCACTTCAAAGGGCACCCCATGGGCGGCTACGGCGGAGCGCTGAAGAACCTCAGCATTGGCTGCGCCAGCCAGAACGGCAAGGCCTACATCCACTCCGCCGGCAAGATGGAGGTGCTCGACATGGAGAAACTCTGGACACCCGAGTTCATCGGCGACCAAGACGGCTTTCTCGAGAGCATGGCGGCGGCCGCACAGGGCGTGGTCAACTACTTCCAGCAGAAGCAGGGCATCATCTACATCAACGTGATGAACAATATGAGCATCGACTGCGACTGCGTAGATCACCCCGAGCCCGTGAAGCTTGAGGACTACGGCATTCTCGCCTCCACCGACCCCGTGGCCCTCGACCGCGCTTGCGTCGACATCATCAACCAGCAGAAGGTTACGGCCACCAACGACCCCACCGACCTGCTCACTCGCATCGACCAGCAGCACGGCACCCACACCATCGACCACGCCGCCAAAATAGGCCTCGGCACCCTCAACTACAAGATAGTCAATATCGACTAACCGCCCTCCAACCATAAACACAACACGCAGTGGAGCCCCTTTCAGGACTCCACTGCTTTTGTATATACCGTTGAATATCAGGGGAAAGACGGTGTTTCATCGGGTATAGATTATATAGAGTCTATAGAATCTATAGAGGGGGTCGAGCCTTGCCCGACCTCTACCCGACCTTAACCCGAACCTAACCTGTATATGTGGTTGGTTTCGAGGTAGTTGCAAAATGCGGTTTTTTCAGGGGTCTGAAGGGGGTCAAAAGAGGCCTTTTTAGAGGCTTTGGGAGCGGTTGACGGGCAGGTGTCCGCACGGTAGCCAAGAGTGGCTTGCGGGGGTGTTTGCGGCGGCCGCAAGGGGGTCGGCGGGCATAAAAGGAGCAGCGGGGCCGAGCTCTTGGCTCGGCCCCGCTGCCGGGGTTATTACGGTCGGGCTTGTGGCAAGCCCGAGAGTTGTCGGGTTACACTATCGTACCACGGCCACACGGCGGGCTTTGACGCCCTCGACTTTGACCACGTATACGCCGGTGGACTTCACAGCGAGGGTGACGACCTCGGCTGCAGCCTTCTGGCTCTGGACCAGGCGGCCAACAGCGTCGTAGACGTACACCATGCGCTGCTCGGCGCCACGCACGTAGATCTGGCCTTCGGCGGCATAGATGTCGACATTGAGGCCTTCCTCGACGTCGTCGATGCCTTCGCCGTGACCACCGATGTACTCATACTCGGCGGTGAAGGAGGTGTCGCTGACAACGACGAGCATGAGCTCGGACGAGGTGCTACCGTTGCTCCAACGTACGAAGCGGTAGTTGGTATCGCTGTTGGCGCGCAGGGTGGTGATCTCAGACGGGCTGTAGGTCACGTCGCCGGCACCTTCAAGCAGATAGGCGGCAGCAGCCGGAGTGGCAGCGAGGGTCACATGGTACACATCGGGTGCGAAGGTGGCTTCGTAGGTCACGTCGCCGGTCACGGTGATGGTACGGTTGGCCTCGGTGTTGCCGTCGTTCCAGCTCACGAAGTGGTAGTGAGGTTTGGCAACGGCGTGGATGGTGGTGGTGGTTCCGATGCTGACCACAGCCTCGTCAACGCTCACAGTACCGCGGTTGGTATCGGCGGTGGTGACGGTGACGGTACCGAAGGCCTGCTCGAAGTAAGCTATGAGCGAGGTGTCCTTGGTAACGGTGAGGACGTAGACTTGATCGGTGTTACCATCGCTCCAGCGCACGAAGCGGTAGTTGTCGTTAGGTGTGGCGGTGAGGGTCGAGGTGCCGCGATAGTTGACACGGTTGGGGTTAGCCGTGGCAGTACCCATGGTAGAGTCGTTGGTGGCGACAGTGATGGAGAACTGACGTATCAAGATGTTGGCACGCAGGCTCACGTTGCTGGTGATAGTGAAAGTGTATGAACTGTCGGTGGTCACAACGGCGTTGTCGGCGTTGTTGTCGGTCCAGTTGGTGAAGCTGTAGCCGTAGGACGGGGTAGCCACAACGGTTACCTGGTCGCCATGGTTGTAGGTGCCTGCACCAACGAGGGTGATGTTCTCGTCGATAGCGTTGGAGGTGAGGACCACAGTGTAGGTCTTGAGAGCGAAGGTGGCCACGAGGGTGGTATCGCTGCTGATACCGGTGAGCTGGATGGTGGCAGTCTGGGCGCCGTTGCTCCAGCTTACGAAGTCGTAACCCTCCTTCGGAGTGGCGATGATGACCACCACGTCGTTGGCCGAGGCGCTGTCGATGTTACCGGCAATGGTGACGGTACCCATGTTAGTGTCGGCAGAGTAGGCGTGGACGGCGTACTTCTGGGCCTCGAAGATGGCCTGGAAGCTCATAGCCTCGGTTACAACCACGGT
Source organism: Bacteroidales bacterium (assembly GCA_024685285.1). Lineage (GTDB taxonomy): Bacteria > Bacteroidota > Bacteroidia > Bacteroidales > P3 > Colimorpha. Next base: position 15,390 of record JAIKVZ010000060.1, read on the forward strand.
ACGGACAGGCGAGGTCTCGCCGTCGGACCAACCAGCGAAGATGGCTCCGCTGACGGGAGTGGCGGTGAGGGTGGCGGTGTCGAGGTAGTTGTAGGTACCGGCACCGGTGACGTTACCAAGGGCTTCGGGAGTCCAAGTGGCAGTGATTACGAACTGACGCTTGGCGAAGTTGGCAACGAGGTTGGTGTCGCTCTTGACCTGGACAGTGATGGCGCTGTCATGCTGACCATTGCTCCAGCTGCTGAGCGTGTAGCCATAGTTGGCGGCGGCAGACACGGTGACGTATTCGCCGTAGTACACGTTGGTGTCGGCCACAGAGGTGATGGCACCCATGGTGGCGTCGTTGACAGTAGCGGTGAGGTGGTAGATGTTGCGCTCGAAGGTGGCAGTGAGTTCAATGGTTGAGAGCACCAGGGTGTCGATGGTGGCATTGGTGTCGCCGGTCGACCAGGCCACGAAGTGGTAACCCTCGTCGGGCACTGCGGTGATGGTGGCGGTGGTGTTGTACTGGTGATAGCCGGTGCCGGTGAAGGTGCCGTGCTCGCCAGTGGCGGTGACATTGAAGTTGACTGCCTCGAAGATGGCGGTGTAGGTGGTGTCGCCCAGCACGGTGACGGTACGTGTTGCGGGAGCGTACTCGTCATCGGCCCACTGCACGAAGTTGTAGCCGTTGTTGGCGGCGGCAACCAGAGTGGCCTCGCTCTTGTAGGCGTAGCGGCCGTCGGCGTTGGGCACGGTCACAACGGTACCCATGACAGCGTCGTTGGCGACAAGGGTAACGGTGAAGGTGTCGGGCACGAAGAGAGCGGTGTAGGTGACATCCTCGTTGGTGATGGTGACAACACGGGTCGGGGTCTCAACACCGTCTTCCCAACCGGCGAAGATGTAGCCGTAGTTGGCGGTGGCGGAGAGAGCCACTTGGGCACCCACAGTGTCGATGGTGCTACCCTGAGTGAAGCCCTGCTCGGGATCGCAGACAGCGTTGACAGCATAGACCTGTGCGTTGGTGAACGAAGCCACGAGGGTGGTATCCTGGGTGAGCACGAAGGTGTATTCAGCCTCGTAGGTGTTGTCGCTCCAACCGCCGAAGTACTTGCCGTCGGCAGGTGTGGCAACCACGGTGACCTCAGTGAGGTACTTGTAGGTGCCGCTACCGGTCACGGTGCCGAGTTCTTCATTGGCTGAGGAAACAGTCACGGTGAAGTCTAAGGTGTCGTAGATGGCCTGGATGTCGGCATCCTGAGTCAGCACGAAGGTGATGGTGCTGGTGGTGTCGCCCGTGCTCCAACGGTTGAAGGTGAAGCCGTAGACCTCGTTGGCGGTGAGGGTTACCTCGGCGTTGTCGTCGTAGTAGCCGGCGCCGGTCACAGCGTCAGGATCGTTGGTGTTGCTGGTGGCGGTGACAAGGAGCTTCTCGGCCTCGAAGTAGGCAGTGAAGGTGGTGTCGCCGGTCACAGTGTAGAGGCGCGGGTTGCTGGTGTCGCCGTCGCTCCAGCGCACGAAGTGGTAGCGGGTAGTGGGCACGGCGGTAAGCTCGGCGGTGAGGCCGTAGCCTATGGTGCCGGTGCCGGTGACATTACCACCCACAGCGGGTTCGGCAACAGCGTTGACAGCGTAGGTCAGGCGGCGGAAGTTGGCCGTGTAGGTCACATTCTGCTTGGCCACGAAGGTCAGGGTGTCTTTGTTGCCGGCAGTACCGGTGCGGTCGCTGCGAGTCCAGCGGTTGAAGAGGTAGTGAGGATCGTTGGCATGAGCCACGAGGGTCACAGTGTCGCCACGGAGGAACTGGCCGCCACCGGTGACAGTGCCGAGCAGCGTGTCGTTGACGGCAGTGTTGATGGTGATGGTGGGAGTGGTGCCGATGGCGAGGTTGTCCATATAGTATTCGGCGTAGCTGAGTCCGGTGATGTAGAATATTACATACTGTTCGCCGGCCTCGGGCAGCTTGAAGGTCTCAAGACCCCAGTGGTAACCGTTCTTGACAATGAGGTCGTTCTCCTCAGCAGCGGTGAAGTTGTTGTAGGAGGTACCCAGGAGCGTGGCACCCTCGATGGTGGGCTCGCTGTTGACGTAGACCTTCATACCGATAGCGTTGGCACCGCGGGTAACGGAGCTGTAGCCCTTCCACAGCATGTAGGAGAGTTCGTAGGCGTTGGCCTCGGGAATGTTGATTCTCGGCGAGATAAGGACGATGGTGTCGGTGACGTAGTACGGATAGGCATAGACCATATAGGTGCTGTCGAGCGACATATAGTCGTACTTGTACAGGCGCCAGTTGCTGGACTGCGGGTTCGAGCACACGCTGGCAGAGAGCCAGCAGTTCATGTACTTCGAGGTGCCGTTGAAGTTCTCGGCGAAGGGCACTTCGGCGGCAACGCAGGTGTAGAAGTCGTCGCCGGCGGTCCAGCGGCTCTCTTCCTCGTCGCTGCACACGGTGCGGGCCTTCCAGGAGTACTGGGTGAACGGCAGCAGGTCGGTGATGACGATGGTGTCGTTATCCTCGATGAAGTAGTTGGTGGAGGCACCAGCGGCGGTGGTGAACTGCAGCTCGTAGTTGTTGCTGACACTCTGCTCGTTGGGCACCACGCGGAACACGAAGTTGTTGCCATCCTGGTACATCAGAGCCGAATCGGGCTGGTAGCAGCTCGGAGTGGTGGCAAAGACGTAGCAGAAATAGGAGGTGGGAGTGAAGCCGGCGCACACGGGAGCAACATAGAAGTAGTAGTCGGCATCGACCTCGAGGTTGCTGAGGTCAACACTGAGCTCGTTGGTGAGGGTGGTGTTGGCAGCAGAGAACGAGGTGATGGGCGAAGTGCTGTAGGCGTAGCGGTAGGCAGTGTCGCCAATGTTGCCCGGGAACCACTTGACGGTGGCCGAGGTCTGAGTGATATCGCTGGCGGCAACGTGAGTGATCATGTTGCAGTCGCTCGACTCAACACAGAAGGTGATATTGGCGCGATAGAAGGTCGAGAAGTTGTAGAAGTTGGCGCTAGCGTCAGGCAGGTTCGAGACATTGTCGAACGCGTAGGCACCGTCGCGGTAGTTAAGGACGCACATGCGACTGTCGGTCTGGTGCGACAACGGGTACCAGTAGCAGGTAGAACTGTTGTTGGTGGTAGCACGCACCACGAAGCCCACAACGAGGTTGGAGGTACCATCCCAGAAGTAGGAGTCGTCGAACTCGAAGGTCAGAGGACCAGCCTCGGGAATGAGCGGGTCGTCGGTGTAGTACACCTGCTCGAGGTCGCTCACGGCGATGAAGTCTTGGTTGTTGTCGAAGGCTTCCTTATCGGTGGAGCCCATAAGGATGGTGACATTCTTCTCGTATGCAGTGTAGTCGGAGGAGAGGTTGATTGTGAAGGAGTGGATGTAGCCGGCATAGATACCCATCTCGTTCAGCTCTTCAACAGTGTAGATCTGCTCGGAGAAGGAGTTGCCCCAACCGGGGTTGGTCATAGCATAAGCGGTGGCGGTACCGTCGCCAATGGTGGCGCAGGCCGAGTAGGCGGGAGCCACGACGAAGGTATCGATAGAGCCGCTGGCCAAGGTGCCACAGCTGGAGCTGACGGCCACATAGTAGGTAGCTTCGGCCTGATCGAACACCAAGGTGTAGCTGCGCGAGCTGACATTGACCGAGGTGAGCACATCGGGTATGACGGGAGTGGTCTCGAAGCCGACGGTGTCGAAGTCGGAACTGTCGATGATATAGGTGGTGTCGTACTGCTCAACACGTGCGTAGCTGACGGTCCACTCGGTCTCGTCGCCATAGAGGCCGCTCTCCCAAACAAGTTCGGCGGCGGTGCTGCTGATGGCAGCGATTTCGAGGTTGACCGGGGTGGTGCAGGCGTCGGGCATGGTGAATACCAAGGTCTCGACGGGGCTGTTGCCAAGCTCGTTGGAGCAGATGTTCTGCAGGTAGAAGTAGTAGGTCTGACCGGCCTGGAGGGTATCGAAGACGATGCTGTCGGCGGCATAGCCGGTAACAGTCATGTTCGGGCTCTCGGTTTCGGCGGTGGTCAGGGCAATGCTGTAGTTTGCAGCCTGGGTGGCAGAGCCGGTCCAGCTGACGGTGGCAGTGTTCTTGCCTGCTATGGCAACCTCGAGGTCGCGCGGCTGGTGGCAGAGCGAGTTGGTCTTGAAAGTGACCGAAGCCCACTCGCCATAGCCATCGTCGTGGTCCTCATCGAGGTAGCACTTGGTGCGGACGTAGACAATGTAGTCGGTGTAGGCGGCCAGGGTGTCGACACTGAACGAGGTGGCCTCGCCGTTGTAGTCGGGAGTGATGTCGGTGAAGTCGGTGATGGCTTCGCGGCTCACGATGGCCTCATAGCCGTTGAAGTAGTCGCGCACGCCCTCGGTCCAGCTGATGGTGGCAGTGCTGGTACCTTCGCCAGTGAGGGTGGCAGTGAGGTTTTCAACCTCGCCGCAAGGAGTGAGAGGTTCGCACACCTCGAAGGCGAGCACAGGCATGATGTTGCTGGTGTACTGCGAACCGCCGTCGGGCACGTTGGCCAGGCTGGAGTTGCCGTCGGCATAGCGGCCGTGGCCACAGTTGGTCTTGCCGTTGTAGGTAAGGAAGTATGGTGCGTTCTGCCACATACCCGAGCGGTTTGCCCAACCAATAACGAGGTTGCTGAGACCGTTGTAGGGGTACGGGGTGTCGAACTCGATGGTGTACCAGCCGGTGCGGGTGAGGGTGCCCTCGTAGGAACCGACCTTGGTGAAGGTGCTGGCGGGCAGGAAGCCGGACATGGTCTCCATATCGGCAGTGCCAAGATAGAAGTCGTACTTGCCGGTGTAGCTGGAAGCGCCTGCCTGGTAGACATAGAAGGAGAGGCTCTTGATGACGCCGGAGTAGTTGATCTTGCTGGCGGGTATGATACCCTCGCCGAAGCCATACTCGTAGCTGACCGTCATACCCATAATATTCATATTAGAGTACAACGAGCCGGTGGTGTCAACAATGACCATGCCGCCGTTGTTGGTGCAGTCGTACATGCCGGGAGTGTAGATCTCGACCGACGAGGTGCGGGCGTTGTCGCAGTTGGAGCCAACGGTGATGGTGTAGAGATTCTCGCGGATGAGGCCGTCGACGAAGTAGCTGCGGTTCATGCCCTCGCCCTCAACAGTGATGTTGGTGGTGGTGGCAACGCCGGCAGCGTCGGTAACGGTCACAACAAAGTCGGTCTGAGTGGAGACGACCTTCCAGGAGAGGAGAGCGCCGGTGCGGCCCACAGAGTCGACAGTGAGGTCGAAGATGGTGGGGCAGGACTCGGTGTAGGCGCTGATGTTCCACTGGACGGGTATAGCGTCGGCAGCGGGACCGGCCAGGTAGAGCACGCGAGTGGCGCTGAGGTCGAGGCTATCGCCAGAGGTGAACACATCGCCGAAGGCGGAGGTCACCTTGGTGCCGCTGGAGACAGCGGGATCGGTGGTGAAGCCGACCACGAGCTGCGAGCGGTCAACATCGGCACGGGTCTCGAGGATGACGGTGTGGGCGTCGCGGTTGATAGTGGCGGGCGACACCTGGGCACCGGCAGGCGCGATGACGGTGAAGTTGGTGAAGTTGGCAGTCTCGTTCTTGGTGGTGAAGGTTACAGTGGCGTTGGCAGCGGGGCTGATTGAGTTGGCGCTGCAAACGGTGTAGAGACGATAGCTGTAACGCTTGTTGGATGTGAGGTTGGTGAGGACATAGGTCACAATGTTGGCACTGTCGGTGACGTCAGCGGCGGTGATGTCGATGTAGTCGTAGTTGACAGTGTCAAGCACGTTGACGAGACGCCAAGCGGTGGCCTCGTAGTTGTTTTCCCAAGCGAGGGTGGCCTGGTGGGCGTAGTCGTTGTTGGCTATACGGAAGTTGTCGGGTTTGCGGCACTCGGGTATAGTGGTAACGCTCACGTTGTCGATATGGCCATAGGTATAGTTATCGGTGGTCTGGCTGTTGATGAGGGCCTTGAAGGCAATGCGCTCGGCAGTTGCGGGCAGCTCGTCAAGGTAATACTCATACAGGTTGGCGCTACCTTGGTTGGTGGAGGTGTTGTGCAGGGTGTCGATAGCTGTGAAGGCACCGGCGGCATCGGTATAGCCGACGATGACCATGGCACGGTTGCCGGCACTGCGCTCATCCCACGAATTGAAGGCAAGGTAGAGGTCAGTGAGAGGCATGTTGAGTTCGGGCAGTATAGCATACTGTACGTCGCCGTTCTCGTCCACTTCGCCGTCATCGTCACGATAGAAGGAGAAGTCGAGCTGACCATAGAACGAGGGCGACCAGCTCCACTCGGAACCACCATTGTTGCTGATAATCCAGCACTCGGAGGCGGTGGAGTTGTAGCTGTCGAAGTCTTCAACATAAGGCACGTTGGTAACACCGCAAACAGAGAAGGTGTTGCCCATGACCCAGCGCGAGCTGTCGTTGGCACCGCAGGCGCTGCGTACACGCCACTGGTAGTTGCTGCTGCCGGGTATGCCGGTTACGACAATGCTGTCGGACTCGGCAATGACGGAGACGGGCTCGCCAGCGGGCTCGACGTTGACGGTCCAGTTCTCATCGTCATAGACGAAGTTGACGGGCCAGTACTGGTATTCGAACTCGGTAGCGCTGCCACGCTCGCCGGCCTTGACGATGAAGGTGGCGGTGTTGGTGGTGTCGCTGTAGGCGCGGAGCTCAACAGGCATATCGCAGGTGGGCAGGGTGGTGTAGGTCACCATAGACCAACGCACGCTGTCGCCGGCGCAAGCAGGACGGACATAGAGTTTGTACTCGGTGTCGCGGGTCAAACCGTTGATAGTAATAACGTTAGTATCAGTGGTCTGAATCTGAGCGGTTTCCGGAGTTTCATCCGAACCTGAAGCGATGTTAACATATTGCCAAGAGGTCTCTTCGTTGCCGCTGTACCAGAAAGCGGTGACATTGGTAACATCGATGTCGGTGACGCTGAGGTGGTTGACCTCGCGGCAGTTATCGGTGCTGGGCACGAAGCAGAAGGTGATGACGGGAACCGAGGTGGTCTCGTAGCTGTAGTAGTCGCCAACATACTCACCGTCTGACACGTCGCCGTCGGCCATACCCTCATAAGGATAGGTGTAACGCACGGGTGCCTCGTCGTAGTTGCCCTCGAAGTTGTAGTAGCGGAAAGCATTGCTGTAGTCGCTGCTGCTCTGGGTCTCGGAGGTGGCATAGACGGCTATGAGGAGGTTCTTGGTACCGTCGTAGTAGAACGGGGTGGTGAAGTTGATGGTATTCCAGCCAAGCTCGTCGAAGGTGTAGGTACCGTTGAAGCAGGTGACGTAGCCATCCATCGAGGCGAAGCTGCTGGCAACGTTGGTCTCTTCGGTGGTGGTGACGTAGATCTGCAGGTTGGTATAGGTCAACGAGGTGCTGCGCATCCAGTCGAAAGCTATGGCGCCGAGGTAACCCACACCGCCTACCTGCTCAGGTGTGTATATAATCTGGCAGTAGGAGTTGGGGTAGTCGCTGTAGTGCATAGCAACGGCGGGAGTGTAGGCCGAACCGTACTGGCCGAAGCCGTGCTCGAAGCACTCGCTACCGTCGTTGGTCGAGAAGGAGGCACGGAGGCTCTGCGGGTTGGGGCTGCATACCGGGGTGATGATGACGTTGTAGGCAGTCTGGGCCTGGAGGCCGGAGACAACCATGGTGGTATCGGTTACGTTGTAGGTCTTGGAGTAGCCGGTGCCGTTAACTGTAACGGTCCAGGCAGTCTCTTCGGCGAAGAGGCCGTGGCTCCAGCTGAGGCGTGCACCGGTGGCGCTAAGCTCGGTGGCCTTGAAGTCGCGCGGAGCGGGGCACTCGTAGAGGGTGCGGAAGTAGGTGAGCACATAGGGCGAAGTGCCAAGTGTGCCGCCGCACTCGTTGCGCAGATAGAGGTAGTAGGCCTGGTTGTACTCAAGACCGGTCAGGTTGATAACGGTGTCGCTGACATTGCTGACAGCGTTGGCAGCGCTCTCAAGCTGGCTGTCGTTGAGGAAGGTGGTGCTGAGCACATAGCGGTAGTTGGGGGCCTGTTCGGGGTCGGCAGCCACGTGCACGGCGACAGCGTTGGTAGCGATAGGCTCAGTCCAAACGGTGTCGGGTTTGCGGCACCAGCTGTCGGTGGTGAACGAGAGATACTTCCAGCCGCTGGCACCGTCCTCGCTATGGCCTTCGCCATTACACACAACCTGCATAAAGACATGGTGGAGTGTCATGGTCTCAAGGCTGTCGATCAGGATCTGGGTTACGCCGGTAGCCTCATTATAGCCGCCGAGCGACGGGTCGAAACCGGTGGTGTCGCCGGTGAACACGAAGTATTTATAGGTGTTGGCGTAGTCGCCGTCGGCGTGCCAGTGCAGTGTCACACGGGTAGGATTGGCGAGGTCTTTCTCAATCCAGAGGGTGTCGACATCGGGGCAGGGCGAAGCCGGGTAGCAACGCATGAAGTCGAGGTTGGTGAAGTAGTAGGGCATCTGGCTGTTGCTGAAGCTGCCGGGTATATCATCGTAGTCGATGAGGGTCTCGCCGTCGCCATAGAACTGGATGGTACGGTATTCACCGGTGCTGCTGACGCCCTTGACATACCACTGCGAACTGTACTGGTTGTTGCTGGTGGCACCGAGCACGAAGGCAATGACAAGGTTGGAGTTGCCGTCCCAGTAGTAGGGATTGTCGAAGTTGATAATGAGCGAATCGTTGGAGTTGGGATCCAAAGCCTCGTCGCCGGAGGTGTAGACCGGGATGAGTTCATCGTAGGGCACCATCAGAGCCTTACGGTCGTTGCTGTTGGAAGCGTAGGGGAACTCGGTTCTCTCGGTGGTGCCGATGAGCACTCTGAGTTTCTTGTCGTAAGGATCGGAGCTACCGAACTTGAAGCCAATGCCGTTGATGAAGCCTGCGGTGAGGCCGCCAGCGGCAAGCTCAGAGGCGGGATAGATGGTCTGCGAGTAGGTGTTGCCCCAGCCGGTGTTGAAGAAGGATCCAACGTTGGAGGTGCCTTCGCCCACAGCAATGGCGTAGCCGCTGTCGCTGCAAGGCAGAGGCATGGTGCGAACCGTGGCCTCGGCCCAAGGACCGTTCTCGCTGCAGACAGCACGGAGGTAGACATAGTAGAGTTTGTCGCGCATCAGGCTGTCGAAGGTGTGGGTAGTGCCGGTGAAGGTCTCGAGCTGAGCCTCTTCAAGAGCCTCGTTGGTCATGCGGCCAAGGGAGACAAAGCCCTGGAAGGTGTTGATGGTGGGATCGAGCTCGGTGAAGTTGACGGTGAACGAGCGGCGCTCAATATCGGTGAAGTAGATATTGCGCGGATAGGAGCACGACTCGTAAACGACGTTGAGGGTATAGGTGTTGTTGCCGGTGGCGATATCCTCGGCGCGGACGGAGAGGAGTATGGAGCCACTGGTGAGGTTGTAGAAGTTGGTGCTCTTGAAAGCGCGGCTGCCGAGCAGCATGGTGGCGCCGTCGCTGGCGGTGATGGCGAAGCTGACGCTATCGAGATCGAGACCGTATTCGGCCACGATGGTGATTTCGTTGTTCTCGTTGTCGATGACGCTTTGGCCAATCTGCTTGCCCACAGGATAGGTCATGGCGATGGTCTTCACCAGGGCCTCGTCGTTGAGGGTGCGCACACTGTAGCCTTCAACAGGAGTGACATCGGAGGTGTCGCCGCAGACAGACTGCAGGTTGATATTGAAGATAGTGTTGGCGGGCAGGTTGGTGATGGTGTAGTAGTTGGTGTCGGCAACGATGGTGAGCTCATCAACATTGACATCGCGGGTAATCACGGTGTCGGCGCTGGTGAGGGTGATACGCCAGGAGTCGGCGCTGGTACCGAGGGTGCTGTTCTTCCACATCACGGGGATGGTGTAGGCGGTGACATTGCTGTCGGCCACGAACATGGTGGGACGGTAGCAGGTGGGCTTGGCGGAGACCACCACGTTGTCTATCAAAGCGTAGCGGGCAGAGGAGGTGCGGCTCACAGACTTGAAGGCAATGCGCGAACCAGCCATGGCGGTGTCGGTGTCGTCGCCATAGATGTACTGCACGTTGGTCCACGAAGTGACGGAAGCCAGGGTGTCTACTGCCACGAAGGTGGCATCGATGGAGTCAATGTTGTTGACATAACCAAGGATGAGTATATTGCCGTTGGAAGTGTCGGAGAGCATATAGTCGAAGGTAACAGCAAGTTCCTCGACGTTCTCGCCGGCGAAAACGGGCATAACCACATATTCGGGAGTGTTGTTGCTGGAGCGCATGGCCAAATAGTTGCCATGGTTGCGGCCAACAGCCGGCAGGTCGGTGCTCTTGGATATGACGGTGTAGCTACCGCTGGCGCTCTGAGGAGTTACCTCCCAGCAGGGCAGATTGTAGCGGAAAGCTAAGCTGGCCGAGTCGGGAGTGCCGTAGCCGAGGCCACCGTTGAAGATGTTGCGGGTGTATGCATTGAAGTTCTCGCTCCAAGGCAGGTCGTAGAGGTCGCAAGCGGTGCGGAAGGTGACGGGCAACGACCACTGGCTCCAGTGGGCGCCGGCGTCGCGGGTGCCGCGCACTGCCACGCTGTAGGTAACAACCTGCTCAAGGTTCTGGATGTCGAACTCGAGGACTGTGTCGCCCTCGTTGTCCATGAAGTCGGAACGCATGAGGTTGCTGGGGTTGAACTCCTCGCCGAGGGTGATACCAATCTCGTACTGGGTGGCGGGGGTGTCGCCGTTGAGGAGGTCTTTCCAGGTGATATACTGGTTGACAGAAGAGGCGCGCTCCTCGTCGATAGCCAGGTCGGTGGGTTTGAAGATGCTCGGTGCAGCCTCGATGGTCAGGTTGTCGATATAGACACCGCCGTTGATGCCGGTGACGATGGAGAGAGCCAGGTCACGACGAGCCACGGTGCCGTTGAACGAGGTGAGGGGCACAATGTACTGCTTGTAGCTGGTGCCGGCGATGACGACCTCGGCAGCGAGCTCGGCACCGGTGGTGTCACGGCCATTGAGGGCGTAGATCTGCAGAGTCTGGTTGTTGCCGTCAGTGGTGCGGGCGAAGAAGGTGACCATGAGGGTGTTCAGGTCGCCGGCCTCGGTGGCCAACTGGGGCATGAAGACATAGGAGTAGCCACCGGCGGTGGTACTGTTCTGCATACGCAGCGAGTAGTTGCCGCTATAGGGCGAGTTGGTGAGCACGCTGGGCTGGCGGGTGCCTAAGTTGCTGAAGCGATCCCAGCAGATGACGTTGAAATCGTTGGTGGTAGAAGCACCCTTGATTTCCTCGCCTATGGAGTCGAAGTAGAAAGCATAAGGTATATCCTTAGGATTGCACATGGTGCGGAACTGCAGCTTGTAGGTGTAGCTCATGGCTTCGTGGGTACCAACCAGGCAGTTGCCAACCAACCAGGCATCATAGAGGGTGTTGCCCTGCAGGTTGATGGCGGTGATGGAGGTCTGGCCGGGCTGGACAGAGACTGCGAGCATATCGTCGGTTTGCATGGTGCTGTCGTTGAAGGGAGTACCGGCGGGTGCATAGTAGAGGGTGAAGCCGGTAACCTCGTCGCCAGCGCGCTCGTCGACCTCAAACTCGACGGTGGCGGTGTTATAGGCAACATCGGTCACCTCGGCACTGGCCACGCGGTAGCAGTCGGGAACATCAACGCAGAAACCAAACTGGGCTATGGCACGGTTTGTGGTGTAAACCTGATAGCCTTCGTAGCAAGCCATCGTACCGGTAGTGCTGGAGGTGCGGAAATAGCGGTTATCGTAGGTGTTGGTCATCGAGTCTACCTCGATATACACCATGAGGTTGCTGTCGTAGGGGTTGTAGCGGAAAGCATTCTGGAGTTCGATCTTGCTCCAGCCACCCTCGGCGCCGCAGAAGTAGCGGCCCGAATAGACGAGGGTCATATTCCTCACCGGGAATGAACCTATACTGGTAGTGAGCTGAGTGAGATCAGTCTGAACCATATAGACACGGAGGTAGGGATTGTAGTCGACACCGTTGGATGGATCATAGTAGTAGGAGATCGACGTGATCTTGCCCGGGCCAAACTCGGTGGTGGGAGCCACCTCGGCAGCTGTGAAGAGCGACCAGCCGGAGCATGAATAGTAGTCATAGTCGTATGCATAGAACGGCGACGTGTAGGCCATGGAGGTGGAGTTCTCATTACCAGCAATGGAGGTATGATACTCGCTGGCCTCGCCGCAGTTGTAGGCGGTGTTGAACTGCACCGGGTCGGTCCAGTCGCTCTGTGCACCGTCGGCGCAGATGGCGGCCACGGTGACATAGTAGGTGTGCGACGAAGCCAGACCGGTGTCGCTCACAGGCTGGAGGCCGGTGATGTCGAGCACAGTCGCATCAATCGTGAGGCTGGTGTCGGTGGCAGCCGCGGTGATGATGGCGTTGGCCTCAAGGTTGTCGCGGTCGAAAGCGGCGGCGTCATACAGGCGCACACGGTAGCCGGTGGCTCCGGGCACGGAGTTCCAACTGAAGGTACCGCTGTGGGCACTGACCTCGGGAACGATGAGGCGCTCGGGCTTGCTGCAGGTAGAAACAGCATAGAGCTCGATGTCGTCGATGAAGGCATCGTAGTAGTAGCTGTTGTAGTCGCACAACGGAGCCATGAACGCTATGTACTTACCTGTGCCGGTGTAGTTGGCAAAGGAGACCACATAGCGGTTGAAGTTCTGTCCACCAGAAGCAGGGATGGTATCGACGGCGGTGAATGTGGTGGGGTCGTTGTAGTCGTCCATCACACCGACGAGGATATAGTTGTTCATATAATAGTCATAGGTGTATGCGTATAAGCGCATCTCGAGGGTGTTGACATCGTTGGTCACCTCGGGAAGGGCGGCATAGTTCTGACCATTTTCATTGTTCGCGTCCCAATACATGTGGAGGCTCTTGGAACCGGAACGCTTGCGGGCGGTAGAGACATAGGGCTCGCCGTAGTCGTGGCCCATGTCATAGTTGAAGCGGTGCCAGCACTGCACAAACGAGCCGAAGATGGGGGCGGTGCCGCCAGCCTCGCTGTCGAAGTCCATGGTGTACTTCACGGGGTCGAGGTTGGTAGCCGAGCGACCGGTGAGAGTTATGGGGAGGCAGTTGGTGGTGTAGGTGTAGGAGGCGCTCCAAGTAGAGGTACCGCTCTCGCAGGTAGCCTGCAGCTGCACCTCATAGGCGGTGGAGGGGTCGAGGCCGGTAAGAACCTGAGAGGTGGCGGTGGTGGGATCGAGGACAACCCAGTCGGAGTCGAGGCTGTCGCCAACCTCACGGTAGCGCACAGTGGTGGTGGAACCCTCGCTGTAGGGGGTCCAGTTGATAGTCATTGTGGAGCTGCCCACAGCTGTGAACCAGGCATTGATGGGGGCCACGCACAGAGGTATGGGGGCAATGGTGACATCGTCGATGAAAACGTAGGCGTTGTCTTTGTTGGTAGGAACAAGGACACGGATAGCGATGTTGCCATCGACAGTGGAAGGTACTTTATCAAGGTATGCATTGAATTCGCGGTAGGTGGTCAAGACATTCTTGATGGTGTCATAAGCAGTGAATGTAGAGGCGTCGTGGGCGTCGGACATGACACCTACGATGATCATAGTCTCAGAGCTGACAGCCGCTGCGTTGGCCTTGGCGAAGAAATTCACATAAAGGGTGTTGATGGGGTGGTCGGAGCCGCTGAACCTGGGGGCAACGAGAACTTGGTTCTCGGCAATGGGATAGTAGCTTCCGCTGTAGTAACGGCCAAACTTGACCGACTTGGTACCGCCATGGGCGTTACCAGCGCCGTTGACAACGAAGGGGTAGGCCGAGTTGTAGTGGCTGCTTTGGCCGTCATAGTCGCTGAGCAGTTTCCAGCAACCGGCTTCGCCATGGGAGCCGATGGTGCTGTAGTTGCCTTCGGGACCGCCGGCAGTGCCGCTCTCAAAGTCTTGCGAGAGGGGAGCCTGCTGGTAGTCGCAGTCGGTATGAACGGTAATGGTCTTGGGGAAACTCTGCGAGGTACCGCAATCGGCACGCAGGTAGAACACATAGTCGGCGTCGGGGGTGAGACCCGTCACGGTAGCCGAGGTGGAGGTAGTGGTCTGAGCCAGGGTCCAGTCGGGAGTAGCGGTATCGGGTATGCAAAGATACTGATAGCCGGTAGGGGCACCTCCAGAGGGAGCATCCCAGCTGAAAGAGGCAGTGTTGTGGGTGTAGGAACCAAGCGTGAGGGCTTTGGGTTTGCCACAGGTCACACCACTATGCATAATGGTGATAGAGGGTGAGTACGAAGTGGTGTAGTAATACCTACAACTACCTGACGTATAAGAATAATAGGTCTGGTAGGTGTAGGTGGATGAGTTGTAGGTGTTTTCAGCACGCCAATAAGTGTAGGGGCTATAGTAGTAGTAGCCGGCACCTGCCTCGTCGGTCATAACGACCACGACAAGGTTGCCGCCAGTGTAGGAAAAGGCGGTGTTCAAATTAATTGTCCACTCGCCGTTGACGATGTTGATATGGCCTTCCCACACTGAATCATACGACGAATAATCAAATGCGTCGCATCCACTGGAGGAGAATGAATTCGATGTGGTTGTTGACATCCACACCGAATAATTTCCCGCGAGGGAATCATTCACCGTCGGATCATAAGTGTAGAAGGTCAGACTTGTGATGTCGTAGCCCACGGCCTCGGTAAGATACGAAGCGGGGTACAGCATCACCGACCCAGACTGCATGTACGAATACGGGTAGATAGGAGCATTATAGCTCTGCTGAGAACCCGTCTCATACACATCAATCTGTGCATTGGCTACCCACGGCACCAATAATGCCGCAAGCAGCAACATTCTGAGTAGATGTTTCCTCATGACTGTTTAAATTTAATTGGTTAATAATAAGTGAATTACAAATCTTTCATGTGCTTTTACGCCAATATATTTGGGACTGCAAATAAAAACATTTTTTTTGATATAGCAAAAAAAATTGCAGTTTTTTTTCACAAAAAATGTGAATAACTCTGCAATTGACTGTTTTTCAACACCAGTTGAGAATGAGTGTCGGGGCTTAATCTTCCGAGGCTAATTTGCGGCCTATTTCGACCAGCTCGGCGCGCACCTGGCGCAGGGTCTTGGCTGCCACCTCGGAGGCCTCTGGCCGGTTGCGGCCGCGCAGCTGCGTGCGCACCCCATCGAGGGTATAGGAACCTTGCCGCGAAAGGTCGACGATGCGCCTCAGAAGCTCGATGTCGTGCTCGGTGTAGCGGCGCTCGCCACGACTGTTCTTGCCCGGGCGCAGTTCGGGGAAACGCTCTTCGTAGTATCGCAGTGCCGAGGGTCTTACTCCAAGCATGGCGGCAACCTCGCCTATTGAATGATAAAGTTTGTCCATATTATTATAATGTATTAAGGTTTAGGTTCAATTTTCGAGATATGAGCGGCGCTTCTGGTACTTGACATCGCGCAGGGCGTCGGCCTTGATGTTGATTTGGAAGTTCCAACTGCGGTAGTAGCCGAAGGGGGTCCAGCTGAAACGCATCTCCCAGCAGTGCAGGTCGCGGTAGATGTCGACGGTGGTGTAGCTCATGCCTTTGCCCACAAAGTCGTAGCCCGACGAGAGGCTGAGACGCCAGTTGCGTGTGGGCGAGAGCGAGGCGTTGAACGAGAGTGTCTGAACCAAGTCGCTCTGCAAGTCGTAGAGGGCGGCCACATAGCGGTTGACGTAGTTGATAGTGTAGTTGAACGAGAGGTTCCACTTCATGTCCGAGGCCATATACGGACCCATCATGGGTGCAGGGCTTAGGCCGTAGGGGGTCTGGAGTATGGGGTCGGCTGTGGCGCCATGCTCGGTGCCGCGTCCCTCGCGCTGGAAGGTAGTGGGGTTGATGCTGTAGGAGAGCTGCGCACTCCAGTTGGAGTTGTTGGGTATGAAGAGACGCTCGCGGTCCAAGGCCACATAGCGGTTGTGCTTGCGCCCTGCCGAGTCGATGACGTAGGGGCAGAACGAGCCCGAATAGTTGAGCACGAGGTTCTTGAACAGGGTGGTGCGGCCGGTAACGGCAAGGTCGGAGAGGTTGAGCGAGTCTTTGGCGATGTCATATGACATGGCCAAGGTGAGGTTCTCGATGAGTTTGACCTTGCGAGGGGTGTCGGAGGTGTCCCATGGCATGGCTATCTTGGCCTCGAGGTTGTTGCTTATCGAGAGGCGCAGGTTGCCGCTCACGCCATCGGGCGGACCACCGTAGATAGAGTTTTGGAATATCGAATAGCGGTGCACGTAGCCGGTGTTGTCGGTATACTGCCGCCAGTAGCCCAAGCGCTCGGAGCCGAAATCGGGATGGTAGCTGAACGAGAGCGAGGGGTTGATGACATGGCGCAGGGCCTTGAGCGGGCCGTGCTTGAACTGGAAGGTGCCGTAGATACGCGAGGTGAGCGAGGTGGTGTAGTTGAACTCGCGGTTGGTGCTGATAGCACGCACGGTGTCGGTGGTGACGGTGCCGGTGGCCTGGTCGTAGGTGCGCTCGATATGCGAGCCATACCAACGGGCGATGTAGTTGACAGAGTTGGTCCAGTTGAAGTACTTGAAGACCTTGACGCTTGACGACAGCGGCACCGAGTGACGCACGCCGTATTGCATACGGTCAAGGATGGTACGTTTGAGGATGTCGGTGTCCTGCGCGGTGACATTGTTATCGGCAGTGAGTACGTATGAGAGCTGTATCTTCTCCCACCAACGGTAGGCACCAACGGGGTTGCGGCGGCGCAGGGGGTACACCGTCACCGAGTTGAGGCTTACCGAGGGCAACTTGATGGTCATTACTCCAGTCTTGGCGTTGAACGACTCGCGAGCCGAGGCCGACAGGTTGAAATAGGAGCCCACCTTGGTGGTATAGCTGATAGACGATGTTGTTGTGGAGCTGAAGTAGTCGTTGCGATTCGAGGTGGTGCGGTTGTAGTTGCGGCTTTGCAGATTCACGTTGGCGCTGAAACGGCCGTAGGGGTTTGCCTTGGCATCCTGCTCGTGGCGCCATGTGAATTTGAAGTCCGAATAGGTGTTGTATGTGGTTGGGTCGCCCTTGAGACCCTCGATGACATTGCCGTAGTACATGTCGAGGTTGCCTTTGCAACGGTAGCGCACATAGTAGTTGGAGCGAGTCTCGGCGGCCCAGCTCAAGTTGGTGTATATTTCGCCCAAAAGTGCCAGATCGAAGTTGTCGGACGCCGCCCAGTAGAAACCGCCGTCGCGCAGGTAGTAGCCGCGGCCGTTCATCCAGCCGTAGGATGGCACAATGAGGCCCGAGGCGCGGCCGTTGGTCATGGGAAAGAATGCGAAGGGCAGCGCCACCGGTGTGGGCACGTCTTCGATAGAGAGGTAGGCCGGACCCGATACTATCTTGTCGTTGGTAATGAGCTTGGACTTGGAGAAGTTGACGGCGAAATGCGGATGGGTGTAGTTGCAGGTGGTGTACTGGCCCGAGGCGAGATACATCACCGAGTCGTTCATCTTCTTGACCTTCGAGCCGTGCAGGAAGCCGTCGCCCTCCTGTGTGATGACGCCGGTGATGATGCCTTTCTGGGTGTTGTAGTTGAAGGTTATGGTGTCGGCGTGGTACTCGTCGGCGTTTTGCTTGAAGAACGGTCTTCCCACGATGGTGCCGGCCGAGTCGGGCGCGCCGGCGGCGTGAAGGGTCTGGCTCTCGAAATCAACGGTCACGCGGTCGGCCTGGAGGCTCATTTCCTGGTACTCGATATTGCCGGCGGTGTAGAGGAAAGCGCGGCGCGTGTCGAGGTTGATGGCAATGGAGTCGTCGGCACGGTAGTGTATGATGTCGCTCACAGCATTGCGTGCCGGCAGCAGCAAGGGCTCGGGGTCCGGCCTGGTTGAGTCTATGCGGCGCAGGCTGTCGACAACCGCCGGCCTGCGGACACGTCTGACCGAATCGGCCAAGGGTCTGGCCATAAAAACAGGCTGCTCTGGCTGCTGCGCACACACAGTGTCGGCTGCCGGCGGCAAAACAACCGCCAACAACACGCATATCACAGCCAAGAGCCTATTTCTGAGCACTTTAACCATTATGTGTGCAAAAAAATACATTTTTAAGTTTGAACTATCAACTTTTCGATGTATCTTTGCATTTTGAATTTGCAAAGATAAACTTATTTGTTGAAATACGAAAATTAAAAAATAAAATCCTGAAAATGAAACGCATACTGCTCGTCTTAGGTCTAATATGCCTTGTTTGCGGACCCCTTTCGGCACAAAAAAAGGAGCTCGGCAAGGTGCAAACGCTGGTTATCGACCCCGGCCACGGCGGCGACAAACCCGGCGCCCTTGGCAAACACGTCAAGGAGAAAGACCTGACACTGGCCATTGCCAAGAACTTCGGCAAACTGGTAAGTGACAACTTCAAGGACGTCAAGGTAATCTACACCCGCACCACCGACGTCGATGTGTCGCTGGCCGAGCGTGCCAAGATGGCCAACCGCGTCAAAGCCGACCTCTTCGTCTCCATCCACATCAACTCGCACCCCACCCCGGGCCCCTCGGGCGTGGAGACCTTTGTGATGGGACTCTCGGAGAGCAAGGCCAACCTCGAAGTGGCACGCAAGGAGAACGCCGACATACTGCTCGAGGCCAACTACCAGAACAACGCCGACTACCAGGGCTTCGACCCCAACTCGCCCGAGAGCTTCATCATGCTGGCCATGTACCAGAACGCCTACATCGACAAGAGCCTCAACTTCGCCCAGGCCATACAGAGCCAATACAAGAGCCACCTCTCAAGCATCAACCGCGGCGTCAAGCAGGCCGAGCTCTACGTGCTCTACAAGACCGCCATGCCATCGGTGCTCACCGAGGTGGGCTTCATTAGCAACCCCACCGAGGAGGCCTTTATGATGAGCCAGGAGGGACAGGCCGAGATTGCACTGTGCATATTCAACGCCTTCGCAGCCTACAAGGCCGCCGAGGAGGGCACCAAAAAGCTCTCCGACCCCGTGGTTGACCTGCCCGGCTATGGCAAGAACAAGCCCCAGCCGGCCCCCGAGCCCGAACCCAAAGCCGAACCCGAGGTCACTGCCGCCCCCGCAGCCGACACCAACGCCACGGCACAGGCCGACCACCCTGCCGCCACTGCCGAACCCGAGCAGCCAACAGCACCGTCGCGCCCCACACCGCGCCCCGCCCACCCCGAGCAACCTCACGGCCAACAACCGGCACAAGCCGCCGCAACCCATACACCTGCAACCACGACAAGCAACGACGACGAACCGGTTTACTACCGCGTGCAGTTCCTCATGAGCGACCGCCTGCTGGCAGCGGGCGACCCCGAGCTCAAAGGGCAGACACAATTCGACGTGGTGCGCTATAAAAACAGCTACAACTACACACGCGGCAACTTCACCACTCTCAAAGAGGCCCTGGCTCTGCGCAAAACCATGCAGGAGGCAGGCTTCAAAGACGCCTGGGTGATACCCATCTACAAAGGAGCACGCATAACACACCAGGAGGCCAAGGATATCGAGGCCCGCCGCCATTAGCCCACACCGCAACACTATGATTGAAATCAACAACATAACCAAACTCTACGGCCAGCAACGCGCCCTCGACGGGGTGAGTTTCAGCATTGCAAGGGGCGAGATAGTGGGACTGCTGGGACCCAACGGCGCCGGCAAGTCGACCCTGATGAAGATACTCACCTGCTTCATACCGCCCACCGAAGGCGACGCCACCGTGTGCGGCCACAGCATATACGACGACCCCCTCGGTGTGCGCCGCTGCATTGGCTACCTGCCCGAGCAGAACCCGCTCTACACCGATATGTATGTGCGCGAGTATCTGCGCTTTGCAGCCGGGCTGTGCGGCGTCAAGGCACCGGCGGCCCGCGCCGACGAGATGATAGAACTCACCGGCCTCACCCCCGAGGCCAACAAAAAAATAGGCCAGCTCTCCAAGGGCTACCGACAGCGCGTAGGCCTGGCACAGGCCCTGATACACGACCCCGAGGTGCTCATACTCGACGAGCCCACCACCGGCCTCGACCCCAACCAACTCGAATTTGTGCGCCAGCTCATACGCGAGGAGGGGCAAGGCAAGGCAGTGCTGCTCTCGACACACGTAATGCAGGAGGTCGAGGCCATGTGCTCGCGCACCATCATCATCAACCACGGCCGCATAGTGGCCGACGACCCGCTCAACCAACTCACCGCAGGCCAGCTCACCGAGAAATTCCACAAACTGACCAATTGATATATATAATATATAAGGAAAATCTATAAAAAACATATACCATGACCCGTCAAGAACTCATCAACCTCATACGCGAGCGCCAGTCGTTCCTGTGCGTGGGCCTCGACACCGACCCCGACAAGCTGCCCGCCCACCTCAAAGGCCAGCCCGACGCCGTCTTCCAGTTCAACCGCGCCATCATCGACGCCACCATCGACCTCTGTGTGGCCTACAAACCCAACCTGGCCTTCTACGAGGCCCTCGGCATCGAGGGACTGCGCCAGCTGCAGCTCACCATGCGCTATCTGCACTCGCTCGGCAAGCCCGCCTTCACCATTGCCGACGCCAAACGCGGCGACATAGGCAACACCTCCGAGCGATACGCCCGCGCCTTCCTCGGCCCCGAGAGCGACTTTGGGTTCGACGCCATGACCATAGCACCCTACATGGGCTCCGACTCGGTGACCCCCTTCACCGTCTACCCGGGCAAGTGGGTCATCCTGCTCGCACTCACCTCCAACAAAGGAGCCCAGGACTTCCAGCTCACCACCGACGCCAACGGCACCCCGCTCTACCAGCGCGTGCTGCAGGCCTCGCGCCAATGGGGCACCGACGACAACATGATGTACGTGGTTGGAGCCACCCAGGCCGAGATGTTGGCCGATGTTCGCCGCACCGTGCCCGGCGCCTTCCTGCTCGTGCCAGGCGTGGGAGCCCAGGGCGGCAGCCTCGACCAAGTGTGCCGCTTCGGCATCAACGCCGACTGCGGGCTCCTCGTCAACGCCTCGCGCAGCATCATCTACGCCTCGCAGGGCACCGACTTTGCCGATGCCGCCCGCAACGAAGCCCTCAAACTGCAACAGCAAATGGCTCAACACCTCAAAAACATCAACCTCTAAACAGCAAACAATCATGGAAAAACGCGCCCTTACCTACCTACACATACTATTGGTTCTCAGTTTTATAGGCTCGGGGACAATGCTCCTCTCGGGCTTCAGCATGACCCTCATGCAGCCCATGCTCCGAACCTACTACGAGACACACCCCGAACTGTTCCCCGAGCAGTTGGCCACCGCCGCCGACATGGTGCTGCAAGTGCCGCGCGCCTACTACCTCTTCACCGCCCTGCTCAACGGCCTGTCGCTGGCCGGCGCCATACTCATGTGGCGGCCCAAAGCCATAGGGTTCCACTGCTACACCTTGGCCAAACTGCTGCTCATAGCCGTGCCGCTGCTCTTCCTCGGCCGCGCCTACATCAACATAGGCGACATCATGCTCACCCTGCTCTTCGTGGTGGCCTACTGGCTGCTGCTGCGCCAACTCGGCGTCTTCGGGCCCAACAAACCGGCCGACACCCCGCAGGACACCGACCAACAATAGGCCAACCACGGGCCAAAGTCGCCCACCGGCCGCTCCAAATCGCGCTGTGGCAAACCCCTGTCCGACCCCTCTCCGAACCTAACCCGACCCTAACCCCTTTAACCCCATGGCAACCAGCCGGTTACCACGGGGTTTTTCATTGGTTCTCTATCGGGACTAATCAAAACTCAACTCGCCCTGAACCATGGCCTGGCTAACGAGGCACCGCTGGCATATATCGACAAAGGTGGCTCCTACCGATGTCAAACCGTAGAAATCGTCCTCGCCAATCAGCACATACTGCCACCGCAGCCCGCCGCGCTTGTCGGGTGGCAGCTGGTTCACCTTGCCGCACCACTCAACGGCGGCACGGCGTTTTTGCAGCACATTGCGGTCCTTGACCTTGTCCTGCCCCTTGGTCTCGACCATATACATCGTGTTGGCCGCATTTACCATAAAATCAGGGTGGTAGGTAGCCAGCAGGCCGTCGGTGCGCATATAGGTTATGGTGGCAAAACGGTGGCGTGTCTCGCTTATCTTTATCCAGCGCTCAACCTGGCCGTCGTTGTCTATAAACTCCATGAAGGCCTGCTCCAAACCGCCGCCGTGGCTCGGGAAGGCTGTGCGTGTGTAGATGGTCTTCTGCAGTTCGAGCGAGTACTGCTCGCGCACAGGTATCTTGGCAACACTGGAAAAACAGGTCTCTTCCACCTCGGCCTCGGTGGTCTGCACCTGCTGCTGCATGTCGTACAGGGCTGCCGCCATCACTTTGACGATATGCTGCGTCACCGCTCCGTTCTGCGCAAGCAGTATCTTCCAGTCGTTGCCGTTGAAGGGGTCGAACTCCTGCCCGAACAGGCGGGTGCGGATGTAGCGGTCTATGGTCTGCACAAGCATTGCCTCGCCAATCTGCATCACCGGCAAACGCTGGCTGGTGATGGTGCGCAGTATCTTTTGCAAGTACTCGCGGTAGCTATCGGCACTGAAGAGGTCGGCCTTGACCGTGAACTTGCCGAAGGTGGTCTTCATGGCCACGGCCTGGCTCACAAAGGTCTCGCCGTCGGTGGCCAAGTAGCGGCGCAGCTGCTCCAACGTGTATGCATAGAAGGGTTCCATGCTGTTCACATCGGGCATAGGCAACTCCAACAACTCCTCGCTCTCGCGCAGTATGTTGAGCCACGCCATGTCGTATTGCAGGTAGTCCTCTTTGAGTTCGGCCGTAAGCATATCGCCCATGGCGCTCACCGACCCGTTGCCGGTATCGACTGTTGCCAAGCCGCCGTTGATCAGTTCCTCGTAGAACTTGCGGAAACGCGGATGTTCAACAATGAATAGTATGTCCATGTAGTTCAGCGGCTCGCGCTTCTCCACAAGCAGGCGGTGGCGGTTCTCTAACTTGGCCTCCGCGTATTCCGGCTCGCGCCACATCAACCGCAGCCCGCGCCCTATGGTCTGTTCCAGCAATATGTCGCTCTGGCTGCTGCGCAACGGCACGATAACGCAGATGTTGTTTACGTCGAAACCCTCGCGCAACATCATCACGCTGACGATAACCCGCGGCTCGGCATAGCGGTCTATGTTGCTCAGCCGCTCGCTCACCCGCCGCCATTCCTCCTCCTTCATGTTGCCTTTAGCGTCGCTGTCAACGCGCAGCACCTCTTCGGGCTTCATGCCTTCCAACACCAGGTACTGCTCTACCAGCGGCGTAACCTTGGTGTCTTCGCACACCACCATCATCTTGGGGTATTTCTGTCCGCCAAAGTCGGACTGCAGGCGGTTGAGCCTCTCCACGCCGGCGCGCAACATCAGTTTCTGCCCCTCGCTGAGGGCAATGACCGTGCGGCCGTCGCGTATGGCGTTGTAGTCGAGGTCTTCAAGCACAGTGAGGCTCTGCCTCTGGTCGAGCGAGAGGGTCTTGACCAAGCCGTACTGCATGGCATCCTTAAGGTCGAAGTCGACAACTATATGGGGGAAGTATATTCTTCTGTTCCTGCCGCGTTGCTCGTAGGGCGTGGCGCTGAAGTCCACCTGCACACGGCAACGCTTGCCTTGCAGCATATAGTCCAGCGCCCGCTGCCACTGCACGTCGTCATCGTCCGTGCCGCTCTCGTGCACATGATGGGCCTCATCATTGATAATCATCAAGTCGGGCAGGTCGTGCAGGTACTCCGCCTCGGTGCCGCGCAGGTAGCGGCGGTCGAGCACATCCAAGGCGTTGCCGGCCGCGATGCCGGGCCGCAACGGCAGCAGCTCGTCAACAAGGTCGCCGCCCTCGTCATTGTCTTTCTGCAGAAACAAGTGCCAGTTGGTGATGGCTATCATGCCCTCGCCTGTTGCCTTGCGGCCTATGCCCTGCTCTTTGCTCACCGTGTTGGTCTGCACAAAGTTGAACACCTCGTCGCGGTACTGCGGCGGCAGAAACAGGTCGCGAAATCTTTGCAGGTCGCTGCTCTCGGCCCTGCGCTCGCCGTTCTCGACCTTGCCCAGGTAGGCGTCGAGCAGACGCTCGTAGACTATTATGCCCGGGGCTATGAGCAGAAAACGCTGCGTGTAGCGGTCGCCACCAGTGTGGCGGGCGTTGAGCAGCTGCCACAGCAGCAAGGCGTGCATCACCCAGGTCTTGCCTGTGCCGGTGGCCATCTTGACGGCATACTTGGGCAGACTGTATTTCTCCTGCGTCAGGGCGGCCATGTCTACCCGACCCATCTCGTCGGGCACCACGGCGGCATAGTTGTCCTCGACGTTGCGCACCTTGGCAACCTCGTGCAGGTAGATGGTGTTGAGGATGGCCTGCCGTTGGCCGGTGTGGAAGTTGACGGTGCGCTCGGTGGTGAAGGGCTCGCAGAACCAATGCTGCAGCAGTTCGCGCGTCACGGGGGTCACAGCCTCAAGCAGCTCGCCGCTCTCCCAGGCATTGTTCACCTTGTCGCTCAGCCGCTGCGCCAGCAGCAGCGATATGTTGTCTTGATTGTATTGCATGGCTAAACCCTTTCTACCACTACGCTTTCAAATCCAAATACATCCACGGCCTTGACGCATACGGCGCGGCTCTCGCGGTGGGGCACGGTGAGGTCGGCACGGTAGACGCAGTGCAGCGGGTCGTGGTCCATGGCGGTGTTCTCGCGATAGTCCTGCCACAGGCTGCGGAAGGTCACGCCGTCGTAGTCGGGGTCGATGCTCCAGTATTCTATCAAGGCCAGCGGGTCGTCGTTCATCACGCGGCGCACCGCCTCGCGGTCTTTCTCTTCCAAGGGTATGTTCTCTGGCGAGAGCTGCACATAGTCCTTAAGGCGTATGGTGAGCACGTCGCCGTCGGCAAGGGTATGTTTCTCGATGGGGTGCAGCGTGAGGTACTGCAGGCCGCTGAAGCGCACCTTGCCATCCTGTATCAACTTGGTGAAGCCTTGCTTCTTGAGTTTGTCCAGCAGGTCGGGCGGGATGACCAGCACCTCGACGTTCTGCTTGTACTCCTCGATGGCCTGGCTGATGTCGTAGCTGAAGTTCCAGGCCAGCACCACCACCTTCTTCCAGCCGCCGCCAAGGAGACTCTGGGTTGCCTCACTGGCACGGCGCAGGGTGGCGCGGCCCGTCAGCTTGTTGGGACTGTCGACGTAGACCAGCGTGCGCTCGTCCTTAATGTAGCCATAATTGCGGTCGGCCACCTGGTCGGGCGTGAAGGGCAGGGCGCCGTAGAGTTGCATAACCACCTGGCTGAGGTCGCCGATGTTGCGGAACAGGCGCGTGCCATGCATCATCTCCTTCTGGTAGTCGCCGATGGCCTGGTAGAGGAACGGCTTCACCTCCTGGTCTATCAGCCGCTTGCGCATCACTAATGTGGCGGGTTTGCCAATGTCGCTGGTAATCCAGCGGCGGCCTAACCGTTCCGCCACCGCTGCTGTGGTGCCGCTGCCCCCGAAAAAGTCGCAGACCAGGTCGCCTTCATTGCTGCTGGATTTGATTATGCGCTCCAATAATGCTGTTGGTTTCTGTGTTGCATAATTAACCCGTTCTTTTGACATTGAATTTTCGTAGGGTATTTCCCAAACATCATTAGGAATCATCCCTTCATCGGGATAATAAACTCTCCATTTCCCTGCATCAAATCTTTTTCGGCACTGTCTACCCTCATCATCAACATCTCTAAAATGAGAATCTATATATTGCTGAGTATAGGGGATTCTTGAATCTATTTCATTAAAGAAAGTTTTTTCAGTTATACCATACCAAAAAATTGTATCGTGTTTTAGAGCGAAGCGGTCTTTGGGTCTACCAAGGGTTGAGTAATACCAGATTATCTCATTCCTAAAGTTTTCTTTACCAAATATCTCATCCATCAATACTTTAACGTAATGCCCCACATGCCAGTCGATATGTACGTAGATGCTGCCGTGGTCGCTCAACAACTCGCGCATCAGCACCAGTCGGGGGTAGAGCATACGCAGGTAGCTGACGGTGCCGTCCTTCCATGTGTCGGCGTAGGCAAACTGCTCGATGGTGGTGGGCTTCTGGTTGATGTCACCGCCAGGTAGCGTCAGCTTGGTGCGGTAGTCGGCCTTGGAGTCGAACGGCGGGTCGATATAGATAAGGTCCACCTTGCCGCGCAACGAGGGCAGCCCCGTGGCGGGGTCGCCTGCCAACAGAGCCTGCATGGCCAACAGGTTGTCGCCATAGATAAGGCGGTTCATCTGGGAGTACAGGCTTCCAGCCTGTAGTACGGGCTGGAAGCCCGTGCTCCCAAAGCGCATTTCGCTGCTGGCTTTGGCTGGCAGCACCACCTCGTTGGTCTGTAGGGTGATGCGGTTGGCCGAACTGAGGCGATCGAGGATTGCCGCCGCCTCGCGGTTGCCGTCGGCCACGATACGCGGCAACTCGGTGATAAGGGACTTTGTGGGCATAGTCGGTTAGCTATTTGTCGCGCTGTGCCATATGCCTCTATCTTTATCCTAACACCAAAAGCAAGGCGAGCATCTTGCTCGCAGTGCGGTGTCGGATACCGAAGAAGCCACAAGAATGCTCGCGCTTTGCGCAAGCATTTGCTTTTGCGGGCTTCCTCTCATTGAAATTTCCGACGTTTCACTGCGATAGGAACAAATAGCAAACGCTATGGTTATTATTGATTTATTTCTTATTAATATGTTTTACATCTTTGTTATCGGTTGTTTCACGGTGCAAAGATACACTTTTTTTTCAAAACCGGTGCAAAAATCTTTGAATGGGGTGCTTTTTTGGCTCAAAAAAACGGTGACGGCGCAACCCCCAAAAATGCTCTGTAGCGGCCGCCACGATTGCATTCTGCAAGCCTCGCGGCGACTCACAGTCTCAAAAATTAACATCAAATAACTACTGAATATCAATACTTTACAGAAAATATCAACAAAAAATACAAAAAAATATTTGGCGTATCAAAAAATAGTAGTATCTTTGCAACCTCAAAACCGAGAAAAAGAGAGTAATTTGAAAGACTGAAACAAGCCGATGTAACTCAGTTGGTAGAGTAGCTGATTTGTAATCAGCCTGTCGGGGGTTCGAGTCCCTTCATCGGCTCGCCCAATCCCGACAGCCAACGGGAAAACAAAAATAAGGTACAATGGGGAAGTCGCATAGTGGCAATTGCAACAGACTGTAAATCTGTCCTCTTCGGAGTTCGGTGGTTCGAGTCCACCCTTCCCCACAAACAAGAACGAGCATCGAGCTTGCAAAAAGCGGAAGTAGCTCATTTGGCAGAGCGATAGCCTTCCAAGCTATAGGTGGCGGGTTCGAGCCCCGTCTTCCGCTCAGAGACAAAAAGCGGAGAGCAGGGCACCGACATACGAGAGCCGACGCTTTTTGAGAAAGTTTAAAAGCTGCAGTAGCTCAGCTGGTAGAGCGCATCCTTGGTAAGGATGAGGTCGCCGGTTCAATTCCGGCCTGTAGCTCTCTTTTTATGCCCACAATGAGGACGAGTGACCACATTCGCCCTCATTGAAAGGTGAAAAGAAACAGAGTAAAAGAAACATTATTGTTAACATTTAATACGTATTAAACAATGGCAAAAGAAAAATTTGATCGTTCTAAACCGCACGTCAACATCGGCACTATCGGCCACGTTGACCATGGTAAGACCACCCTCACCGCCGCTATCACCAAGGTTCTCGCCGAGAAGGGTCTTTCTGAGGTGAAAAGCTTCGATGCAATCGACTCCGCTCCCGAAGAGAAAGAGCGCGGTATCACCATCAACACCGCTCACGTCGAGTATCAGACCGAGACTCGTCACTATGCACACGTCGACTGCCCGGGTCACGCCGACTATGTGAAGAACATGGTTACCGGTGCTGCCCAGATGGACGGTGCTATCCTCGTTGTGGCCGCCACCGACGGTCCCATGCCCCAGACCCGTGAGCACATCCTGCTCGCCCGTCAGGTTGGTGTTCCCCAGCTCGTTGTGTTCCTGAACAAGTGCGACCTTGTTGACGACCCCGAGCTGCTTGACCTCGTCGAGATGGAAGTCCGCGAGCTCCTCAGCTCCTATGACTTCGATGGCGACAACATCCCCATCATCCGCGGTTCCGCCCTCGCCGCCCTTAACGGCGAAGCCTCCGGCGTCAAAGCCGTCGAAGAGCTCATGGACGCTGTCGACAACTGGATCCCCCTGCCCGTGCGTGCAGTTGACAAGGACTTCCTCATGCCCATCGAGGACGTGTTCTCAATCACCGGCCGCGGCACCGTGGGTACCGGCCGTATCGAGACCGGCGTTATCCACACTGGCGACCCCGTCGACATCATCGGTATGGGTGCCGAGAAACTGAAATCGGTGGTCACCGGCGTCGAGATGTTCCGCAAGATTCTTGACGAAGGCGAGGCCGGCGACAACGTGGGTCTGCTCCTCCGCGGTATCGACAAGGACGAGATCCGTCGCGGTATGGTTATTGCCAAACCCGGTTCGGTGAAACCTCACCACAAATTCGAGGCAGCCGTGTATATCCTTAAGAAAGAGGAAGGCGGCCGTCACACCCCGTTCCACAACAAATATCGCCCGCAGTTCTACTTCCGCACCACCGACGTGACTGGTGAGATCCACCTGCCCGAAGGCCGCGAGATGGTTATGCCCGGCGACAACCTGACCATCACTGTCGAGCTTATCTCCGACATCGCCCTCAACGAGAACCTCCGTTTCGCTATCCGCGAAGGCGGCCGCACCGTGGGCTCCGGCCAGGTAACCAAGATTATTGAATAATCAGGCCAAAGTGCACAAAAAGCCTTCTGCCTCACCGCAGAAGGCTTTTACAGGGGCATAGTTAAATGGTATAATGGCGGTCTCCAAAACCGTGGTTGGGAGTTCGATTCTCTCTGCCCCTGCAAAAGAAAAAAGAAAACAATAATTCAGAATTCGGAATTAAACAAAGAGATGTCAAAATTCGGTAATTACGTAAAATCGAGCTACGACGAACTTGTGCACAAAGTGTCGTGGCCCTCATTCAAGGAGCTGCAGTCGAGCGCCGTTGTGGTGGCCGTTGCAGCCATAATCCTGGCCCTGATCGTGTTCGTGATGGACGTAGTGTTCGGCGCGCAAAACATGGGCTGGAAAGGATTGCTCGGATACTTTTATTCTCTAATCGGATAACGCCTGACCGCACTGCGGCGGCCTTGCTTCCCAAACATCACACTTTGAGGCCGCGGCAAGCATGGAGGCTGAAACTGCCGATTGGAGGGTTTTGCGCCGGCCCCGACCACGGGACGTGCCGCGAGACAATTTAAGTATAAAACCACTGTTCTGTATTACTAACTGAAAGATGGATCAACAGGAAAAAAAATGGTATGTCGTCAGAGCGATAAGCGGTAAGGAGAAGAAAGCCAAGGAGTATATCGAGAACGAGATGGCCAAACGCGGCTGGACCGAACTCGTGCCCCAGGTGCTCATCCCCACCGAGAAGGTCTACTCGATACGCAACGGCAAGAAGGTGGTCAAAGACCGCAACTACTTCCCTGGATATGTGCTCATCGAGGCCGACCTGCGCGAAGAAATCATTCCCGTTATTCAGAACCTGCCCAATGTGCTGGACTTCCTGCGCGAACGCGAAGGCAAGCCCATACCGATGCGTCAGCCCGAAATCAACCGTATTCTCGGCAAGATGGACGACCAGATGCTCAACGGTGACGGCATGATGGACAAATTCATAGTGGGCGAAGCCGTCAAAGTGATAGAAGGCCCCTTCAACAGCTTTGCCGGTGTGGTGGAAGAGGTGAACGAGGACAAGAGGAAACTCAAAGTCACCGTGAAAATCTTCGGCCGCAAGACCCCGCTGGAACTGAGTTTCAACCAGGTAGAGAAAGAACAGTAAAACAGTTAATTAACCCAATTCAAAAAATTTAATTCAATGGCAAAAGAAGTTGCAGGATTGATTAAATTGCAAATCAAGGGCGGTGCTGCCAACCCCGCACCCCCTGTGGGACCCGCCTTGGGTGCCAAGGGTGTGAACATCATGGAGTTCTGCAAGCAGTTCAACGCGCGCACACAGGAGCAGGCCGGCAAAATAGTGCCCGTCATCATCACTGTGTACACCGACAAGTCCTTTGATTTTGTAGTCAAGACCCCCCCTGTCGCCGTCCAGCTCAAAGAGATTGCCAAGGCCGAGAAAGGCTCGTCGGAGCCCAACCGCACCAAGGTAGCCTCGGTGACCTGGGAACAGGTGCGCCAGATTGCAGAAGCCAAAATGCCAGACCTCAACTGCTTCACCGTAGAGTCAGCAATGAGCATGGTGGCCGGCACTGCACGCAGCATGGGTATCACTGTTACGGGTGAGAACCCTCTGAACAAGTAAACAAAGATTAATCAACAGTGGTAGCATCGCCACCGAGCGATGCGGCGACCACAAAAACTGACAAAACATGGCAAAATTAACCAAAAAACAAAAAGAAGCTTTGGCCAAGTTCGACAGCACCAAGGTCTACTCGCTCGAGGAGGCCGTGCAGGTGGTGAAGAACATAACCTACACCAAGTTCGACTCGTCGGTTGACATCGACGTGCGCCTCGGCGTTGACCCCCGCAAGGCCAACCAGATGGTGCGCGGCAGCGTCACCCTGCCCCACGGCACCGGTAAAACCGTGCGCGTGCTGGTGCTCTGCACCCCCGACAAGGAAGAGGAAGCCAAAGCAGCCGGAGCCGATTACTATGGTCTGGATGAATACATCACCAAGATAAAAGGCGGTTGGACGGATGTTGACGTTATCATTACCATGCCCAGCGTTATGCCCAAGGTTGGAGCACTGGGACGCATCCTCGGTCCCCGAGGCCTCATGCCCAACCCCAAAACCGGCACCGTTACCATGGAAGTGGGCAAGGCAGTCCAGGAAGCCAAAGCCGGCAAAATCGACTTCAAAGTCGACAAGTTCGGCATCATCCACACCGCCGTGGCCAAGTGCTCTTTCGACAACCAGAAAATCGTCGATAACGCACGCGAAGTGCTGCAGATGATCATGAAGCTCAAACCGGCCGCCGCAAAAGGCACCTACGTCAAGAGCATCTCCATCTCGAGCACCATGAGCCCCGGAGTGAAAGTGGACACCAAAGCCGCTACATTGTAATCAACCCCAATTAATCAAAGAAAGATTATGAGAAAAGAACAGAAAGACCAACTGATAGACTCGTTGTGCGAAGAAGTCAAGGCCTATCCGCATCTCTACATTGCCGACATAGGAGGCTTGAACTCCGTGCAGACCAGCAAGCTGCGCCGCGCGGCCTTCCGCAAAGAGGTAAAGTTGGAAGTCGTCAAAAACACCCTCCTGATCAAGGCCATGGAAAAGAGCGGCCGCGACTATTCCGAGCTCTTCCAGGTCATAAAGGGTGAGACCGCCATAATGCTTTCTAACATCAACAATGCGCCTGCCAAACTCATCAAAGAGTATCGCGCAAACGACAAAAACGCCACCAAGCCCGTCCTCAAGGGAGCATACGTCGAAGAGAGCTTCTACATCGGAGCCGAAAACCTCGACGCCCTGGTCAACATCAAGTCCAAGAACGAGCTCATCGCCGATGTTGTGGCCCTGCTGCAATCGCCGATCAAGAACGTCATGTCGCAAATGCAGTCGGCAGGCAACACCATTACCGGTGTTCTGAAAACATTAGAGGAGAAGAAAGCCGAGTAACAAACCCGGCACAACATCGGGCAGGCAAGGGCAAAACAACGGACACCTCCGACCTCAACCCGAACCCAACCCGACCTTAACCCGACCCTGACACGTCATAAAACCGTCAAAACCAAACAAAAACAACGGGCAACGACGCCCACAAACAAAAAAATTGTAAAACATTTAAAATCAATAAGTCATGGCAGACATCAAAGCTATCGCTGAAGAACTGGTTAACTTAACCGTAAAAGAAGTAAAAGAACTCGCTGACGTCCTCAAAGAGGAATACGGCATTGAACCCGCCGCTGCCGCTGTGGCCGTGGCCGCCCCCGCCGCCGGTGGCGCCGCCGCTGCCGCCGAGGAGAAATCCTCCTTCGACGTCATCCTGAAAGGTGTGCCCGACATGACCAAGAAGCTCGCCGTTGTGAAAGCCGTCAAGGATATGGCCAGCTTGGGTCTTAAGGAGTCCAAAGAGCTCGTCGACAACGCCCCCAAAACCGTTAAGGAAGGTGTTTCGAAAGACGAGGCCGAGTCGCTCAAGAAAGCCCTCGAAGAGGCCGGCGCCGAGATCGAGATCAAGTAGTCTGGACACTCCCGGTTTATCAAGGAATAGGGCCTCCGGCAACGTCCGGAGTGCCTATTCCTTGCTGCTTGCAAACTCCCCCAAAGCCCGCGAGGCTACGCCCCTTCACAAGACCAGCAAAAAATTTCACGCTTTAAAAGAAAAAACAAACAACCCTTGGCAACAATAGAACCCAAAGTAGTCAATTTCGCGTCGGTCCGCAAGTTCGACTACCCCGATTTCCTCGACATACAGCTGCAATCGTTCAAGGATTTCTTCCAGATTGAGACCAACCCCGACAACCGTCTGGACGAAGGCCTGTTCAAGGTTTTCAAAGAGAATTTCCCCATCTCTGACGCGCGCAACAATTTCACCCTTGAGTTTCTGGACTATTTCATAGACCCTCCCCGCTACACCATCGAGGAGTGCATTGAGCGCGGCCTGACATACAGCGTGCCCCTCAAAGCCAAACTCAAACTGAGCTGCAACGACCCCGAGAACGAAGAGTTCCAGGCCATTGAGCAGCCCGTGTACTTGGGTATGATACCCTACATGACACCAAAAGGCACCTTCGTCATCAACGGGGCCGAGCGCGTGGTGGTATCGCAGCTGCACCGCTCGCCGGGCGTATTCTTCGGCACCCAGTTCCACTCCAACGGCACGCAGCTCTACTCTGCGCGCATCATCCCCTTCAAAGGGTCGTGGATGGAATTCACCACCGACATCAACAACGTGATGTACGCCTACATCGACCGCAAAAAGAAGCTCCCCATCACCACCCTGCTTCGCGCCATAGGCTTCGAGTCCGACAAAGACATACTCGACATATTCAGCCTGGCCGAAGAGGTGAAAGTGAACCGAGCCAACCTCAAAAAAGCCATAGGCAAACGCCTTGCCGCCAGAGTGGTGGACAGCTGGACCGAGGACTTTGTGGACGAGGACACCGGCGAGGTTGTCTCCATGGAGCGTACCGAAGTGGTGATTGAACGTGACGTTGAGCTGACCGAGGAAAATATCGAGAAGATTCTCGAACTCGACATCAAGTCAATCCTTGTCAAAGCCGAGGACAAAGACGGCATAGACTACTCTGTGATATACAACACCTTGAAGAAAGACACGGCCAATAATGCCAAGGAGGCCGTGGAATACATCTATCGCCAGTTGCGCAACGCCGAGCCCCCAGACGAGGAGACGGCCCGCGGCATCATAGAGAAACTCTTCTTCTCCGACAAACGCTATGATTTGGGCGACGTAGGCCGCTACCGAATCAACACAAAACTCAACCTCACTGTGCCCGACACCGTGAGAGTGCTCACCAAAGAGGATATCACCTCTATAATAAAATATCTCATAGAGCTCATCAACCAAAAAGCCGATGTGGACGATATCGACCACCTTTCGAACCGCCGCATACGCACCGTGGGAGAACAGCTCTACAACCAGTTCGGCGTGGGTCTGGCACGTATGGCCCGCACCATCCGTGAGCGCATGAACGTGCGCGACAACGAGGTCTTTACACCCACCGAACTCATCAATGCCAAAACCCTGTCGTCGGTCATCAACTCGTTCTTTGGCACCAGCCAGTTGAGCCAGTTCATGGACCAGACCAATCCTTTGGCCGAAATCACCCACAAGCGCCGCATATCGGCCCTCGGTCCCGGAGGCCTTTCGCGCGAGCGCGCCGGTTTCGAAGTGCGCGACGTACACTACACACACTACGGTCGCCTCTGCACCATCGAGACCCCGGAAGGCCCCAATATCGGTCTTATCTCATCGCTGTGCGTCTACGCAAAAATCAATAACCTCGGCTTCATCGAGACACCCTACCAGCGCGTAGTTGACGGTCAGGTGCAACTGGGTGAGGAGCCCATCTACCTCTCGGCCGAATCAGAAGAGAATAAAACCGTGGCCCAGGCCACTACACCACAAGACAGCGAAGGCCGCATAACCGCAACCCGCGTCAAAGCGCGTCGCCAAGCCGACTTCCCCATAGTATCGCCCGAAGAGGTCGACCTCATGGATGTGGCCTCCAACCAGATTGCATCTATAGCAGCTTCGGCCATTCCCTTCCTTGAACATGACGACGCCAACCGCGCCCTCATGGGCTCCAACATGATGCGCCAGGCAGTGCCTCTGCTCAATCCCGAGATACCCATCGTGGGTACCGGCATCGAAGAGTCTGTGGCCAAAGATTCACGCGTACTGCTCAACGCCCAAGCCGACGGCGTGGTGGAATACGTAGACTCCACCAAAATCGTCATCAAGCACAACCGCACTGAGAAAGAGCGTCTGGTATCGTTTGACGACGATGTTAAAGAATACCACCTCACCAAATACCAACGAACCAACCACTCGACTGCTATCAACCTGCGCCCCATCGTGAAGAAAGGCGACAAGGTTAAAAAAGGTCAGGTGCTGTGCGAAGGTTATGCTACCCAAAACGGCGAGCTGGCCTTGGGCCGCAACATGATGGTGGCATTCATGCCCTGGAAAGGATACAACTTTGAGGACGCTATCGTCATATCCGAGCGCGTTGTCAAAGAAGACATATTCACCTCCGTACATGTTGAGGAATACACCCTCGAAGTGCGCGAAACCAAGCGCGGTAACGAGGAACTCACCCGCGACATCCCCAACGTGGGTAACGAAGCCACCAAAGACCTTGACGAAAACGGCATAATCCGTATCGGCGCCGAGGTTAAGGAAGGCGACATTCTGATAGGTAAAATCACTCCGAAAGGTGAGTCGGATCCCACCCCCGAGGAGAAACTGCTGCGCGCCATCTTCGGCGACAAGGCAGGCGACGTCAAAGACGCCTCACTCAAAGTTCCTCCCTCGGTGCACGGTGTGGTTATTGACAAAAAATTATTTGCCCGTGTGATACGCGACCGCAAGTCGCGTGCCCGCGAGAAAGAATTGCTTGCCAAACCTGAGGAAGAGTACCGTATGGAGTGCGAGGAACTCAAGTCGAAATTAGTCGACAAACTGGTTCTTCTGCTCAACAATAAAATCTCCAACGGTGTATATTCCAACCACAAAGAGGAACTCATACCCAAGAAAGTCAAGTTTGCCTCAAAGACCCTTCGTGCACTTGACTACACCGAGGTAAATCCCAACAAGTGGACTACCGACAAAGAAACCAACAACCTCATAAAAGAGCTGTTGAACAACTATAACGTGAAGTTCCGCGAAATCTCCGGCCGCTTCACCCGCAAGAAATTCGCCATCACCGTGGGCGACGACCTGCCAAGCGGAATAGTGCAGATGGCTAAGGTTTACATAGCCATGAAGCGCAAACTGCGCATCGGCGACAAGATGGCCGGCCGCCACGGTAACAAGGGTATCGTGTCGAAGATAGTGCGCGCCGAGGATATGCCATTCTTAGCCGACGGCACTCCGGTAGACATAGTGCTCAACCCCCTGGGTGTGCCTTCGCGAATGAACTTGGGACAGATATACGAAACCGTTCTCGGTTGGGCTGGAAAGAAACTCAACCTGCGTTTCAAGACTCCCATCTTCGACGGTGCCACCCTCGAGCAAATCAACGACTATATGGAACAGGCAGGTCTGCCCGCCAATGGCCGAACCTACCTCTACGACGGCGAGACTGGCGAGCGCTTCGATCAGCCTGCCACCGTGGGTTACATCTATATGCTCAAACTGCACCATATGGTCGACGACAAGATGCACGCACGTTCCATAGGACCCTACTCCCTCATCACCCAGCAACCGCTCGGCGGTAAGGCCAACTTTGGCGGACAGCGTTTCGGCGAGATGGAGGTATGGGCTCTCGAAGCTTTCGGTGCCTCGCACGTGCTGCAGGAGGTGCTCACTGTGAAGAGCGACGATGTGATGGGCCGCGCCAAGACCTACGAGTCTATTGTCAAGGGCGACAATATGCCCCCGGCTGGAACACCCGAGTCATTCAACGTCCTCATCCATGAACTCCGCGGCCTCGGCCTGGAAGTAAACTTCGACTGATTCAACAAAGATAGTTCATACACATAATTAAGTGAACAATAGACATGGCTTTTAAACAAGAATCACAGATAAAGAACGATTTTAATTCGATTACCATCAGCCTGGCGTCGCCCGAGTCTATCAAGCAGCGCTCCTATGGCGAGGTAACCAAGCCCGAGACCATCAACTACCGCACCTACAAGCCCGAGCGCGACGGCCTTTTCTGCGAGAAGATATTCGGTCCCACTCGCGACTGGGAGTGCCACTGCGGCAAATACAAGCGCATACGTTACAAAGGCGTTGTATGCGACCGTTGCGGTGTGGAGGTAACCGAGAAGAAAGTACGCCGTGAACGCATGGGTCACATAGAACTCGTGGTGCCCGTGGCTCACATCTGGTTCTTCCGCTCGCTGCCAAACAAAATTGGCACCCTTCTCGATGTGCCCTCGAAAAAACTTGAGCAGGTTATTTATTACGAGAAATACATCGTTCTGCAACCAGGCAAAGCCACCCTCAACGAGCAGCCGGTGAAAAAACTTGACCTACTGGCCGAAGAGGAGTATTATGCCATTATGGACAGCCTGCCCGAAGGCAACGAGCAACTGCCCGACAGCGATCCCGACAAGTTCATAGCCGGCATGGGAGCTGAGGCTCTCTACAAACTGCTGTGCGAGATTGACCTCGACAGCGTGAGCTACGAACTGCGCGACCGTGCCTCGAAAGAGACCTCCAACCAACGCAAACAAGAGGCTTTGAAGCGCCTCAACATTGTCGAGTCGTTCCGCGACTCTCAGAAACGTATGCAGGCTCGCGGCTTGGACAACCGCCCCGAGTGGATGATAATGACCATCCTGCCCGTCATCCCGCCTGACCTACGCCCCTTGGTGCCGCTTGACGGAGGCCGTTTCGCCACAAGTGACATCAACGAACTCTACCGCCGCGTCATAATTCGCAACAACCGACTCAAACGCCTTGTCGAAATCAAAGCCCCGGAAGTCATCATGCGCAATGAGAAACGTATGTTACAAGAAGCCGTGGACTCGCTGTTCGACAACTCTCGCAAAGTCTCCAGTGTAAAGAGCGACTCCAACCGTTCGCTCAAATCACTCTCAGACTCGCTCAAAGGCAAACAGGGCCGCTTCCGTCAGAACCTACTCGGAAAACGTGTGGACTACTCTGGCCGCTCGGTCATCGTGGTAGGTCCCGAGCTCAAAATGCACGAGTGCGGTCTGCCCAAAGACATGGCCTCAGAACTCTTCAAACCGTTCATCATTCGCAAACTGCTTGAGCGCGGCATAGTCAAGACTGTAAAATCGGCCAAACGCATAGTGGACCGTAAAGACCCTGTGGTATGGGAAATTCTTGAGAACACACTTAAGGGACACCCCATACTCCTCAACCGCGCCCCCACCCTGCACCGCCTTGGTATACAGGCCTTCCAGCCTAAGTTGGTCGAAGGCAAAGCTATACGCCTGCACCCGTTGGTGTGTACCGGTTTCAACGCCGACTTCGATGGCGACCAGATGGCCGTCCATGTGCCGCTGGGCAACGCCGCCATACTCGAGGCTCAGCTACTCATGCTCTCCACCCACAACATCCTAAACCCCGCCAACGGAGCCCCCATCACCGTGCCTTCGCAGGACATGGTGCTCGGACTATACTACATGACAAAACCCCGCCACACTACAGACACCGAGACAGTAAAAGGCGAGGGCCAGCGATTCTACTCGCCCGAAGAAGTCATCATAGCCTACAACGAGCACAGAGTAGACCTCAACGCCTGCATTAGCGTCAAGTTAGGTTCGTATCAAGGTCGGGATGAGTTCGACTTCGTCAAGACAGACAGGACTTTCACCGAGGTCATCAAAGACAGCAAGGGTAACCTCTTGACCGACCGCGACTGTACCACCGATGCCGAAAAAGCCGAACGCAGCCGCACCGAGTTCGAAATACGCCGCGACCGCGACGGCAACCCCGTACTCGACGCCAGAGGCCACTTCATAAAGACCGACCGTCTGCGCACTACCGTGGGCCGCGTTATATTCAACCAGGTTGTACCCAAAGAATATGGATACATCAATCAGGTGATGGGCAAAAAGTCGCTGCGTGACATCATCGGCGACATCTTCACCGTGTGCGGTAACGCCGTCACCGCCAACTTCCTCGACGACATCAAGAATATGGGCTACCGCCAGGCATTCCGCGGAGGCCTTTCCTTCAACCTTGGCGACGTCATAATACCCGCTGAGAAAGAAAGCCTCATCGAGAAAGCCAACGAAGAGGTGGAAGAGGTTATGGCTCAATACGCCATGGGTCTCATCACCAACAACGAGCGCTACAACCACGTTATCGACATCTGGACCAACACCAACAACAAACTCACTGAGACGTTGATGAAGCAGCTCAAGGCCGACAACCAGGGTTTCAACCCCATATATATGATGTACGACTCTGGAGCTCGTGGTAGCAAGGAGCAGATTCGTCAGCTCTCCGGTATGCGCGGCCTTATGGCCAAGCCTCAGAAAGCTGGTGCCGCTGGCAATGAGATTATCGAGAACCCCATCATTTCCAACTTCAAGGAGGGTCTGCTGGTTCACGAGTACTTCATTTCTACTCACGGTGCACGTAAAGGTCTGTCAGATACCGCTCTGAAGACCGCCGACGCTGGTTACCTCACCCGCCGTCTGGTCGATGTGGCACACGATGTCATCATCACCACCGAAGACTGCGGCACCCTGCGCGGCCTGCCCACTACAGCCCTCAAGAAAGGCGAAGACATAGTGCAGTCTCTTGCCGAGCGCATACTCGGCCGCACCTCTGTGCACGACATCGTTGACCCGCACACTGGCGAAATGATTGCCCCTGCCGGCGAAGAATTGACCGAAGATATCTGCCGCCGCATTGAAGAAGCTGGCATCGAAGAGGTCGAGATTCGTTCCGTCCTCACCTGCGAAAGTAAGCACGGCGTGTGTGCCAAGTGCTATGGCCGCAACCTTGCTACCGGCAAGATGGTTCAGAAGGGCGAGGCAGTAGGCGTTATTGCGGCACAAGCCATCGGCGAGCCCGGCACACAGCTCACCCTGCGTACATTCCACGTGGGTGGCGTGGCCGGTGGCAACATCGGTACTTCATCGAGCCTCGTGGCCAAACAAGAGGGTCGCCTGGAAATTGACGAGCTCCGAGCCATACCTTACACCGAAAACGATGGTACGGAATACCACATCGTCATGGGCCGTTCTGCCGAGATGCGCATAGTCGACAACAAGACCGGTATCACTCTCTTCTCTGCCCTCATACCCTACGGTTCCAAGCTCTACAAAGCCGCCGGCGACCAATTAGCCAAAGGCGACCTTATAGCCGAATGGGATCCTTACAACGCCGTCATCATAAGCGACGTTGCTGGTACCGTGGCATTCGAGAACGTTATCGAGAACGTTACCTACCGCGTAGAAAGCGATGCCCAGACAGGATTGCAGGATAAAGTGGTAATCGAGAGCCGTCAACGCACCAAGAACCCCACTCTCAACGTGGTCGACAAAGAGGGCAACATCCTCAAAGTTTACGACTTGCCTGTCGGTGCCCACATCGGTGTTGACAAAGGACAGAAACTGCGCGCTGGTGACATCATGGTCAAGATACCGCGTTCTTTCGGCAAAGCTGGCGATATCACGGGCGGTCTGCCGCGTGTTACCGAGCTCTTCGAAGCACGCAACCCGTCCGACCCTGCCATCGTGGCCGAAATCGACGGCATTGTGTCCATTGCCAAGAAGCTCAAACGCAACAACCGCGAGATAACCATCACCTCCAAGACCGGCGAGCAACGCTCATACCTGATACCTACCTCTAAGCAAATTCTTGCACAGGATAGCGACTACATCAAGGCCGGCACTCCTCTCTCCGACGGTGCCATAACCCCGGCCGACATTCTGGCCATCAAGGGCCCGATGCGCGTCCAAGAGTACATCGTGAACGAGGTGCAGGAGGTCTACCGCCTGCAAGGTGTGAAAATCAACGACAAGCACTTCGAAGTCATTGTGCGTCAGATGATGCGCAAGGTCGAAATCGAAGACCCGGGCGACACCCGTTACCTTGAAGGCGAGTTGGTCAACAAACTCGACTTCCACGCCACCAACGACGAAATATTCGGCATGAAGGTTGTTGAGGACAGTGGCGACAGCGAGACCCTCAAGAATGGCCAGATTATCACTGCCCGCCAGTTGCGCGACGAAAATTCGCATCTGCGCCGTCAAGACAAAAAACTTGTTCAGGTGCGCGATGCCAAGCCCGCAACCTCGAAGCAGATTCTGCAAGGTATCACCCGTGCTTCGCTACAAACCAAGTCGTTCATCTCGGCCGCCTCGTTCCAGGAGACCACCAAGGTGCTCACTGAGGCCGCCATCAACGCCAAACAAGACTACTTGGAAGGCATGAAGGAGAACGTCATTGTGGGTCACCTGATACCTGCCGGCACAGGCCTGCGCGAGTATCAAGACCTCATCGTCGGCAACAAGGATGAACTTGAGGCCGCCACAGCAGCCGCCAAGTGACATACATGTTATACTCCAACACATGACCGAGAGCCTTGTTTACCAAGGCTCTCGGTGTTTTTTTGCACACTGACACAATAAAAAAGCATTCCGACCGTTATATAGATATGAAAACCAAGTTTCTGAAATTCAAGAGCTGGCTGCTCGGAGCCCTGCTGGGCTCATTAGGGTTGGGCGGCTGCCACTGCGCCAAAAATACAGCCACACCAGAGCCCGAGCCCGCCACCCCCACTGCACCGACGCCACTGCCAGACACCACTGCTGTGCGCCGTCCGCAGCCGCGCGACGAGATAAGGCTTATGTACGGAGTGCCCACCGTCGATTTCCATGTGCGCGGACAGGTCATCTCGCCCAACGGCAAACCCGTCGAAGGCGTTGAGGTAATGTTGCTCGAAGAAGGCATGGATGCAACGCCAGACACCATCTACGGCAATCCCGAGTCGATACGCCGCTATTCCGAGAAGAATGCCATACGCACCGACAACGATGGTCGCTTTGAATTGAAAACCAGCCGTATACCACGCGGAAACCTAAAAATGTTGGTACGCGACGTCGATGGCAAACGCAACGGTACTTACAAGAACCAGCTATTAGACTTGGGTAACGACACCAACGTTGAAATCTCTGTAAATCTGGAGAAAAAATAGCCTCACTGTGCAATCTCCAACGCTCAAACAACGCCTCGCACTTGAACTCTGGCGCGGTATGCGCCACGCAGCCGCCCAGCAGCACGAGTTGCGCACCCTCTTCTGGGAGTGCACCCTGCGCTGCAACCTCAATTGCCGGCACTGTGGCAGCGACTGCAAAGCACAGCCCGCCGTGCCCGATATGCCGGCCGCCGACTTCCTGAAAGTTGTAGACAGCCTGTTGCCACACGTTGACCCTCATCGTCTCTTCGTCATAATAACCGGCGGCGAGGCCCTACTCAGGCCCGACCTTGAGGATGTGGGCCGCGAACTATACCGACGCGAGATGCCGTGGGGCGTGGTTACCAACGGAATGCTGCTCGACGAGCGCCGTATGGAGAGCCTGCTTGAGGCTGGTTTGCACTCGGCTGCGGTGAGCCTCGACGGGCTGGAACCCGAGCATAACTGGATGCGTCGCAACCCACAGAGTCACAGCCATGCCATGCACGCCATAGACCTGCTCGCAGCCGCCTCAAACGAGATAGTGTGGGACGTTGTCACCTGCGTCAACCCACACAACTACAACCAACTGGCCGAAATCAAAGAGGAACTCATCTCGCACGGTGTCAAACTCTGGCGACTATTCACCATATTCCCCATGGGGCGCGCCGCCGGCAACGAAAGCCTGCAACTGAGTGCCGAGCAGGTGCGCGGCACTCTCGACTTCATAGCCACCACCCGCCGCGAAGGCCGCATACACGCCAGCTACGCCTGCGAGGGCTACTTGGGCCGCTACGAGGGCGTGGTGCGCGACCACCTGTTCCAATGCCGCGCCGGTGTCGAGGTAGCATCGGTGCTATGCGACGGCTCCATATCAGGCTGCACATCAATACGCAGCAATATGCACCAGGGCAATATCTACCGTGATGACCTTTGGCAGGTGTGGAACGAGCGTTTCCAGCCCTACCGCGACCGCAGCTGGGCCCACAAAGAGCAGTGCTCACACTGCCGCTCGTGGCGCTACTGCGAAGGCAACGGCCTGCACCTATACGACGACAACGGCCACCTGCTGCACTGCCACCTGCATACCTTGGAGGGTTAACTCTTTTTTTCTCAGCCTCTTGCAAACTAATTTCAAAAGGTACACAATATTTTGTGTAGGTGCGCGTTATTGTTATATATGAAAGTCCTCCTGCTTGGCGCTACCGGTATGCTTGGGCACAATGTGCTGCGCTGCCTGACGGCTCACGGCCATCTGGTGCGAGCCGTAGTGCGTAACGCCGCCAGTAGTCTGGAGCCCTCGCCACTGCTTGAGACCGTGACAGCCCCCGAGCTAAACCGTAGCGTGTTGCTGGCCGCCGCCGATAGCTGCGAGGCAATAGTGAACTGTGCCGGATGCACCGACATGGGTCTGCTGCGCCTCGATGACTACCTGCCTGCCAACCGCGACCTCTGCCAGACCCTGCTGCAGGTAATGCTGCAACGGCCTGTGCGCACGCTGGTTCACATAAGTACCGCCAACACACTGTGGCACGGCACCGACAGCCATCCGGGCACCGAGGAACGCGAGGCCGCAGAGCCTTTCAGCCTGTCGCTCTACGAGCAGAGCAAAGCCCAGGGCGAACAGTTGCTCCTACAGGCAGCCAAAGGTCTGGCCGACAAGCGCATAGTGGTGCTCAACCCCGGCTTTATCATAGGCGGCGGAGGCCTCCATCCATCGTCGGGCCAGTTGGTCCGTATGGGATGGCGCAAACCCTTGATGGCCGCGCCACGGGGAGGCAAAAGCTTTGTGGCCGCCACCACTGTAGCCCGTGCCGCCGAGGCCGCCTTAAGAGAGGGTCGCAACGGCGAGCGCTATCTGATAACCTCTGACAACCTGACTTTCAAGCAATTCTATGCCCTGTGTGCCAATGTAGGCGGCTACCGCCAACACATAGTGCTGCTGCCAAACTGGGTGGTGCGTGCCGCCGGACGCCTTGGCGACACCCTGCGCCTCGCCGGCGTCAAAACCCAACTGAGCAGCGTCAACACAGCCTTGCTCTTGGAACAGGAGCATTTTTGCAGCACCAAAGCCTACGCCGAACTGCACATAGAACCCGACCCCTTGGACGAGGCCATACGCCAGTGCATGGGGCTCGCCAACTCACAGTAAGCCAATTAAACCAATAACCAACAATAAAAACATCATCATGAAAACCGCAACACCCATATTGCTCATCGCCACAATGGCCCTAATGGTCTCGTGCCAGCCCAAGAGCAGCACCGAACCGCAGAAACGCGGCTCGTCGGGCAAGACCCTCGAAGTGCTGATGGCCGTCGACCGCGACATCTGGAACGGCACCACCACAGCACTGGTAGACTCGCTGTTCCGCGCCCCGCAGGACGGCCTGCCGCAGCCCGAACCCAAGTTCAGCGTGGTCAACATACCCACCTCGTCGCTCCGCAACACCGAGATGTTCCAGATGCACCGCAACATAGTGCTCTGCGACATGGCCGAAGGCAACCCCGGCAAAGTCTACATACACCGCGATGCCAAAGCCTACCCCCAGGTGCTGATAGAGTTCGCCGTCACCTCGCGCGAAGAGTTCGAGCGGCTGCTACGACAGTACTATCCGCGCTTGGAAGCCGAGTTCTACCGCACCGAACACCTGCGCATACAGAAGGCCTTCTACGCCATGCGCAACATAGAGGTCATGCAAGCCCTGCGCA
Organism: Bacteroidales bacterium; assembly: GCA_024685285.1. Lineage (GTDB taxonomy): Bacteria > Bacteroidota > Bacteroidia > Bacteroidales > P3 > Colimorpha. The sequence goes on from JAIKVZ010000060.1 coordinate 59,439, forward strand.
AACAGTTCGGCTTCACCCTCACCTTCAGCGACGAGTTTGCCATTGCCAAGCAGGCACAGGACTTTGCCTGGGTGCGCAAAGAGGCCAAAGACTTCGGCATAGGGGTGCTCATAGCCCGCGAGCCCTACACCGACCAGCGTCAGCTTGCGCAGAGTGCAGTGCTCAACCGTCTCGACACCCTCATGCACCGCCATGTGCCAGGCCCCTCCGAGGGCTCATACATGGCTACCGAGCGCCGCGTTGAAGCCACCAGCCACCCGGCACAAGGCTTCGACACCTGCGCCTACGCCCTCGAGACCCGCGGACTGTGGCGCCTTATGGGCGACTTTATGGGAGGCCCCTACGTAGCATACACCCTCATCTCGCCCGACAGCACACAGCTCATCACCCTTGCGGCCTACGCCTACTGCCCCCGATTCCCAAAAAGAGACTACCTGATGCAGGTCGAGAGTATCTGCCACTCAATCAAGTACTAACATAGGTTAGGTTCGGGTCAACATCGGATCAACATCGGGAAGACCTCGCCAACCACCCTGAAAAACAGCACAATGAAAGCCCGGATACTGATACTCATAGCGTTGCTGGCCCCTGTCGCGGCCATGCCGCAAGGATTCCTCGGCCGCAGCGAAATAGTTTTTGCCGCAGGCGGAATGAACTACACGGGCGACCTTAACAACCAGTCACTATTCGGCCGCCCCAACCTTGCCGCCAGCGTAGGACTGCGCTATCACCTCAACAACCGTTTGGCAACAACCGCCATGGCGGCCTATGGCCATATCGAGGGTGGCAACCCCGACGCCATAGAGTTGCGCAACCTCAGTTTCCGATCGCCCGTGGCCGAACTCACTCTGCGCATCGAATTCAACTTTTTTGCCTACGGCACCGGCGCCACCGACCGGTTGTGGACCCCCTTCATCTTCGCCGGCCTCGGGGCATTCCACTTCAACCCACGCACCAGCTACCCCGACCAGGACGGCAACCCAGTATGGGTCGACCTGCAGCCCCTCGGCACCGAAGGCCAAAACCTGCCCTCATACTCCGACAGGGTGCGCTATACCCTCACCCAGATGTGCCTGCCTTTCGGTCTGGGGGTGAGGATGAAACTCTCGCGTCACGTCTCGGTTAGCGCCGAGTATGGTCTACGTGCCACATGGACCGACTACCTCGACGATGTGAGCACCACCTATGTGGGCTCCGCAGCCCTCTCGGCAGGCTCGCCCGACGGCGGCTTGGCCGCTCGCCTGGCCGACCGCAGCGGCGAGGTGCGCGCCGGCTACGTCAACGCACCGGGCATAAAACGCGGCGACGACTCGCTGTGTGACTGGTATCAGCTCTTCACCCTCACTTTCTCGGTCAACCTCGACCCCCTGCTGGGTTGGACCCGCAGCCGCCGCTGCCTCGAGCGCTAAACACACCTCAAAACCACAATAGCCATGCAACTCTCAGACCTCGACACCAACCTTATCCCACAACACGTGGCCATCATCATGGACGGCAACGGCCGCTGGGCCCAACACCAGAAGAAGCGCCGCATTTTCGGCCATCAAAACGCCATGGACGCCGTGCGCGCCGCCATAGAAGCCGCTGTGGCCTCGGGCGTCAAATACCTCACCCTATACACCTTCAGCACCGAGAACTGGAACCGTCCGCAAGAGGAGATTGACGGCCTCATGGAGCTGCTGGTGAAGGCCATACACGACGAGACCTCAACCATGATGAAAAACAATGTGAGCCTCAGCACCATAGGCGATCTGTCGCGTCTGCCCGACAAGACCCTTGCCAAACTGGAAGAGTGCTGCCGCACCACATCGGTCAACACTGGCACCAGTGTCATCCTGGCCCTGAGCTACAGCTCGCGCTGGGAGGTGGCCGAAGCCTTGAAAGCCATATGCCGCGACGCCGCCCAAGGACGCCTAACGCCCGACCAGGTTGACCAGGAAACCCTGCGGTCATACCTTGCCACCGCCGACTATCCCGACCCAGACCTGCTAATACGCACCGGCGGCGAGTTGCGGCTCTCGAACTTCCTGCTATGGCAGATGGCCTACACCGAGTTCTACTTCAGCGACCAGCTGTGGCCCGATTTCCGGCATTCCGACTTCTACGAAGCTCTGCACCACTACCAGCAGCGGCAGCGCCGCTACGGCCTCACCGGCGACCAAGTGGAAACAAATAACGCAAAAAAATGAAAAAAATTGCGTCCAACAACAATAAAAAAGGCTTTTTTGTGTTTATATTAGATAAACCGTCAGCTCGATGAAACACACAAGAGCCTTCATATTACTCATAACCATGGCCATATTGGGCGCACTTCACGTTGATGCCCAAACCGTTATAAGCAACAGCGAAGCCTACAACCTTGACTACCTCACCCCAAGGGTATACGAAATCGGCGGCATAACCTACGAGGGTGCCGACAACTTCGACAAACGCATCGTATCTCTCGTTGCCGGCCTGCAGGTGGGCGACAAGATAAAAGTGCCCGGCGACAAACTCTCAGTGGCCGTCGACAACCTATGGAACCAAGGACTCTTCGAGGATGTGCAGATTCTCGTAACCCGCATACAAGGCAACGTCATATTCCTCAAAATCCAACTAAAAGAACGCCCCAAACTCTCGGTATTCAAGTTCAAAGGCGTTGCCAAGAGCGACGAATCGAAGCTGCGCGAGGAGATAAAGATAGGCAATGGCACCGTGGTGACCGAAAATATGCTTCAAACAACCTCCAACAAGATACGCTCCTACTACGTCACCAAGGGCTACACCCGTGCCGAGGTTGAACCTATCGTTGAATCCGACAGCACCGGCGGTGCTCAAAACCGCGTCAGCGTGACCTACAACGTCAAGCGTGGCCGCAAGGTGAAGATAGACTCGCTGCTGCTGGTGGGCAACACCAACATGAAGGATGTGAAGATACTGCGCCAGATGAAGAACACACACGACGTTCACTACTACAAATACTTTCAAATCTTCTCCAAAGGCTTCTGGTCCAGTTCAAAGTACAACGAGAGCAACTTCCGCGACGACCTTGACCAAGTTATCTCCTACTATAACGAGCAGGGCTACCGCGATGCTCGCATCGTGTCCGACACCGTGTGGACAGTCCCCGACAACGAGCTGAAGCTGAGCGATAAGAAACGTCGCAACCAAGAGCGCGTTAAAGTACGCGTCAACATCTATGAAGGTCGCAAGTTCTATTTCCGTAACATCACCTTCTCGGGCAATACCATATACGATTCAGAGACCTTGGCACGCCACCTGCGCATTGCCAAAGGCGACCCCTACAACCGCACCCTGCTTGAAACCAATATCAACTTCAACCCCTCGTCGACAGACATAGCCTCGATGTATATGGACAACGGATACCTTTTCTTCCGTGCCACTCCCGTAGAGATGGCCGTAGAGGGCGATTCCATTGACATCGAGATTCGCATAACCGAGGGCAAACAGGCTCGCATACGCAACGTTTCGGTCGAGGGCAACACCGTGACCAACGACAACATAATACTGCGCGAGTTGCACACCCGTCCAGGCGATCTCTTCAGCCGCAGCGATGTCATACGTAGCCGCCGCGAACTGGCCACACTGGGCTTCTTTCAGGAAGACAAAATCAACCCCGTACCAAAACCCAACGCCGAAGACGGCACTGTGGACATAGTGTACGAGGTGCAGGAGGGCAACACCTCGCAGATACAGTTGCAGGGCGGCTATGGCTCAAAGATGTTTGTGCTGCAGGCAAGCCTCATACTCAACAACTTCAGCGCCCGCAAGATAATGCACCCCAAAGACTGGGCTCCCCTACCCGCAGGCGACGGTCAGCGTCTGAGCCTCACCGCCATTGCCAACACCTCATACTACTCTTTTGGAGCCTCGTTCACAGAGCCGTGGCTTGGCGGACACAGACCGCAGGCCCTCTCGCTGAGCGCCTTCCACACCATGCTGACCAACGGCTTCTACTATAAGCGCACCGACCCAGCCTACCGCAGCCTGAAACTCACCAGCGTCACCGCTTCGTTTGCACGACGCCTCAAATGGCCCGACGACTACTTCTCGCTGGGACATATGCTCACGTTCAAACACTACGACCTACAAAACTACAGTCAGCACATCAGCACCTTCACCGACGGCGTTGCCAACGACCTGAGCTACAGCCTAACCATCACGCGCAACTCTCTCGACTCGCCCATATATCCCCGCAACGGTTCCGAGTTAAGTGTCACCGGTACCGCCACTCTGCCCTACTCGCTCATAAATGGCCGCGACTACAGCCAGATTACCGACCCACAGGAACTTTACCGCTGGTTAGAGTACTACAAAGTAAATCTGCGCGGCTCGTGGGTGCTCAACCTGGTGGGCAACACGGTTCTTAACGCCCGCTTCCGCTTTGGATGGATGGGCTATTACAACAAGTACATTGGCACCTCGCCCTTTGGTCGCTACTTCCTTGGCGGCGATGGCCTAACCATGTACTACAACGACGGCAGCGAGATAATACCTCTGCGCGGATACGACAACGAAACCATCGGAGCCTCGATAAATGGCGGCGGTGCCGCATTCGACCGATTCACCCTTGAGTTGCGCCAGTTGGTGGTCGAAAGCGGCGGTTTCACAGCCTGGGTTCTCGGCTTCCTTGAAGGAGGCAACTGCTGGGAACAAATCAGCGATTTCCAGCCATTCAAGATGTACCAGTCGGCTGGCGTGGGAGCCAGGGTACAGGCCCCGTGGTTCGGCCTCATAGGTGTCGACTGGGGTTATGGCTTCAACGGCCAGCGCGGTGGCAGCCACTTCCACTTCATCATAGGCCAAAGCATAGACTAACATCACATGAAACGCCTAATCACAGCACTGACCATAGCAATTGTAGCACTGCTCTGCCTACCCGAGGCAGGGGCGCAGAAATATGCATGCGTCAACACCGATTATGTGCTCAAAAGCATACCCGACTACGCAAACGCCCAGAAACGGTTGGACAAATATGTGTCCGACTGGCAGAACGAAATCGACCAAAAACAGGCCGAAATAGAAAGCCTGCGCGCCAGCTATGAACAGGAATCGTATCTGCTGCCCGACAATCTGCGTCAGCGCCGTAAAGACGACTTGGCCGCAAAAGAACAAGAACTGCGCGAGTTGCAACGCCAGCGTTTCGGCGTAGGTGGCGACCTCGACAAAAAACGCTCGGAGTTGCTAAAGCCAATACAAGATCGCGTATACTCCACTATCGAGCGCATAGCTCATGAGAAGAGTTATGCCTTCGTGTTTGATCGTGCCGGCTCGGCCACTGTGCTTTTTGCCAGCGAGAAATACGACATAAGCAACCAAGTCATAGAGCTTATGGGCTATACCCCTGGCCAGACCCAGACCGCACCCGACGCACAGCAAAGTGCAAAGACAACCTCGAAACCGGGTGCCAAGCCTGGTGAGAGACAGGGGGCAAAAGGCAATATGCCGCAGAATTCCGGCAACCGACAGGGTCCAGAAAACCCTGAGATGAAGTTCAGACGGTGAAATATATACCGCCATATCAGCAAAAAAATGTATCTTTGCATTCTGCAACAAAAGCATAAAAACAAGCAAACAATAACGAAAACAATAACTTAGAACAATGAAGAAAGTATTCATCGCCACCTTGGCAGTCATTTTTGCCCTCTGCGGCACCGCCATGGCCCAGAAAAATATCAAGCTGGGTCATATAAACTCCAACGAACTCATGCAGATAATGCCCGGCCGCGACTCGGCACAGGCAGTGCTGCAGGCCGAGGTTACCGAACTGGAAGGCACCCTCAAGGCCATGCAGAGCGAAATGGAGCAGCGCTACAACGACTATATGGAGAAGCAGAACGGCTGGACCGACCTCATCAAGCAGACCAAGCAGCGCGAGATACAAGACATGGGCGCCCGCATCGAGGAGTTCCAGCGCAGTGCGCAGACCCAGCTGCAGGAGCGTGAAGCCGAATTACTCAAGCCCATAATCGATCGCGCTAAAGACGCCATTGACCAAGTGGCCAAAGAGGGTGGCTATACATACGTGTTCGATTCTGGCACAGGAGCTCTGCTCTATTCGCAGGACTCTGAAGACCTTATGCCTTTGGTGAAGAAGAAACTGGGTCTCAACTAATACCGCAACCCAGCAATGGCTACAATACGTTTAGCCGTACTTGGCTCGGGCAATGGCACAAACGCACAGCGCATAGCCGAATACTTCAGCGGCAACCCTGCCGTTGAAGTGGCTTGTATAGTCTATAACAAACCTGACGCCTACATAGCCACACGCGCCCGCAACCTCGGCATCGAGGCTCGCTACTTCGGACGCGACGACTTCTATCGCTCGAACCGCGTTGCCGACTACTTGGCACAGAAAAAGACCGACTGGGTGATACTGGCCGGGTTCCTCTGGCTGGTCCCTGCCAATCTGCTGCAAGCCTATCCGGGCCATATCATCAACATTCACCCCGCCCTGCTGCCACTCTACGGTGGACGCGGAATGTACGGAGAACATGTGCACGAGGCTGTCATAGCACATCACGAAACCGAAAGCGGTATAACCATACACCTCGTCGACGAACAATACGACCACGGCACAATCCTCTTCCAAGCACGCTGCTCCGTGAGCCCCAACGACACCCCGGACACCCTGGCACAGAAAATACACAGCCTTGAGTACGAGCACTTCCCGCGCGTGATTGAACAAACCGTACTGCCTCGATAGCACACCATGGTAATAGCCGTCAACACACGCCTGCTCATAGCATCGAAAATGGACGGCATAGGCTGGTTCACAGCCGAAACCATGCGCCACATAACAACCAGTCACCCAGATGTGGAGTTCCATTTCTTGTTCGACCGCCGACCTGATCCGCAGTTTTTATACGGACCCAACGTCAAAGCCATAGTGCTTCCACCGCCGGCAAGACACCCATTGCTCTGGTTTATCTTCTTCGAAATCAGCGTTGCACTATACTTAACCCGAACCAAACCCGACCTCTACCTATCGCCAGACGGCTTTATACCGCTGCAAACCAAGACCCCGACACTTGCCGTCATTCACGACATCAACTTTGAACACGACCCGACCTACCTGCGGCACTCGCACCAGCGCTATATGCAGCACTACTTCCCCCTCTATGCGCGCCGCGCCACAAGGGTTGCCACCGTGTCAGAATACTCGCGAGCCGATATAGCCGCCACCTATGGCGTAGACCCCAAAAACATTGATGTGGTCTATAACGGATCCAACAGCCTCTACCATCCCCTGAACAGCGAAGAGTGCCAGGCCGTGCGCAACCAATACTGCCAAGGTCGTCCTTACTTCATCTTCGTCAGTACCATACTTAAACGCAAGAACCTTACCGGGGTGCTACGCGCCTTCGACCTATACAAACAGCGGCGTCCCGACGACGAGAGCCGTCTGATTGTTGTGGGTCATCGCGTGTGGTGGCAAGACGAACTGCGCGAGACCTATGAGAATATGCGGCACAAAGCTGAGGTCGACTTTGTAGGCCATGCCGACGTTACCGACCTCTCACGTATGGTAGGAGCCGCGCAGGCATTGGTCTACCCATCGTTGTTCGAAGGATTCGGTATACCCATAGTCGAGGCCTTCAGCGCCGGAACCCCCGTCATTACCTCCAACGTCACCTCCATGCCCGAGATAGCGGCCGATGCCGCCCTAATTGTAGACCCACACGACCACACGCAGATAGCCGACGCTATGGTGCGCATTGCAACCGAGCCCGAACTGCGCCACAGCCTCATCGAGCGAGGCCTGCGCCGCAGCACTGATTTCAGCTGGCAACGCTCTGCCGACCTACTGTGGCAAAGCATGATGAAAACCATACGGCAGCAATGAGACACTCCGCCATAGTCATAGCAGCCCTGCTGACCGCAACCATATCGGCAACGGCACAAGACACCCTGCATATGGGGCCAAACATGGTATACAATCCATCGTTTGAAGAGTATCGCCAGTGCCCGCAACGCATCGATTCGCGCGGAACCCTCACCACAGTCGACGCTTGGTATCAACCAACCGCCGGCAGCGCCGACTACTACAACGTGTGCGGCCGTCGCGAGTGCCAGGTACCCAACAACAAACTTGGCAGCCAACCGGCACGCACAGGCGTGGGCTATTGCGGAATATACTGCTCGCAAGACAATTATCGCGAATATCTGCAAACCGAACTACGCGAGCCTCTCGTCCCAGGGGCAACCTATGAGGTCACCTTCCACGTCAGTTTGGCCGAACTCTCGCCCGAGGCCGTGGGCACACTCGGAGCCCTTTTCACATCCTACCGCCTGGCCGACAGCAGTTACAACATTTTGCTACACCGCGAATGGCGCCAGGTTGGACCCGCACGCCAAGCCATAGCCACCAACTTCACGCCGCAGGTATGCGGGGCACCTGACCAACCCCTAACCGACATCGAACAGTGGCAGCGCGTCAGCGGGCACTTCGTGGCTCAAGGCGGTGAACGCTTCCTCACAATTGGCAACTTCGCCCCGGCCTCGCGCTCGGGATTGGTGAGCCGCGGCGGCGATGAGGCCATATTGCGCGGAGCCTATTACTACATCGACGATGTCTCCGTGCGCTGCCTCGACTGCCATCAGCTCCCATTAGCGCCCAAGCAGACAGCCAACCACGCCGAAAACACCGCGACTTCAACCCCACAGCCACCGAAAGTGGGCGAGACATTCGTGCTCGACGACATCTACTTCGAGTTTGATCGCAGCACACTCCTGCAACAGTCCTACAACGCCCTTGAACGCCTCATCGCACTGCTCGAGCGCTACCCACGCCTCAAGATAGAGATAGGCGGCCACACCGACGGACAGGGCAGCGAGCGCTACAACCTACGCCTGTCGGAGAGCCGCGCCACCGCCGTGCGCGACTACCTTGTGGCCCGCGGCATTGACTCGCGCCGTCTGCAAGCCAAAGGCTACGGCAAAAGCCGTCCACGTGCCACCAACGCCACCGACGAGGGCCGCGCCCTCAACCGCCGCGTCGAAGTCAAAGTGATAGCCAACCCCTGACACCTGCCGCAAAAAACAGGTGCAAAGGCAATTTTTTTTGCCATATTCAAAAAAAAATGTATCTTTGCAGGCAGTTATGACCATGTTCAACCCATACATGAACGGGCGGAAACTATTTATAAACGTCAAGAAAAGAGACGTTTATCACGCCTGCTAACCCCACCGCCGACAAAGCGTGGAGGGGCAGGTTGCGGCTGCAAAAGGCAGGCGCAAGGTTTTTTTTATGTCAAATAATTCAATCAAAACAATAACAAATCAAAAAAATATAATTATGGAACTACCCTTTGCAGAAAGTTGGAAAATCAAGATGGTTGAGCCCATCAAGAAGAGCACCCGCGAACAGCGCGAAAAATGGCTCGAAGAGGCTCACCAGAACATCTTCATGCTGAAAAGCGACTACGTCTACATCGACCTGCTGACCGACAGCGGCACCGGCGCCATGAGCGACCGCCAGTGG
>JAIKVZ010000013.1 GCA_024685285.1 Bacteroidales bacterium
TCCGACGCCAAGAAGTTCATTGTGGCCACCGAGACAGGCATCCTCTACGAGATGAAGCGTGAGAATCCTGACAAGGAGTTCGTCACCCTGCGCGACAACAAGAACTGCGCCTGCGACGATTGCGCCTACATGAAGCTCAACACTCTTGAAAAGTTATATAAATGCCTGCGCGACGAGCAGCCGGAGATTCTCATGAGTGAAAAGATGATAGAGGATGCCAAGCGCCCCATAGTGCGCATGCTGGAGATGTCGAAGCAACTCGGTATCATCAAATAGGGTAGGGGAGACTACCGGTTACGCCGTGTAACCAGTTGCGGAGCATAGCGTCCGACAAGGAAGGAACAGAGGATAAGCGTAAGCAATTCGGCAACATTGACTGCCCACCAGATGCCGTCGATACCGACGATGGCTGGCAGTACCCACACACATGTGAGTTCAAATACCAGCGACCGCGCAAAAGAGGCCACGGCGCTGACTACACCGTTTTGCAATGCAGTGAAGAGTGCCGACACAAACATGCTTATGCCGCAGATGAGGAAGCATAACATATATATGCGAAGTGCTTTTGTGGTAAGAGCCGTGAGCTCCGCGTCATAGCCGACGAAAAGACGTGCAAAGGGGCTGCTGAATAACTCGGCCGTCATGGTCATGAGTAAGCCAATAATTGTTATCAGTATTATGGATTTGCGGAAGAGCGAGCGCTGTTCGCCTATGTCTTGTGCTCCGTAGTGGTAGCCTATGATGGGGGTTATTGCGATATTGTAGCCTATGAATATGGCGGCATATACAAAGGCAATATACATAACAATGCCGTAGGCGGCGACACCGTCCTCGCCGAGAAACCGCATCAGCTGCAGGTTGTAGCAAATGCTGACGACACTCATGGCGATATTGCTTATGTATTCGCTCATGCCGTTGCTGCAGGCTTTGCCGATGTAAGGCCACAATACACGTGTGTGACGTAGCATGGTGAGACTGCCTCGGTTCAGGCGACGCGAGCCGAAATATATCAACGGGAAAACTCCACCAACGAGCTGAGCTACCGCTGTGGCCACAGCAGCACCCGCCACGCCCCAATGCAGGGCCCATACGAAAAGTGCGTCGAGGGCTATGTTGACTACACCGCTGACAACAGACATGATGGTGCCCAGTTGTGGTCGCTCGGCGGCCATGTAGAACGACTGGAAGGCCATCTGCAGCACGAAGCCGGGCATGCCTATCATGCAGATGCGGCCGTAGATCACACACTCCTGCATCATTCCCTCGTCGGCCCCGAGCCAGCGTGCTATCGTTGGTGTGAACAATGCGAACAAAGCACCCATCACAATGCCCAGCTGTGCCGTGAAGCGCACCAGCATGGTGAAGATGCGGTTGGCTTTTTCTGTGTAGCCTTCGCCCTTGACTTTGGCCACCAGAGCACCACCCCCGCTACCCACCATCAGTCCCAACGAACCCAGCATCATCATGGCGGGAAACATGAGATTGACGGCAGCGAAGCCACTTTTGCCTGCGAAGTTGGACACAAAGAAACCGTCGACAATACTGTATATGGAAGTGATGAGTACCATGCCGATGCTTGGCAGCACCGACCGCATTATCCTTCTGTAACCGTAATGTCCTGACAGTGTTATCTCCATAGTGTGACCCTTTTGAGGCGCTGCAAAAGTACATATTTTATCCGACATGTGGAATAATATTCGTATTTTTGCATCTTTAAACGATGACAATAATGATAGGTCAACCACAAGTATACCAGACTCTGGAGCGCATGGGCATACCCTTCGACTACTATGAGCATCCCGAGGCCCCCACAATAGAAATTGCCGCCCAGTTCTACCGCGGTGAGGGGACCACGCTATGCAAAAACCTCTTCTTCCGAAACCACAAGGGTAATCGCCACTACCTTGTCATAATGGACAGCCGTTACCCGATGGATATCCACGATATGGAGCACCGCCTGCACCAGGGCAAGCTATCCTTCGCCAGCCCCGAGCGCATGATGCGCTACCTTGGCGTGAAACCTGGCAGTGTATCGCTCTTCACACTTGTCAATGATGTCAATCACGAGGTGACACTTTTTGTTGACCGCAACCTGCTCAACGCCGAAAAGGTGAGCTTCCACCCCAACGACAACCACGCCTCGTTGGTGATAACACGTGACGATATGTTGAAGTTTATAAAAGAAATTGGCAACACCTACGAGGTTGTTGATTTGTACGACCCGAATTGTTAATAACCCAGTAAAATCAATGTTTCACGTGAAACAATGAAACAGACAGAATATATTGTCCGTGAGCCGAAGGAACTATTGGAGTTTCTCATTGGACAGATGCCCGAAAGTAGCCGCAGCAAAGTGAAGGAACTGCTGGCGCACAATGTGTATGTTGACGGTCGACGCACGTCGCAGTTTAATTTCCCCCTGCAGAAGGGTATGAAGGTGAGCATAGAAAAAGCCTCATTCAAGGACCGCCTGCGGCCGCGTGACCTCGACATCGTTTATGAGGATCAGCATTTGCTGGTGGTAAACAAGCATGAGGGGCTGCTCAGCTATAGCAAGTACCCTAATGACAAGACGGTCATCACTGTGCTCAACCAGTATCTCAATGCTGCCCACCAGCGCTGCCATGCACATATTGTGCACCGCCTCGACCGCGACACCAGCGGCTTGATGGTTGTCAGCAAAAGCAAGGAGGTCTCGCAGAAGTTCGAAGAGGACTGGAAG
>JAIKVZ010000049.1 GCA_024685285.1 Bacteroidales bacterium
CGGAACCCTCGACCCCTTGGCATCGGGCCTTCTGCTTGTCTGTGTGGGACGTGCTACCAAGACAATACCGCAGTTGCAGGATGGCGACAAAGTCTATACCGGCACCATCGCATTCGGAGCCACAACACCGTGCTACGACCTAGAGCGTCGGATTGACAGCTATTACCCTTTCAAGCACATCACCCGTGAGCTTGTCGAGCGCGAGGCGGCAGCCATGTGTGGCACAATAGAGCAGGTCCCACCGGTGTTCAGCGCTGTCAAGGTCAATGGCCAGAGAGCCTATAAATGTGCCAGGGAGAACGCCGCAGAGGTTGAGGTCAAAGCTAAAACAGTCGTGATTTACAGTTTCGACATAACCGCTTTCTCTCCCGCGACAACCACCTTTGAGGTATTGCCATCCATAGCACAGCCCGATGGCGAAGCTCCGCAGCGCGGCCTCTACAAAGACCCACAGGGTGTAGTGCCCGACGGGTTGCCTACCGCTGCTTTCCGCATTGCCTGCGGCAAAGGAACCTACGTGCGCAGCATGGTGCGCGACCTCGGTCTGGCTCTCGACTCGGGCGCCGTGCTCACCAGCCTCAGACGCGAGAGGGTGGGGGACTACAGCCTTCAGCAGGCCGTCGGCCCCGACAACTTGGACGATTTCGGAGGTTTTTGATATTTTTTTTCAATCTGGCAAAATAATTTTCAAATCTTTGCGTTATAGGCATATAATTTGATTTGAAACTAATGAAACTTTCGCAATTCAGGTTCAACCTGCCCAAAGAGCTTATTGCCGAGAAACCAGCCAAAAACCGCGACGAAGCCCGCCTTATGGTGTTGCACCGCGATACCCAAGAGATCGAGCACCGTGTGTTTAAGGATATGATTGACTATCTTGACGAGCATGACATCGTGGTGGTCAACAACACCAAAGTGTTCCCGGCTCTGCTCTATGGCGAGAAGGAGAAAACCGGTGCCAAGATAACCGTCTTTCTGCTGCGCGAACTCAACGAGGAAATCCGCCTTTGGGATGTGGTGGTCGACCCCGCCCGCAAAATCCGCATAGGCAACAAGCTCTACTTCGGCAACAACGACGCCCTGGTGGCCGAGGTGATTGACAACACCACCTCGCGCGGCCGCACCGTGCGTTTCCTTTTCGACGGCACGCACGATGAGTTCATAACCCTCATCAAGAGTATGGGCAAGACCCCTCTGCCCGACGAACTGCAGCGTATTCGCAATATCGAAAACTGGGACGCCGACCGCTACCAAACCATCTACGCCAAGGTCGAAGGTGCCGTGGCAGCCCCCGTGGCAGGCCTCCACTTTAGCCGTGAATTGATGAAACGCCTCGAAATCAAGGGTGTCGACTGGCTCGAGATAACCCTCCACGCCGGTATAGGCAACTTCAAGCCCATCGAGGTCGAGGACCTCTCCAAGCACCGTATGGACGCCGAGGAGATTCATGTCTCGCAGGAGGTGTGCGACTCCATCAACAGCGCCCGTGCCGCAGGCCACCGCATTTGCGTGGTGGGCACCACGACCATGCGCGCCATCGAGAGCGCCGTGACCATCCCCGGCAAGGTGTTCCCCTACGACGGCTGGTCCAACAAGTTCATCTACCCCCCATACGATTTCACCATTGCCGACATGATGATAACCAATTTCCACCACGCCATGTCGTCGCAATTCATCATGGTAAGCGCCTTCGCCGGCCCCGAGTTCCTCATGGAGGCCTACAACGTGGCCATAAAGGAGAAGTATCATTTCTCCACCTACGGCGACGCAATGCTCATCATTTAGCAGTTTTGCCATGTCACCCTTGGCTGAGATACTGCGACCCTCGACGCTCGACGGCTACATCGGGCAGCAGCACCTTGTGGGCAAGGGAGCCGTGTTGCGCACACTTATCGAGAGCGGCAACATCCCCTCAATGATATTTTGGGGACCTCCGGGCATAGGCAAGACCACCCTGGCCATGATAATCTCTAACACCCTCAACCGCCCGTTCCACACCCTCAGCGCCATAAGCAGCGGTGTCAAGGAGGTGCGCGACGTCATCAACCAGGCCCAGGAGGAGGAGGGTGCCATACTTTTCATCGACGAAATCCACCGCTTCAACAAAGCCCAGCAGGACTCGCTGCTCGGCGCCGTCGAGCGCGGAACCATCACCCTCATAGGCGCCACAACCGAGAACCCCTCGTTTGAAGTCATATCGGCACTCCTCTCCCGTTGCCAGGTCTATGTGCTCAAAGAGTTTGGCGAGGAGGAGATGAACAGCCTCATCGCCGCCGCCGTGGCCCACTATGGTCGCAATGGCCGCCAGGTGCAGGTGGCCGAGGCCGACGCCCTGATGCGCGTGAGCGGCGGCGACGCCCGCAAACTGCTCAACGCATTCGAGCTTGTGGTCAACAAAAGCACCGCCGACCCCGTAATAATCAACAACCGGACCGTTACCGACGTCATCCAGCAAAACCTTGCCTACTACGACAAGCAGGGCGAGATGCACTACGACATCATCTCGGCGTTCATCAAGAGTATGCGTGGTTCGGACCCCAACGGGGCCGTCTACTGGCTGGCACGCATGATTGCCGGCGGCGAGGACCCGCTATTCATCGCACGCCGTATGCTCGTCTTCGCCAGCGAAGACATTGGCAACGCCAACCCCAACGCCCTGTTGCTGGCCAACGCCACCTTCGACGCCGTTAGCAAGATAGGCTACCCCGAGTGCCGCATCAACCTCTCGCAGTGCGCCTGCTACCTCGCCTGTTCGGCCAAGAGCAACGCCACCTACATGGCCCTCGCCAACGCCGAGGACGCCATCAAGCGTACCGGCGACCTGCCTGTGCCGCTCCACATACGCAACGCACCCACCAAGCTCATGAAAAATATGGGCTACGGCAGCGGCTATAAATACGCTCACGACTTTGAGGGCAACTTCGCTTTGCAGGAATATCTGCCCGCCGGCCTCGAAGGGTCGCGGTTCTACGAGCCGGGCAACACGCCCCGCGAGAATGAGACCCGTCGCTCGCTCAAAGAGCATTGGGGCGAAAAATACGGCTATTAATAGTTGGATGTAAACGGTTGAAAACCAGGGTATAGATACCCATGGTTCGCTATTTGTTCGGCTTTTGTCCACCCCCTGGCGGACATTGTCCGAACCCTACCCGATGTTGACCCGACCTTAACCCGAACCTAACCCATCTAACGGGTTGATAACCAGTGGATTATATGTAATAATGTAAATTGTTGATTTATAGGCAGTTGAAAAAATCAGCTCAACAACTTGCAGGTTCCGGCAAAAAGTTGTATATTTGCAAATCATTTGCACTGAAAATAAACAACAAAAACGGTTCAATATGGCAACAATTTATGACTTCAAGGCTTTAGCAAGCAACGGCAAGGAGATAGACTTCGCCGACTTTCGCGGCAAAGTGCTGCTCATCGTCAACACCGCCTCCAAGTGCGGTTTCACGCCCCAGTTCGACGGCCTCGAAGCACTCAACGAGAAATATCGCGACCGCGGTCTCGTGTGCATCGGTTTCCCCTGCAATCAGTTCAAAGAGCAAGACCCCGGCAGCGACGGCGAGATTGAAGAGTTTTGCCGCCTCAACTACGGTGTGACGTTCCAAATCATGAAGAAAATCGACGTCAACGGTCACGAGGCTCATCCCATCTTCGAGTACCTCAAAACTGTAGCCCCCGCCGAAGAGTATCACGGCCTCAAGGCCAAAGCGGCGGCAACTCTGTTCAAGACCATCAGCAAGAGCGTCGAGAAGGAGAGCGACATAAAATGGAATTTCACTAAATTCCTCATTTCGCGCGACGGCACTGTGGTGAAGCGTTACGCCCCCACCACCGAGCCGAAGGACTTCGAGAAAGACATCGAGGCAATGCTGTAATAACGTTGCCCCGAATGACATTGCCTGTTTTATCCGATATGTTCGGAGAAAGTTCGTGTTATTGAAAAACTAAAAATTCCATTCACAATGAAACAAAAGTTTATCTTCTTCACCGTCATGATGATGGCATTGGCACTGCCTCAGGTGGCAAGTGCCGAAGATTTCACTTTCTCCTACCAAGGTCAGACGCTATGCTACGACACTAATAGCAGAGGAGAAGCAGGAGTTACTTACTAACAGGGTTATTCAACTCACAGTTACACCAATCTCGGTGGACGTGTGGTCATACCATCAACTGTTACCGGGCAATACCTATACTGTTACCTACATAGGCTAGAGAGCCTTCTATTACTGTGACAATATAACATCCGTCACTATTCCCAACAGTGTCACCAGCATCAGCGGAGAGGCATTCTTTTACTGCCGCAACCTTACATCTATAATATTTAATGCTGATAGTTGCAGACAGGCAGGTTATGGTTATAGCGGTGGTCATGCATTCGAATATTGCACCAGTATTACCAATTTTACTTTTGGCGACAATGTGAAAATTATTCCAGATGAATTGTGCTATGGTTTGACTGGCCTCACTTCCATCACCATCCCCGATTCTGTCACCTCCATTGACACCTGTGCTTTTTCTGGTTGCAGTGGGCTAATGGAGATTACTTCGTTGGCCTCCGTGGCACCGGTGTTGGGTATCAATGTATTTGATAGCGTTACGCCAACAATACCCGTCAACATTCCCTGTGGCAGCCAGATGTCTTACTACTCGCGGTGGCCGTATTTCTCCAACTTCATTGAATCGGAGGGTTTCTCGTTTAGCGCGCAGAGTGCCGACAGTGTGATGGGGACGGTGACTGTGCTTACGGCCCCCACGTGCCAGTCGCCGCAGGCTGTTGTCAACGCCACAGCCAACGCAGGCTTCCGTTTCGACCACTGGAGTGATGGCAACACCGACAACCCACGCAGTTTGACACTGACCTCGGACACCACAATAGTGGCTTATTTCGTTGCGAATGGTACACAGGGCATCGACGATGTTGAAGGAAGCGACATCAAGATAAGTGTGCTTGACGGCCATATTAGTGTTGAAGGAATTGCGGATGAAGAGGTGCGAGTGTATGACATCGCAGGCCGCATGGTACCGAACCGCTCTTTGCCGTTTGGCGTGTTTATGGTCAAGGTGGGCAACCTGCCGGCCAAGAAAGTCGCGGTGGTGAGGTAGGTCTCGGGGTATTCGGAATATTCTGAGTATTCTGAAAATTCTGATTGAGTTCTTTTGGGGGCGGCGAGCGACAGCGAGCCGCCCCACTGGTTTGATGCAGGGCTTGCGCGCTGCACTGTTTTCGTCGCTATCGGGGACAACTCGGTGTGCCATCCTGTGGCAGACCTCTAACCCGACTTCTGACCCGTTTTCTTCCAAAGTGCGCGGGTGATCCGGCTTGATTGCCGGGCGACTAACCCTCCCGCTTCCACGGGAAAGACTGCTGCAAAGTTACGAATTTTTTCCGGACCGGACAAAAAAATATCGTTGCACTTTTTTGTGCAACGATATCTTTATTATTTGGTGCAGGATTTAGAAAATCATTGCAGTTTGTTGCACTTACCGACCCACGGGCACGCGGTAGCGGGTGGTGCTGGTGCCGATGTTGTAGATGTAGCCGAAGGTGAGCGAGGTTATGCCTACGCCGATGCGCATATTGGTGTTTGCACCGTCGACAACATAGTGTGGCATGAAGGTGTGTTTGACATCGAGGAAGATATCGGAACTCTGCGACAGATAGTATCTGAGAAACAGTCCCCCATTGGCACACATGGTGAAGATGGGGTTGTCGTAGCGCCACACAGGGCCAGCACCGATATAGGGCATAATGCCCAGACGGCGTCCGCGCACGAAGTCGAGGGTGTTGGTGAGGTTGAACATCACGTCGGCGTGGAAGTCGGTGTAGCGGAACAGTTCGTTGTCGAATTCGTGTGCATAGAGTCCGGAGAGCTCGAAGCGGAGGGTCCACCGCGGCGTGTAGTTGCGGCCTATCATTATCTCTGGCATTATGCTGTAGCGGCCAAAGTCGTCCCAGCCTTTGAAATCGAAGGTGGTTACGTTTGCTCCTATGCCGTAGCCTAAGAACCAGTCCTCGAACATACCGCGAGTGGCGTACTCGGAGCGGCGATTGTAGGGGGTGTAGTTGAAGTTGTATGTTGCTCCGATGGTGGCCATATTGATATGCGCTGCCTTGCCATCGTAGGGTATGATGATATTCTTATACTCTGCAAAAGCCGACAGACCATTGAGAATCCGCACGGGTACGTGCAGTCCAAACATGGTTTGCAGGTTTGAGGTTGACGAGCTGCCGGAGAGCATATAGACACCGAGGCCAGCAATGGGGTAGACGTTGACGCGGGGGTTCTCAATGCTGCCGAAAGCCGACAGGATGTCCCACATGAACTCGAGGTTGGCGATGGTGTAGGTTGAGCTTTCGCCCTCGTTGTTGCTGAGCATCGCGGCTCCGGCGTCAATGCGCATTGCAAGTGGTTGCAGAATCCATTTGCCTGCAGCCACGTTCATGGCAAAGCCGCTGGCGGTCGAAGCCGATTGGTTGGCCGGGCTGTGAAAAGCGAGACCTATGCCGCCCGAGGCGAATGTATTGGAGAAGATGGATACGCGTCCTTCCTGTGCATTGCCGCAAGCTAGCGTAAGGGTCAGTACTAATGCGAGGGCTATTTTTTTCATAATTCGTTGAACTGCTTTGGTGTCATCTCTTCGACTTCGGGCTTGAGCTGCTCTATGAAGAGGTTGGCGAGGTTGTCGCTGTAGAGGCGGTCGACTACCTGTCGCACGTTCTCGCGGTCCTTGGCGATGGACTTGGCGGCCTCGGTTATGCGCTGCTCGTGCTGTTCGGGGGTCTCGTTGCTGTCGGCGGGGCCGTTGTCGAGTACCTTCTTGATATAGTTGACGATGTCGTCCTGGGTAGGTTCGAGGGGTTTAATCTTTTCCAATTCGGCTTGGATGAGTTCCCATTTAATAGAGGGCAGATATTTCTCGTTCCAGGTCTTCTCGACTTCGTCGGCGGCAATCTCGTTGGTGCGGCAAATCCAGCGTTTGAGGAATTGCTCGGGTATGGGATCGTCGAAGTTGTCGACCAAGGTCTTGTAGACTTTGTTGGTATAGTGTGAGCGGCTCTGCTCGCTGTTGAATTCGGCTATCTGGTCGGAGATTGCTTTGCGGAATTCTTTTTCGGTCTTGAGTCCGCGGCCGGGGAAAGCTTTCTCGAAAAGTTCTTCGTTGATTTCGGCGGGGGTTATGCGTGAGCAGCTGCTGCAGGTGAAGCGGATGGGTGCCTTGAAGGCTTTGGCCTGTTCCGGGGTCATGCGGAATTTCTCGACGAGGGTCTTGTTGTCGAATGCTTTCGGAGTGTCGATGGTGAGGGTATCGGTGGCAGATTTGCCTATAAGTGAGTTGCGTATCTCTTCGTCCTTGATATCTTCGAGTTGGAACATGGCGTATGTGCTAAGACCGCCTTCTTTTACCTCGCATTTTTTGTCTAATTCCTCGGCTTTACCATACACCAATGCACCTTCGCAAATTGTGTCGGGGGTCTCGAAGTTGCCATGGCGGCGGGTGATATTGGCTACATTCTCGTCAATTTCTTTCTTGCTGACTTTGATTTTGGGCAGTTTGGCGTCGACCTTGTCCCATGCAACGGTTACGCTGGGTTTGAGGGCGGCGTCGAGGAAGAAGGTGAAGGTGGTCTGGTTGTCGAAATCGACCACTGGGGTCTTCTCGTCGTTGGTGATGGGGTAGCCGAAAATGTCGAGGTTCTCATCCTTGACATATTTGAATATGGAGTCGCTAAGCAGGCGCTGCACTTCGTCGGCCACTATTGAGGAGCGGTATTTGCGCGATATGAGAGCCATCGGGGCTTTGCCTTTGCGGAAGCCGGGTTCTACGGCGTTTTGCTGCATACGTTTGAGCGACTTGGTTACGGCCTCGTTATAGTCGTTTTCTTCAATTTCAACCTTGATGCTGAGGTCTAAATCGTTCAATTTTTCTCTTGTGATGTTCATCTGTAGTATTTAATTTGTTGATTTTTAATATTTTCAATATCTGATAGCAAATGCAAATTTACACATTTTTATTCAATCTGCAACAATATATTTTCAAAATCCCACGTTGAGGTCTCGCAAAGCTGCGTAGAGGCTGCCTGGGGTGTTGCCGTCATCGGCTGGAATGTTTTGGAAAAGGTGGGCGCGGCGGGCGGCAAAGATTCCCAATCCGCCGGTGATATTTGTATAGACGTTGTGGCTCTGCTCGATCACACTGCTGCTTGATGAATTGATGTAGGCGTTGAGATCTTCGGTGCAGGCTGCGATGTATATGTCGACGGTTTCAAGATATTTTTTTGGCTGAGGGTCGTCTTCAAGGGCCTGCTTAAGGTCTGTGAGGAAGTGGTATTGTGAATAGCTGATGCTTTGTGTCTGGTTTACAGAGCGTCGCTCGACCATGCTACCGCACGAGATGTCTTGATAGAGGGTGTCATTGCCATCGTTTTCGGAGTAATAGAATCTGATGATGGGTTCGTAACGGCGTGCATTTTTGAGGTTGTACCATACTAAGTTGTAGGTACTTCCTGCGCCGTAGAATGAGAACATGGGTCGTCCGTATGAATATATTAATTCTGGTTCCACCATTGATATTAACTGTGTTGTTGCCTCGGCAATAATGCTGTCTGTGGATGTCTTAGTGACTAAAAGGCGATAGGTACATGTGGAGTCGAGTTTGCTGGTGGGTACATAATAGTACAAAGGCTGGTCTGTGTTGGCAAAAATACCTGTATCGATAGTGCGTTTGGTGTATGTGAAGTGCATGGTGTCTCTTACCGTATTGCCTTTCTGGACAAGGACATCAACCTTTATGTAGCCCTCGGGGAAATTGATTGAGTCGGAGATCTGGGCAGGAATGTCTATGCTGCTCTCCGGGAGGTAGCAACGCTGAACCCTTGCCCAAATAGTGTCGTCGTCTTGGTCAAGAATGCAATACACTACAGGTATCTCTTTCCATGTAGCGTTGGGAGAGAAATCGACTTTGCACGAACAGAGAGTGGAAAGTGTAACAATAAATAAGATTGCACGTATGTATCGTTGCGTTTTCATGTGATATCTATTCTTTCAGCTTTTCGGTTACGGTTATTTCATCGGTCAACAGCCACGGTTTCAATCCTTTTGCCCTATGCCAGTCGGGTATGCGGCCAAGAGTCTTGATGGATACTTTTATATATTTCACATCGGTGTTGTCGATGGGCACTTCGAGGGTGATTTTTTGCTGTTGCATATCGGCGTCGGCAGGGTTGTAACTAATAGTTGCCGATGTTGGCTCTGAGAAGTGTATGCCGTCGGTTGATGTGCTTATAGCGACCTCGTTAGGGGCGAATACCCAAACGCTCGGGTTATGGGCGAAACCGAGGATTATCTGGCTTACGTCGATTGCTTTGGATAGTTCGAACTGTATGTCTACGCCAGTTCCTGAGAATCCGAGCCAGCCGCGAGTAAGGTCGTCCACCGAGCCGGTCTCGCCGTCAAACAGTATGTGGTCGGAATCCTTATTGTATGGGGTGTTTGGTTTCCGCGAGAACGACACGGACTGCATATAGTCGAACCCGAACAACTTTTCAGTTACAAATGATGGTGCTCCAGTTTCGGAGTAAGCCCGTGCTTTGACCAATGTTGTTGTTTCGATAGTGAAAGGTTCTTTATACAACTCGGAAGAGCTTGTTGGTGAGGTGCCGTCGGTGGTATAGTGCACCTTGGCATTTGGTTCGTTGGTACTTATTGTCACTTTCATTGGACCAACAAAACGATTGTTTTCGGCAGTGATAACAGGCATCTCGGTGAGTACTGAGGTGTGTTGAGGGTAGGCAATGCGATAAAAGTCATAAGGCTCGTTTTCGTAGCACTCGTATCGGCGCAAGTGGCAGCGTGTCAGAGTCGTGGTATCGTTTGAAATGGGAATGGTATAGGTGAGAGCACTACCGTTGACGGTAAATGAGAACAGTGAGTCGGCAAAGTCAACGTATAGACCTTCGGTCTGGTCGAAAAGGCTCAGCCATCTGACATTGTCCCGACTGCCACCATCGGCGGTGTCTGCAAAACGGCCAATAGCGACTTTGTTTATACCTGTCAATGCCCCATTATTCGAAGGGAAACATACGTAGCGGTCGTTGCCAAACCATGTCACTGAATCATAGCTACTAGTGTTTGCAAGTTCGCCTACGATATAAAGCCCTTTCTTGCCCGATTTTGGGATTTCGATCGTAATAATAATGTCGCCGGAATGAAGCACTACTATCGATTGGTGAACATCGGCCCCGACGCTGCTGCTCAGCAGTCTCTCAATGCAAAATGTGTATGGATCGGGCTTTGTATATGACACTGCAGTAGTTTGCATTGGTGTAGAGTTCTTGTCTCCGATTTTTAGCAATGTCATGGTTGGTACGATTGTGGCTTGAGTGCCTTGACGGCTATAGGTCAATAGGTTGCCGCTTGCCGAGTCTACGGTTATCTCAAAATTTGCACCTTTTATTGTTATAATTTGAGCCGAATCAACCTCAAGAACGTCTTTATTTAGAGAAGAGAGTTCTTTGCGTGCAAAACGATTGGCCGGCAAAGCAAACTCAACCTCATCAATTAGTGTGTTGGCAGTATAATAGGCTGTGGCGCGACGAGCCCTTAGACTGAAACGTATGAACAACTCTTCATCGGGATAGAGGGTTAGCTGCGGCAACCTGAGTTTAAATCTCTCGCTTTCACCAGGGTTGAGGTTAAGGGGAAGGTCACCTTCGACTATGTTGGGTTTGTGATTTGTGCAGATGGTGTAGTCTAAGGAGTAGGAAGAAAGGTTACCGAAATCGGCGATATTTTGAACCTCAAATTCACCTTGGTCTGGGGTGAGGCTGGTCATACGGATCTCGCAGGGGCGGAACAGATGACGCAATGCAGCTACAGAAGGTTTTGCGTATCGCGATGATTTGAGCAGTCCAGGCAGAGTGTGTTTGCTGCTGGTCTCGGTGTCAACAATTGTTACAGGCAGCCAGTTTGATACAAAGGCTCCTTGCACCGAGGCGTTGTCACGTATAAGTTGCCATATCTCGTCGAATTCGGCGTAGTTGCCTTCGGCTACAGATTGCGACGACATGACTATCAGTGGACGGCTTTGTGGTTTGGAAACAAACTGCTTTATACTCTCTGGAGTAGGGTCCTGCGGGGCAATGATGTCTGTGTTGGTCGAGTATTGTGCCCCGCTGAAGAGGGTTGGTCGTGAGACATCAAGGCCTTTCAGAGCCTTGTAGGCGTCTTCCATGCAGATGCCATTGTCGGTGCAGTTGCCAAGAGACCACATTATTATTGAGGTGTGGTTCTTGTAGCGTCCGTACATATTGGTGACCCTTTGGACAAACTGGGTACTGTAGTCGCGGTCGGTGGCAACGGCTTTCATTTTGGTTGAGAGCGGGTGCAGGTTGGCATCGCACACTACGTATAGTCCCAATTGGTCACAGAGTTCATACAGACGCCAATCGGCAGGCGAATGATATGCAGTGCGTATGGCGTTGAAGCCATTGCGTTTCATTTGCAACAGGTCCTGACGAATCTGAATTGTGCTATATTCGCCATCGGCATTTGCAGCGTTGTATATAGTGCCTCGAATGGTAATGGGTTGACCGTTGAGACACAATAGACCGTCGTTGACTTCGACACTGCGAAATCCGAAACGGGTTCCTAATACTTCGATGAGTTGCATCTTCTCGTCGCGAAGGCGCAACACAAGGGTGTACAGGTTGGGATTTTCGGCGTTCCAGAGTTGTGCTGATGGGTATTCTGCTTCGAGGTTGAGTCGGAGCGTGGATCGTTTGTTGAAGACTGCCCACTTGCCCATTTTGTCGAATTGGTGTCCTTGGGGATCCCATATTTCCACCTCAAGGTAGTACTTTCCTTTCTGTAAAGGGTTGCTTAAATCGACTGAAAGAGAGAGAGTTGCAGACGATGTCCGATGTTGACCCGACCCTAACACGACGTAATCATGTATATGCACCTGAGGCTCAAGTAGAATGAACGCTGTTCCGTCTATTGCTGGTGAACGACGTGGTAGAGCGGCGTCCATGTGGTCGGCATCGGAGTGCTTGAGCACTGTCACTGTTATAGTGTTAGTCTTGCCGAGTTTGAGTTGGGGACTGAGGTTGAATTCGTTGAGGTTCTGCCCATCGAGTGCTGTATCGATGATTGTTGTGCCAACTATGACATGGCAGGCTCCGGTTGTGCGTATGTTGAGGTAGGCGTTGTAGCCTTTCCACCATTTTGCCACCTCGATTTGTCGCGAGAACTCCACGGCGGTGTCGTTCTCGTTGCGTTGCCAGTGGTTGTCGAGGGCCATATAGTATGGCGAGGCGGTGTAACGCAACTTCTCTATGTCGTTTTCATCCTCATAGGCAATTATGTTGGCGCGCGGCGGCTCTTGGGCTGTCGCGGCCATTGCCATAAGGCAGGATAGAATTGCTGCTATCAGCCTCTTGAACCTCATCATTACATGTTTAGAAATTCACTCCGGCTCCAAAGCGAAGCATATGAAACAGTATTGGGTCGTCGAGGGCCGGCATACCGTTTTCGTCGCACATCTTCACTTTGTTTAGAAACATGAGCTGATAGCCCATATTGAGGTTCACGGCCAAGTTGCGCGACAGTGCATAGCGGGCTCCCGCCAGTATATTGAAGTACAGGCCGCCCTCGTCTATATAAATAGATTTTGGTGGTATGCCTGTGGCGCCCAGCGGTATACAGTAACCTATTTGTACTGCACTGAACGGGGTGAGGGTGTTGCGCGAGAAGTGGCTGCGCAGCTCGAGAAACACGGGCAGCTGAGTGAAACCGCCACGTGGGTCATTCAGGTAGGTTACGCCGAGTCCCAATCCGGCTTCCTTGCCGAACTGGAATCCTGATATGAATGTGAACCCGTGCAAGTTTGCGGTGTCGCTATGGGTGGTTTGGTTGACATTGGTCATAAAGGCGTACTCACCCACGCCATAGAACCCATACCAGCGAAACTCTACGTGTTCCTGTGCCGCTACAGCCAGGGTGCCGCACACCAACATGGCGAGTATAAGAGATTTTTTTGTCATGTTAAATTGTTGGTTTTTCTTGCTATTGTTTTTTGTTTCAAGGGCGGTGTGTGTTAAAGCATACCGCCCTTATGTGGCTTAGGAGTGGCTATTGTGCTACTCCATCTTTTTGAGGTTGGGGCTGATTATTAGAGTGGCCTCGGTGGCAGCCTGTACCTGCTCAACAGTGAATTCGGGGTTGATTTCGGTCAGCACAATACCTTTCGGAGTTATCTCCATAACGCCCATTTCGGTGATAATCATATTCACCTGACCCTTTGCAGTCAACGGCAGGGTGCATTTCTTCAGAATCTTTGGGTTACCTTTGGCGGTATGTTCCATTGCGAGGATAACCTTCTTGGCACCGACCAGCAAATCCATGGCGCCGCCCATACCGGGAGTCTTCTTGCCGGGAATCATCCAGTTGGCGAGGTCGCCCTCTTCATCCACCTGCATAGCACCGAGTATCGAAACATCGACATGGCCGCCACGGATTATGCCGAATGAAGTGGCGCTATCGAACGTGCTGGCACCGTCGACAGCGGTAACAAATCCACCGCCGGCATTGATGAACCATGGGTCTTCTTTGCCCTCTTCGGGTGTGGGTCCCATGCCAATCATACCGTTCTCACTCTGCAGTACCACCTTGACGTTGGCTGGCAGATAGTTAGGAATCAGGGTCGGCAGACCGATACCGAGGTTGACGACATCGCCGTCGTGCAGCTCCTGGGCCGCGCGCTTTGCGATAAAGGGTTTAATCTGTTCTTTTTCCATTTTTATGATTGTTTGATTGTTTATTTCCATCCACGATTTACCATCTCCTGAGCGATGTATGAGGCCTCATCGTCGGCGTAGGTGTTGGGACCAAAACCGGCATCGTAGCCCAGCTCTTTGGCCAGTTCGTGGCTTATGCGCGGACCTCCGCAGATGAGTATGACCTTGTCGCGCAACCCCTCGGCCTCGAGCATTTCAACCAACTCGGTGAGGTTTTTGATGTGCACGTCCTTCTGGGTCACTGTCTGGCTGACTATGAGTGCGTCGGCGTGTAGTTCTATGCCTTTGGCAATGAACTCCTCATTAGGCACCTGGCTGCCGAGGTTGTACGCATCTATCATGTCGTAACGCTCCAAACCATAGTGACCGGCATAGCCTTTCATGTTCATTATGGCGTCTATGCCAACCGTGTGGGCGTCAGTACCCGTCGAGGCTCCGACGATGACAATTTTGCGACCAATGTGCTCACGTATGTACTCGTCGCACTCGTGCATATCCATAGTGGTGCTCTCAACTTTGGGAACATGGATAGAGGTGTAGTCTACCGTGTGAGTCAGCGAGCCGTAGCAGTTCATGAAGCAGAAGCCTTCGGTGAGCTCTTTCTGGTACACCACCAGAGGATTCTCGAAGCCCATTTTCTTGAGCAACTGCTTGGCGGCCTCTTCGGCCTCGGCACCTGCCGGCACCGGCAGTGTAAAACTGAGCTGCACCTTGCCGTCGTTCATAGTATCGCCGTATGGCTTTATTTTTGTGAGGTCTAAGGTTTTGTCGTAGTCCTTTGCCTCCATTGAGTACAATCCTTCACTCATCTTATTTTTTACCTTTCATTAGTTCTACAAATGGGTTGAAGTAGTTTTCGCCCTTGGCAGTGACGCCGTCAAGGCCTTTGCCGCCGTTCTTTGGACGCTTCACGTTGGCGAATATACCCTTTTCCAAGGCGGTGAAGAGGCCTTCGCTCTCCATCTGCTCAAGCAGAGCGGTGGCTTTGTCGAGTACCTCTTTGGCGCGGCTACGGATAATGCCGCCCTCTTTGAACTCCACCTCTTCGCCGATGTCTTTCATATTGTTGAAGATGTATTTGGCATTTTCAATAGAGAGATAGCGGTCGCTCATGAAGGGGGTATGGATGGCCTCGGTGGGCATACCCAGCAACTGCAGTCCCTGGTGGGTCCATTGGCCGATGATGTTGAACAGGGCGTCCTGGATGTGTCCGCGGAATATATTGCCTGTCATGAACTTGGTTGGAGGCATATATTTTAGCGGTGCGTTTGGGAATATTTCGCGAATCATCTGAGCCTGTGCCAACTCGTAGAGAAATCCGTTTTCAAGCATGGGGTCCATCTCGAATGCGTGTCCGAGACCTTGCTGTTCGCTGGGCAAGCCGGCCATAAGGGCCAACTGCTCGTTGATGAGGTCAGAAGCCAGCACGGTGTGCGCCTCCTCGTAGGCGTCGGCGGTGGTTAAGTAGTTGTCTTCACCGGTATTGATGATGACGCCTGCAAAGCCGTTGATGATACGGCTCATGTATTGGTCTATCAGCGTGCGTTGCATATTGATGTCGCGGAACAGAATGCCGTAGAGGGCATCGTTCAACATCACGTCGAGGCCTTCCAAAGCGCCCATGGCCGCAATCTCTGGCATACAAAGGCCGGAGCAGTAGTTGCAGAGGCGTATGTATCGCCCAACCTCTTCGCCCACCTCGTCGAGGGCCTTGCGCATAATGCGGAAGTTCTCCTGGGTGGCGAAAGTGCCGCCGAAACCCTCGGTAGTGGCACCATATGGCACATAGTCGAGCAGCGACTGGCCAGTGGTGCGGATGACGGCTATAATGTCGGCTCCTTGGCGAGCACCGGCCTGGGCCTGAACCACGTCCTCGTAAATATTGCCGGTAGCCACGATGATGTAGAGGTAGGGTTTGGAACCTTCTCCGATGGTCTCGATATAGTGCTCGCGGCGCAGACGATTGTTGCGTACGCGTGTTATAGTCTGGTCAATATAGGGGTTGAGGACTGACTTTATCTCAGCAATGGGGTGTAGTGGCAGGCGTGTGATGTCGAGGGTGCCAGCGGTAATAGCCTCGGCTATCTCCTGGGGAGACTTGCCAGTCTCGGCTATTGCGTTGCCGATAAAGAACATAACGCCTTGGCTCAGCTGACCTTTGCTTTTGAGGTCGTCCACCACTACATTGGGCAGAGGCACCCCATTGTCGTCAATGCCGTCGATGCCCAGCAGACGGCACAGAGTGCGCTCTACGGCAACGGTGGTGTATCCCTCCACAAAATCCTGCACCTGGCCGGCGATGTTGCGGGCTACCGAGCGGGCATGTTCAACTTTCGTAAAATCAAGTCCTACTTTACTTTTTTGCATTGTTAGTGTATTGTTATGTTTATTTTCTATATTAGAATTCGGACTGCAAAGATACAACTTTTTTTGGTTATATATATGAAATTTATAAAAAAAATGCTGTTGGTGACAGTTACACGCCATTTCACCGCCGATGATATTCCGTAGATTTTTTGTCGATAGGAGGAAAAATACTGTCTCACAGACAGTTAAGTTGTGAGAATTAACACTCCCACAACTTGCTGAAATTCAAGGTTTAAGATGGGTTAGGTTCGGGTTAAGGTCGGGTCAACATCGGGGAGGAGTATCAAGTAGCCGATGTTTTAGCGATTTCAGGGTATCCTCAAACAGTCTATTTCGTTGCAGTAGTGTCAGTTGTGGCGGCTGGCTGCTTCTTCTTTGGCTTTGGCATACGTATGTCTGCAAGGCTGTGCTTGCGGTTGAAGCGGTTGAAATCGACGTTGCCTTTTATGCCCGGACACTTGCCGCGCTCGGTATACTGCCACAGGGTGAAGCGGGTGGTGGGGTAGGTGCGGTAGTTGGCTATGAAGATATGGTATTTGGCGTATTTTTTGCCTGCGAAATGGGTCTTGTATAGCCGCTCCGATGTGTATATCATTGGCTTTACGCCATATTCGGTCTCCATGAGCTCGAGCAGCTTGTCTACGCGTGCCATGTAGAGGCGGTCGCAGTGGTGGCCCTCGATGTCGAGCACAGGTATTAGGTCTTGCTGCTTCTTTGACACCACCGACTTGAAGTTGGCAAATTGCTGGTAGGCAGTGGTCTTGCTGCTATATAGGTGGTAGCTTCCAACCAACAAACCAGCCTCTTTGGCTTTTTTGATGTTGATGGCGTATTTGGGATCTTTAATTGAGGTGCCTTCTGTGGCTTTGATGTAGACGAACTTGATGGTTGAGTCTTTTGCCACTTTGCTCCAGTTGATGTTGTCTTGGTATTTCGACACATCGATGCCCTTGACGCTTTGTGCTCCGAGGTGCAATGGAGCGCAGAGGACCATTACTGCCGCCATTATGGCTGTGACCAGCGCTTTACATCTGTATTTCGGCTCCTGTGGCGTCATAGAATTTGTAGTCAAGCAGATTCAACTTCTCGGATGCGGATACCTTGATAAGGGTCTTGTGCTGCCACATCCATTTGCAGAGCGGTGAGCGCAACCCGCCTTTGGTGACGTAGGCGTGAATGTAGGGGTGCATTACTATCTTGAGGCGCTTGAACCCTTGCGATGTGAGCAGGTAGTTGAGGTTCGACTCGATGTCATCGACTACCACCATACTCGACTTTATGGTTCCTGTGCCGTCGCATAGGGGGCATTTCTCTTGCACGTCGACCTCTATTACCGGACGTACACGTTGGCGGGTAATCTGCATTAGACCGAACTTGCTGAGAGGCAGTATGGTGTGGCGGGCTTTGTCTTTGGCCATTTCGGTGGTCATGAAGTCGAAGAGAGCCTTGCGGTTCTCGGCCCGGTTCATGTCGATGAAGTCGATGATGACAATGCCGCCCATATCGCGCAATCTAAGCTGGCGTGCAATCTCTTTGGCAGACTCTATGTTGACTTGCAGAGCTGTGTCTTCCTGACCTTCACCGGCCTTGATGTGGTTGCCGCTGTTGACATCGATGACGTGCATGGCCTCGGTGTGCTCGACGTATAGGTAGACTCCGGAGCGTATTGTGACAATGCGACCGAATGCACGCCGTATGTCACGCTGTACGCCAAATTGTTCGAAGATGGGAGTCTCGAGCTTGTAGAGTTTTACAATATCCTCTTTGTCGGGTGCCACAACGTGGATGTATTGGCGAACCTCATCGTAGACCTGCTGGTTGTCAATATATATGGTGTTGAACTCGTCGGTGAGCAGATCGCGTAGCAGAGCCGATGCTGTTCCGGGCTCTGAGTGCACTTTGCGTGGCGAGTTGATTTTCTTGATTTCGGCTGTCATTTGAGCCCACGAGTCGAGCAGTAGGCGCAGGTCGGCATCGAGTTCAGCCACAGTTTTACCCTCGGCCACGGTGCGAACAATAACTCCAAAACCTTCGGGTTTTATGCTCTGCATAAGGCGACGCAGACGGTTGCGCTCCTCGTTGCCTTTAATTTTCTGAGAGATAGATATTTTGTTCGAGAAAGGCTCAAGCACTAAGTAATGCCCTGCAAGCGAAATGTCGCCAGTGAGTTTTGGACCTTTTGTCGAAATGGGTTCCTTTGATATTTGTACCAACACGTACTGCCCAAGAGTTAGCAGGTCGGACAGATTGCCGATTTTTTCAAGTTCAGGTTCCGGTTTAAATCCTTTAAGTGTGGCTGCCGACGGGTCGCCGTTCATAGCCATCTTTAGGTATTTGTTGAAGGAGTTGTATGTAGGACCGAGGTCAAGGTAGTGAGAGAATCCGTCTTTATCGCCTCCGAGGTCGATGAAAGCGGCGTTGAGCCCCTGCATGATTTTGCGCACACGACCAACATATATGTCGCCTACAGCAAAGTTGGCGTTAGCTTTCTCTTTGTGCAACTCAACCAGCAGTTTATCCTCGGTGAGAGCCATCTGTATCTCGTCACCTGTGGCAGATATGATTAGTTCTTTTGTCACTTTGTTGGCAAATGTATATTATTAAATGAAACAAATTACACACTTGGCAATATTCTCGCCAGACCGTGTAATTTGTTTCAGAAGGTTTGTTCTAT
This sequence comes from Bacteroidales bacterium, assembly GCA_024685285.1. GTDB lineage: Bacteria > Bacteroidota > Bacteroidia > Bacteroidales > P3 > Colimorpha. Next base: position 18,846 of record JAIKVZ010000049.1, read on the forward strand.
AGGGCTTAGTTAGCCCCTGAGAAGAAAATCAGTGGAGAATTGTCCGCTTATTTCTTCTTGTGTCTGTTCTTGCGCAAACGTTTTTTACGTTTGTGGGTCGACATTTTGTGTCTTTTGTGCTTTTTTCCGTTAGGCATAGTTGTGATTGTTTATTTACTTATTTCACAGAGTTTTTCTTGACGTCGACAACAAAAGTCTTGGCGGGTTTGAAAGCGGGGATGTTGTGTGCAGGAATGATGATGGTGGTATTCTTGCTGATGTTTCGACCCGTCTTTTCAGCTCTTTTCTTAACGATGAAGCTACCAAAGCCACGGAGATAAACGTTTTCGCCGCGCGAGAGCGACTCTTTAATTACGGTCATGAACTCTTCAACGGTGGCCTGGATGGCAACCTTCTCAATACCGGTTTTTTGAGCGATGTCCGCTACGATTTCTGCCTTTGTCATAAACTAAATTATTTTTATACTATTAATTATTGATTTTCTTTTAGTTTCGTTTTTGGTCGAAACGGTTTGCAAAATTAATAAATTTTTTTGAAACAATAAAATAAAAAAATGATACTAAATCAATTTTTTTTTGCAATATGTCTAATAAATAATTGATTTACAGTAAAATAGTTCAAGTGCTGTTTTTGTGAAAAAAGTTGCTAAACGATTGAATTTTAACATTTAATGGTCGGTTTTGTGAGAATTTTTTGTCCATTGCGTGCAAAAAACAGTGCTAATGCACCCACCGTACAGAGAATTGTGATAATGACACCGAACTCAATTGGTTGCTCTGGGTTTAGACTGATCAATCCGCGAGCATTGAGGTAGTTGAGTACAACAATGAGTGCATTGTTTGCAAAGTGGGCGCTGGCACTGGCCAGTATAGAGCCCGAGGTGCAAAATAGATAGCCTAGAGCTATTCCCAAGGCGAAACGCGGTAGGAAAGCGAAAAGGTCGCCGTGGGCTATGCTGAATATTGCGGCAGTGATGAGGATTGCCCAGTGTCTGTTCCCGAGCCAGCGTGTGGTTAGTTGCTGCAAGCCTCCGCGGAAGAAAATCTCTTCGCACAATGCCGGCATCAATGCTATCACTATCAGATTTGCTACCAAGGCGCCGGTACTTTCACGTTTAAGCATTTGATCCAAAATCTGTTGTGAGGCTTCACCCACATAGCGCAGTTCGGCCTCGAGTTGTGCCAATGGGCCTCCCCAGTGCCACGCATCGTTGAGCTGTGTCAGTGCCTCGCAAGCAGGTACGAGCAACAGCATTATAATTGTCGCAGCCAGCGCGTCGGACCATTTTGAGGCTGTGAAGTCGAGTTGCAGCAGACTTTTGACCGGCAGTTTATATATGGCTATTACAAGCACTACAGGCACCACAAACATGAGCAACTGACTCATTGCCTGCACAGCCATTAGGTTCGCTGTTGATGTGATGTCTATCCCCAAGGCCGTGGCTGCTGGGCCCATTAAGGCTGATATTATCCCCATAGCTAAGCTAAGTGCCAATAGTACCACGATTTGTCTGAACGGTTTCATTTATATTAATGTTATATTTTAAAAAGTGAACGTCTTTCGACTGTCCACTTTTGTGTTTTGTGACCCCGGAGGGATTCAAACCCACGACTTTCGGAACCGGAATCCGACGTTCTATTCAGCTGAACTACGGGGCCAAGGTCAGTGTTAATAACGTGGCGCTTTTGCATTTATTGTGTACCTGCGAAAAAAAATTGTCAGTACTGTTTTTTTTTCGTAAATTTGCGTTTTTGATAATGATATGCTGCTTACTGATATATACTCTGATTCTCAGTTTGTTGGTTCGGTGTGCGAGGCATTGGAAGCTCCTCGGGCTCGGGTACATGTGGGTGGAATGGCTGGCTCGCTACCATCGGTTCTGACTGCAATGCTACACAGACGAGGCCCGGCGGGTTGCCTACTGGCTCTGTTGCCAAACAAGGAGGAAGCCCTCTGTTTTTTGGGTGATATGGAGTCTCTGCTTGGCGAAACCGAGGCAGAGCCTGACGACCGTACCGCTCTCTTTTTCCCTACCACATACCGTCGTAGCTCAGGTCACGACTCAGATGAGACTGAAAACGCTAATGTGTTGATGCGCGCATCGGTGGTGCGTCAACTATCGGCAGGGCGCCGCTTGGTTGTTGTAACCTATCCAGACGCATTGGCCGAAGGTGTAATTTCGAGGCGTACCCTCACAAACAAAATGTTGCAGGTCTCGCAAGGGGCGCAATTAAGTATGGATTTTGTCATGGAGGTACTGCAGGACTACGATTTTGAGCGTGTAGACTTCGTTGTTGAGCCAGGGCAGTACTCGGTGCGTGGCGGTATCATTGATGTGTTTTCGTTTGCTAGTGAGCAGCCTGTGCGCATTGAGTTTTTCGATGACGAGGTTGAGTCTTTGCGTTCTTTTGACCCTGCCACCCAACTCTCTGTCCGCAAGCTCGACTCGATCAATATCCTGCCCGATATTGGTAGCCGACAAACGGTTACAGTTGAACAAGAGGTAAACTTGCTTAACTATTTCGGTTCCAACGATGTAATAATCAGCCCAAGCTTTACTTTAGCAGCCGAGAGAGTTGAGGCTTTGACGGGTTCGTCATCGGTGATGATCAAGCCGTTGCTCGAATGCCGGTTGGTAGAGTATGGTAACAGTTTCTTCTTCAGCGACTACACCGATATCAAGACTACCTGTGAGCCGCAGCCTGCATTAGGCAAGCGGTTCGATTTGTTGCAGCAGACGTTGCGTCAGTACAGCGAGCGCGGTTACTCGTTACTTATCACTGTGGGCAGTGAGAGCCAGGAACGTCGTCTGCACAAGGCCCTTGAAGCAGAGGGCTCCGGTCAAACTGATGCCGTGTCACCGCTCACCGAACAATTGTCGCTCAGCGGAGGTTTCATCGACCACGAGGCTCGAGTTCTTTGCTTTACCGATCACGAAATATTTGAACGCTACCACAAATACAGCGTAAGAAACTTTAGCCAGGGACGCGAGGCTCTGACCCTCAAGGAGTTGTTCGAACTTAAGCCTGGCGACTACGTTACTCATATTGACTACGGTGTTGGACGTTTCAGCGGTTTGGAGCGCATTACTACGGGGGGGCACACCCAGGAGGTAATAAGGCTTATCTACAAAAATAACGACACTCTCTACATATCCATACACGGCTTGCACAAAATTAGCCGTTATGTTGGCAAAGAAGGTGCGACACCCACACTCAATAGGCTCGGGTCGAACACTTGGCAGGCTTTGAAACAAAGAACTAAACGTCAAGTCAAGGACATAGCCCGTGATCTCATAGCCCTCTATGCCAAGCGAAAAGCCTCGCATGGTTTTGCCTTCAGCGCCGACAGCTACTTGCAGGAGCAGCTTGAAGCGTCGTTTATGTACGAGGATACCCCAGATCAGCTCAAAGCTACACGCGCTGTTAAGAATGACATGGAGCAGCCCTCGCCAATGGACCGCTTAGTGTGTGGCGACGTAGGCTTCGGCAAAACCGAAGTAGCCATACGTGCTGCTTTCAAAGCTTGCTGCGACTCGAAACAGGTGGCTGTACTTGTGCCAAGTACCATACTTGCATTCCAGCATTACAACACCTTTAGTGAGCGCCTCAAAGGAATGCCTGTAAGGGTGGAGTACCTCAATCGTTTTCGCTCAGCACGCGATCGCACCAAGATACTGGCAGATTTGGCAGACGGCAAAATAGACATACTGATAGGTACTCATGCAATAACTAACAAAAAGGTCAAGTTCAAGGATCTAGGCTTGCTGATAGTCGATGAGGAACAAAAATTTGGTGTGGCTGTCAAAGAGCGTCTCAAGGAGATGAAGTACGGCGTGGATTGTTTAACACTGACAGCAACACCTATTCCGCGCACGTTGCAATTCTCGCTCATGGGCGCGCGCGATATGAGCATAATCCAAACCCCGCCACCCAACAGACAACCCATAGAGACCGAGCTTCTCGGTTTTGACGAGGCGGCTATTCGCGATGCCATTATGTATGAAATGTCTCGCTCGGGTCAAACTTTTTTCATATCCAACAGGGTAGAGAACCTTCCAGAAATGGCTGGGCTGGTAAGCCGCTTGGTGCCAGAAGCTAAGGTTGCCATGGCTCACGGCCAGATGGACGGCAAAGAGGTTGAGGAGACTATGCTACAGTTCTTGGAGGGCGAGATTGACGTGTTGGTAGCCACATCGATAGTTGAAAACGGACTTGACATTCCTAATGCCAACACCATGATTGTGAACAATGCACAGCAATTTGGTTTGAGCGACCTTCATCAGATGCGTGGTCGCGTAGGGCGTAGCAACCGTAAAGCCTTCTGCTACTTACTAATACCTTCGTTTTCGGCACTCACACCCGAGGCGCAGAAACGACTCAAGGCTATTGAGGAGTTCTCAAACATAGGCTCCGGTTTCAATATAGCTATGCGTGACCTTGACATACGCGGTGCCGGAAACATACTTGGTGCCGAGCAGAGCGGTTTCATCAGTGAGATTGGGTACGATATGTATCACAAGATACTCAATGAAGCTATTGAGGAATTGAAATCGTCAGACTTCAAAGAACTATTTGCTGCCGAAGTTGAGGAAAAGAAAGAATATGTGCAAGAATGCCAGATAGAAACCGACCTAGAGGTGCTACTGCCGGATGACTACGTGACTTCGGTGAGTGAACGCTTACTACTTTATCGTGAACTCAATGACTTAGTCACCGATGAAGAACTTGATGCTTATAGAAATCGGCTAATCGACCGTTTTGGACCGCTACCGAAAGCCGCAGAAGAACTGGTAAGCACAATGACATTACGTCGTATGGCTAAAGAGTTTGGCATTGAACGCATTGTGCTAAAACAAGACCGTATGATATGCCACTTTGTGGCTGGGCAGGACCACCCGTTCTATCGTTCGGGTAACTTTATGAAAATGATAAGTTATGTGCAGCAACACCCCACAGAGGCGAGGCTTAAAGAAAATCCAGACCATCTGTCACTCAGTTGTGCCAATGTATGTTCCATAGCAACCGCTATAGAGCGAATGCATACCTTGGTAACATAAGGCTTGTCAGAGTTCGCCAGGGTCGACATCTGGCAGGGTGGGGGTATTCTCGCTGCAATGGCATTTGTTGCCACCATAAGGGCATCCGCTGCAATTACATCCGCAACCACCTTTGTTTCTGAGGTTTCTCACTATACGCCATCCCGCCAGAACTGTCGCTACGGTAACAATGACGATTACAATTATGGTTTGTGCAGTGTTACTCATAACAATAGCGAGCCTATTTGGAACACAAGTGTAGAAGCTATCCACGCCAGACTAATGGTATATGCCACGGTGAAGAGAGCCCACCGCCACCTACCACTTTCGTTTTTGATGGCAACCACTGTGCTAATACAGGGCATATACAATAATATGAATATAAGCATAGACAAAGCCGAGAGTGGTGACATATTGTTGCGCACCAACTCGCTAATGCGCATCTCGTTGGCACTGTCCTCAAAGTCGCCCTCAAGCAGTTCGGCCTCTTCGCTCGAGGTTGCATATACCACAGCCATGGTCGAGGCAACAACCTCTTTGGCACCTATGCCGGCCAGTAGCGACACGCTTTGACGCCAGTCGAATCCACATGGTTTCATTGCTGGCTCAATAGTTTTGCCAATCTTGGCCATATATGAGTTTTCTGCCTGTTCAATACGGTTGTCGTTAGTGGGGAAGTAACTCAATGCCCATACAATTATAGAGGCTCCAAGTATTATGGTGCCCATCTTCTTAAGATATTCCTTACCTTTCTCCCATGTGTGACGCAGAACGGCTTTGGCGGTGGGCATACGGTATGGCGGCAACTCCATTACAAACGGTAGGCTTTCGCCTTTGACAAAGAAACGGCTGAATAGTTTTGCCATCAGCACGGCCATGACCATGCCCAACAGATACAGTCCCATTATTACGTAGGCCGCATACTGGCTAAAGAAGGCGCTGACCAAGATAACGTAAACCGGTATTCGTGCCGAGCAGCTCATCATCGGTATGACCAGCATTGTAAGCAGTCTCGACTTGCGATCCTCTATAGTGCGAGTGGCCATGATTGCAGGTACGTTACAGCCGAAACCCATAATCATCGGAATAAAGCTCTTGCCGTGCAATCCCATGCGGTGCATCAGCTTGTCCATAATGAAAGCCGCACGGGCCATATAACCGCTGTCTTCCATAAAGGAAATGAAGAGGTAAAGAATCAAGATGTTTGGAAGGAAAACCAGCACAGACCCCACTCCGGCGATGATTCCGTCGCACAGTAGGCTTTTCAGCGGTCCTTCGTTCATCGCAGAGCCTACCGTTTCGCCCAGCCAGCCAAAGAGTGATTCGAGCCAATCCATAGGGTACTGACCCAACGCGAAAGTGCACCAGAAGGTGATGAACATGATGATAAGAAAAACCGGGTATCCCAGCCATCGGTGCGTCACAATGGCATCGATCTTGTCAGTGTGCTTATGGAGGGTGCTTTTTTCGTTCTTTTCATAGCACTCGGCTAATGCACCGCGCACAAAGGCATATTTGGCATCGGTGATAGCACTCTCGATGTCTTGGTGAGGATGAGGCTCGTTGGCATGTGCCTCACGCACGTGGTCGGCATCGTCGACTGTATGACGATTGCTTTTCAAATACTCTTCGGCAATCTGGTTGCGCATCTTCAGTACGCTGCCGTCGGGGTCGCGCTCGGCAGTGTATTGCTCTAATTGATGGTCGTTTTCGAGCAACTTGATACTGAGAAAACGGGTTGACAGCGAGTCGCTGAAGCCGTGCTCGCGAAGTTCGGTGCGGAGCTGCTTGATACAAGGCTCCAACTGTGGTCCATGGTTCACATGAATGTGGCGGGTCTTGGTGTCGCGGCCCTCAAAAACCTCGATAATCTTGTCGAACAGGCGGTCTATCCCGTCGCCGTTGCGGCCTGTGGTGGGCACTATGGGCATACCTAGCAGGGTTGAAAGCTGCTCGATATCGAGTTTGTCACCGCTACGCTGCAATTCATCATACATGTTGAGTGCCATCACCATCGTGATGTCCATGTCGATAAGCTGCGTGGTGAGGTAGAGGTTTCGCTCCAAGTTGGAACCGTCGACCACGTTTAAAATAATGTCCGGACTTTTCTCGATGATGTGTTTGCGCACGTATAGTTCTTCGGGAGAGTAGGCGCTGAGCGAATAGGTGCCCGGCAGGTCGATGAGGTTGAACGTGTAGCCGCCGTGCTCAAAGGTGCCAACCTTTTCATCAACTGTCACACCGCTGTAGTTGCCTACACGCTCATGGGCGTGGGCGGCGATGTTGAATATACTTGTCTTGCCGCAGTTGGGGTTTCCCACAAGAGCCACTCGTATGGTGTGCTCGCGATGCTCGGCAATGTGGCGCAGGGCCAGCTCGGGGGCATTGAGCGACTTGAAGTCGTCGTGTTTGACAATTTCGCGCTCTGCCTCGCTGGGGGTTACAACCTCAATCTTTTCGGCATCGGATCGGCGCAGCGACACCTCGAAGTTCATTATGCGGTATTTTATGGGGTCGTTGAGGGGGGCGTTGAGTACCGATTGCACCTCCACGCCTTTGATAAACCCCATCTCGATTATGCGTTTGCGGAATGCGCCGTGGCCCGCCACTCGCACTACCACACCTCTGTCACCGGTTTGTAAATCAGATAGTAACATGGTTTAGTCCGTTTAGTGTTTGTTTTGCAAAATTACTAAATATATTGCACCCGTGAAATAACCATTTTTGGTGATTTGTAAAAAATAATCGTCAGCGGCACAATAATTCTGCTTTTTTGGCGTTATTTGTTAAATCATTCGACTATCGTCAAGAATATGAAACGACAGATAACAACCATCCTTGCAGCGCTGCTGCTCGTTTTTGGCGGCCAGACCGCCCTTGCCCAGGGCAAAAAAGGCAAGAAAGAGACTTCGCCCTACGTTGAAGGCCGCCAGAAGGTGCGCCAAACCGACTACGACACCATCTGGAAATTCACCAACTTTGCAGCAAAAGGCGTGCATATCTACTTTACGCCGTTTGACTATACCGCCACCTCATACATCGTGTCGCAGAAGCGGCCCGACTGGGATGTGATGCAGCCAGCCATCAACTACCTCAGCAGGGTGTCACGTGCACCGATGCTCATGTGCGCCGTCTACGCCATCAACCCCGACGTTACCGACCCCACCGAGCGTGAGACCCTTGCCGCCGAGGCTCGTGGCGAGGCAATCCAGGCTATAAACGCTTTCGACGAGTGGAAGACGAAGCAGGAGATGCACAACAAGGTGAAATACCAGATTGCCGAGGTCGACTACCGCTACTGGCGCGGCGCAGCCTACCATAGCGACCCCAAACCCGAAGACCCGATTATCCACGTCGGTATGCTGCTATATTTCGGCACCAAGAAAGTCAACCTATTCCCCGACCCCTCGGCCGGAGCCAAAGAGTTCAAAGACATCAAGTTCTTCCCCAACGACGCCACAATAGCCGACTCATGGTATTCGCACCTCGACTCCATTGCCGTCTACCTCAAAGCCAATGAACGCCGCGACGTGCTCATAGCAGGCTACGCCGACAACTCGGGCACCGAGGCCTACAACCTCGGCCTCTCGCGCCAGCGTGCCGTCGAGGTCAAGAAAGCACTCCTCTCGCGCGGAGTTGACGAGGTGCGCATCGAGGTGCAGGCACGCGGCTCCGAAGACCCCATTGGCGACAACGCCACCTACGAGGGCCGCATTGCCAACAACCGCGTGGCAATCAAAATACAGTAACAACCCCGTCAAGGCTCGTGATGGTCGACAACAAGCCCGAATACAGAGCCTTGTGCCAAGCCAAGGGCTCGGCAATACCCCTTTTCCAGCAAGCCTGGTGGTGGGATGCCGCAACCGTAGGCAAACGCTGGGAAGTGCTGCTGCACCGCTCAGGTGGCCAGGTGGTGGCAGCGTTGCCCTATCAGGTAGGGTCTAAATTGGGGTTGCGCTACTCCATGCAGCCGCTGCTCACCCTCTTCGGCGGGCCATGGGTCGACCAAGCCAGCGGCAGCCCCGAAACAGAAACTCTGCACAGCCTAATTGACCAGCTACACCGCCGGCATCTGCTCTTCTTCAGCCAGAACCTCGAACCCGGAAGTATCGCCGCAACTGCATTCGCAGCACAGGGCTACAAAGTTCGCGAGCGTTGCACATACCGTATCGACGACATCGGCAACCCCGACGACGTCTTCGCCCGTTTCCACCCGTCGCAACGCCAACGGCCCATCCGCAGCGCCGAGAGCCAATTGACTGTAGGCACCGGCATGACCGCCGCAGAGATGGCGCAGTTCCACGCCGAAACGCTCACCGCGCGCGGTCGACGCGACCTGCTGCCACCAGCCTTGATAGAGAGCGTGGTGCAGGCAGCCCTCGACCATAGTCAAGGCCTTCTGCTCGATGCCACCGACCGCGACGGCCGGCGCATGGGAGCGCTTTTTGTGGCCTTCGACGACAGTGTTGCCTACGCACTGCTGCTGCCGCGCCGCCCCGATGCCCCGAGCGGAACCATACCGTTGCTCGTGTGGCACGCCATCCGCACCCTCAGCGGACACTGCCGCGCCTTCGATTTCGACGGGGGCAACCAACCCAACCTCGGCCACTACTACAGCCTTTTTGGCAGCCGACGCGTATCGATGGCCTGCGTTTACCGATATTGCTGAAAATCAAGTATTTGAGTAAAGTACTATAACCCGTTGAGAACCAGCCTTTTAAATAGGTTAGGTTCGGGTTAAGGTCGGGTCAACATCGGGTCACCCTCGGGCATGTGCGCCCCGCCTCCGACCAAATCCCGACCACACCCCGTGTGCACCATCTCCAATCCCATCATAATCAGTGAGTTTGGTGAAACGTCTATCATGATTTAACTCCTACAGAATAACGCAAGCGACAGTAATTTATCTTGTTTTTGGGAAACAAAAGCACCCCCATCGCTGGAGGTGCTCGTTTACGCTTATATTTGTGCTATTACTTTGCCGGTGCCCACTTGCAGCGGACAACGACACGATGGAACTGACTATTTGCTGATTACTGATTTGACAAAGGCTTTGAAGTTCTCGATGTCGGTAGCATCGGGATGACCGGCTTTGACGGGGCCCATTGCACCGGGGCAGGTGAACTCCTGCTCGCTGACCTTGATGCCGCGAGCCTTGAGGGCTTTGCGCATCTGCGGTACGGGCGACTTGATAATGGCGCACGAGCCGAAGCAGGCCACGCACTTCACTTTGTCGGGGGTGAGGGTATTGATGAAACGAACCACACTGGCGTCCACCTTTCCCAGCATTACGCCGGCACCGAGGAAGAGCACGTCGACTGGCTCGGCAAGAGACTCTGCTACAGTTTTGGGTTCCGCTCCCACGATGTCCTTAACGGCCTCCACCATCTGCTTGGTGTGGCCAAATTTGCTATAATAACGGATTGCTGTTGTCATGTCGTTTACTGTTTGTTTTGTAATAATGCTTCCACTTCATCGCGGTGCTCGTAGAGGGTGCAGCCGCCGGTATGTTCCCAACCCAGGGCGCGCGCATCGCGAAGTCGGCGGAACAGGGGCGAATGCAAGGCGCCCCGAAGGCCCAACTCTTTCACGTTGCTGTCGCTGTAGGGCGAGAAGGGACAGGGTTCAGCGGCACCGTCGGGGCCAATGTGGAAGAATCCGCGACCGGCGGCCTCGCAGCCGTCGACGGCTTTCTCGTCGCCGGGGAAACTGAGAAAAATCATCTCCTTGTACTGCTCGCGCCGCTGCTCCACTATCTGCTCCATCTCGGCCACATGCTCGTCGCGGAAGGCCAGATGGCGAGTGCTCTCGTCGAAAGGTACATATTCCACATAGAACACCAGCCGACAACCCAGCTCGGCAAGATGAGTGAGGAAGGTCTCTGAAGTCACATCGCGGTAGTTTTCGGTTGTGACGGTAATACTGGTGCCAAAGAATAGCTTCTCATTGTGCAGCATCTCCATCGAGAGCAACGCCCGCTGGAAGACACCGTTGCCACGCCGCTCGTCGGTGGCCGCCATCTCGCCTTCGAGGCTGATGACGGGGATGAGATTGAGGTTGCGCTTGAAGAACTCCGTGTACACCGAGCCAATCATCGTGCCGTTGGTAAAGACGGGGAAGATAATGTCGTCCGTGGCGGCAGCAGCCTCCAGGATGGCACGTTGCGTCAACGGTTCGCCGCCCGCCAGCAGGCAGAAACTGATGCCCAACTCGGCGGCTTCGCGGAAGATGGTCCCCCATTGTTCGGGAGTTAGCGTCTCTTTCGTGGGAGTGTCACCAGCGATACCATTCTTGCGGGCATAGCACCCTTTGCATTGCAGGTTGCAGGTGGTAGCAATGCTGGCAATGAGAAACGGTGGCACAGCGACACCCTCTTTCTCCAGGTATGTCTTGCGCCGCCGTTCGGCCTTGCTTACACTACGTTGCATCTTGGCCACGAAACGAGCCTCACGCGGGTTGCCCAGCACATTGAGATAGGCCGTAGCCATCATTTCGCGGATACCCTCCGCCATGTAAGCACCTAGGTCCATAACAATATATGATTATGCTTTATTGAATTTCTCCTTCGGCTGCTTGCAACGGGGACAACGCCAGTCAGCTGGAAGGTCTTCGAATGCCACGCCGTCGTGTTCGGCGGGATCATAGACATAGCCGCAGATGGAGCAGACATACTTGCCAGAGGCTTGCTGCTTGGAGAAATCCACTTCGGCCAAAATGGTCGGTACGGGATGGTTGAGGTCCATCACTCGCTTGGCCTCCAGATTTTCATAACCCTGCGGCGTGTGGGTGCCGCAATAGACGGTGGGATGGTTGCGTACGAACTCGCGGATGCGGTTCTGCGTCTCGCGGGCAGCTGGAAGGTCATCGAATGCTACCGACAATTTATCCTCGTAAAGTGCCTCGTCCACGTAGGTGATGTCGCCGTGAAGCATGTAGAACAGTCCGTCCATCTCTACCACAATGATGCTATTGCCCTTGGTGTGGCCCTTGGCTTTGATGAGGTAGATGCCGTCCTGTATCTTCTGACTCTCTGGGAAGTTGTAGTAGGCACCGTCGGTATAGCTGACGGGTACGAGGTTTGTGAGTCCCTGCAACTCGGCGGCATCCATCTCCTCCTGGTTCACATAGACCTTCGCGTTGGGGAAACTTTTCAGTTCACCGCTGTGGTCGGAATGACGGTGGGTGAGCAAAATCTTGGTCACCTGCTCGGGCTTGTATCCGAGGGCCTTGAAGGCTTCCATATAACTGCAGATGTCCTTGCCGGTGAAGATGGGAGAGTTCTCGTCGGGTACCTCTTCGGGAGTCCCGGCAGGGATGCCAGTGTCCACCAGAATCACCTCGCTGCCAGTGTCAATCAGATAGTTCTGGAGACTGCCGCGATAGCGGATGTTCTTGTCGAACTTGTCCATTCCCTCCTCGCCTCCGAAGACAAAGGGCTGGGTATAGAATCCATCTTTACGGAATTTTACTGCTTTAATTTCCATATTTCTTAATTTATTCTTCTACTGGCACAAATTTCTCTTTCTTGCGCTTGCAGCGGGGGCAGCACCATGTGTCGGGCAGTTCCTCAAAGGGAGTGCTGGAAGGGATGTTCTGCTTGGGGTCGCCCTTTTCGGGGTCGTAGGTGTATTTGCAGGGACATTTGTATTATGCCATAACAGATTTCATATTAGTGATAAAAAGGAGAGAGTCCGCACCATCCCCATGAGTAAAGATTATCTGCCTCGTCGGACAATAGTGATTGTCCTGTGGAAGCCAATCAGTTGGCCGGTGCCCATTTGCAGCGGACGGGAGAGACGATGGCGCCCTCCTTCTTCAGTTCGGCAAAGGCCTTGTCGACCTCCTTGCGGTCGATGCCTGTGATTTCTGCAATCTTGCCAGCGTTGACGGGTTGTCCGAACTCGCGCATGGCTTTCAAAACTTGTTCTTTTGCTTCCATTTTATTCAGTTTTAGATTGTTATTGTTTTACTTCAGCATTGCCTCAATGTCAGCCTCCATTTCCTCAGGTTTCGTTACAGGGGGGAAGCGCTTGATGGTGCTGCCGTCTTTCGAGATGAGGAACTTGGTGAAGTTCCAGCGGATTTCGCCTTCCTTGCGGCCTTCCGACTTGCTCAGGCTGTCGACGAGCTTCATCGTGGCCTTGTCGGCAAAGCCGTGTACTTCCTCGTCAGGCACCTGGTTGCAGAGGTAGGTGAAGATGGGATGGGCGTTCTCGCCAAACACGTCAACCTTCTTCATCAGCGGGAAGGTGACGCCGTGGTTCAAGCGGCAGAACTCGGCAATCTCCTCGTCGGTACCGGGCTCCTGGTGCTTAAACTGGTCGCAGGGGAAGCCGAGGATGACGAAACCTTGGTCTTGGTACTTCTTATAGAGGGCTTCCAAGCCGTCGTACTGTGGGGTGAAACCGCACTTCGAGGCGGTGTTGACAATCATGAGGACCTTGCCTTTGTATTGGGCCATGTCCACTTCCACGCCCTTGTTGTTGAGGGCCTTAAAGTCATAAATCGTAGCCATTTTTTCAGTTTTTTGAGCGCAGGCGGTCAAAAGCGCAAGCATAATGACCGCCATGCCGATGATACCTTTTTTCATCATTACATCATTTCGATGAGGAAGTTTTCATAGCCGAGCTTGTCGATGTAGTTGAGATATTGTCTCTCCCAATCCATGTGCTCTTTCTCGCCATCAATCCACTTCTGAATCAGTTTCTGAGTAATATAGTCGTCGTCAAATGCGGCAGCCAACTTGCTCATTTCTTCAACAGCATTAGGTTGATAATCCGATTCAATCTGCTGTTTCGGGTCATCATAGAATGGGAACTCAATGGTCTTCATAGCTTCCTGCAAGTCGGCGGGCTTGCAGCCGAGTTCCACCAGGCGGTTGAGCACCTCTTCGGCCTCATCCCATTCCTCTTCGGCCTCTTCTTTCCATTTGTCGGCCAATTTGTTCCAACCGTTGAAACGGTCGTAGGCCGAGAAGGCGAAATGCTGTTTGCTGTTTCCAAACCATACTGCGCCCATGTAGGCGAATCCTTTCAATGCTTCTTCTTTTGTCATGATGATACGTTTTTTGTTGGGTTCAAATATTTATATTCTTTTAATAATGTTAAAGTTACAACTATTTTGCATAACTGTAACCATGATGCAAAGATAGTACTTTTTTTGAAACGGCAAAAAGCCTTATTGAAAACAAAAACCGACTGAAACGAAATATGTCGAAAATATTTCGTATTTTTGCAGTCTGAAAACGCTCTGCCATGTACACACTAAAAGACTTTCAAAGAATAACTTACGCCATGCAGATGCCGGAACAGCGGGACGGCAACATCTTCTGTCTGGACACCGACGGCGAGCTGACGCTGCGCACCAACATCACCCAGGGCTTTCTGTCGGCCTATTCCTTCACCATCGTGCGGGAGGGCTGGCTGACACTGCACTACAACGGGCAGGTGCTGACGCTGCAGAAGGGCGATATGTTTATCTACCTACCGGGTCTGTCTGTCACCATCATTGAGGCCTCGGCCGACTATCGCGGCATCTGCCTCATCGCCGACGAGGGCTACACGCTGGAGCTGCCTGTCGTGCGCAACGCCATCCGCACCGCCTACTTCCCGCTGCTGGAGTTCGGCAACCCGCGCCTCTCGCTCCAGCCCGACGACAGCCGCCACCTGGAGCAGCTCATGCGGCTTGCGATCCGCTACCTCTATTCCCAGCATCCGCTGCACAGCGAGAGCCTGCGCCTGCTTTACAGCCTCTTCCTTTCCGACCTCTCGGCCATCGAAGACCGCAGTGTGCCCAGACACCGCTTCTCGCCGCGCATCGAGGAACTCTTCCTCCGCTTCATACAGATGCTGCCGCAGCACTTCATCGAGCACCGCGACATCGCCTTCTACGCCGACCGGCTCTGCATCACCACCACCTACCTCTCGCGGGTGGTGCGTCAGGTGAGCGGCCGCACCGTGGCGGATTATATCGACCAGATGCTGCTGATGGAAGCCGCCTGGCTGCTGCAGACTTCCACCCTCACCGTCGCCCAGATCGCCGACCGCCTCCACTTCGCCGACACCACCACCTTCGCCCGCTTCTTCAAACGCCTCAAAGGCTGCACCCCCAAGGAATACCGCCAGAGGCTACAATAATAGCGGCTATTGCGTCCCTTTTGGCAGATTGCCTGCCTGTGGATTACAGCTCCGTCACAAACTCGTCTATCGGCTTGCGCTTGAAGTGCATGGGGGCGGGGGCGGACTTGTCGCTGGGATAGCCGAGGGGAAGGATCATAGCGGGAATCATCGTTGCGGGGAGGCCGAGGACCTGCTGGATGGCGCGGGCGTCGAAGCCGCGAATCCAGATGGTGTGCACTCCCTGTTCCTCGGCGGCGTACATCATTTATTCAGAGCAACCTGTCGCTCATTTTATAAATGCAAAAAAACGAAAAAAAACGATTTGGTTAAGAATTTTGTCGTTTTTTATATTCTTCTCGACCATTTAAATTCCGGCGACACCGGTGGCGATGATTCCGAGGCCGAAGTAGAGCATCAGGCTGCAGCAGAGGCGTGCCTTGTGCGTGAGGGCCACATGGGCGCTCATCCACAAAGCAACAAGGCTTGTCAAGCTACCCAATATGCCGCCCACAAGGGCGTACCACTCACCCTCTTCCATCAGTTCGCTCACAAGAGGGTAGGTGCCTATCTGCACAAAATGGCCGAACCAGTTGCCTATGAACGAGAGCACAAACACCCACACCGCCCACGTGAAGGCGTGGCGGCGGTAGCAGTAGGCCAGCAGGATGGAGGTGATGATGACCATGAATATTGCCGAGGCTCCCTCGATATGCGGAAAGCACATGATGTAGTCTTCGTTGGGTATGCTGAAATGCCATGCACATTCGCCCATCGACTGCCACAGCATCGTGCCGCCGGCATAGGCTGTCATGAAGGCGGCGGTTAGTTTCCCGTTGCGGCCTTTGCGGTCGGCCCAAACGGCGCAGAGGAATGCCGCCACCAAAGCTACTGCCATGAAAAGCAGCCGCAATGGGTTGGGGTCGACCAGCTCGCCGTCGTCATGATGAGGGTCGATAACGGGTGTCATGTCGCTGCCGAGTTGCAGGCAGGCAAACAGTATGGCCACCAGCACGAAGGTAATGCCCATCACCCCGAGCAAGGGAAGCAGCGTGTCCTTAAGCACTACAGAGGCCTTGACGACCGGCGTATGTGTATGCCCGAAATGTTTCATGTCTTTAAATCATCTTCAGGAAGCCGACCTCTTTCTCGGTCAGTTCGCGATAGCGGCCGCGGGGGAGGTCTTTCTTGGTGAGGCCGGCGAAGGTGGTGCGGTCGAGTTTGTGGACCTCGTAGCCGAGGGCCTCGAAGAGGCGACGCACGATGCGGTTGCGGCCGCTGTGCAGCTCCACGCCCACGATGCGTTTGTCGACGGTCTTGCCGACGGCGGCATACTGTATATCATCGACATGCATGGGACCGTCCTCCAACTCGATGCCGTCGAGCAGGCGTTTCATGTCCTCTTTGGTGACGGGCTTGTTGAGCTCGACCTGGTATATCTTGTAGACCTGTGTGCTGGGGTGGGTGAGGCGTTTGGCCAACTCGCCGTCGTTGGTGAAGAGGAGCAGACCTGTGGTGGCGCGGTCGAGTCGGCCTACGGGGTAGATACGCTCGGGGCAGGCTCCGTCGATGAGCATCATCACGGTGCGGCGCTCCTGCGGGTCGTCGAGGGTGGTGATGTAGCCCTTGGGCTTGTTGAGCAGGAAGTAGCGCTTGCGCTCGCTGCGCAGGGTTTCGCCGCCGTAGGCCACCACGTCGGTGGGTTGCACACGGTAGCCGAGCTCGGTCATCACCTTGCCGTTCACGCTTATGCTGCCGGCGGTTATGAGCTTGTCGGCATCGCGGCGTGAGCAGATGCCAGCATGGGCAATGTATTTGTTGAGACGCACCGAGCCGTCGTCGGGCTGTTTGCGCACCGGTGCTGCGCCTTTGGGCTTCTTGGGTGTTGCCTGGCGCGGGCGCTCGCCATCCTTGCGGCGTGGCTTTGCGGTTGGACGCTCTGGCTTGTTGGCAGTGGCGTGTATGTGTATACGTTTGCGTTTGCGGGCCTGAGGCTCGGAGTTGCTGTTTTTGCTATCGTTAGTCATTGTTGTTGTTTTTTGTTTTCATTCATCCATTGCTGCATGGCTTCGGCGGCACGGTAGTGGCCACCGAAGTGCATGACGTAAGGCCAGTCGTACTCTTTTTGCTGATATTCGAGGAAAGTCTCCGTCTCCCGAGCCAGCATGAGGAATATGTCAAGTTTGTTCTGGTAGAGCCACTTGATGGAGTCTATGTCGTGTCGGCAGGCCAAGGCGAAGCGGAGGTTGACTGGCGTGAGGCCGTTGCGCACCCAGTCTATGGCTTTATCGTCGCCATCCATGGCGTTGCTGAGGATGGCCAACCAGGCGTAGTTGTGCTTGAAGAGCCACACCATGGCGTCGTCGTCGCCGCGCACGGCGTTGCTGAAAGCCGCCAGTTCGGGGTAGCCGTCGTTGAGGAGAGCCTTGAAAAAATCCGTCCTCCCGCCGATGCTCTTGACAAGTGCCAGCAGAATCTTCACATCGTATTGCTCCAAGCCTTTCATACCTCTAATAACGCAAAAAGCTCTGTTTTATTGCCCCATTTTTTTGCCACAGAAAAATAAATTTTGCCAAGTCGCAGAAATGTCGTATCTTTGCAGTCGATTTTAGAGTAAATCACGAGGCGTTATGCCCGTTCTTGAAGTTGGAAACGTAGGACACTTCCATAGAAAGCAAGTTCGGTGTAACGGTTCGCGCTGTTTTAGCGTGGTACCATTACCAGTTCTGCTTTCAAAGGTTTCCTACGACC
>JAIKVZ010000051.1 GCA_024685285.1 Bacteroidales bacterium
TCCAACTGAAACTAATATCGGGATTCCCTACAGGGTTCATCTCCCCGCTGAAGTTCCACAGGCGCGGGTCGTCAGGGTCATTGATGAGCAGGCCCATGTAGGCCAGCAAGTTACCCGATGGCACCCTCAACGTTACCGGCCGCAACAATTTTACTCCAAGGCTATAGTCGATGGTGGGCTCGGGAATCTCGCCCATGGGCGGCTGTACATAGTGGCGAATCAGGGTGTTTCGCGACAATGACAGTCCCTTGTAGTGACATAGCGTGTCGCCAAACTGCACAACAACAATATCATAGTTACCTGCTGGCAAATGCGGCATTGAATACCATCCCGAATAGTCACTCACAGCCTTGGCCACACTCTTGCCGTCGGCAAATAGCTGTACCACACATAGCGGCAGACCGTTGCCGTCGACGCTGTTGATGACGAAGCCCTCGACCGACAGGCTTTGCGCGGCGGCGTGGGACTGCAGGAAAAGCAGCATCAACAGTAGTGGCATTAAGCGTCTCATGGCGGCTCTCTTTTATTGTATCACCTCTATCATCGGGCGGTTACCTATTTTTACCTTATAGCTGTAACGTCTGCATACGGAGATAAAATCGTCGTCGGGGAAGATGGTGAAGGTGCATATGCCGTTGCATATCTGCGATGCCAGCATCTTGCCGTTCATGCTGTACACCGTCACACGCTCGTCATACACGCCGCTTACCGTCAGATGGCAGCCGTCGACGGCCACCGTAGGTGCGTCGTGGCTCGGCGGCAGCTCGACGGTTTCGAAGTCTGTCGCCGTAAAATCTATATATTCCATCGGCTCTATGCGCTCACGCGGCGCAGGCTTGGCATGAACAACTGCCGCTATAGTGTCGACGGTGTCGACAGGAGCGGGTTCTACAGGTTTCACTGGTTCCTCATCCTGTGGCACTTGCTTGGCAGAGCCAAAAAGCGCCCTGCGCCACTGTGGCACCACGGCGATGGCCGCCGTAGCAGTAAGCAACAGCAGCAGCAACACTACCAGAACACGCCTGGCCTTGACTATGGCACGGTGCAACCGCTGATAGACAGCGTCACGGTTAATACCCATGATAGAAGCAATCTCTTCGGGGCGATAACCTTCTAAACGTAGCGAGAGCAGTCGTTGCTCATCGGCATTGAGAACGGACATAACCTCGTCCAAATCATCCTTGACTTGCTTGCTGTCGTCGTCGGCAAGGCTGTCGGCCATCGCTGCCGTGATAGGCACGGTGGACAACTGACGGCGACGACCCATGTGTTCAAACAACGACTGCACCTGCCATCGCACCCAAGCACGTTCCTCACCGGGTGTGGCGTCGGGTCGCAGCTTGTCGAGGTTAAGCCATAGTGCTATAGAGGCCTCCTGCAGCAGGTCGCAACAAAGGTCCCAATTGCCACGAGCACACAGCCAGCACATGCGCCACATCTGGGTGCGGTGACGCAGCAGCAGTGCCGTGTATGTGCCATGGCGATCCATTACTAATCCTTTTCTGTAATTATAATAACCCTTTTTTAACCAAAATCTGACAACTGATACAAAAAAAAGCAGAACACTGCAATGTGTCCCGCTTTTTTCGTGTTCTACAGAACGATTAGAGCTTCTCAAACTCGGCGATTTCGCTGGAGTTTTCGGGGTTGGAAAGAACCATCTTGCTCTTGCTGATCTTGTCGATGTTCGACTTGGTGGCCTGACCCATCACAGTGATTGTGAGGACATCGTCGTCGATGGCATAGGTGCCGGGGATTTCCAGGCCCTGCATAGCCATGACGATGGTGTTGTCGGCCTTGAACTCATAGGTGAAGCCAACGTTCTGGCCATCGGTGTAGGTCTGCTCGCCGTCAACGACTTTGACGCATTTCCACTTGCCGATAATCAGATCCTCAGCTTTCTGGCAGGAGGTCATGGCGAAGCTCATGGCCACAAAGCACATCATCAGTGCTGCAATTTTGAACTTTTTCATAATTTTGATTTTTTGGGGTTAATAATTGGGTTTAATAACGTTCTGGTTTTTAAATCTTCTTGCCGAACACGGCACGTTGCATCAACGGCTTGGTGTGGTACTGCGTCTCCCAGATCTTCACGGCTTCGTTGCCCATAATCTGGGGGTTGGTGTAAGCAGTATGCACGCCGAAGCGGATGGCAGCCTCGTTCATGTCGCTGTAGTAGATGCTGTGCACGCCACGTTTCTGCCACTCGGGCAGCACGCCGTTGAGCAGCAGGTCGATAGTGTCGAACTTGTGCAGCGCTCTCAGTATGTGGTACCAACCGAAGGGGAACAGCTTGCCGTTAGCCTTCTTGTAGGCCTTGGTGAGGTCGGGGATGCTGAGGCCAAAGGCCACAAGGTTGTCGTTCTCATCCTCCACAAACTGCACAAAATCAAGGTTCACAAAGGGTATGTACTCCTTGATATATACACCTATCTCTTTCTCGGTCATAGGCACGAAGTCGTAGAGGTCCTTGAAGCTCTCGTTGATCGAGTGGAAGAACTTCCAGGCATGGGGGTATATCTCTTTGCGGCTCTTCACCTTGACCAGGTGCAGGTGGTACTTCTCCATGATTATCTTGTTGAGTCTGGCCACCTTGTCGGGCACAGGCTGGTTGGCCTGCATGGAGTATTGCTGCCACTTGCATTTAATCTCGTAGCCGGCGCGTTCGATGAAACGCACGTAGTATTCAGGATTGTATAGCGTCGATGTGTTCTGGCGGGCATCGAAATTGTCGATGGCCCAGCATTCTTTATCCATGTCGGTGAAACCGAAGGGTCCCTCGATCTCGTCCATACCGTTCTTGCGACCATATTCAACCACCTTGTCTAACAGGGCGTTGAACACATCGTAGTCCTCAATGAAGTCGAACCATCCGAAGCGCACTGCCTTCTTCTGCCAGTGCTCGTTGACGGTACGATTGATGATGGCGGCCACACGGCCCACCACCTTGCCGTCGCGGTAGGCCAGGAACAGCTCGCGCGAACAGTGCTCGAGCGACGGGTTCTTGTCGGTCAGCAGGTTGACTTCATCGAAATCGAGTGCCGGAATATAGCTTGGAACATTCTTGAACAGCTTGTTCGGGAAAGCGATGAACTTGCGCAGTTCGCGACGGTTCTCTACGGTTTTAACAACAATTTCAGCCATAAACTATTGTCTTAACTACTTTTAACTCCTAGAGCACTCCCTGTTTCTTGAAAGCATTGTATATCTTCTCCACTCCTACATCTATCTGCTCGTGGGTGTGCGTGGCCATCAGGGCGAAACGGATAAGCGTCTCGTCGCTAGGCACGGCGGGCGAGATGACGGGCGTCACAAACACGCCGTTTTCCAGCAGTTCGTGCGTGATTGTGAAGGTCTTCACATTGTCACGGATGAACAGCGGTATGATGGGGGTCGAAGTGTTGCCTATCTCGAAACCAAGGTCCTTGAAGGCCTTGAGGGCATAGCGCTGGTTGTCCCACAGGGCGGCATTGCGTTCGGGCTCGCTGCGCATGATGTGCAGTGCCTCGAGTACCGAAGCCGTCGAGGCGGGAGTAATGCTGGCAGTGAAGATATAGGGGCGCACCGAATGCTTCATCCAGTTGATGGTATCCTTGTCGGCTGCTATGAAACCACCCACCGAGGCAAGGCTCTTCGAGAAGGTGCCCATCACCAGCTCCACGTTGGGCAGCATGTTGAAGTGGTCGCAGGTGCCGCGGCCTTCGCGACCGAAGACACCCAGACCGTGGGCCTCGTCGACCATCAGCGTGGCACCGTAGCGGTTGCACACCTCCACCAGCTTGTCGACATGCGCCACATCGCCTTCCATCGAGAAGACACCGTCGGTGACCACCAACTTCGAGGCCTCGAGGGGCACTTTCTGCAGCACACGCTCCAGGTCGGCAATGTCGTTGTGCTTGTATTTCTGGGTGCTGGCAATGGTAATCAGGCGGCCCTCCATGATCGAGGCGTGCACGCGCTCGTCGTAGAACAGGTAGTCGCCACGACTGCAGATGTTGGGTATCACACCGCTGTTGGCCAGGAATCCGGCCGAGAACAGCATCACACCGTCCTTGCCTAGAAATTCGGCCAGCTCGTCCTGCAACTGTATGTGTATGTCGAGCGTGCCGTTGAGGAACGGCGAACCGGCGCAGCCAGTGCCGTACTTGTCGATAGCCTTCTTGGCGGCCTCTTTCAATCGCGGGTCGTTGGTCAGGCCCAGGTAGCTGTTCGAGCCGAACATCAGCACCGGATGATTGTAGCCAGTGACGTATACCTCAGTGTTTTGAGGCGAGCAGATGGGCGTGAAGTAAGGATAAATACCCAGGGCTCTCATCTCCTGGGGATAGGTGTATTGCGCTAGCTTTTGTTGCAGTGGTTTCATAAATTTTAACATTTAAACCAAAGTGCAAAGTAACAAAAAATTTCTGACACTATAGTAAATTAAAATGTTAAAAGTGAATATAATTTATTCGTTAGGCGACTGGCACCAATCCTAAAAGTCTGATTATTAACATAGTCGACACCCATTATTTTTTCTGCCATAATGGCATAGGCTATGGCCTCCTCGGGGTTGCTGATGCCTCCGGCGGCCTTGAAGCCGACCATTTTTTTTTTAATTTTAACGTTTTCGGCTATCACTCTCAGCATAATCTCGGCGTTTTCCGGAGTGGCGCCGGCGGCACCCTTGCCGGTGGAGGTCTTGATGAAGTCGGCTCCGCCGTCGATAGCCAGCTGTGCGGCTCGTGCCACGAGGGTGGGGGAGGGGAGGTCGCAGGTTTCGATAATGACCTTCAGCGTACGGCCGTCGCAGACCTGCTTCATGGCGCGCACTTCGCTGACGACGGTCTCTTCGTCGCCGGCGAGCATGGCTCCACGGTTGATGACGATGTCCACCTCGTCGGCACCCTGCCTGACGGCATATTGCACCTCGGCCACCTTGAGCTCCAACGGCAGCTGTCCGTGAGGGAAGGCACCTGCAACGCTGGCCACCTTTATTCCGCTGCCCTGCAGCACCTTGGCAGCCACGTCTACGAAACGTGGGTACACACACACTGCCGCCACACTGCCGCCGCTGGCGCTCATTTCCAGTGTATGCCGGCAGAAATCAGCGACCGACTGCTCGTTGTCGGTGGCGTTGAGCGTCGTGTTGTCGATACACGAGAACACCTTCCGGGCGAGTGTCTTATCCATCACAGCAGCTGGCTTATCTTCTCCACGCGACGTTGGTGGCGGCCACCCTCGAACTCAGTGTCCAGGTATTCGTCGACAATCTGCATGGCGGTCGCCTCGCTGATAAAGCGGGCAGGCATCGAGATGCAGTTGCAGTCGTTGTGCTGACGGCCCAGGTGGGCAATCTCGGGCGTCCAGCACAGGGCGCAGCGCACACCGGGGTACTTGTTCACAGTCATCTGCACACCGTTGCCGCTGCCGCAGATCACTATGCCACGCTTATACTCGCCTCGGTTCAGGGCCGAACCCACCTGGTGGGCAAAGTCGGGATAGTCGCAACTGTCGGTCGAATTGGTACCGAAGTCCTTCACCTCCAGACCACGCTGGCGCAGGTGCTCTATCACTTTCAATTTCAGTTCGTAGCCGGCATGATCGCAGGCTATAGGTATAATCTCTTTCATAGCGTTGTTGATATCTTTATTCCGACTGCAAAGGTACGATAAAAAGCCAAACCTCTCATTGCCAACCTCTACAACTTATCAACATCTTTTCACTATCTATGTCAAACATATTAATACTCAAACAAATAACAACTTCTCAACAATAGTTGTCAATGCCGATGTCAGCAAAATTTCAACCCTTGTTGATAACAAAACCGGTGTTGAAAACAGCCCCTTGTTGTCAGCATGAAATCAACAAAAAGGCACTGCGCTAACTAACCGGTTTGCGAAATCCACAACACCCTGTTACAACCTCAATCAACACATTGTTAATAACAACGGAACAAACTGAAAATCATAGGACGTCAAATGTTAAAATCGCTGTTAACAGCTGTTTATTCAAAACATCGGAAAAGCCTGTTCCACCTGCGTTATCAACATAATTAACACACAAATAAAAAAGAAAAAATTCATTTAAAATTTAATTTCTTTTTTTTATTTTCACAGTTGAAAAAGATTTTTCAAACTTAATGCCGGCGCTTTGATTTTTTTAATCATGATGCAATTTATTGTTTTAAATGTTAAAAAAGGCCTGTTTATAACTGCCAAAGCGCTGTCCTATAACTCGTTATATTGTTAAAATTGTTGTAAAGTGCTAATACACAGTACCTGCGCCGTACCCTCGCCGTACCCGGTCCTACATTTCTTCGGTAGAAGTCGGTGCTGGTACGGCGCAGGTAGGGCTTTGGTCTGGAGCACAGGTGTTTAACGCACAAAATGAAGTAATTTAGAAATTAGAAATTAGAAATTAGAAATTAGAAATTAGAATTATCCACTCCCCACTCTACCACTCTACCACTCTGCCACTTTACCACTAACCACTACCCACTGACCACTGACCACTGACCACTGACCACTGACCACTGACCACTAACTAGAATTTAGAATTTAGAATTTAGAATTTAGAATTAACCACTCCCCACTTTGCCACTAACCACTCAACCACCTCAAAAAAACTTTTTCCCTGTGTAACATTAGGCACCCCTCAAGCGTTATATTATGCAAAGGGCCAAAAAATGTGACCTTTATGTCAAGGAAGAAGACAGAGGAAACCAAGAAGTTGTTCACCGCCGTAATCAATGAATATGGTGTTGATATCTATGCCCTTTGCCGTTCGTTCTACCCCGGCGACATCCAGCGCAGCGACAGCCTTTACAACGACATCGTCTACCGCCTGTGGCTCAGACTCGAAGACTATCGACCCATACAGGGAATCGACATGGGGGCCTGGGTGATGAAAGTGGCTCGCAATGCAGCCATCAGCTGCTACCGCCACGAGCAGTTCATCTCTCGCCTCTTCAGGCCGCTGCACAAGGCTGACAACAATGTGCCCGACATTTCCGACAACGAGCTCGTCGACGAGCTGTACTCGCTGATAGACAACCTTCCTCCAGCCGATAAACAGCTTGTCAACCTCTATATCGAGCATCTGAGCATCGACGAGATAGCCGCCCAAACGGGCCTCACCTCCGTCAATGTGAGGGTGAAAATCAACCGTATAAAACACAAACTAAAACAAATGCACGATGAAGAACAGCAATGAAACAATGTCCGATGCAAGCCTGAGTGCCGCTGTCGAGCCTCCTGTGGTCGAGGTCGACAAAGTATGCCGCCGTGCTGTCAGGGAGCATCGTATACGCCAGGCCGTCAGTGTGGCCTCGGTGGCCTTGTGTCTTGTGGCACAGGTGTTTTTATTTCATCGTATCACGGTGGTAAGCAACGGCGGCGCAGAGCGTTCGGCGGTTGTCGCCATCATCGACAATGTAATACACAGCCTATGAAAATCAACCGTATATGCACCCTGGTGACCCTGTTGGCGCTGCTGCTGCTGGCGGCAACGCTGGTATATGGGCTAAACCTGTGGAACATACGCGGTGTGCAGACCAGCGACGTCTACCGCCGCTATGCCGACACCCCTGGCATCAACGCCGCCTATGTCAAGGACTACCGCGTGAACGACAGCGTGACCGTCTGCGTCACCCTGCTCGAAGCCATGGATTCCGCCGGATGGCACAAAATAAAGACCGATTTCGAGATACTTGATCCCGAAACAAACAATGTAGACGAGGCGATAAGCAAAGGCTCAGATGTACTTTCGCTGCTGCGGTTGGACAACGCGTGCGACGGAATGGACGACAACGATGTTGCTGTCGCTTCAAAAAGAGACAGGTATATTTGTATATTCCATACAAACGATGCCACCGACAAAGACGCAATGCTGGATATCCTTTTAGATGTCATATTTAATTCTTTAACAAACAAAAAAACATTAAAACAATGAAGAAAGCAATCCGTACCGTCGCTTTTCTCGCCACAATTGGAATGCTAGCTGCAGGCTGCCAGAAAGAAACAAATTTATTTGATGCAAGCACCCTTGTACAGACCGAAACAACAGTATGCTATTCAATAAATGGGGCAACAGGCAACGTCAACCTTCCCAACGAGGATGCTTGGGACGCTTTTATGAACCGAATGATGGCTTTGGCAAGAGAGGGCTATCATATATCTTTAAAATGTGGTTCTGTCTTTTCTGATTCATTATCAAAAGAAACGATAGTATACACTACCGACAATGAGGCCGACGCCATATCTTGGGCAAAGAAAATGGCCAAAGACGGCTATCAAGTTGATATAACATACAACGAGAATGGCACCTACACCTGCATAGCCATAAAATAAACACAATGTCCAACCCTTAAAACGCTGAAGCCCATGAAAAACATTTAGAAAACCCTGCCGCATTCGCACTGCGCCGTCGCGGCAGGGAATAAAAGAGGGGGAGACACATAAACTAGACACCCGTCTCCCCCAAGCGCAGCAATTCAAAATAATCTGCACGTTATAACAACGTGCGATTTGAAAAAAAATTGTAATGTGATACGAAAAATGTATCTTTAATATTTGAAACAAACAACAATCAAAAACATACGAATATGAAGAAGGTTTCTTTATTTATTATCATAACAATGGCCATCACTTTTGGTGTGTACGCTCAAGGATACACCACTTTGGGTATCGGCATCACCAATCCGCAGGGTACGTTGCACGTACATTCGGCAGTGCCAACCAACCCTGTAATCCCTGTGGACCCTCCGCGAGACAATTTCCAGGACAACTATGAAACCATCATCCGTCTGACCAACCCCAACACAGGTAGCACGACCAACGACGGCTTCGTCATAGGCATGATGGACGACGACATGGTGATGCGCTCGTTCGAGCACGGTGTGATAAGGCTTTGGGCGCAGCAAGGGCAGCTGCTGATGAGTCCCACTGGCAATGTGGGCATAGGCGACACGCTGTGGGGTGTGAAATTCAACGTCGAGGGAACCAGCCGTCTGGCTGGCAACACGGCGGTTACAGGCACACTGAATGTGAGTGGTGTGTCGACCTTCGGCAACACGCTGAGCGTCGGCGGCGGCTTCACTGCCACAACCACGGGCTCGGCGCACGCAGACTTACAGCTTACCGTGGGCGACAACAATAACTATGTGCATATGAATGCCTACGGCAACGTTATCGCCAGCAACAACGCGGAAATCGGAGGTAACATAACCACCGGCGGCAACATTACTTCAAGTGGCAACCTTGTGGTTACAGGCACCGCAAGATTTGGCAACGGTTTCTACTGCGATGCTCAGGGCAATGCCAAGGTGAAGGAACTGCGCGTGACGCTTACCGACTGGCCAGACTATGTCTTTGGCGCTGGTTACCGCCTGATGCCTTTGGGCGAGGTGGAGAACTATATATCGGAGAATGGACATCTGCCGCAGATGCCGTCGGCCGTCGAGGTGGAGCAGGAAGGCGCCGACCTCGGCGAGATGAACAAGCTGCTGCTGCAGAAGGTCGAGGAACTGACACTGTATGTCATTGACCTGCAGAAGCAACTGAACGAACTGAAGTCAAACAGATAAACGAATTTATTATGAGACCAGCAGGTTTATTAGCATGTATCTTTCTGACTGTGATTGTCTGCGGTTGTCACAAACAATCGTTCTGCGACGGATACAAAGCCATGTCGTGGACTGAATACAATTCTGTAAAAACAGTTTATTGTTATTTCAACGTTGACGACGTAAGGGG
>JAIKVZ010000053.1 GCA_024685285.1 Bacteroidales bacterium
TATTAATCGATTTGAATTGATAATAAATTTTGATGCTGGACATACAAAATATAAGTCTTTGTAATTCAATCTTATCATTCATGGATTCTTTGTAGAAATCTACCATTTGGCTTGATTCTGAGAAATAACGCAACAATACTACGCACGCATTTCTAATTTTGATATTTTTTAACAAATAAAAAATATGAAACATGCACTTGTAACTGGGGCTTCGCGAGGAATAGGACGCGCCATTGCCCAACGTCTAGCCGCTTCGGGCTGGAATGTATTGATTAACTACCAGTCGAATGTCGACGCGGCTGCTGAGACGCTGCGCTTGGTCTGCGATGCCGGCGGCAGCGGCGAGTTGATGCCATTCGATGTGACCGACACCTGCGCCGTAAATGCAGCATTCGAAAACTGGCGCGGACAGCATCACAAGGAATACATTTCGCTGATAGTCAACAATGCTGGCATTCGCGACGATCAGGTGATGCTCTTTATGGAAAAAAAGAGCTGGGATCGAGTTGTCCAAACCTCGTTGGATGGCTTTTACAACGTCACCCAGCCTTTGCTGAAGGATATGATGCGCCATCGCAATGGACGTATCATCAGCCTCGCATCCATCAGCGGCCTCAAGGGCATGCCGGGACAAACTAACTACAGCGCCGCCAAAGCTGCAATAGTTGGTGCTACCAAAGCACTGGCTCTTGAAGTGGCTCAGCGAGGCATCACCGTCAATGCCATAGCCCCTGGTTTCATTGCCACAGACATGACAGCCTCGCTCGACCAGGAGGAGCTCAAGAGTCAAATTCCAGCAGGCCGTTTCGGCACCCCCGACGAAGTCGCCGCACTTGCCGATTTTCTGGCTTCTGACCAGGCTGCCTATATCACTGGCCAAGTTGTCTCCATCAATGGCGGTCTTTATACTTGATAACGAAAACTAGCACATGGTACGCAGGCATCCCCGCCTGCAATCAAAAGCCCCCATCCGTAATCAACACTTTTTGCCTTTTTCGCGTTTTCTGTTAAAAAATGTATAGTCTTAATTATAAAGTCACTACCAGCACTTGCGATGCCGATGGTCGTTTGAAACTCTTTGCCGCCCTGCAGATGATGCAGGACTGTTCCGAAATGTGGATTGTCAGCGAACCCACGGTGCAACGCTATTTCGAAGAGCAGCACAGAGCGCAGCTTCTCGCCTCCCGTGGTGTTGAAATCGTCCGTGTCCCGCATTTCAAAGAGGACCTGATTGTTTCCACCTCTGTCTACGAAGTGATGCCCAAGTTTGGCTTCCGCAACACCTTCATCTACGACGCACAGGGTCAACCCTGCTATAAGTCGTGGAGTATGGGCGCCTTTATCGACCGCGAAACCGCTACCCTCAAAGGCATAGACCAGGCCGTTATTGACTCCCTGACCATCGAGCCACGCCTCGACATGAAGTACCTCAATCGTCGCATCATCCTGCCCAAAGATGGCGGCACCACCTTCGAACCGGTCCAAGTCATGCGAGCCGACATCGACTACAACCGTCATATGAACAATCCAAACTATATACGCATAGCTATGGAACTGCTGCCCGACGGTTTCAGTATCAGGCACCTGCGCTGCGAGTTCCGTATCGCTGCCAGGTTGGGCGACATGCTCACTCCTGTTGTGTACCACACTGCCGACGGCTTTATCGTTGCCCTCGTTCTTTCTCAAGGCTTGAGCGCAATCGTCCAGTTTATCAATTAAGTCCACCTTTTAATAACGATTTCTCTTTTCGGTTGTTTTGCTGATATTTCAGAATTCGTTTTTGCGGTTTTGCAAGGGAAAAAATACACTTTAGCTTCTTGCTGTTGTTGTTTGATATCCTGTTTCGAAAAAAAATGTACTTTTGCATCTTGCTTTGCTCTCTGGAAAAGTAATAGCCCGTTCCGACCAAAAGTAGCAATAATAATATAATAATAAGAAGATTACAATGAAACTCACGACTACTCTACTGCTTTCGGCGCTGCTCGTCGTCGTCCTGTTCCTACTCTGGATAACAGGTACGCCGAGCCCGACGCCGATTGCCGATGCCGAGAGCCGCGGGGTGCTCTCCTGTCGGCCAAAGCCCGGCAGGGGGTGTCGGCACGGCTGCTTTACGACGACTTCGTGTGCCGCAAGTGGCGTTGGTATTACCGCCATCTGCAGCGGCAAGGGGTACAGACAGCGGGCTTCGGACCCGTAAGGCTACCGCTGCTGCGCAAACGCGACTACTACCGCAACCACCGCAAGGCCATCGTCGTCGACAACCGCGTGGCCTACATCGGTGGCATCAACATAGCGGAGCGCTACCTGCATGGCGTGGATTGGGGCACCTGGCGCGACACCATCGTCCGCATCGAGGGTCCTGCCGCCGTGTCGGTGGCCAACCTCTTCGCCGCCGACTGGCACTATGCCACCGGGATAAGATAAGAAAGAATGCCGTAGACAAAAAGAAGACTATCGGTGAAGCTGTTATCAATGGTGACATACAAGAGTCATATACTATCAATAAAGAAAAGCTGCTGAACAAGGCAATAGAAACTCTCAAAGTAAGTGCTGCTGCCTAATCTCGATGATTCCATCCTTGTGTAAGGGGTGTCAAACGACATCCCTTTTTTTCATCTTTTTTTGAGATTATGGCCAAACTATGGCCAAGATTGGGATATAAAAGAAAAAAGATTTTGCATTTTCGCTCATTTAGAG
>JAIKVZ010000018.1 GCA_024685285.1 Bacteroidales bacterium
ATGAGCTCACCCGCAAAGACAAGGAAGAGGACCGCATGAAACACGTACGCATCACCAACGCCAACGTGGAGCCCGTTTTCTTCGCCTACCCTGCTGTGAAACGCATCGACGAGATCGTCGCCAGCGTCACCGCCAACAAGCCCATCTATGACTTCATCGCCAAAGAGGACGGCTTCGGCCACCGCTTCTGGGTTATCGACGACAAAGCCATGATTGCCGAACTCGTTGAGCTCTTCGACAAACAAGTTCCCGCAATGTACATCGCCGACGGCCACCACCGCAGCGCCGCCGCCGCCCTCGTGGGACAGGAGAAGAAGGAGCAGAACCCCCACCACACCGGCAAGGAGGAGTACAACTACTTCATGACTGTCATCTTCCCCGACAACCAGCTCAACGTCATCGACTACAACCGCGTGGTCAAGGACCTCAACGGCCTCAGCGGCAAGGAATTCTTCGCCAAGCTACAGGAAAACTTCG
This sequence comes from Bacteroidales bacterium, assembly GCA_024685285.1. GTDB lineage: Bacteria > Bacteroidota > Bacteroidia > Bacteroidales > P3 > Colimorpha. Next base: position 478 of record JAIKVZ010000018.1, read on the forward strand.
ACATCGAGTGCATGTGCGACTGCACCAAGAACGGCGGCAAGTGCGAGTGCGAGTTCCCCTGCCATTGCGAGTGCAGCGAGCCCTACAAGCCCGCCAAGTTGCATAACTTCTCGATGTACTTCGAGGGTGTGTGGTATAGCCTCACCGCCAAGCCCGGCACCTACAACGACAACGACCCCATCGGCGTGCTCGATGTCACCATCCTCAGCAACCTCGTCCTCGACAAGGTGCTCGGTATCAAGGACCTCCGCACCGACAAGCGCATCGACTTCGTTGGCGGCATCCGTGGCCTCGGTGAGCTTAAACGCCGCGTCGATAACGGCGAGATGAAGGTCGCCTTTGCCCTCTATCCCGTGAGCATGAAGCAGATTATCGACATTGCCGACACCGGCAACATCATGCCCCCGAAGACCACCTGGTTCGAGCCCAAACTGCGCTCCGGCCTCGTGATCCACGAGCTCTGCTAAATCACAAATCAATTTAAGGGTATGCGCCATATCATTGGCGTATACCCTTTTATTTATATCAATGGACAAACGACTACAAATTGAAAAGCTCTCGCCAGTTCTGTTCTGGGACATTGACCGAGACCAGTTTGACCCAGAAAAAAATTCGGCTCAGTTAATACAGCATGTGCTTGAGTACGGCGAACTGGACGATTGGCGCATGGTGCGCGAATATTATGGCCTGGAGCGTATTGCCAATGACTGCAAAGGCCTGCGCTCGCTCGCCCCAGAAGCTCTGTCGTTTGTTTGTGCAATGACAGGTACTCGAAAAGAAGACTATCGATGCTACAACTTCAGACAGTCCTTCCCGACACTCTGGAACTCCTGAAAGAGTTGTCTTCTCGTCCCGAGATGAATGGTTTCCGTTTGGTGGGTGGAACTGCCCTTGCCTTGCAGTACGGACACCGGCAGTCGATAGACCTCGACTTCTTCGGTACCCCTTCGGTCAAACAGGATGTGATTGTTGAGATGCTCTCAACGTTAGGCCCATTATCCATACACAATCGCAGCCGAAAAATATTGCAGGTGGTGTTGCGAGATGTTAAGGTTGACATCATTGATTACAGCCAGTATAAATGGATTGATACGCCTGTTGTTGAAGAAGGTATCACACTATCCTCACCTCGCGATATTGCTGCCATGAAAATAAATGCCGTCGAAGGCCGCGGTAGCCGCAAAGACTTTGTTGACATCTATTTCCTGTTGCGGCATTATTCTTTGGCCGAATTGCTTGACTTCTATGCGCAGAAGTATACCAACCATTCTTTTTTCCGTGCATTGCTCAGTCTCACTTACTTCGACGATGCCGAACAACAGGCTATGCCTAAAATGCTGGCTAACGCCAACTGGGAAGAAATAATGCATACCATAACTAAAGAGGTCGGTAAGCTACAGAAATAGTACAATAGGTTTCAATCAAACTTTCGGGTTGCGGAGTGAAATAAGATTATTCCAACCTATTGATATTCAACGGGTTGTGGTTTGTAATATAACCCACTGGAATTCAGTGGGTTATGTGGGTTAGGTTCGGGTTAAGGTCGGGTTGACATCGGGTAGGGGTCGGGGGTGAATGCCCTGGCTCCGAACAAATGACGTATGTGGCCCCTATGTAGTGTGTTTAAACTATTGCGAACCAATGGTTTAAACCTCAATCGGTGTCAACGGTTGCGAGGTTGCTCTCGTTGATGGCTTGCGAGAGCTGCTCGGAGGTGTCGCCCTTGGCTATGTCGAAACTGACGCGCTCGTCGAGGTCGCTGCCTTCGGTGGTGACGCGAATGGTGTCGCCCGGCAGAATGTCGGCCTTGATAATCTCCTCGGCCAAATCGTCCTCAATATAACGTTGTATGGCGCGCTTGAGCGGACGTGCTCCGTATTGCTCGTCCCAACCTTTGCGCAGCAGGAAGTCCTTGGCGCGCTCGTCGATTTCTATGCCGTAGCCCATGGTGCGCACGCGGTTGAAGAGGCCGCGCAGCTCGATGTCGATTATGCGGTGGATGTCGTCGCGTTTGAGGCTGTTGAAATAGACTATGTCGTCGATTCGGTTCAGGAATTCGGGTGCGAAAGTCTTTTTGAGCGATTTCTCAATCACGTCGCGTTGCAGGCTGTCGCGCTCGGCCTCGCGTGCCGAGGTGTTGAATCCCACGCCGGTGCCGAAGTCCTTGAGCTGGCGGCTGCCTATGTTCGAGGTCATGATTATGATGGTGTTCTTGAAGTCGACCTTGCGGCCCATGCCGTCGGTCAGCTGGCCGTCGTCGAGCACCTGCAGCAGCACGTTGAAGACTTCGGGGTGGGCCTTCTCGATTTCGTCTAAGAGCACGATAGAGTAGGGCTTGCGGCGCACCTTCTCGGTCAGCTGGCCACCCTCTTCGTAGCCCACGTAGCCCGGGGGCGCTCCAACCAGACGGCTCACCGAGAATTTCTCCATATACTCGCTCATGTCTATGCGTATCATGGCGTTCTCGCTGTCGAAGAGGTAGCGGGCCAAGATCTTAGTTAGGTAGGTCTTTCCAACGCCCGTGGGGCCGAGGAAGAGGAACGAGCCGATGGGCTTGTTGGGGTCTTTGAGGCCGGCACGGTTGCGGCGTATGGCTTTGGCAATCTGGCCAATGGCGTCGTCCTGACCCACCACGCTGCCCTGCAGCTGGCTTTCGATGGTCATAAGTCTTGAACTCTCGTTCTCGGCAATGCGCTGCACTGGCACGCCGGTCATCATGGCCACCACTTCGGCCACGTCGTTCTCCGTCACCTGGGCGCGTTTGTTCTTTTCGTCCTCCTCCCAGTTGCGTTTGGCTTCGGCCAAGCGGCTGTTGAGGTTGCGCTCCTGGTCGCGGTATTCGGCGGCTTCGTTGTAGCGTTTTTCGGCCAGCACCTCTTTCTTGAGCTTCTCAATACGAGCTATCTCTTGCTCAAGGTCGATGATGTTCTGCGGCACCTCGACATGGGCAATGCGCACACGTGCGCCGGCTTCGTCGAGGGCGTCGATGGCCTTGTCGGGCAGCAGGCGGTCGCTCACGTAGCGCTCGGTGAGGGTCACGCAGGCCTTCAAGGCCTCGTCGGTGTAGGCCACCAGGTGGTGGTCTTCGTATTTGGGACGTATGTTTTGCAGTATCTCGAGGGTCTGCTCGGGTGTGGGGGCCTCGACCAAGACCTTCTGGAAACGGCGTTCAAGGGCACCGTCTTTCTCGATATACTGGCGGTACTCGTCCAAGGTGGTGGTGCCTATGCACTGCAGCCTGCCGCGCGAGAGGGCCGGCTTGAACATGTTCGAGGCGTCGAGCGAGCCGCTGGCGCTGCCGGCACCCACTATGGTGTGTATCTCGTCGATGAAGATGATGATGTCGGGATTTTTCTCAAGCTCGTTGATAACGGCTTTCATGCGCTCCTCGAACTGGCCGCGGTATTTTGTTCCGGCCACAAGCGAGCCGAGGTCGAGCGTCACTACGCGTTTCTTGAAGAGTGTGCGCGGCACGCGGCCTTGCACAATGCGCATGGCCAGGCCTTCGGCTATGGCTGTCTTGCCCACGCCGGGTTCGCCTATCAGTATGGGGTTGTTCTTCTTGCGGCGCGAGAGTATTTGGGCAATGCGTTCCAGCTCGCGGTCGCGGCCCACAATGGGGTCCAGCTCGCCGTCGGCTGCAGCCTTGGTCAGGTCGCGGCCAAAGTTCTCCAATGCCGGCGTGGCGCTCTGGCTCTTCTGGTCGGTGTGGCGGCGTCCTTCGGGCTGCTCGGGGTCGGCATAGGGAGCGTCGTTGTCGTCATCGCTGGTTTGCGAGCTGAAGTCGGGCAGCGAGGGTTCGCTGCCGCGTGTGGCCTCGTCAATCAAACCCTGCTGGCCGGCCACCATCTTGAAAAAGCGGTCGTGGTTCACGCCGGCTTTCTCCATAAGGCGGGAAGCCATGTTGTCGGCCTCCATGAGTATGGCCAGCACCAAGTGTTCGGTGCCTATCTCTTTGGCTTTGAGCTTGGTCGACTCCAAGAAACTAAGGCGCAGCACCTTCTCGGTCTGCCGCAGCATGGGCAACTCGGTGTCGTCGCTGAATTTTATGTCGGCGTCGGCCTGGCTTATCGACGACTCTATGCGACTCTTCATATCCGCCAAGTCAATGTTCATGGCGGTAAGCATGGCCACCGCCGTGCATTCTGGTTCGCGCAGAATGCCCAGAAAGAGGTGCTCGACGCCTATGGCGCCGTTTTTCAGCCTCAAGGCCTCGTCGCGGCTGTTGGCTATGGCTTTTTTAACGTTTTGGCTCAGTTTGGCTTCCATTTCAAACAAATGTCAATTCGGCTGCAAAATTATACAAAAAAACAATCATATAGGCCACCTGCCGCAACAAGTTATCAACAGCACAAAGTGAATGCCCTGCAAATAAATTTTGCCGAATGCAAAAAAAATCGTGATTTCGCAGCCGAAAACAAACCCCATTAATACTATAAGATTATGAAAAAGTCATTACTAATCTTAGCAATAGTTGGCCTTTTTGCCAACACAGTGGTTTATGCACAAACAATAGATACAGTGACGTTGGACAGGACAGGATATTTTGGTATAACACCTAACGATTCTCTATTCACTACTTGGACAACGTGGTCAGGAACTCCTATGGGAGGCGGAGAATTTTTGGTGGGCTTCTCCAATAGGTTTTACTCTATGGAACCTGTTAACATATACGGTGTGGCTGCCATATATGCCAATAGGGCAACGGATCTTAATCCATACGTCGGATTTATTATTGAAGATACCGTACTGGACCACACATATGACAGTTTGATTATCCACACTTTGGACAGCGAACAATATGTTAAACCTATACGTGGTTGCCGCATAAACTACAGTGACAGGATTGCAAAGTACGTCTACTTCTCAACTATCACGGCACCACCGTCCTTCACTAACACTACGTTTAACGACAATCATTACCTTCCTGTAAGGGAAGCCTATTTTGACAGCGCCGTAACTGTTAGAGACACATTCTATGTTGCCCCCCGTTTTTGTATCTACCTTGCTGCTACCTACGATTTACTGTACCCAACAAATCTTCGCAGCATAGTCTATCCCAACCGATCGTTTATTCCAGTAATTGCCTGCATAGATAATCATAATACACAATTTGACACAACATTGTGGCTATTTATGGAATGGGACACAGCGCGGTATAATTATAAAGTTTCAGAGTTGCCCACTAATGGACTTAATGAGTGGCCGTTCCTTTTCCCCATTCTGACCCCGCCGCCTGCGCCGGACACCACGACGGTGAACGACTCGACGCAGACACCAGACAGCACCGGCACCGGTGTTGACACCAACGCCGCCGTGCTGCCGTCCGACCTTATGCAGAGCTTCGTCACTCTCTCGCCCAACCCGGCTACCGACAGGGTGCAGGTGCTCTCGTCGTTCGGGCTTGTGGCCATCGAGGTTTACGATGCCGACGGTCGCCAGGTGCACGCCGAGAAGGTGTCGGGCTTGGCCCGAACCATCGACACAGGCCATTGGCCCCGCGGTATATACATGCTGCACATAACCACCCCCTACGGCCCCGTAGTGCGCAAATTGGTGCTGCGTTGACCCCACTGACAAAGTACGATGTGGCCGTTTCATAAAATAAATCAGGAAAATAGGAGACAAAATATTTCAAAGAACCCTTGCCGGCTCGGGCGACAATATAGAACGTCGCCCGCCAGTTTTTATTGTGTGAAAAATATTAAATAATTTTGTTAATATTTTTTAGGGAATAGGGAAGTGCTATGTCAAAAAAAAATTGTAAATTTGTATTTTTAATACAAGCCCCTGATTGGGCGAAATTGTTGAATATTAGAAAATTAACTATATAAATGGTATCGGAGAACGAAAAAATAATCCAAGTTGACATCGAAACCACGATGAAGACGGCATATATTGACTATGCCATGTCGGTCATTGTGGCCCGTGCTCTGCCCGATGTGCGCGACGGCCTCAAGCCCGTGCACCGCCGCATTTTGTATTCGATGAACGAAAACGGCATACTCTACAACACCCCATTCAAGAAGTCGGCCCGTATTGTCGGTGACGTGCTCGGTAAGTACCACCCCCACGGCGATTCGTCGGTATACGGCGCGTTGGTGCGTCTTGCGCAGCCCTGGGCTATGCGCTACCCGCTGGTCGACGGCCAGGGTAACTTTGGCTCCATCGACGGTGACGGCGCGGCAGCAATGCGATACACCGAAGCCCGCATGAAGCAGATTACCAACGAGATGATGGCCGATATTGACAAGGACACCGTTGACATGATGCCCACCTACGACAACGAGGGCGAGGAGCCAACCGTGTTGCCGGCCAAGATACCCAACCTGCTTATCAACGGTTCGAACGGCATTGCCGTAGGTATGGCCACCAATATGCCGACCCACAACCTGCGCGAGGTCCTCGACGGCTGCATTGCCTATATTGACAACACCGACATCACCGTCGAGGAGTTGATGCAGTATGTCAAGGCTCCCGATTTCCCCGGCGGCGGCACCATCTACGGCTACAACGGTGTGCGCGAGGCCTACACCACCGGCCGCGGCAGCATAGTGTTGCGTGCCGATGCCACGATTGAGGAGGACAACAAGGGCCGCAACGTCATTGTGGTTCACACCATCCCTTACGGTGTGAACAAGGCCGAGATGATACGCAAACAGGCCAACCTCGTCAAAGAGGGCAAGATTGAAGGCATTACCGACATACGCGACGAGAGCGACAAGGAGGGCATACGCGTGGTTTACATACTGCGTCACGACGTGGTGCCCAACGTAATCCTCAACAAGCTGTACCAGCTCTCGGAGCTGCAGTCGTCGTTTGCGGTCAACAACATCGCTTTGGTGCACGGCCGTCCCATGCTGCTCAACCTGAAAGACCTTATCAGCAATTTCATCGAGCATCGCGAGGACGTCGTTACCCGCCGCACCAAGTTCGAGATGGCCGAGGCCGAGCGTCGCGCCCACATCTTGATTGGCTTGTTGAAAGCTATCGACATCATCGACGAAATCATAGCCCTCATACGTCGCTCGCCAACCGTCGACGAAGCCCGTCAAGGTCTTGTCGACACATACGACTTCAGCGACTTGCAGGCCCGTGCCATCGTGGAGATGCGTCTGCGCCAGCTGGCCGGTATGGAGCGCCAGCGTCTGCAGGACGAGTATGACGAGAAGATGCGCTTCATAGAGCGTTGCAAGGAGATTTTGGGAGACCACAATATACTTATGTCGGTCATCAAAGCCGAACTTGAAGAAATACGCGACAAATACGGCGACGAGCGTCGCACAGCCATACGCTACGAAGCCTCGAACTTCCGTATAGAGGATACCATCCCCGACGAGCAGGTGGTCATCACCATCTCGCACCGCGGCTACATCAAGCGCACATCGCTTGCCGAATACCGCACGCAGAGCAGGGGAGGGGTGGGTTCCAAAGGCAGTTCGGTTCGTAGCGAGGATTTTGTCGAGCACATTCTTACTGCCACCAACCACAACTATATGCTCTTCTTCACCGAGAAGGGCCGTTGCTACTGGATGCGCGTGTTCGAAATACCCGAAGGCGAGAAAAATTCGAAGGGTCGTGCCGCCATGAACCTCATTAACATCGAGCCCGACGACAAGATCAAGGCCTATGTGAATGTTGAAAATCTGACCGACAAGGAATATTTGGACAGTCACTATATCGTGATGTGCACCAAGAAAGGCATCGTGAAGAAGACCAACCTCGAGGCCTACTCGCGTCCGCGCACCAATGGCATCATCGCTGTCGGCATTCGCGAAGGCGACGAACTCATCACCGCACGCCTCACCGACGGCACTAACCAGATACTCATAGCCTCCAAACAGGGCAAGGTTGTGCGTTGCGACGAGTCGGAATTCCGCGAGATGGGTCGTGGCGCCTCCGGCGTGAAAGGCATTGAACTCGAAGACACTGACGACAGCGTGATTGACATGCTTTGTGTGTCCAACGCCGACGACAACATTCTGGTTGTCTCTGAACACGGCTACGGCAAGCGCTCCGAGCTCGAAGACTACCGCCAGACCCACCGTGGCAGCAAAGGTGTTAAGACAATGCAGGTGACCGAAAAGACCGGCAGTTTAGTGGCAATAACCAATGTCAACGACAGCAACGACCTGATGATTATCAACCGCTCAGGCGTAACAATACGCATGAAAGTGAGCGACTTGCGCGTCATGGGCCGCAACACGCAGGGTGTAAAACTCATCGACCTGCGCGGCAAAGACTATATTGCCTCAATAACCAAAGTGCCCACCGACAACACCGAGACCGACACACCCGAAAGCGAAAATGTGTCGCTGGAAAGCAATAATTCGGTTGAAAACAATACTAATGAATAGACAACAAAAACAAGATACCATGAAAAGATTAGTTTTAATCGCCGCTTTGACGGCACTAACCATGGGAGCCGGCGCACAAACCCTCAACGTGCAAAGTGCCATCCAGGACCTTAAAAAGAATTACCTCAACAAGGCCAAAGCCGAAATCGATTTGGCATGCGAGCATGAAGGCACCAAGGACGATGCCAAGACATGGTGCTACAAGGGCCTGATATACACACGTATAGGTGCAGAATCGTCAAATCCCAAGTCGAAATTCAAAAACTTGGCTCCCGACTGGGCCGAGCAAGCCTACAACGCAGCCCTTGAGTGCAAACGCCTCGACACCAAGAACGAGTATGCCAAAGAGAACAACGAGGTGTTCAGCTATGTTGGCAACGAGTTCTATAACAAGGCAATAGGTGCTTACAACGGTGGCAATTATACCGAGGCCATCCAGTTGGCCGAAAAGGCAATCACGATGTTCAACAACTCGGGTCGCCGCGAGTACACCAACGAAGCTCTTTACATTGCCGGTATAGCCGCCAAAGCCAACAACGACAACGCCGGAATGAAGAACTACTACAACCAGCTTATGCGCCGCAAGACCGACAAACAGACCGTCTACCGCGCCATGTTCGACCTCTATAAGAGCGAAGGAAACAAGGCCGAAGCCATGAAGGTTGCCAATATGTACTCCAAGAACTGCCCCAACGACTACAACGCCAAGCTCCTGATGGCCGAAGGTTATCTTCTGAACGAGAATATTGAGAAGGGTAAAGAGATGATAGAGAGTGCCTTAGAGATGACCAAGGAAACTCCCGACATCTACGCACAGATATTGGTTCAGGCTGGAGCAATACTTGAGGTGACCGGTGACTATGAAGGTGCCGAGAAACGCTACGAAGAGTCGCTCACCATGGCCCCGAACCAGTTTGCCGCCAACTTCAGCGTAGGCAAGATGAACTTCAACCGTGGCGTCGACAAACTTGAGGCCGCCAACCAGGTGCCGCCTGAGGACGAGACCGGACTGTACGAGAAACTTATCGGCGAGTCCAACGATCTCTTCCGCAAGTCAATCAACTATTTCCGTTCGGCTGTCGACTACATAGACCATCTGCCTGCCGATGCACAGAAAGCCCAGACTCCGAATCTGTTCAACTGCCTCAACGCACTTGAAACCGTATATGTCCGCCTTGAAATGTACGACGACCTCAAGCCAATCAAAGCACGTATCGAGGAAATCAAGAGCCAGCAATAATCTACAAAATTTTAGCTAAATAATTGCTAAAAAAACCGTGCAAATCAGCACGGTTTTTTAATAATACAATTTTAATAAAATTGATGTTATGTTAAGTAGTGTATTTTAAACACTGCCCTTTTGAGGTTATAATACTCAAAATCAATATATAATCGTACTATGTTCGGGTGATGTTCGGAAATTTTTATGGCGAAGAAAATATATTGCTGAACCATATCCGATGTTGACCCGACCTTAACCCGAACCTAACCTATCTAAAATGTTGTATTTCAGGTAGATAAATTGAAATATTCAAACGGCTGATTTTCAGTTACTTGGACTTTAGTTGCCAAAATGCGACAGCGGCCGCTGCTGCGACGTTTAACGAATCGACTCCGTTCTGCATGGGTATCATTGCCTCATAGTCACTGGCTTTAATGGTTTCATTGTCAAGACCTTCGCCTTCGTTGCCAAGCACTATTGCGAGTTTGTTGTGTTTCGCAATCTGCTGGTCGTCAATGGGTAAAGCATTGTTGCTCAATGCCATGGAGATTATTTTAAAACCATCTGTTCGCATCTGGTCGAACAGTTGCGGCAACCTGGTCTGTTTGTCGAGCTGGGTCCAAGGCAGTTGGAACACTGTTCCCATGCTGACGCGAACCGAGCGGCGGTTAAGTGGGTCGCAGCATGTGTGCGAAAAAATCAGGCCGTCCATGCCGAGAGCTGCTGCCGCACGGAATATGGCACCGGTATTGGTGGCGTTCACCACCCCGTCTACGATAACTATGCGCCTTTTTTGGCTGCACACCTCCCCCACTGTCGGCAACTTTGGTCGCTTCATAGCGCAAATCATTCCGCGCGAGAGCTCATAGCCCGTCAGTTGTGCCAACAGTTGGCTGCTGCCAACGTATACCGAGATGTCGCCGAGCTGGTCGGCAAACGCATTAACCTGGGTTTCAATAAATTTCTCTTCGGTCAATACGGCCGTTGGCTCATAGCCGCGCTTCAAGGCAATCGCTATCACCTTTGGACTCTCGGCTATAAAAACGCCCAATTCGGGTTCAAGCCTGTTGCGTAGCTGGGCCTCGGTCAGGCGGCAGAAAATGTTGAGCTGGGGGTCGCTGAGCGATGTTATATGCTTGATATTCATCACTTCATGTTGCGTTGCGACTTTATCTCGTCGTAGGCCGCGTTGATTTCACGCATTTGCGCTTCAGCGTTGCGACGGACCTCCTCGCCCAAGCCCTCCACTTTGTCTGGGTGATATTTCATAGCCATGCGACGATAGGCTTTGCGAACCTCATCGTCGGTTGCTGTTCGCTCTATTCCAAGCACTTTATAGGGGTCTCGACGGTAAGTTGACGACGAACCGGCACTTTCGCGACTTCTACCCTGACTTCCATAACTGCCACCAACGTGGCGCTCGTATATCGACGAGTAGTCTCGCGTGCTGATACCGAGACCGCCTGCTATGGTACGTAAGGTATTGATTTCTTGGAAGGTAAACTCGCTGTCAGCGTTGGCAAGGCCGAACAGGAAGTCGACCATATGGTATCGCGTGTTGTAATCGGTGTTGAACTTGATCTGTACGCAGACATCTTGTACAGGTATCTCTTTCTCAACCAAATCGCGTAGCACCTTGAGCAACTCCTTGGCACGTTGTTCGCCGTAGTTGGTTAGTAGAAAACGTTTTACGTAATCCAATTCGCTGCGTTTAACGCTGCCGTCGGCCTTCATCACGGCTGCAATGAGAACCATTAGAGCGGCATTGATGTCGGCCTGTGTCCCCATGTTGCGGTACGGCCCGCGATGAGGCGCGTCGCCGCCAGGTAACGACTTGGACATATCGCCAAACAGAGCTTTGCCCAAGTAGTAGCCCAGAATGCCGCCAATGGGTCCGCCGGCTGCCCATCCTAAACCGGCCAATAACCATTTCAGAATATTGCTCATTTTTTATTAATGTCTTGGTATAAGAAACTGTGCAAATCGGTCCGTATGTTCATCTTGGCCAGTTTGTTGGGAGTGGCTATGGGATGAACGCGGTTTGAAAGGAATACGAAAACAAGTTCGTTCTTTGGGTCTGCCCACGCCATGGTGCCGGTGAATCCGGTGTGGCCGAACGACTCTTGCGAAGCTTCCGGTGCCGGCGTCGAGGCAGTGCTGGGTTTGAATGTCACCTTGTCGAAGCCGAGCGCGCGACGGTTGTCGAGATTGACGTAATGGCGTGAGGTGAAGGTGTCGACTATGGCACTGCTGATGTATCGGTGGCCATCAAGTTCGCCGCCGTTAAGCAACATCTGCATTATCAAAGCCACCTCTTCGGCTGTAGAGAATAGACCGGCGTGCCCCGACACTCCGCCAAGGGCGTATGCGTTTGGGTCATGCACATAGCCCCGGATTACACCACGTAATGTATCGATTTCGGTTGGTGCAATACGTTCAATATCAACTCCTTTTGATATTGGATTAAAGTGGGTGCTCTGTAATCCCATGGGAATATAAAAATGGCGTTCAACGTACATGTCAAGTGGCATTCCTGTCACTTTCTCGACCAAATCGCTCAACAGGATGAACCCGAGGTCACTGTATAGATATTTGCGAGCCGAGTTGAGCTTGCTTTCTGCTATGAGCTGAAAGATAGAGTCTCGGTTAGAGGTTCGTTGCCAATATGAGTCAAACGCTTTGAGGCGTGCAATGTGGCTCATGGCCTCTCTGATTGTAATCTTCTCTTTGTCAGTATTTTTTAGATACGGAAGATAACGTGAGAGTGGGTCGTCGAGTTTAACTCTTCCGCCGTCAACCAATTTCATCATTGCCAATGTAGTTGCCGTGATTTTTGTAAGCGAAGCCAAGTCGTATACAGTTTGATTGGTAACACTGTCGGCATCAGCATCGTATGACAACTGTCCATATGACCGAGACATTACTAATCTGCCTTTGTGCATCACAACAATTTGGCAGCCTGGGTAGGCTTTGCTGGCAATACCTAAATTAATTAATGAATCTATACGTCTGTCGAGGTTGATATTTAAATCGGCAATTATATCGTTACATCTCTGCAAATCTGTTATATCAGGAGCTATCAAATCGTTTAAATCAAGTTGTTTATCAACAATGAGTTCATACTTAGCTTGAAGTACTCTGCGGCAATGATAATCAATTTTATTTCTCAATACTTTGCTATTTCCGGCTGCCTGGGCAATAACACTTATAGACTTTTCAACATCTGGAGGCAACAGCAATATGTCGTTTCCAGCCTCAAGTGCCAGCAATTCACCCTGTCCATCCTTATAATCATTGGTTATACCTTTCATATCAAGACCATCCGTAATAATCAAACCATTAAAATTCATTTTATTACGCAATAAGTCTTCAACTATTACTTGAGATAATGATGATGGACGGCTTTTATCCAATTCGTTTACCTGTAAGTGCGCTATCATTATCCCGCCAGCGTTGGCTGAAATGGCTTTACGGAACGGGTAAAGATCAATCGAGTCGATATAAGGCAGAGAATGATTTATTACTGGCAATTGCAAGTGGCTGTCTTTGTCTGTATCGCCATGTCCTGGGAAATGTTTGGCCACAGCCATAACCCCCTGACTTTGCATACCCTGAATATAACTCTCGCCGAGGCGAGCCACTTGTTCGCGGTCGGTACCAAATGAACGTGTGCCAATTACGGGGTTCTTTGGGTTGCTGTTAATATCAACCACCGGCGCAAAGTTTATGTGAACACCTATCATCTTGCATTGCCGACCTATCTCCTCCCCCATCCTATACACCAAGTCATTTGCGCCATTTTGTAACGAACCAAAAATAGCATTGCGTGGGAACGAAAAGCAGTCGGTAAGCCTCATGCCCAGTCCCCATTCGGCGTCAAGACATACTAACAAAGGTACCTTTGCCTCATGTTGAAACAGTTTGGTTAGCTCTACCTGACGTTTTGCCGTACCTGCAAAAAAGCATACCCCACCAACACCGAGTTCGTTCATCTTGGCAGAGAATTCTGCAGCTTTTGCATCGGTGAGATTAAGAGGCACACGCACAACCATAAGCTGAGCTATTTTCTGTTCAAGTGTCAGCCCCGTCATTACTGAGTCGACCCAACTTGGTCTTGGTTTTTTGAAAATCAGACCATTTGCGTGGAATACTGGCCTGTCTTGTGCCGACATATTAACTGATAGAAAAAGAAACGTAAATATAATTGTTATTTGTCGGACCTTCATGATCTTGCCAATATTTGAGAGTTAATATATTTTACTTGACGTGCACGAGGATTGCCCTCATAATTTAGCACTATGTAATCGGCTTTATACAAAGTTTCCTCTGCCGGCATTTGGTTCTTAATGCGTTGTTCTACCTGTTGCCTTGTTGAGCTGTCACGCAATACAGTTCGTGTTATACGTTCATCACGGCTCAAGTACACTGCAACAACACAATCCATCATCTTGTCATAACCATATTCATAAAGTATTGCAGATTCAAAAACAACATACCTGGCTGAGGTATTCTGCTTGCAAAACAGGTCGAAATCGGACATGACCTTAGGATGTATCAGTGCAGTTAGTTTATCAAGCAAGGTGCTGTCATTAAACACCTTGGCGGCAATCTGTTGCTTGTTTGCAGTACCGTCGGCATTAATAATGCTGTTGCCCAATAGCCCACATAGCTGTTTCAGAAAGTCGTAATCTTGATAATAGCTTGCGGCAACTGTGTCGGCAGAAAAAACAGGAATGCATAGTCTCTCAAACTCTTTGAGTACTGTGGTTTTGCCCGAACCGATGCCCCCTGTCAACCCTACCCGTATCATTTTATCAAGATATATTGAATTTCAGACGGTGAAATTCTCTTTATGCGCGAGTTTGCTGGAAATGAAGAGAGACGCACCTTCAAGACCGGCTGTTCCTGTTCTATATCGTTGAAATCGACCTCTGCCCTGTAGTCACTTTCAGTGTATTTTGAATATGAACCTTGTGGTACCCATACGATAATATCAACATTTGATGGGTAGAGCTTGATATTGGTCTCTGAATCAGCACCTGAAACCTCAACTGGTATTGTGAGCTTCTTTTCCGTATATGGCTCGACAGGAATGGTTACATATATTTCCTCAACATCGGGCTTCAGATCTTGATATTCAAGCCATGTTGGCTTCAATTTGACCTTGAAGGTACTATTGGCTGAAATGTTGCCAATCTGCAGGGGCTCAACTTCAAGTCTATTGATTTGCGACAGAGACTGCTCTGAACCATATAGAGTCACCGAGTCCGGCGAAATACTTGGGGTTCCTGCCAAACCGATTTGTTCAGCGAAAGAAAAATCTAAACCGACTATACTTGGCTTAATCCTTTTACTTGCCATGGGCTTGAGCACTATGCGCAATGAGTCCTTGGCACTTGTTGGTGGTGACATTAACCTATAGCCGAGTTGTAATGCAATTGTATCGACAACTGACTTGACCTCAATAGAACTTTTGCCACCATAAAATGTTTTCACATTAATTGACGCCTTTGCCTGCCGACCTATTATTAAGTCGCGTAGTGCGGTATAGCCATTTAAATCGAGGTTTAGGTATAATATTGTATCAGCCTGTACAATGGTATATTTAGCTTCATCAAAACCAGTATAGTCAATATTTACCTTTACGGTGTAATTTTTTACTTCTGACAATGATACAAGCGTCCATACAATAGCCGTGACAAGCAATATCACAATAAATGCTCTGTAAGAGCGCAGAACCGATATTACTCTATGCCACCCCCCACTCATTGTTCGACTTTACTTTTTTTCTGCTTTAGTCTCAGGTACTGGCTGAACCATATTCTTCTCGACGGTAAGTAATACGCCGTTGGATACCTCAACTTCTATGGTGGTGTCGTTGACTTGGTTTACTTTGCCATAAATGCCACCCGAGAAAACCACGCGGTCGCCTTTCTTGAGAGACTCTCTGAATTTCTGTTCCTCTTTGGCTTTCTTTTGTTGCGGGCGAATCATTAATAGCCACATTAGGACGACCAAAAGTATCATCCAAATCCACATCGAGCCACCGCCTTTGGGTGCTGCTTCTTGCAATAAAATTAATAAGTTCATTTTTCCTTGGTTTTAGAATTTTCTTTATTACATACCGACTTGTGCGGTAATTATGAGTTTGTTTCTTGCTGGTTGTGTGTTCGCAACAACAGTGACCTCCTGATACTGCTGGCCACTTTTGCCGGCGGAACGGAACGATACAGTTATGTAGCCGTCGGCGCCTGGGGCAATGCGACCAGTGGGATAGTCCGCCACAGTGCAACCACAGGAGGCAGAGCAATTCGAGATAATAAGGTCTGCGTTGCCAGTATTGCGGAAATGAAAACTGTATGCAATGTTTTCGCCAGCAGTTAGGCGACCAAAGTCATGCTTGTTTTGATCGAAAGACAGTACCGGCATCTTTACATTTTCATTATAACCCTCAGCAGAGCAAGGGTTATTAATGAGGTCCACGTCAACATCGCTTTTGTTCTTGTGTGTACAGCCGACAGTGGCAAGAGTTAGCAAGACAAGGATTATGGTCAACCGTTTCATCATCAGTCCTCTTGATTAATTAACGACTCGTCAAACAGGCCTCGGCCAGATTTGTTTATACGACCGGCAGCTCGTAACTCTATTATAATTCTATCAAGTATGCCGTTGATGAAAAGTTTGCTGCGGTCGGTGCTATATTCTTTTGAGAGTTCAATACATTCATCGACAGTTACACGTTCCGGTATCGATGGGCAGGTTGTGAATTCGGCAATGGCAATGTTAATGATGATGATATCCATTGGAGATACTCGCTCATAATCCCATCCTTGCAAATGTTTCTTGATAAGCTGCTCGCATTCGGCCCTGCCAGCCAATGTGTCATGCAGCAGCTGTTTTGCAAATTGGTAGTCGGCAGAGTCTTTCTCTTCACGATTGTCGCACATCAACGGCCACGGCGAATCCTCTGTGAATGTATCTTCGCTCAATGTCTTCAACATCATGAAGTTGTACTGTGCCACCTGGTCGAAATCGTCGTCCCACAACAGGCTACGCTCTGCTATTGCAGATCGCAAGCCTTCGTCGTTGACAAGGAATCGAAAATATTGCAATACCTGCGACTTTGTATTCTCAAAATCGTGTTCCTCTACGTTGAGCGCCTTATATGCATCTATGTCGCGGAAAGTGAAAAAGGCTTTGCGAAACAGACCGTCGTGAACCTCCCAATTGATTTTGCATCGATCAATCAACTTATGCAGCTCATAGTTGTCTGCCAAACGGTGCAAAAACGGATTGTCAGTCAGGTCAGTGTTGTCAGAATAGTCTTGACCATCCGGCAGAAGTTTGTGCGAACCGTCAATGACAATCTGGCCAGCAACAGCCAACCCATGAAGCAGCATTGAAATCTGCACCACGCCCAAATCGTTGAGCTTTAAAATGTTGTCATCAAACTCCTTCTCTGATGTCTGAGGGTCTTTCTCCCCGAACTGGTTGGCATAGACGGCCTGAAGTACTTTGCTTCTGAGAAAATGTCGGCTGAGCATAGTTTTTGATGAGTTGTTTAACAGACGATATTGATTATCTTTTTAGGTACAAAGATTACTTTTTTGGGCTCAGCACCGGCCAGCCATTTCTGGCCGTCAGGGCTTGCGAGCACAGCGGCCAGGGCGTCAGCTTGCTGGGCGGTGGCCGGCAGGTCTAAGGTGAAGCGCATCTTACCGTTGAACGACACAGGATAGGTGAAAGTGTCCTCAACAAGATACTTCTCGTCGTATGCGGGCCACTCGGCGTCGCAAACAGTGCCGTCGTGACCTATGCGGTGCCATAGTTCTTCGGCGATGTGAGGGGCAAACGGGGCTATAAGGACCACCAACGGTTCGAGAACTGACATTTTGTCAGTTTTGGCACCTGTGAGGTCATTGGCACAGATCATGAAGGTGGAAACTGCGGTGTTGAACGAGAACCGCTCAATGTCATCGGTCACCTTCTTTATGGTCTGGTGCAATATCTTGAGCTCTTCCTTTGTCGGAGCGTTCTGATTATTACCATTCAGGCTGTTGTCGAACAGTTTCCAGAACTTTTTGAGGAAGCGGAACACGCCCTCGATACCGTTGGTGTCCCATGGTTTGGCCTGCTCAACCGGGCCGAGGAACATCTCATACAGGCGCAGCGTGT
This sequence comes from Bacteroidales bacterium, assembly GCA_024685285.1. Lineage (GTDB taxonomy): Bacteria > Bacteroidota > Bacteroidia > Bacteroidales > P3 > Colimorpha. Next base: position 18,232 of record JAIKVZ010000018.1, read on the forward strand.
CGGCTCCGTAGCGTGCCACAAGGTCGTCGGGATTCTGAACGTTGAACATTGATTTCGACATCTTCTCAATCTCCCAGCCGCAAATGTATTTACCGTCTTCGAGCTCAAAACGTGCGTCTTTGAACTCGGGACGCCACTGGCGGAAACGCTCGATGTCGAGAACATCATTGTCAACAATATTAATGTCGACATGGATTGGCACGGTTTTTGCAGGACGATCTTTGACGTTCTTTGAAATAAAGAGGTTGTTGTCAGTTTTGGATCGGAAGACGAAATTTGATCGACCCTGTATCATGCCCTGGTTTACCAAGCGGTCAAAAGGCTCGTCGTTGACGGCCATGCCGAGGTCGAAGAGGAATTTATTCCAAAAACGGGCATAGATGAGGTGGCCTGTGCCATGCTCGGCGCCACCAACGTAAAGATCCACCTTCTGCCAATATTCTACAGCCTCTTTTGCGAAGTAGGCATTGTTGTTGTGAGGGTCCATGTAGCGCAGATAGTATCCGCTCGAACCGGCAAAGCCGGGCATGGTGCTGAGCTCGAGCGGGAAAACTGTCTGATGATCAATCCGCGATGTTTCAACAACACATTTATTTTTTTCATCCCAACCCCAGCGTACAGCATGACCCAGCGGGGGTTCGCCAGTGGCAGTGGGCTTGAAGTCGCTCACCTCTGGCAGCTCCAGTGGCAGGCACTCCTCGGGCAGGGTGCATGGGTAACCGTTTTTGTAGTATATTGGGAAAGGCTCACCCCAGTAGCGTTGACGGCTGAATATGGCATCGCGCAGGCGGTAGTTGACGGTGCGGCGGCCAATACCCATCTCCTCAATCCGGTCTATCACGGCGGCCATGGCGTCTTTGACCTTCATACCGCTCACAAAGCCGCTGTTCACCGAGTAGCCGCTCTTGCTGTCGAGGCTCTCTTCCCACGTTGCAGGGTCGCTCACCTCGTTGGGGGTCGGAGCCACCACCTGGCGAATAGGCAGGCCAAAATGGCGTGCAAAGGCAAAGTCGCGACTGTCGTGTGCCGGCACCGCCATAATGGCGCCGGTTCCATAGCCGGCCAGCACATATTCGGAAACCCAGATAGGTATGCGTTCCTCGGTCAGCGGGTTGACGGCATAGGCACCGGTAAAGACACCGCTAACCTTCTTTACCTCGGCCTGACGCTCGCGTTCACTGCGGTTCTTGGCCCAAGTAACATAGTCCTGCACCTGCTGGCGCTGTTCGGGAGTTGTTATCTGGTCGATGAGTTCATGCTCTGGACATAGCACCATAAAGGTGACGCCGAAAATGGTGTCGGGACGGGTGGTGAAAATCTCGAAACTCGGCACCGGCTGCGGGTCGAACTGCGGCATATACACCTGTGCGCCCGGCAGCACGTTTTCGTTGCTCTTTACATCGAGCGGGAACCACACCGCTGCGCCCTCGCTGCGGCCAATCCAGTTGCGCTGAATCTCCTTGAGCGAGTCGCTCCATTGCAGGCTGTCGAGCCCTTTGGCCAAACGCTCGGCGTATGCGGTGATGCGCAGGCTCCACTGGCGCATAAGTTTGCGCTCCACGGGGTAGCCGCCGCGCACGCTGAGGCCGCCAACCACCTCGTCGTTGGCCAGCACGGTGCCCAACTCGGCGCACCAGTTCACCGGTATGTCGGCCAAGTAGGCCAGGCGGTAGTTCATCAGCACCTGCTGGCGCTTGGGTTCGTCCCACGAGTTCCACTCGTCGGCCGTGAAGTCCATAGGCTCGGTGCAGGCGGCATCGAGGTCCTCGGTACCCTGTTTGGCAAAACGCTCCACAAGGGCGGTAACGGGCATGGCCTTGTCGGCGGTGTTGTCATAGTAGCTGTTGAAGAGTTGAATGAAGGTCCACTGCGTCCACTTGTAGTATTCGGGGTCGCAGGTGCGCACCTCGCGGCTCCAGTCAAAGCTGAAACCTATCTTGTCCAACTGCTCGCGGTAGCGGGCAATATTCTGCTCGGTGGTCTTGGCCGGATGCTGGCCGGTCTGAATGGCGTACTGCTCGGCCGGCAATCCGTAGGCGTCGTAGCCCATGGGGTGCAGCACATTGTAGCCGCGCAGCCGTTTGTAGCGGGCATAGATGTCGCTGGCTATGTAGCCCAATGGGTGGCCCACATGGAGGCCGGCACCCGACGGGTACGGGAACATATCAAGCACATAAAAATGCGGTTTGGTGCCGCCGTTGCACACCTTGTAGGTCTGGTTTTCGCGCCACCAGGCCTGCCATTTAGCCTCTAACTCGTTGAAACTGTATTCCATTTGTCGGTAATGCAAATAGTTTTAAAAACGCAAAGATACAAAAAATAATTTGATTTTGAGCGCAGACAAAGATTTTTTGAAAAAAATGCTCCATTTTCTTTGCCGTCTCGTAAAAAATACATAACTTTGCAAAATCAATCTAAACCACAACACGCGTAAAGCCATGAAAAAGACATTAGTAATATTGTTGGTCGCTGCATTTGCGACGGCAGCGCATGCGCAGCACCATAATGAAACCCCGACCCTGCCGACAGAGCGGACAGACAGCTACCTCATCGACTCGGTTTCAAGATCGGTAATGTTCAGCTCAACCTGCTATTTGGGTCGCACAATTACATATGGGAACAGCCTTAATGACTATGATATATCAGTTCGCCTCGACACTGCCCCTGAGGGCTTGACTATATACGGCATTGCCATAAGTGCCGTACATTATTAACCGGGTATGCAAGGCTATAATCCAACTCAACAAGAAGATTATTGTATAGATACCTCACGCGCCAACTGGCGCTAATATACATGCCTCTACAAGCAGATTGAGGACAGCATGGTATTGGTTGCAAAAGCGGCATACAACGTATTCGACGAGCCCGACTATCTTCTGCCGCTGTACGAGACCTATTTCGACACCGCGTATTATGTAACCGATTCGTTCTATTACGGCACAACTCAAATCAACAATACATCAATAGTTACGGAAACAGGCAGCCATCCAATTGGCCTTATGGTATTTTATATGTTTTTGAATGAGCCATTATTACCTTTTTACCCATACGCTCCATTAAAAGTCCGTTATAATGGATATCTTTATTCAGAATATGGTGATATTAGGCCTGCGTCAGTAGCACTATATGATACAATTTTTTGGCTCGACCGTGGAAGTATTTTAAGTAGTAATATATATATCTTGTTCCCAATACTGTCGCCAGACCCTGCGCGGACAACGCCCACGCCGGTGGACACGGTGCGCAACTATTTCGATACCACGCAGGTTGTAGACCCCTCGCAAGGTGGCGACACAGCGCAGGCTGACACCATACCCGACGGCATTGTGTCGGCGAAGCTGCTGGAGAGGTATGTCAACGTCTATCCGTCGGTGACCGATGGGGGCACGGTAAGCGTGATGTCGTCGTTCCGCCTCGAGGCCGTCGAGGTGTACGACGCCGCTGGCCGCATGGTGAGCCGCCAGCCGGCCTCGGGATTGGTTGCGGTAGTCGACGCCTCGCAGCTCCCTGCAGGCGCTTACTTGCTCAATATCAAGACAGTATCCGGCACCGCCACCAAGAAATTGGTGATACAATGAACCCCTCCGAACAGCGGTTTTGTAACCGCGTGTAACACAGGGTATTGAATGGGTTAGGTTCGGGTTAAGGTCGGGTTAGGTTCGGACAGGCCTGCTTGCAATGCGGTTTTTGGGCGGTCAAAAGCCGACCAAAGCCCCTCGGCAAGGGGTGCTTTGGCAGTGCAAAAGGCGTACTTGGACTAAAATTCGTCGCGCTCGACTATCAGTATGGCGCTTTGCGGCACTATGAAATACTTCTCGCCACGGTACTTGATCTCGACGGCGCTCTTCTGCAAAAAGAGAGCCATGTCGCCCGGCTGCACCTGCAAGGGCAGGTATTTCACCTCTTGAGTCTCGCTTTTCCACTCCTCGCCATCGCTCGCTGTGGGCAGGGCGTAGCCGGGGCCGCATTTGAGTATGTAGCCCGACTGGATGTCCTCTTTGTCTTTGTATGTTGCTGGCAGGTAGAGGCCGCTCTGGGTGCGCTGCACTGCCGTGGCAGGCTTGATGAGCACGCGGTCGCCAATAACTATCAATTTATCAATATCGCTGGCCATAAGTCTGATTAAAATGCGCTGCAAAATTACAGCAAAAAATCGAAATACGCAAACAATAAAAGTCAAAAATCTATAAAAGTTTCGTATATTTGCATTCGCTATGCAATCCGCAGAATGCTATAACGCATTGTCGGCCAGTCAGAAACCGCAATTCAGCCCTGCCGTTACGGGTTGGATTGGCAGTTTGTTGGCCGTAAGCAAAAAGGTGGCGTTGGTGGCGCACACCAATGCCGACGGCGACGCCGTGGGGGCAATAACAGCCTTCGGCTCGGTGCTCGGCAGGCAATATCCGGGGCTGCAGGTCACCCTAATGCTGCCCGACGGCTGCCCGGCCCAGTACGGATGGATGCCGCTGGCCGACCGCATACTGAACGGACAGACCCAGAACGCGCAATGCTGCCAGGCGATGGCCGAGGCCGACCTGATTGTGGCCATGGACCTCAGCGCACCGTCGCGCATGGCCATGCTGGCTCAGGCCTTCACCGACTCTAAAGCCGCCAAGCTGCTCATCGACCACCACCATGACCCCGAGCGTGAGGCATTCTCGATGGTGGTGTCTGACTACTCGATTTCGAGCACCTGCGAGCTCACCCTGTGGCTCGTCGACGCCCTGCTGGGCCCCGAAGCCATAGACGCAGAGGCCGCCACCTGCCTTTACGTGGGGCTGCGCACCGATACCGGCGGTTTTGCCTACAGCAACACCCAGCCCTCGCTCTATATGGCCACGGCGCAGTTGGTGGCCTCAGGCATTGACCCGGCCGAAATCAACAACCGCATACTCAACACTTTCAGCGAGCAGCGGCTGCGTTTCTACGGCCACGCCATCAGCAACTGCCTCACAGTGATGAGGGAACAGGGCTTTGCCTACTTTACCATATCGCTTGCCGACCAGAGGCGTTTCGGCATCACAGCCGAAGATATGGACGGCCTTGTGAATTACACCCTGCTGATGGCCGACATTGAGTGCGGCGCGCTGGTGCGCGAAGAGGAGAACCGCTGCAAAGTGTCGCTGCGCTCGAAATACACCACCAATGTCAACCGCATGGCTGCCGACCTGTTTGGCGGCGGAGGCCACACCAAGGCCGCCGGGGCCACCTCCACCCTACCCCTCCAGGCTACCGTCGATGCTGTGGTAAACTACATTTTGAACCGATGAAGAATGCGCTCATAATCCTGACTGCGTGCCTGATGGCTTTCGCCACCGCCTCGTGCCACCGAGCCAAGGTGATTGACATTGACACACAGCCTCAGAATACGCTGAAGGAGAATATGATAAACGCAAACCGCTATATGGCCAAAAGCGAGGAGCAACAGATAGAGAGCTATGTGCAGCGCCGCTCGTGGCCTGTGACCACACTTGGCAGTGGAGTGCGGGTGTGGGAGACCGACCGCGGTTCGGGGCGCGCTATCGACTATGAGGACACCGTGAGCCTCACCTACCGCCTCGAAGCCATCAATGGTGTCGTAATCTATGAGCAACAACAAGAGACCTTTGTGGCTGGACGTAACCAGACTGTGCGCGGTTTGGACGCAGCTGTGCGCCACCTGCACTACGGCAGCCGCGCCCGTGTGATTCTGCCCTCGGAACAGGCCTACGGCGTGGCCGGCGACGGCGACCGCGTACCCACCAGGGCCATACTTATATACGACCTGAAAATAGACAATAAATGAACATAAACAACAATAAACAAATGAAAAACACATTAAAAACAGCGGCTCTTCTCTTAGCCGCAGCCACGCTCTTTGCAGCCTGCAACCACAGCGACCTCAAAGGCTTCAAGAAAACCAACTCGGGTTTGCACTACAAATTCGAGAAAATGAACAAAACCGGCGAGCAGCCCAAAGAGGGTGATGTGCTAGTGGGCGAAATGACCTTCCGTTTCGACACCGTCGAGGTGTACAGCAATGTGGGTCATCCCAACCGCATTCTGATGGTGCAGGAAAATGGCACCTTCCCCGGTGACATCAACGACGGTCTCAAGATGATGCATGTGGGCGACCATGCCATCTTTGCTGTCAACGCCGACTCGGTGGCACGTTACATTGGACCCAACCAGATGCCCCCTTATTACAAGGAAGGCGCTGGCATGATGCTCTACTACGACATTGATCTGCAAGACATTGTAACCAAAGAGGAACTGGCCGAAGAACAAGCCAACTTCATCGAGGAGATGCAGCGTCGTCAGGCCGCCGAGCCCGAGTTGATTGCCAACTACGTAAAGGACAACAACATCACCGTCAAGCCCAACGCCGACGGTTTGTACAAAATTGTGCGCAAGGCCGGCAAGGGTCCCCGTGTGGCCGTTGGCAAGAAAGTGGCCATCAACTACACCGGACGTCTGCTCGACGGCACCATGTTCGACTCGAGTGTTGAGCAGGATGCCAAGGACGGCGGCATCTACAACGCTCAGCGCCCCTATGAGCCCCTCACCTACACCGTAGGCCAAATGCAACTCATCAAGGGTTGGGAAGACGGTATCATGGGCGAAGCACAAGGCAGCGAACTCACACTCATTATACCTTCGGCCCTTGGCTACGGCTCGCGCGGTGCCGGCAACGAGATTCCCTCGTTCTCGCCGCTTGTGTTCGACATCTCGATAGTTTCTGTGCAATGATGAACATAGTGATTTTTGGAGCCCCAGGCGCAGGCAAGGGAACGCAAAGCGATTTCATCGTTGAACGTTTTGGTCTCACCCACATCTCAACCGGTGACCTCCTGCGCAAAGAGATTGCCGACCATACTGCCCTTGGTCAGCGCATAAAATCTATCATGGATGCCGGCCACTTGGTGAGCGACGACATTGTGGTGGAGATGATAGACAAGGCTATTGCCGCCGACACCAAAGGCATACTTTTCGATGGCTTTCCGCGCAATGTGGCTCAAGCCGAGACGTTGGACAAACTGCTTGCCAAACACGGCCGCTCAATTACCTGTATGGTACAGCTCGAAGTGCCACGTGAAGAACTTGTGCGCCGCATACTTGAGCGTGCAAAGATTAGCGGCCGCACCGATGATAATGAGCAGACCGTGAAAGGCCGCCTTGAAGAGTATGACAACAAGACCAAGCCCGTGGCCGACTACTACGCCAAACAAGGTAAGAGGTTGGTTATAAATGGTCTGGGCGATATCAAGGAGATTGCCTCCAACATTATTTCGCAAATAGAAAAACTCTAAAACCACGGTGACAAGCAACTTCGTCGACTACGTAAAGATATTTGTCCGCTCTGGGAAAGGTGGTGCCGGTTCGGCCCACCTTCTCAGGGTTAAATACAATGCCAAAGCCGGTCCCGACGGGGGCGATGGCGGTCGCGGCGGACACGTGATATTGCGCGGCAATAGCCAACGGTGGACCCTCCTCCACCTAAAATACACCAAACATGTCTTTGCCGAGAACGGACAAAACGGCGGTGAAAACCTGTGCACCGGACGAGAAGGCAAAGACCAAATCATCGAGGTACCGCTGGGCTGTGTCTGTCGTGATGCCGAAACCGGTGAAGTGCTCGGCGAAGTTACACAAGACGGCCAGACCGTCGTTATTGCTCGCGGTGGAAGAGGCGGGCTCGGCAACGACCATTTCAAATCAGCAACAAATCAAACACCTCGCTATGCCCAACCTGGCGAGCCTGCTGTGGAGCGCTGGGTGGTTATTGAACTCAAAATGCTGGCCGATGTTGGTCTTGTTGGATTTCCCAACGCCGGCAAATCAACCCTCCTCAGCGCCATCAGTGCAGCCCGTCCAGAGATAGCCGATTATCCCTTCACAACTATCGTGCCAAACCTCGGCATTGTGAGTTATCATGACAATATGTCATTCTGCATGGCAGACATTCCGGGCATAATAGAAGGTGCCAGTGAAGGCAAAGGGCTCGGCCTCAGGTTCCTGCGCCATATTGAGCGCAATTCGGTGCTGCTATTTATGGTCAGTTGTGAGCAGTTGGAGATTGCCAAAGAATATCACATACTGCTGAACGAGTTGCGTAAGTACAACCCCGAGTTGCTTGACAAGCAACGCATTCTTGCTGTGACAAAATGTGACATGATGGACGAGACCATGCTCAAGCAGCTGCGCCGCCATCTGCCAAAGGGTGTTGACAGCATTTTCATCAGTTCGGTGACAGGCATGAATATCAGCGAGCTGAAAGACAAGATTGTAGCTATATTAAACCAATAGTGCAATGGAACAACTGCTGCAGTTCGACACTCGACTGTTCCGCCTCGTCAACGGCAATAACGCTTCGTGGCTCGACTGGCCTATGTGGGTACTGAGTCAGCACGCATCATGGGCTGTTGTCCTGGTAGCTGTTTTCCTGCTCGTTATTTTGCGTTACGACCGTCGACGCTGGTGGCTGCCGGTTATTGCAGTTATACTCTGTTTTCTGTTTGCAGACCAAATATCGGTCCACCTTTTTAAAGACCTCTTCGCCCGTCCGCGTCCGTGCCACGTGCTTAGTGATGTCAATATGTTCCGCACCGGCTGCGGCGGTCAGTACGGCTTTGTGTCGTCGCACGCCGCCAACGCTTTTGCTATAGCCGTATTTTTGATATTGCGCTACACAAAGCGTCTAAAACGGTCGTGGGTGCTCAGCGCGGTAATACTTGTTTGGGCTATGCTTATCTGCTACAGCCGCGTCTACCTTGGCAAGCACTATCCTGGCGACGTGGTATGCGGAGCCCTTGTCGGTGCCGTCATCGGGTGGCTTGTATGGACAGTCTCGGAAAATATAGAATGTCGTATCGAGAAAAAAATTGCGCAAAAATGAAACAAAATTGCACTTATTGCGTAAAACAAAGCGTGCTTACTTATTTCAAAAGATGTATTTAAGAATAAGACGTCTCTCTATTGAGGCGTCTTATTTTATATAGTGATATGAACATACTCGACATAATACTCTCAGTACCGCTAATCTATTTTATTTACAAAGGTTGGCGTCGAGGTCTTATCTTTGAACTCGGAGCTTTGGTGGGCATTATTGCTGGCATTTGGGCAGCCACACATCTCTCTCAGTTGGTGGCCGAGTGGCTCAAACTCGAAGGCGAGAACGCCATTCTTATTGCATTTTTCATCACATTTGTCGGCACGGTGGTACTTGCGTTCTTCTTGGGCAAATGCCTTGAAGGTATAGTCAAATTGGTACACGCTGGCATACTCAATAAGGTCGCCGGAGCATTGCTGGGTATGGCCAAATGTTTGTGTGTGCTGGCGGTTATACTCAACCTACTACTCATGGTCGACCGCCACCAGATTATAATCAACCAAGAAACGAGACAGAAGAGCCTTCTGTTCAAGCCAGTGCACAAAACCGGAAATAAACTTACTGCCGACTTGAAACAGTATATAAGTACCCATTACAAAGACATTAAGAAATGATTCTGGCTCCGATGCAAGGTTTGACGGAGGTACTCTTCCGACGCGTCTTCTACCGCCATTTCGCGGGGCTTTTCAATTATGCTGTGGCACCATTTGTATCGTTGACCCACGGCAACCTTGCCGATGCCACAAAGAAGATTGACGATTTGCTACCCGATGCCAACCGAGACTCAATGCCCGTTGTGCCACAGATTTTGGGCAAGGAACCGACCGAGTTCGTTGAATTGGCTAACAGGTTATGTGACCTTGGCTACACTGAAATTAACTGGAATCTGGGGTGCCCTATGCGCAAGGTGGCGGCAAAGCATCGCGGAAGCGGTATGCTCCCCTACCCTGACGAGTTGCGTCACGTATTAGATCAGGTGGTGCCAGCAATACGGGTGTCTCTGAGTATAAAAATGAGGCTCGGATTAACAAACCGCGATGAAATATTCGCATTAGTGCCAATACTTAACGATTACCCAATAGCCAACGTCACGATACATCCACGCATTGGCCGTCAACAATACACAGGGCACGTCGACCTTGAAACTTTTGCACGTGTCAAGCCGTTATTAAAGCACTCTGTAATATACAACGGCGACATTACCACACTCGAGGAATACAAAACAATCGTCGGCCGTTTTACAGATCTATTCGATGTGATGATTGGACGAGGAATACTTTACGACCCGACATTGCCGTTACAGATAAAACAAAACCGGAAATTTTCGGCCGAAGAAAAAAAGTTATCAACAACTACGTTCATTGCCGACCTTATCAACGAGATTGACCGCAGACTCCCCACAGACGAGGCTAAATTGCGCAAAACCAAAGAGTACTGGTGCCTAATCAGCCGCTCGTTACCCATTACAGAGCAGCAGGCAAGGTCAGTTTTGCACGCCACAACGCTGGCCGAAACACAACAACTTATTTTTAACTTCATACAATAAATTTGCATTTTTTACGTAATAGATAGAAATATGTATATGAAACGGCTTACCATCATACTCATTGTTCTGGTTTCGTTAGTTGTGCCAACAGCCTGCCACCACAAAGTGGATATGTCGAAACTTGACCCTGACGATGCGCTGCAGCAGCTTGATATTCAGATACATCGTCATCCTAAGGACGCTTCGCTCTATTATGCCCGTGCCGAGATATTGATGAGCCAAAGCAAAGCCAATGAGGCTATAGCCGACCTAAATATGGCTGTCTCACTTGACGACTCGCAAACTAAATACTATATGCTCCTTGCCGATGCCCAGTTTGCCAACGGCAATGTCGAACAGAGCTACAAAGCCTTGTCGCGCGCCAATGAGTTGGATCCAGATAACAAGGATATATATCTGAAAATGGGCGAGATAACGTTCTACAGTCGCGACTACGACCGCTCGCTCGACCACCTGAATGCCGTGACGAAAACCGACCCCGACAATCGCACGGCACTATTCATGAAGAGTTTTATATACAAGGAAAAGGGCGACACTGCCAACGCCGTGCTCCTGCTGCGCAAGGTGTGCGACCTCTACCCCGACTACGCTCCGGCTTATGAAGAGCTTGGAGTACTTTACGCCACACGCCTCAATCCATTAGCCGCCGATTATCTGAACACCGCCATAACCCTTGAGCCAACCAATACCAACGCCCTCTATGCCCTGGCTATGTACCATCAAGAACGAGAAGAGATGCAGGCCGCCGAGGAACTGTATGTCAAAATGCTCGATATTGACGACCGTAACCCCAATGCATGGCACAACCGCGGATATATTGAGATGATGTACTACGACGACTATGAGCACGCTGTGGAGTACTTTACACGTGCTTTAGACGCCGACCCCTCATACATCGAGGCCTTGCTGAACAGGGCTCTCGCCTTTAAATTGATTGGTGACAAAAGCCGCGCACGTGCCGACTATGAGGCCGCATTAGCCATCGACCCCCATTGCCAGCCTGCAATAGATGGCCTTAAAAGAATATAGGAACATTTAAATACACATAACAATGAGCACATTGAAAGGACGCAACTTGATTTCCATCACCGACTTCAACAAGGCCGAATACCTTGAGGTGCTGGACATCGCCGAAGGATTTGAGAAAAATCCCAAACAAAAAATCCTGAGCGACAAAGTGGTCGCAACGCTGTTTTTTGAGCCCTCGACACGCACCCGCCTCAGCTTCGAGAGCGCTGCAAACCAGCTTGGCGCCCGCATAATAGGCTTTAGCGACCCGGGCGGCACCAGCGTACAGAAAGGCGAATCGCTGCACGATACAATCGTGATGGTCTCGTCATACAGCGACCTCATTGTTATGCGCAACCCCAAGGAGGGCTCGTCACGCTATGCATCCGAGGTGGCTTCGGTGCCCGTCATCAACGCTGGCGACGGCGCCAACCAGCATCCCACCCAGTGTATGCTCGACCTCTACTCCATACGCAAAACCCAGGGTACTCTCGAGAACTTGCAGATTGCCTGCGTGGGCGATCTCAAGTATGGCCGCACGGTTCATTCGCTGGTGCAAGCCATGTGCAATTTCAACGCCACATTCCACCTTGTATCGCCTCAGGAACTCAAACTGCCTTCGAGCGTCAAGATGAGCATCAAAGACGCCGGTTTGAAGTACTATCAATATACCGATATCAAGGACATCGTGCCTGTGGCCGACATTATCTATATGACCCGCGTACAGCGTGAGCGTTTCCCTGACCCCATGGAGTACGAGCGCGTCAAAGACAGCTGCATCCTCACCGCCGATATGCTCGCCGGATGCAAGGAGAATATGCGTGTGCTACACCCACTGCCCCGCGTGAACGAGATCACCACCGACGTTGACAAGACCCCCTATGCATACTACTTCCAGCAGGCTCAAAACGGTGTCTATGTGCGCCAGGCTCTCATGGCAGCCATTTTGGGCGTTAGATAAATATAGTATAATTGAGAACAGCAGTCCTGTCGCACCAGGCTGCAAACCTAACAAGAATAAAATACAAAACCATGGATACCAAGAAAGAACTGGTCGTTTCGGCCATACAAGACGGCACTGTCATTGACCACATACCCACCGAAGCCGTCTACCAGGTAATACGCATTCTCGGTCTCGAGAAGTACAAAGACGAGGTGCTTATAGGCAACTACCTCTCCAGCCGCAAACTGGGCCGCAAAGGCATTGTCAAAATCAAAAACAAACACTTCACCAAGGACGAGATAAGCAAGATTGGCCTCGTGGCTCCTTCGGCATCAATCATCAATATTGAGGACTATAACGTCACCGACAAATTCCGCGCCGAGATACCCGATACCGTCGAGAACTTCATACGCTGCGCCAACCCCAAGTGCATAACCAATGCCGAGGCTGTGCCCACGCGCTTTCATGTGGTCGACAAAGAGAATCTTAAACTCAAGTGCCACTACTGCGAGAAGTTCACCACCAAAGAGACCCTCAAATTCAGCGAGTAGACACTATGAACCACTATCGTAAATACTATGCCGCACTGCTTGCCCTCACGGCACTGTTGGTCGTGGCGTCGCTGGTGGTTATGTGGACGGCTCCGCAGAAGTTCCACTACATTATGCCTCTCACTGCGCTTTACTTTGCAGTGGTGACAGGATTGCAGCACTGGTTTGTGGTGACAAGTGCACAGAAAGCACCGCGTACATTTATCAAGAACTTCCTTGGAGCCACCGTGGGAGTGCTGTTGTTGCACCTCGTCGTCATGGCTCTGTATATGTTCACCCACACAGCAGTGGCGCGCCTGTTTATCGTAGGCTTCTGCATCTGCTACGTGGCCTACCTGTGTTTTGAAACCACGGCTTTGGTGCTCTACGTCAAGCGCAAACGCAACGAGAACAACCCCGAGTAAGTTGCCGACGACGGCATTTGTTCACAGAAACAACCCCGAATGATATACATAAATCATTCGGGGTTAGTGTTTTATATAGTATCACTTATAGTGTTACTATAGGCTGACATCGGTATTTGTTCGGAACCCGGGCGTACACCTCCGAGGTTGACCCGATGTCAACCCGACCTTAACCCGAACCTAACCTATCTATATTACTGAAATACAGTGTGTTATACATAATTATATAACACACTGTATTTCAATTGATTATGTTTTCAGAGCATCTCGCGTGCAACTTCCACGGCACGGGCGAGGCCTTCGAGGTTGCGTCCGCCTGCAGTGGCAAAATGGGCCTGGCCTCCGCCTCCGCCCTGAATCTCCTTGCCTGCCGAGCGTACTATCTGGCCTGCGTTGGCGCCGCCGTCAACACGATTCTGCCCAAGCACGATGAGCAGTGACGGCTTTTCGCCAAAGTTGCTGCCCAACACCATGGCCATGTCGGGATATTGGTTGCGCAGCTGCACCAAACTGTCGCGAACTATGTTGAGGTCGAAATCGACCACCTCGGCCACCACCGGATTTACTTGCAGTTTTTCGGCGTAGCTCTTTGCCACCTCTGCTGCGCGCTGGCGCTGGAAAGCCTCGATTTGCGAGCGCAGACCGGCGTTCTCCTCCTGCAGTTTGGCAACGGCGGCAGCCACATCTTTGGTGCCCTTTAACATCTCGCGCAATGCCTCGAGTTGGTCTTGCATTGCGTTGTTGTATTCGTCGGCCGCGGTTGATGTCACGGCCTCTATGCGGCGCATACCGGCGGCAATGGCTCCCTCGCTCACAATACGCAGCGAGCCTATACGGCCTGTATTGGGCACATGCGTGCCGCCGCAAAACTCTATGCTTTCGCCGTATTTCACCACGCGCACACGTTCGCCGTACTTCTCGCCAAACAGGGCCATGGCACCCAACTTCTGAGCCTCGGCGATTGGCATGGCACGATGTTCCTCGAGCGGCAGGTTGCGACGTATGTCGATGTTGACCAGCCTTTCTACTTCGCGCAACTCATCGTGGCTCAACTTGGCGAAGTGGCTGAAATCGAAGCGCAGACGCTGGTCGTCCACGCTTGAGCCTTTCTGTTCAACGTGGTTGCCCAACACGGTACGCAACGCCTTGTGCAGCAGGTGCGTGGCCGAGTGATTGTTCTCTGTGGCGTGGCGGCGTTCAACGTCAACTTGTGCTGTGAATTCAGCATCCAAGTCGGCTGGCAACGCTGAACAAATATGTATTATAAGGTTATTTTCTTTCTTTGTATCGACTATTGCGGTCTTTACGCCGCCTGCCTCGATGTAGCCTTTGTCGCCTGCCTGGCCGCCACTCTCGCCATAGAACGGTGTTTGGTCGAACACAAGGTGGTAAAGCACTTTGTCTTTGACCTTGACCTGGCGGTAGCGGGCAATGCGTACATCGGCATTGGTAACATCGTAGCCGACAAATTGCTGCTCTACCTGTGGCAAAAGCTCCACCCAGTCGCCGCTTTCAACGGCGGCGGCGGCACGGCTGCGCTGCTTCTGTTCCTGCATTCCACGCTCAAAACCGGCCATATCCACGGTCATGCCTTTTTCGGTGGCCATGAGCTGCGTGAGGTCTACGGGGAAACCGTAGGTGTCGAACAACTCAAAGGCAAAGGCACCGTCGACAACGCTGTCGGACTTATGCGACGCACAGTAGTCTTCGAAACGGCGGATGCCTCCGGCAAGGGTTTTGAGGAACGACTGCTCCTCCTCGGCGATGATGCGTTCAATAAGTTGCTGCTGGCTGCGAAGCTCGGGATATTGTTCGCCCATCTGCTCCACAAGCATGGGCACTAGGGTGTGCATAAAGGGCTGGTCGAACCCGAGGAACGTGTAACCGTAGCGCACAGCGCGGCGCAGAATGCGGCGAATTACGTAGCCTGCCTTGGCGTTGGAGGGCAGCTGGCCGTCGGCAATGCTGAAACTGACGGCACGCAGATGATCGGCGCACACGCGCATTGCCACGTCGGCCTCGGGATTTTCGCCGTAGTTCTTTCCCGACTTGCGAGCCAGTGCCTGGATTAGGGGCTGGAAGATGTCGGTGTCGTAGTTAGAACGTTTGCCCTGCATGACCATGCAGAGACGCTCGAAGCCCATGCCGGTGTCTATATGCTTGGCTTTCAGTGGTTCGAGGGTTCCGTTGGCAAGGCGGTTGAATTGCATGAAGACCAAATTCCAAATCTCAATCACCTGCGGGTTGTCCTTGTTAACAAGGTCGCGACCCGGTACAACCTCCTTCTCGGCGGCTGGGCGTATGTCAACGTGAATTTCGCTGCATGGGCCACAGGGACCTTGGTCGCCCATCTCCCAGAAATTGTCCTTTTTCGAGCCGAGCAGAATGCGATCTTCGCTCACGTGGGCCTTCCAAAAATCGAAAGCCTCGCTGTCCATGGGCAACCCCTCTTTATCGTCGCCGCCAAAAACAGTGACGTATAGGTTGTCGCGATCGATTTTCATCACCTCGGTAAGGAACTCCCATGCGTAGGCAATGGCCTCTTTCTTAAAATAGTCGCCAAACGACCAGTTGCCTAACATTTCGAACATGGTGTGGTGGTAGGTGTCGTGTCCAACCTCCTCAAGATCGTTGTGTTTGCCACTGACACGCAGGCATTTCTGAGCATCACACGCTCTGTTGTATTGTGCTACGGTGTTGCCCAGAAAGATGTCTTTGAACTGGTTCATGCCGGCGTTGGTAAACATCAGCGTCGGGTCGTTTTTTACCACCATGGGTGCACTCGGCACGATGTGGTGCTCCTTCGATTCAAAAAAACGCAAAAACTGCGAGCGTATTTCCTTGGATGTCATTGGCTATATGTTGAATTTTTGGTTTGCAAAGATACAACTTTTTTTCAATATATATAAAAAAACAGTTTTTTTTCTTAATTTTGCACTGCGAAACGAACTATGAAGAAAGTTAAAAAAAAGTGGCTCGCACACATAATAAAAAGACGCTTTTGCCGTTTTAAGTACGAACGATATTGAATATGCCATGAAGAAATTGTGCATACTGCTAATCACCTCCGCGTTGACCATGAGTGTTTTGGCTCAGGAAAAGCAGATTTCGGCTCTATTTGGCCACGCAACCTTCTGTATTCCCGAGAGCGACAAGGCGTATGTTGAAACCTATCTATCTTTCGACGCCTGGACCATGAATTTTGTCAAAACCGACGACAACCGTTATCGCGCCACAGCCGAGGTTACCATTGTTGCCACCGCCGGCGACTCCGTCTGTTTTTGGAAAAAGTACAACCTCAACAGCCCGACGGTGGATGATACCAACAACCTTGGCTTCAATTTCATAGATCTTCAGCGCTTCCCAATAGGCAATGGCATCTACAATCTCTCCGTAACAATTAGGGACGTCGCGTCAAGCAATCAGCCAAGTTCGGTGTCGGAGAAGCTTGTGGTTCGCTACGAAAGCGACAAGCCAGCCATCTCGAGCCTTCAACTGATTTCAAAGGCCACAAAAACCACCGAAGAAAATGCCTTTTCGCGCCGCGGATATGATATGGAACCCTACATCAACGACTTCCTGCCGGAAAATATCGAACAGATTGGCTTCTACTACGAGGTATACAATATCGATGTTGAGCTCGGGACGGAGAAAATGCTCACCTGCTGCTATATAGAGAACTACGAGACCGGCAGCCGCGTTACTGACCTGCTGGCCGTAGCACGCCACAAATGTACCAAGACAGTACCTGTTTACGGTTCCATCGACCTGTCGCGCCTACCGTCGGGACACTACAACCTTGTGGTCGAGGTGCGCAACCGCGACGGTGAAAAGCTTATGTACGAGAAGTTGCCCTTCTTCCGTTCCAACCCCAGCGTGGAACCCGAACCTCTTTCCGATTACGCCACGACATTTGCCGCCCAATACACTGACACCACCACGCTTAACACTTATATCGACGCCCTCTACGCCATCTCTTCGCCACAAGAGATAAAGGATGCAAAGCGTGTAATGGCATCACCGTCGGTCGAGAAAAAGCAGGCCTACCTGTACAACTTCTGGGCTTCGCGCAACACAGTCGACCCTGCCGGAGAATGGTACAAATACCGCGAACTTGTCGACTATGTAATCAAAGAGTTCAGCTATCCTCTTACCCCTGGGCCTCACACCGACCGCGGCCGCGTTTATCTTCAATACGGCCCGCCCGATTTTGTGCGCGACGAGAAGAATTTTGTCGGTACAAAGACAGAAACAGGCAACAATGAATTCAGTACAAACTACGACGGTTCATTGGGCCACATCTACTACCTGCCGTATCAGCTGTGGCGCTACAACCAACTGCCTGGCGACCAGCCCAACCGCGTCTTCCTTTTCTGGGACGAATTTCGCAGCGGATACTACAAACTGCTCAACTCCAACGCCAGAGGTGAAGTACGCGACATGAAGTGGGAACAGGTTCTTAGCAACCGCCAGTTGCAGGAGAATGCAGTAGGCGAGGTCGGAAAACAGTTTGAGAGAGGTTATTAATGTATTTGCTGGCCGACATAATATACCTTTTTGTATGCCGCTTAGGTGGCTACCGACGCCGTGTGGTGAGGGATAACCTAAGTTCCTCATTCCCTTCGCGCAGCCGCCAGGAGTTGCGACGTATCGAGCGCCGATACTACCGCCACCTGGCCGACCTGCTTGTCGAAGGTCTATTCAACCTTTTTGCCACCCCTCCACAAATCAAGAAACGTTACCGTATTGCCAACCGTCAATTGATAGACCGCTACTACGAGCGCGGCCAAAGCGTGATACTGATGTCGGCCCACTACAACAACTGGGAGTATATGGTGTCGTCGCTCAATATGCAGTTGCTACACCATGGCGTGGGCGTAGGCAAGCCGCTTAACGACAGGCTTGTGGCCAACTGGGTGACGCGCCGCCGCACACGCTATGGTACAGAGGTTGTCGACCAAACCAACGTGCGCCAGTGCTTTGAATACTACCATCGCTACAACGTGCCTTGCGCCTACATGATGTTGAGCGACCAATCGCCATCGAACCCCTACAAAAGCTACTGGACACAATTTTTGAACCATGATACGGCTTTCCTTTACGGAGCCGAGCATTTTGCACGCAAATACAACTATCCCGTGCTATACTATTCGGTGCGCAAAGTGAGTCGCGGCCGCTACGAGGTAACCTTCAGCGAACTTTGCAACAACCCAGGTGAGGCACCGCAATACAGCATAACGCAAGCCTACACCGAGCGACTTGAGCGCCAAATTGAGGAACGCCCCGAATTCTGGCTCTGGAGCCACCGTCGCTGGAAACTGACGCACACTGGACGTATACGCAAAGACGGAACCATTCAACACATCGAACCATGAAAAAAACAGCCGTAGTCATACTCAACTGGAACGGCAGACACTTCCTTGAAAAATTTCTGCCATCGGTGGTCGCAAACACCAACGCCGAAGTGATAGTGGCCGATAACGGCTCCACCGACGGCTCACTCGATTTTCTGGCTACCTCCTACCCCACCCTGCGCACCATAGCGCTCGATCGCAACTACGGCTTTGCCAGTGGCTACAACAAAGCCATGGCCCAAATCGAGGCCGACTACTACGTACTGCTCAACGACGATGTTGAATGCACCCCCGGCTGGGTGGAGCCCGTGATAGAAATGATGGAGCGAGACCCCGAGATAGCAATTGCGCAGCCTAAACTGATGATGTACGACCAGCGCGACACCTTTGAGTACGCAGGTGCCGCCGGCGGCTTTATAGACAGTTTTGGCTATCCTTTCTGCCGCGGGCGCCTCTTCAACCAGCTGGAACGCGATTGCGGACAGTACGACGACCAGCGCGAGGTGTTCTGGGCTACAGGCGCGGCTATGTTTGTGCGTGCCGATGTATGGCACAGACTGGGCGGCCTCGACGACGATTTCTTTGCCCACATGGAGGAGATAGATTTCTGCTGGCGAGCCAGAAACGCAGGCTACAAAGTAATGTACTGCCCACAGTCGACCCTCTACCACGTCGGCGGCGGCACGCTACCCAAGAGCTCGCCCTTCAAGACAGAACTCAATTTCCGCAACAACCTATCCATGCTCTACAAAAACCTGCCGCAAAAGCGTCTGCGCCGCACCATGGCGATGCGCATGATGCTCGACATCGTGGCTGCATTCAAGTTCCTGGCCGAAGGCAAAGCCGGTGAGTACCGTGCCGTGCTCAAGGCTCACCGCGAATACCGCGCATGGAAGCCAATGCTCCAGGCCAAACGCGCCGCTCTGCCGCAGAGAGAAGTCAGCTGTATATACCGCGGCCACATCCTCACCGACTACTACCTGCTGCGCCGCCAACGCTTCAGCGACCTGAAATTCTGAGCCTAACAGCCTCAAAACCAATCCAAGAAGGCATTATATTCGGGTTTTGTACGCTACCATGGCGGACATCACCGAACCTTACCCGATGTTGACCCGACCTTAACCCGAACCTAACCAATATAATCGCCTGAAACTCAATACAATATATATAACATATTTAACTTGTTGAAAATCAACATTTTGGCGTTTTTGAAATAATATTATTGATTATTGTTATGCCAACTGCCCATTGAGGGTCATTTCGGCTATACGTCCGCTGGGAATTTGCGTAGCTGTTTCGCCCCACAATTTGTCGATTATGCGTTGCCGCTCGGATGCATCAATAGTGTAGTCGCCATTCTCAATACAGTGATACAATTCGTCAAACGAATAGACTTTGCGGCCAACAACGTTTTCGTCGAAAGGATAGAACAAGTCGCGGTCCTTGACATAATCTGCATAGTCATAAAGGTAGAGTATAACATCCTTGCGAGGCTCCATCAATATGTAATCGTAAAGCACTGATGAATAATCGGTTATTAGTACATCGGTGTACGGCATTACGGGATAGACATCGGTTTTGCCGTCAATGAATGCGACGTTGGATAGTTTATCGAATTCCGCCTTGTCAACAATGACGTTTGCATGAGGCTTAAGCAGTAGCAAGGCATTTTGTTCGACAAGAAGCGAATTGAGCTTCGGCATATCGAAACTCTGTGTCAGCACTTCGCGCTGCGAGTCTCGCCACGTAGGCATATAAATAAAGACCTTAGAATAGCCACTTGTAGTTATTTTGTTCACTAATCGGCGAGTTGACTCGGTCTCGTATTTGGCAATGAACGATTGTCTATCAGCTTCGCTGCAGGTAAGGACGAGGTTGCGCGGATAGCCGAGTTCGAGACAACGATTCTTGGGTATACGGAAAGCAGGGGCAAACATATCGGTCTGGAACGGCGTAGAGGTAAGAACCCAGTTGGGGCGCTTAAACGATTCAGGATGGTAGAACACCTCGAAGAATTCGCGCTGTTGGTATCGGCGGGCAAGGGTTCCCGATGTGATGTTGAATTCGATGCGTTTCAGCCCCACGCCATGCCACAGGTTGACACTAACAGCACCGCCCGACAAAGCGAACATAATATCGGAGGTATAGGAATTGTAGAACCAGTATTTTGATGTCAACGCGTGCAAAATACCAGCCGTGCTGGCTATAAAATGAGCCTTGAGCCCAAGAGCACGTATGTCACGCACTGTACTGCGGCTCTTGCTCAACCATATACAGTCGACTTCTGGATAATGTTCGGAACAATATATAAAAAGATACTTTGCATTGTCGTTGAATGCACCGCGGAAACTGCCGAATGCCCATTTTTTCTTGTTTCTCGGGAAAAGGAACGATAGCGGGTAGACCGCGTATGCAGCGAGATATGCAACGAACTTAAACATAATGTCAACGTTTCATCTGCTTGCGAATGACAATATTCTGACCGTCCAAACATTGCTCGTCTGGGTTCACGAGGTTACAGATTACCTCGGCGACATCTTCGGGCTGCATGATGGTTGTCGGGTCCTCGTCGGGTGCCAGACGTTTGCGCAGCTTGGTGGCGCAGCGGCCTGGAGATACGCAGTAGACCATGATGCCGTATTCGGACAGTTCGGCTGTCAATGTTTCCGACATTGAGATCAAAGCGGCTTTAGACGAGGCATAGCTCAACCAGCCTGGGCGCGGCGTCATGCCAGCCGTAGAAGCTACATTGAGGATTTTGCCGCCATTTTGGCGCATGTACTTTACGCATTCACGCATGAACATAAACGGTGCAAAGACGTTGACCTTATAGGTTAGTTCAAAACTCTCAAGAGTCGTCGTTAGCAACGACTTCGGATCGGTGTAGCCTGCGATGTTGAGCAACGCGGTGATTTCGCCAAAATCAGAGTTTATTTTCTCGACTATAGCGGGTATTCCTTCAGGGTTGACAAGGTCAATATGGTAGAGTTTTGTCGCTCCTTCTGGCAGGTATTGCTGCATTTCGTTCTGAGTCTTGCGCATATCATCGTCATTGCGGCCAATCAATGCGTAATGGCTGAACAAACCGCGCTGAGCAAGCAATATCGCGGTAGCCTTGCCTATTCCGGAGCCAATGCCGGTAATGATACAGGTTGCCATAGTTACTTCCTCCTTCTAAAAACGTCGTCGTAAATCTGCTCACCGGCAAGCATATCGATACGGGTGGTGAGTTTTATGTCATAGTCCATGCCCTTGCATACCTTGATGGGGACCTCGGGATGATAAAGGTAAATCATGCCGGCATCCTCGGTAAAAGAGCGTTTCTCTGCATAGGCGCGGTCGTGAACCTCACGCAACAATTTTGTCTCAAACTTCTGGGGGAGCTGCACATTGATAAGTTCTGACCGTTCAAGAAGGCCCTCAACATATTCATGACCTCTCAATACCGAGAAAGGAATATCGAGACCGAATGTGGCGTTGCGCTCTTTTACGGCAATTAAACGTTCAAAGTCTTCAATCTTGACAAATGGGCGAGCAGCCTCATGAACTATTACATCGTCGGTTTTGACCAATGCCAGGCCTGAACGCACAGAGTCCTGACGGGTGACGCCTGCCGGAGCGAATCTCACGGGCTTTTTAACACCGTATTGATTGAGCATCAACTCAATTGACTGCTCATATTCCTTGGCGCACACTATTACGACCTCGCTTATACTGTCAATGCTATCGACTCTTTCGAGGATATGCATTATAACTGGTTTGCCGGCCAATAACAAATATTGTTTGGGGACAACATTCTGCATTCGGCTGCCGGTACCGCCCGACAAAAATAACAATGTATACATAAAACGGACTATTTTTTCATTTTATTCGATAAAATACAGAATACGGCGCAACTCAAAAATATCGAGATTGCTTGCCAACCCCATGGGGTTCCAACCAGTACCGCTGGGGATAAAATTGCAGCTTTAATGGCATAGTAGACGACCTTGCCGCCAATTATTGACACAACTGCAGTCGGAGCTGCGCTCCATCTGCTGCCTAAAAGGGTGAGTAATAAAACCACTGTGGAGAACTCGGCAACCATGCAAACAGCCTTGAGCGGGGTCGGCATTCCGGTTATCAAACACGCTAACAGCGGCATAGCAATCGCCAAAGCATATCCAAAACGACGGTCGCGTATCAGCGCAACGCCGGTAACAAGCAGCAACAACATTGGGTTCAACGCGCTTAATGGCAAAGCTATAAGGTGGCTCAAAGCCGGTATCAGGCAGGCCGTACCGGTAAGCAACGCGACCATTGCGCCGTCACGAAGCGCAGAGTCCCGGTTTACCGCAGATATGTTATTCATAGTCATTATAATGTTTAATATTATACTAATAAATCATTTTGCAAATTTACACATTTTTTCAGAAACGGCAAAAAAAACTTTAAAAAAACCTAAATACGCTCATTAACAGGCAAGATTTTTTTGCCATTGACTTTTTTTTCGTATCTTTGCAACTCAATTCAAAAAATTGAGCAAAATGTAAAACAACCTGTATCAACGTGATACAGAAGTAATTCTAACAAAAAACCATAATAATGGAAGAGACCAACGAAATGCAGAACCCCGTCAACGAGGAGATGCAGCAGAATGCCCCAGAGGCAACCCTAAACCAAACCACTGATGTTGAACCCGCCGCTGAGCAGCCTACTGCCGACGTGCAATCAGAGCCTGCTCCTGTTGCTGTGCCAGAAGCTAAAACTGAACCCGAACAAGAGTCGGAGCAACAGCAGGAAACCATCACCGAGCCTACAGTAGAGCCATTGGCTGAAACTGTTGCCGAAGCCGCTCAACCTGACGAAGATCAACCCAAAGAAGAGGCTGAACCCGAGGCAGACTACAGCCAATGCAGCCGTGAAGAACTGCTTGCCGCGCTCAACGACCTATTGGCCGACGATGTTCAGAAAATCAAGAACCGCGTTGCTACTATTCGCAACCGTTTCAATACCCTCAACCATGAGGCACAACAAACCGCTTATGAGGCTTTTCTGGCCGACGGCGGCAATAAAGACGACTATAACCAGACCGACGACGCCGTGGCCGAAGCCTTTCACAAGGCATACGCAATATATCGCGAGCGCCGCCAAAAATATGCCGAGGCTCTCGAAATCCAGAAAAAGAAGAACCTCGAAGCCAAGCAACAGATACTTGAAGAGTTGCGTCAACTTATTGACTCGGGCGAAGAGTCACTTAAGAATACATACGACAACTTCAATGCCATCCAGGATCGCTGGAAAGCCATAGGCGATGTACCTCGCGAGAGCCTTAACGACCTCTGGCAGAACTATCATTTTCTCATTGAGCAATTCTTTAATAAAGTCAAGATAAACAAGGAATTGCGTATGCTTGACTTAAAGCGCAACTTGGAACAGAAAATCGAACTCTGCGAGAAAGCCGAAGAGCTGATAGTTGAACCTTCTATTGACACCGCTTTCAAGGGTTTGCAGAACCTCCGTGCACAGTGGAAAGAGATAGGTCCCGTGCCCACAGAGCAGAACGAGGAGATTTGGCAACGCTTCTGCAATGCCGCCAACCGCATTGACGAGCGCCGTAGCGAATACTACGAACAGCGCCGTGAGGAGTTTGACAAGAACCTGCTTGCCAAACAAGCACTAATTGATAAGGCTGCCGAGCTCACCGAACACACTCCTCAAAGTACCAAGGAGTGGAACGACCTCACCGCCGCCCTCGACGAGTTGCTCAAAGTATGGAAAACCATTGGGCCCGTGGCTCGCGAAGTAAATGAGGAGATTTGGTCGAAATTCAAGGGCATGATTGACCAGCACTACAGCCAGAAGAAAGAGCACTTCGGTGCCATCCGCGACGAACAGACCGAGAACTACAATAAGAAGATAGCTCTCTGCCTCAAAGCCGAAGCAATTGCAAAGCGCGAAGACTGGAAGAAGGCTACAGAGGAAATCCTCGCCTTGCAGAACGAATGGAAAGAAATAGGTCCTGTGAGCCGCAAGGTTAGCGACAAGGTATGGCAGCGTTTCCGCGGCGCCTGTGACGAGTTCTTTGCCAAAAAGGGCGATTTCTTCAAAGACCGCCGTGCCTCTGAAAAAGAGAATCTGGCCAAGAAAGAGTCCATAATAGCATCCCTCAAAGAGCATCAGTTCGGCGAAGACAAAGAAGAGAACCTTAATATTATCAAGGACTTCCAACGCCAGTGGGCCGAGGTGGGCTTTGTGCCAATGGCCGACAAGGAACGTCTACAAAAAGAGTTCCGAACCCTCATTAACGGCATATTCGAAAAACTGAAAATATCAGCGCGCGAAGCCGAAGAGACAGCATACCGCGAGCGTCTGCGTAACATTGCCGGCGAAGGTCGCAACTTTGTTCACAGCGAACGTCAGGAACTCAACGACAGCATAGAGAAACTGCGCAACGACCTCAACCTGTGGGAAAACAACCTCGGTTTCTTGGCTTCGTCAAAACAGGCCGACCTGCTTAAAGAGGAGTTTGAGAAAAAAATGCAGGGTGCCCGCCAACAGCTTGCTCTGCTGCAGGCCAAACTGCGCATTCTAGACGAGACCGAGAAAGCGGAGAAAGAGTCAAAAGACAACACCGACAATGCTAAAGAGGAGAATTAATTTCATATCAGCAACAGCAATTACACTTGCACTTGTCGCCTGCTCCAACCATAGGGCAGGCGACAACGTTGTGCATTTCGAGCGTTTCGAGCAGCTCATCTTTGACACCCCGACAGACCAGCTCGGGGCTCGTCTGCAAACCGAACAGAGCCGTTTCAGCACCACCTTGCTCAACATACAGCCATCGGACGCTCAATATATGGCTATGCTTTCAGGCTTTGTTACGGACCCCGTTGTGCGCGACATATACCACACAACCGATAGTCTCTATCACGATTTGAGTGACATTGAGGCCAGAGTTGGCTCTGCTTTGAACAAGGCAACCAAGCTTATGCCAACACTCGACTACCGCCATTTCTACACTTTAGTAACAGCCGATTTTGACGATTACCGTAACCGCGTGTTCTGCGACGACCACAGTCTTGCCATCTCTATTGACAAATATGCCCTACCCTACCTTGAACGCTACAACCACTTCGGCGTGCCCATGTATATTGTAAACCTCTGCACACGTGACCATATTGTGGCCGACTGCATGGCTGCCATTGCTCGGGCCAATATAGAGTTACCCGATGCCGATATGACTCTGCTCGACTATATGGTAGCCGAAGGCAAAACACTTTATTTCGTATCGCAAGCCATGCCGTCAACACCCGACACGATAGTGGCCCGCTACACCGCCGAACAGATGGAATGGATGATCAAAAACGAACACAACGTATGGGCTTACTTTGTCCAGAATCAGCTGCTCTACTCTATCGACCGTTCTCAGTTTCACAACTTTATTGACGATGCCCCCAAGACCAACGCATTCGGCGATGGCTCTGCACCGCGCACAGCGGCATACATAGGCTGGCAAATTGTGAACCAATATATGAAACGAACCCACGCCTCGATGAGCGAATTGTTTGCTTATACCAACTCTCAGTCAATACTCCAGAAATCGAACTACAGGCCGTAACCATAATTACAAAACAGAAACAACTACTTATGAAAATGAAAATAAGAGTGGTCGTCAACCCAATATCGGGTATTGGTCGCCAAAAAAAGATAGAAACAGTATTGAAGACCAACCTTAACCAGGATATCTTTGACTATGAGGTATGCTATACCGAGCGCATACACCACGGTACCGAACTGGCCCGCGAAGCCGCCGACAAAGGCTATGATTGCGTGGTGGCTGTAGGCGGCGACGGCAGCGTGAATGATGTTGTGACCGGCATCTACGGCACTAACACCCGTTTGGGCATAATACCCTGCGGCAGCGGCAACGGATTGGCACGTTGCCTCAAGATACCCTTGGTGCCCGCCTTGGCCGTGCGCGCCCTTAACCAATGCCACGAGGAGAGCATCGACGTGATGACCATTAACGACAAGTACGTCTCGGTCAATCTCTCGGGTGTGGGCTTCGATGCCTACATAGCCCGCCTTATGAAAGCTGCCAAATCGCGCGGTTTCTCGGCCTACATGAGTTTCATGCTACGTGAATATGCCACATATCAGTGCAACGACTACCAACTCACTATCGACGGCCGGCAATACACCCGCAACGCATGGCTGATTGCATTCGCCAACAGCAACCAATTTGGATATAACGCTGCCGTGGCGCCGCTGGCCAAACTCGACGACGGCCTGATTGATGTAGTGGTGCTTGACAAGATTCCCATCGAACATCTTGCCCTCACTGTGCCGCTGGCCTACGCCAACCACTTCGAGCTTTCGCAACACTGCGAGATGTTTAAAGCCAAAGATATACTTGTTGAAGGCAATATCGACAAGTGGGTGAATATCGACGGCGAGGCTGAGAACCTCGGAACCTCAGTGCATTTTGTCAACCATCACCAGGCTCTAAATATTTACTCTCGCGACATAACGCGTCCTATAGTTGGCATAGTGAACGAGGTGAAACCAAAGAGACCAACGCACCCGGTAAAATGAACATAGTATACTCCACCAACCCCGATTTTGACTACAATGCCGACTCCGAGCCAGAGGTAGTTACCCTACCGCCGGCACAACAGCGCTTGATTGTGCGGCTCGAGCGCCGGGGAGGCAAGCTGTCCACCATGGTCGATGGCTTTGTTGGCACCGGTGAGGACCTGTCGGCGCTGGGTAGGACGTTGAAAAACCGCTGCGGCGTGGGCGGAACAGCAAAGGATGGCGTAATTATTATCCAAGGCGATCGCCGCGACGACGTGCTAAAACTGCTCTTGGCCGCAGGCTATCGCGCCAAACGAGGCAATTGAAACTATAATTAACAACAGTGGAGGGCTGCATAAGCAACCCTCCACTGTTGGTTTATAGACCGAGATAATACTGTTTGATGATGGTTACCAGGCGAAGAGCGGACGGTTCTGCATCATCTCGTTGACTTGGCCTGTGATCTTGGCACGCACAGCCTCGTCGGTCGGGTTGCAGAGCACGGTATCAATCATGTCGACAATCACCTGCATGTCGCCTTCCTTCAGGCCACGGGTGGTGATAGCGGGCGTTCCAACGCGCAGACCGCTGGTCTTGAAGGCGCTGCGGCTGTCGAAAGGAACCATGTTCTTGTTCACCGTGATGTCGGCGGCCACGAGGGCGTTTTCGGCTTCCTTACCGGTGAGTTCGGGGAACTTGGTGCGCAGGTCGATGAGCATGAGGTGGTTGTCTGTACCGCCGCTGATGACCTTGTAGCCTTTGTTGACGAAGGCTTCGCACATCACCTTGGCGTTCTTCATCACCTGCTGGATGTACTGGTCGTAGCTGTCGGTCAGAGCCTCGCCAAATGCAACGGCCTTGGCGGCGATGACGTGCTCGAGAGGACCGCCCTGGGTGCCGGGGAACACAGCGCTGTCGAGGAGGGCACTCATTTTCTTGATTTCACCTTTCGGAGTGGTCTTACCCCAAGGATTGTCGAAGTCTTGACCCATCAGAATCATACCGCCACGGGGTCCGCGGAGGGTCTTGTGGGTGGTGGTGGTGACGATGTGGCAATACTTCACGGCGTTGTTGAGGTAGCCCTTGGCAATCATGCCGCTGGGGTGGCTGATGTCGCCCATGAGGATAGCGCCGATACGGTCGGCAATTTCGCGCATCTTGGCCCAATCCCAGTCACGGCTGTAGGCGCTGCCGCCGCCGATGATGAGCTTCGGACGGAACTCGAGGGCTTTCTTCTCCATATCCTCGTAGTCGACGGTGCCGGTCTCTTCCTTCACCTGGTAGCCAACAACTTTGTAGTTGATACCGCTGAAGTTCACGGGGCTGCCGTGCGAAAGGTGACCACCGTGGTTGAGGTCCATGCCCATGAAGGTGTCGCCGCTGTTGAGGCAAGCCAGGAAGACGGCCATGTTGGCCTGTGCACCGCTGTGGGGCTGCACGTTGGCCCAGCAGGCGCCGTAGAGCTTCTTGGCACGCTCGATGGCGATGGTCTCGCTCTGGTCGACAATCTGGCAACCGCCGTAGTAGAGCTTGCCGGGATAGCCTTCGGCATACTTGTTGGTCATGACAGAACCCATGGCTTCCATCACCTGGTCGCTGACGAAGTTCTCGGAGGCAATCAGCTCGATGCCTTTGGTCTGACGCTCACGCTCTTTCTGGATGAGGTCAAAAATCTGTGTATCTCTTTGCATATCAGATATGTATTAATTTTTTAACAAATATTTGTATTTTGCAAATATACAATTTTTTCGTGAAAATATGCAAAAAAATAAAAAATAATGTGCGATTTCACTCCGAACAAAGCGTCAATTTGCTAAAGAATTGAAAATTTTTTTTGCTGATTCAAAAAAAACGCGTAACTTTGCAAATTGAAACCCTCAAACAAAAATACGATTGGCCTTGTCGTGCATAATAACATTTTGAGGTATGCAAGATTAATGAAATTCAATGAGACAAAAAAACAAATAATGAAAAGACTAATACTTTTGGCAAGCATAGCGTTGGCGGCAAGTTTGGTTCAGGCACAAGTCATCGTTACTGACACCAGTGATTTTCAACGCGTTAAACACATCCTTAGAGTCGATAAAACATATTGCAGCGGGTTGAGCCACGTCATGGCCATCCTTCCATATATGCAAAGCAACCACTACCAGATAATCGAGAATCCCGTCGTTTTTTCTAACGGCACAGTCCGCAACAACGCGGAAGGCGGCAATAAATATATCGGATATGACCTATACTCGTCAGAAATGAACCAATTAAGCAACGTTTTCGAGTTAGGTATGGAGTTCGACGTGGCCACTATCAATATCAATGTCGACTTCAATGCCATCGACACGATATACCCATACGACACCACGAGCAGCGAATACACCGAAAACATAGGCGCCATAAGCGAGTATGTCCTGCCGCACCATTCACATATCGACTCTGTGTCAAACATACTGTGGAACCAGTCGACCGACATCATTGATTACGCGCGGCGCTGCTATCTGTATACAGCTAACCAATTGAATTACATTAATGCTAATACAGGTATCCACAGTTTACAGGACATCATCAACAATGGCGGGGGCGACTGCGGAAACTTCTCGTCCTATTATATCTCGTTGCTTCGCTGCCGCAACATCCCAGCGCGCCATGTCGTAACAGTATTGGGTATGAACGACTGCCACATATGGGCTGAGTTCTACCTGCAGAACTATGGATGGATACCAGTTGACCCCACATTCAAGAACGGGAATCCTTCTGGCGACTACTTTGGCCACAAAAACAGCTCGCACTATGTCACCACACTTGGCATAGGGCTGACCAACTATAAATTTGGAGCCTATGACGAGCCCATACAGATTACACTGTTGCAGCTGGATTATTGGTACTGGTGGTACTATAACCCTTGCACTTCTGCCGACTTCGACTTCTTAGTTCAACGCCTGCCGACTGCAACCGTGAAAGGTATCTCTTCAGACCCAATCATGGGAAGCGTATACGGCGGTGGACGGTTTGTTGTCGACAGCACGGCCACACTGACAGCCTCGGCCTACTCTGGATACCACTTCACTCACTGGAGCAACGGCTCGACAGACAATCCTTACACTTTTACAGTGCAAGAAAACAAGACATTGACGGCTTTCTTTGCCGCAGACGGCGGGTCAACACAGGACACTGTTTATGTACACGACACCGCCTATGTCGTTCTGCATGACACAACCTACATCACTACCCATGATACCATTACGAGGATTGATACAGTGACGATTACGGAATATATTTACGTCCATGATACAACGGTTGTCACCGACACGATAGCGCTGACCGAATATGTTCCAGTTCACGACACCATTATAGTTAACGATACGGTCACACTGACGGAGTACGTAACGGTGCACGACACCACAATTGTCACAGATACGTTGCGCATTGTCGACACCATTTATATTAACGATACAATTTATATCGACACCGCTGGCGTAGGCATCGACGAGATGACTATGCTGAAGGTGAAGATGTACGTGCAAGGCACTGACATCGTGATCGAAAACGCCGATAACAACCGCGTACGCATATATGATGCTGTGGGCCGCATGTTGGCTGTGAAGCAGGATGCGGTGTCACCGGTACGCTTCCCGGTAGCAACATCAGGCGTATATGTGGTGAAAGTGGGCAACCTGCCGGCCCGCAAAATCGTCGTGGTAAGATGAAACGATTTAAATATTGAAGATTTATTTTGCCATATCGCGAAAAAGTTGTAACTTTGCAGCTGGATTTTTAATGGCAAAATTGTAAAAATGAAGAGAGTAATCACCATCATCCTGCTTACCCTGGCGGCAAGCATCACCCTCGAGGCACAGACTCCCGCATGGGAGAGTGCGGTGCGTCTTTACGGCTACAAGAACGACAATGGAACTTGGAAAATAGCGCCGCAGTACCAACGCGCAGGCGAGTTCCAAGGCCACGGTGCACGCCGCTGGGCCGTGGTAAAACTTGACGGCAAATGGGGCTGCATAGATGTTGACGGCAACCTTGTTGTGCGCAACCTGTTCGACACCCGTGATGTGGCCGAGGAGGCCGGCAAGGAGTGGGAGATTGTGGCCGAGCCCGGTCGCTGGGTATACCCTTCGCGCAACCAGGGTGACGGCAAGTGGGGCTTTGTGGACTATTACGGCCGCTGGAAATACCAGCCCGTGTATGAGGCCGCCAACCCCTTCTACGGAACCGACCCCAAAGCCTTCGCCACCGTGCGCAAAGACGGCCGCTGGGGCTGCATCGACGGCAAGGGCGTGATGGTTATCAACCCCATATTCCTCACCGCCGACCAGGCCGCCGAAGCCGGCAAGCAATGGATTCATGGCCGCAACTACTACACATGGCGCACCCCTGTCACCAATCCAAAAACCGGTCTGTGGGGCTTTGTCGACTATCTCGGCCGCTGGGCAGTGCCACCAATCTACCAAGACCACGACTACTTTGGCAGCGACAACAACTATACCTATACTCAGGTCAAGCAGGACGGCCGCTGGGGCAATATCGACCGCAATGGCAACATCGTTTCAACGCCCATCTTCTTTACAAAGGAGGATGCCGCATACGCCCTGTCGCAATATGAACATGGCCGCACTCTCGAAGGCTGGCGCCTGCCAGTGACCAACCCCGTTAACGGCAAGTGGGGCTGGGTTGACTGGAGCGGCGAGTGGCGTATAAAACCCATCTACGAAGGTGCAACCCGTTTTGCCAACGACACCGGCCTCTTCGCCACCGCCAAGCTCGACGGCTATTGGCTCGCCATCAGCGACACCGGCGACCACCTCTCGCGCAATGTCTTCACCCTCAGCAGCGAAGCCTGGCTGGCCGGCAACGAGTGGGACACCTACCAGGAACTCGGCCACTGGCTCTATCCTGTGCAAGATCCTGGCACCCAGGCATGGGGCTACGTCGACTACAAAGGCATATATGTCATCAAGCCCATATTTGAGGACGCCAAACTCTTCACCTTTGTATGGAACGACCGTGTTGCTCCAGCCAAGATGGACGGCAAGTGGGGTTGCATAGACCATACCGGCCAGTTTGTGGTGGCCAACATCTACAACACCTCGGCCGAGGCCCAGATAGCGGGCCGCCGCTGGGCCGAAGGCCACAAGTTTTGACACATCATATAAAAAAAACTTAACGTTATGAACAAAATTGGCTTTTGGGCGGCAATATTGCTGGCATTATCGCTGACAGCCTGCACCGATAAAGAATCCGTAATGCAGGAAATGTCCTGTATTGACGTGACATATTTCATCGACGGTTCAAAAAAGAGTAATACCTTCCAGAACATCGGGGGGTACCGCACACTGCTCGCCGACTTGGTGGCGGAAGCCGGAAACGGACACAAGGTGAACATCCGTATCGACAGGATGACCCTCTCTGGCTTTGCAATGACAGAGTTGGACAGCACCGTGTCATTGGTCACACCTGACGCGGCGGCCGCCTACACCGAGCGCAAAAACATGGCGGGGTATGACGTCACTATCACTTACAACTCCGTAACCGACACATACGACATCAGCACCTCCGACATCACCCAACACCAAACCAACCAACATCTTTGGCAATGCACCGAGGACGACTACGCCGTCCGTTTCATGTTTTGGACTGACAGCACGATGTACGTCGAAATCGAAGGCGGTGAAGACAAAGACTTTTTAGGACTTCGGGAAACCTTCTGCTCGTATAGAATCGACCACATTGAGGATTACCCAGACCCCTCCAGTGACGACCCAGACGACTCAGCGGTTATTTATGACAATTTACTAATGTATCTATCTAACGGCTCTATTATTGGACTTTATGCATTCGACTTATCATCTTCGGAATTACATTATTTATTAATAGCAGATATTACGATATATGCTGTACTAGGATATTGCAGTAATTGTGTAATATATCTCGATATGAACATATTATTCTAAACATACGAACACTATGAAAAAGGTATTCATTAACTAACTATGAAGACCATAATCAAAAACGCCACCATTGTCAATGAGGGGCGCACTTTCACAGGCACTGTCGTCATCGAGGGCGAAAGGATTGCCAAGGTGATAGAGAACTCGGAGAACTCAGATTTTTCCGAATACTCTGAAAACGCCATTGACGCCACGGGCCTGCTGCTCCTGCCTGGGGTGATAGACACCCACGTGCATTTCCGCGACGGCGGGCGGAGCGAAAACCCCGCAGGCACTTTCGAGAG
Organism: Bacteroidales bacterium; assembly: GCA_024685285.1. Taxonomy (GTDB): domain Bacteria; phylum Bacteroidota; class Bacteroidia; order Bacteroidales; family P3; genus Colimorpha. Next base: position 51,701 of record JAIKVZ010000018.1, read on the forward strand.
CGAGAGCCGCGCAGCCATTGCCGGCGGTGTGACTTCGGTGGTGGATATGCCCAACACCAACCCTCAGACCACCACCCTCGAGGCTTTGGAACAGAAAGAGGCCCTTGCCGCACGCGTGAGCGCCGTAAACTACGGCTTTATGCTCGGAGCCACCAACGACAACGTCGACATGCTCCTCGCCACCGACCCCTCGCGCTACGCCGCCATCAAGCTCTTCCTCGGCTCGAGCACCGGCAATATGCTCGTGAACGACCCCGCAGTGCTGGACCGCCTGTTTGAACACTCGCACAAGCTCATCGTGGCACACTGTGAGGACGAGCGCGTAATCCAGGCCAACCTGCACAATTTCAAGCTCGAATACCAGGGCACCGCCGGCGAGACCGCCGCCCTGCACCCCAAAGTGCGCAACACCGAGGCCTGCTACCTCAGCACATACCACGCCATAGAACGTGCCCGCAAGTACGGTACGCGCCTGCACATAGCTCACCTCTCCACCGCCACCGAGCTGGACCTGCTGAGCAATTTCGACCTAGACAAGAAACACATCACCGCCGAGGTGACGCCCAACCACCTGTGGTTCGACGACCGCGACTACCCCACGCTGGGCAACCTCATCAAGTGCAACCCCGCCATCAAGAGCAACGACGACCGGCTTGCCCTCTGGGCGGCCCTCTACGACGGGTTGATAGACACCATCGCCACCGACCATGCCCCGCACCCATTAGAGGCCAAGCAACGACCCTACTTCGACGCACCCAGCGGCATTCCCTCGATACAGCACTCGCTACAGATGATGCTCGAGGCCGTTTTCAGCAAAGCGTCGGCCGAAGGCACAGACAGCGCCGAACATTCGGACCTGCTGGCCATGATTGTGAGCAAGATGTGCCACAACCCCGCCACACTGTTCGGTATCAAAGAGCGCGGCTTTATTCGCCCTGGCTATTACGCTGACCTGGTGTTGGTGGAACCGGCCGAATTCACCGTAACCCGCGAGAGTCTGCGCTACCGCTGCGGATGGTCGCCCATCGAAGGCCAGACCCTGCACACGAGGGTAAAACAGGTGTTCATCAACGGCCAACCTACCGACCCCGACAATGCCATAATAGGCAAACCGCTGGAATTTTGAGGGTTAAGCCCTTATGGTATAGACTTTTATCGCATTTTGTTCGGAGGCCGTGCGGACCCCTCCGAGGTTGACCCGACCTCAACCCGACCTTAACCCGAACCTAACCTATCTATATTATTGAAAACCAGCCTGTTGTGTGGTATTTTACAACAGGCTGGTTATCAGTGGTTTATATTTTCGTACTATCGCAATATCAATTTGCGGTGGGCGGTGCCGGCAGAGGTGTGGATTTTGAGTATGTAGCAGCCCGGTCGGTAGCCGCTCATGTCAACCTTGGCGGTGCGGCCTGTGGCGGGCTGGCGCAGCAGCAGGCGGCCGGCCACGTCGTAGGCCTCGACCATGCGCAGCGGCACCGCGCTGCTCACCGTGGTCACGTTGTCGGTCGGGTTGGGTGCTATGTCGATGGCTGCCTGCCCCGTCACCGCACTGATTCCTACCGTGTCACCGCCACCATCACCGCCGCCGGTACCCGTGGTATCTGGTGGGTTGGTGCCCGTGGTGTCCCTGAGGTCTTCGTCAAGCACCACTATCGGGAATGCGCCACCCCTGCAGCCGTTATTTACATAGTTATATCTAAATCCAGGTGTGACTGATGCCATGCCAGTTGGGATGGTCTGGCTTTGGTATATCTTTTCATTTGGGAAAGAGCCTATAGGCCAATCGGAACCATAGGAACAATAAACGTTTCCCCCTGTCGTGGGTTTTATGGGGTCTGAGCAGAAACAGAGAAAGAATGTGTCGGTAACTGGCACAGGAGCGTCAAAATAGAACTCCAAACATGGCACATATTCGTTACGCGGGTCTGAGATTGTATCAAGGAGGCAATGACCAAGACTATCCCAGATTGGATTACCCATACTGTCACGGATACTCATTAAATGATACTCGGCTTCATATTCATAAAGTTTTGTTTTCCTACAGTTGGAGGTGGAGTCAATTACAAATAATGTGTCGTGACGGGTCTTGGCAATATAGGCTTTAATATATGTCCTCAAGCTATCATCGGCAGTGATAGCTACTCCATAGATATTGACAGGTTCGTGTTCGTTTGTGTGATAAACAGAATAGTATATGAATCGGGCCAAACAAGACCATGAACATTTAAACAATAAGCCGTGTCACCACGTAGGCATTCGTAATAATTTGTGGGCCTTGGGTAGCACATATACCTGCAGTCGCCGAACCTAACTGTGTCTTGGGCGCTGAGTGTGCACATGGCAAGCAGAAGAACGATGATTGTAAATGACTTTTTCATGGTTTTATGATGTTTTTTTGTTAGTTTCAAAATGCAAAGATACAATTATTTTTCCGAACTGGCCAATTTTTTTCCCGGTGATTTTTTTTTGCTGTCGATTCTTTCTCCGCTTCGCTATCGCCTTTGCCACAGGCAAAGGCTTTACCTAACCTATCTAATATACTGATTTTAAGTAGATTAAACACAAATTTATAATCCATTTAAAATCAAAAATTTATATTTTATTGGGGTTCGACTACGGTTCCGTTTTCGCAAACGAGCATTCGCGACTGGAATTTGTCGATCATCATAAAGTCGTGCGAGGCTATAAACATGGTGGTGCGGCGCTCGCGGTTCAGGTCTACCAGCAGCTGCATAATCTCGGCCGAGGTGACGGGGTCGAGGTTGCCCGTGGGCTCGTCGGCAATAATGAGGTCTGGGTTGTTGATAAGGGCCCGTGCAATGCCCACGCGCTGCTGCTCGCCCTCGGAGAGGCTGCCTATTGGCTCATCGGCCTTGTCGGCAATGCCCACAGCTTCGAGGGTTTTGGCCACCTGGGCGTCGATTTCGGCGCGTTTGCGCCAGCCGGTGACGCGCAACACGAACTCGAGGTTGCCACGCACATTGCGGTCGTCGAGCAGACGGAAATTCTGGAATACAATGCCTATCTTGCGGCGCAAACGCGGGATGTGGCGTCGACGTATGTGGGCTACGTCCATGCCGCACACCATGGCGGTGCCGCCCGATATGGGTCGGTCGGCATAGAGACTGCGCAGCAGTGAGGTCTTGCCGGCGCCGCTGCGGCCTATGAGGTAGACAAACTCGCCGCGGTCGACGGTGAAGGTCACTCCGCGCAGCAGAGGGCCGTTTTCGTGGTTGATATCAACATCTTTGAGCTCGATAATGTGACTGTCTTCCATTGCGTGATGAATAAGAAATTCGGTGCAAAGATACTCATTTTTTTGCTAACAGCGCCAGCTGTCGCGGCATTTTTTCAACAGCGGCGTGTTGGCAAACCGCGAAACAACAGTTCAACGCCGCCAAAAGCTTGGCACCAAAAGCACTAAGACGGTGAGGCATTCGAGGCGACCGAGGAGCATAAGCAGCGAGCAAACCCACTTGGCACCAGCCGTAAAAGCGGCATAACAGCCGTAGCCTCCCGATGTGCCAAGGCCGGGACCGTAGCCGGTTATGCAGCCCACAGTGGCGCCAATGGCCTCGGTGGCGCCGGTTTGGAACAACATTAACGCCAGAACGCCCATGATTATTGTGAAGACAAAGACAAAAAAGACCACCATCACGTTGGTGATAATCTGTGCCGACACGGGTTTGCCGTTGAGGCGCACAGGCTCGACAGAGTTGGGATGTAGCCTGTCGCGCAGCACCGAGCGCACGTTGCGCATCAAGATAAGCACGCGCATGATTTTGAGGCCGCCGCTGGTCGAGCCGGCCATGGCTCCGCAAAGCGAGAGCATAACAAAGAGGTAGGTGGCCGGCACCCACCACTGCGACGTGTCGGCCACCAAAGAGCCCGTGGTGGTGATAACGCTAGCACATTGCACAGCGGCCAGGCGGGCTGCGTCGGCCCACCTCTCGCCCATCTTGAAATGCAGTGCCACAGCTACAAAAGCCGCCGCCAACAGGTATATTACCATATAGAATCCAAACTGGTCGAGCTTGTGGCCAATGCGACGCCACTTGAACGAGAAAAAGAGGTAAAGCAGCGAAAAGTTGACGCCACTCAGCAACATGGCGCCTGCCAGCAGGAACTGCTGTGTGTGGGTGAGCGAGGCAAGGCTGTCGTCGTAGATAGAGAAACCACCCGACGATATGTTTGTGAATGTGAGGTTGGCGGCATCCCACAGTTGCATACCCGAAGCCAAAAGCGCAGTGACAAATAATAACGTAAGCAGAATATATACCGCCAGCATTCGCCTTACCATGACCACTGTAGAGGTGGAAGTTTTGCCGGTATTGTCGGCTCCCGACACCTCGGCGGTGTATAGGCTGTATTTGTTAATACCCAGCGAGGGGCTCAACGCAACTACCAACAACACAATACCGAAACCGCCAAACCACTGCATCATACTACGCCACAACAGAACCGAGGCCGGCAGCACCTCGACCGAGGCAAAAATCGTGGCGCCTGTGGAAGTGAGACCCGACATAGACTCGAAAAAGGCATCGCCAAAACGTAGTGTGGCGCCGGTGGCAAGGAGGGGCAACGTGCCAAACAACGCCAACACAACCCAGACCAGAGTGACCAACAGGTACGACATACGACGGTCCGATACGGTCTTGTAGCCGTTGAATGTCAGCACCAACAATAATCCCAATGCAAGGGTAAAGCCACCCGAAGCCGCCACAGCAACCCATGTGCCGTCGGCAAAATGCAGGGCAGGCACCAAGCACAACAACATAAGTATACCCTCGGCAATGAGAGTTGTGCCGATGTAGCGTAAAATTGCTTTGAACGAACTGCCTGCCATGATTTAACGACGATTGAGATGGGTTATTAACGGTGAAGCAATAGCCAGCAAAGCAAAAATTTCGAGTCTTCCAGCCAGCATAAGCAACATCAACACACATTTGGCCACCGCCGGCAGTGAGTGGTACACTGGCATTGAGCCAGTAGAGTCCATCAGCGGCGAGGGCCCGAGGTTGGCCATATTGGCCGCCGCCATACTCAGCGCCTCGGGTATGGTGCTGCCGCACAGCGTAAGCACAAAGCCTCCGGCAATAACAAAAATTATATATAGAAATACAAATGCAAAAATCTTGTTCACGTAGTGCGCGGCAATGGTTCGCGAATCAACTTTGACGCTGAACACCACGTTGGGATGAAGCATACGGGTTATGTAGTTGCGCAGGTAACGCAACAGGTACATCAGGCGCAGTATTTTCAAACCGCCTCCTGTAGAACCGGCCATAGCTCCAACAAACATTAGCAAAAAAGTGAAGACGCTGACCGGCAACGACCAGTATTGCGGATGAGCAACGTAGAAACCACTCGTTGAAAGTGTCGAAGCTATGTGGAATATCGAGTACTGTGCCGACTCCCCCACCCCATTGCCGGCCAGCACAAACGAGAGAGTGCACACACCAACCGACACTGCAAACAACACTACGTAGACGGTAAACTCTTCGCTGTGCTTTAATTGCCGCCACCTTAATGTAAGCAGATTATAGAGCATGGCGACGTTTAGTCCACTCATAAACATGAACACTACAACAACAGCCATTGCCGACGGATTGAGAACGCTAAGGCCGGTGCAATGCGTAACGAAGCCGCCTGTCGAGACTGTGCTCATTGAGAGGCAGAACGAATCGACCCATCCGCAGCCGCAGGTTCTCATGGCAGCCACCATAATAAGGGTTATAGCGGTATATATACGCCACATACGACCAACACTTTTGGCTATTCGAGGGTGCAGCTTACGCTGTTGAGTACCGGAGAATTCGGCATCGTAGAGCTGAAGCGAACCCACAGCCATGCGCCTGTTTGCGGCCACAACAAAAAGCACCAAACCCAATCCACCGAGCCACTGGGTGGCACTGCGCCATAGGAGCAAGCTGGCAGGGAGCTCTTCGGGATGTTGCACCACAGATGCTCCGGTAGTGGTAAATCCGCTTACCGACTCAAAAATTGCATCGATCACTCCATGGGTAGTTCCGTAAAACCAGTATGGCAGTGCACCGAATAGTGGTACCACAATCCACAGCATACTGGTAAGCCAAAGACTCTCGCGACCAAAAAGTTCGAACCTTGCCTTACGGCCAAAAACGAAGCGTAACAGCAACCCCGCCAACATAGTTAAAGCAAGAGACTTGGCCAGGACCATTGCAGCCCCGTCGGCCATGAGCAGCGACACTGCCAATGCTGCAGCCATCAATAATGAGATGACCAAAAGTAATTGGCCGCAGAGTCTGGCCAGTAATGCTATGTTAAAGCGGTGAAACATAGGCGGAATGCTACTTAAATAGACGTGATACGCGGTCCATGACAGCAGGTAGGGTAAAGATAATCACTTTATCCTTGGCTTTGAGTTGTAGGTCCTTTAAAGGTTGCATGGGCTCGCGACCGCGAATAACACCGCCAATCGTGGCACCCTGGGGCATTTCAAGTTCGCCGATAGGACGCCGTGTGGCCGGAGACCACTTGCCTACGCTGAACTCTATAACCTCGGCGTTGGTACCGCTGAGCCATTTGCTGCTTAAAGCTTCGGCTTTGACGATAAAACGGGCAATGTAGCTGGCTGTGATAAGTTTTTTGTTTATGATAGTGTCGATACCTATGTCTTGCGAGAGGGTAATGAATCCGGTATTCTCAACCAACGCGATAGTTCGCTGCACACCCAGTTTCTTTGCGTGCAAACAAGTAAGGACGTTAGTCTCGGAGGAGCCTGTCACCGCCACGAAAGCATCAGTGCGTTGCAGTCCCTCTTCCTTGAGAAGCTCAATATTTGTTGCGTCACCGTTGATAATCAGCGTTTTATTAAGAACCGATGTAAGGTCAACACAACGTTGACGATCCTGCTCTATGAGGGTTGTGCGCATACGGCCCTCTAGGGTCATGGCAGCATAACGGCCAATGCGTCCACCTCCGGCAATCATAACGTTTGAAACGCTCATATCGTGCTTGCCAGCCACCTGCTTGATAATGTCGAGCTGGTTGGCACGGCCTATGATGTAGGCCAAGTCGCCTTGACGGAACACTGTGTCGGAATGAGGTATTATTGTCTCTCCATCGCGCAAAATGGCGACTATGCGAACCTGTAACTCGGCATATATCTGAGTGATTTCGCGAACACTGCGGCTTATCACCGGCGATTCGGCCTCGAGACGTATGAGATAGAGGGTGAGCAAGCCTCCACTGAAATCGAAAAATTCAGTGGCCATGGTGTTATTGAGCAGGTTGGTTATTTCCTTGGCGGCGATGCGCTCGGGGCACACCATTTCATCGACACCCAAGTCGCGGAAAGTCTCACGATGTTTTGGCGAGAGAAGCTCTGCGTTGGTTATGCGGGCCACAGTTTTTTTTGCGCCCAGCTTTTTAGCCAGAATTGCGGTAACAAGGTTGATTGACTCATCGTGCAAAACCGAGAGAAAGAGGTCGCAACTCGATGTGCCGGCATCTTGTAACACTTGTGGTGAGGTAGAGTTGCCTATGATAGTAAGTAGGTCGGTCTCGCTCTCCAACTGCTTCAGCAACTCCGAGTGAGGGTCTACAACAGTGATGTTGTTATCAAGTTCCGATAGCGATTTTGCCAAGTGGAAACCCACCTCTCCGTCGCCTGCAATTATTATATTCATTGTCTTTTTATATTCTAAAACGGCTGCAAAAATAATATTTTTTTTTGAGATATGAGAAAAAGTTGTAATTTTGCAATTTTTAAGAGATGTAAAAAAGTAGACCGGAATGGACCGCAATACCACTGAGCTCCTCAAGGGGCATAAATCTATAAGGGTGTTCAAAACCGACCCTATATCGCAAGAGGTGCTTGACGATATACTAAACTGCGGCATGAGAGCTTCGAACACAGGCAATATGCAGGTCTACAGCGTTATAGTTACTCGTGAGCAGCCCCTTAAAGACCAACTCTGCGACCTCAATTTTGGTCAATGCCGCACAGCACCGGTTTTTCTGACCGTATGCGCCGACGTAAACCGCTACCACCACTGGTGCCGCCTAAGCGACTGTGACGAGCCCTGTTCTAATCTGCTGTGGCTGCTCAGCGCCACGGTCGATGCTTCACTATGCGCCCAAAATATGTGCGTGGCAGCCGAAGCATACGGGCTTGGTTTGTGCTACCTTGGCACTGTTCTCTACAACACCGCAAAGATTGCCAACCTGCTGCAATGTCCGCAAGGGGTTATGCCTGTTATTACCGTTGCACTGGGATACCCCGCCGAAGAGGGACGCATGAGCGAGAGGCTGGACCTTGAGGGCACTGTGCACTACGAGACCTACCACGACTATACCGACGACGATATTGTGCGCACCCACCGCGTCAGGGAGCAATTCCCATTTAACCAAGAAATGGTGCGTCAAAACGGCACACGCAACCTGGCCGAGATTTTTACACGCCTGCGCTACCCGCTGAAAGACAATTTGGCCATCAGCCAGTCGCTACAGGAATTCATAGACAAAAATTGGAATAAATAAGTAATACAATGGAAGTTAAACGCACTTTCGACCTTCTTGACCACCTGGTGGCCAACTACCCCAAAGAAGATATCCTTGCCGGAAAAGTCAACGGCGAATGGATTAAATACAGCTCTCACGACTACTATAAATATGCCCACTACTTAGCCTACGGCCTCTGTGAGGTGGGCCTGCAGCCTGGCGACAAGGTGATAACCATATCGCCAAACTGTCCGGAATGGAACTTTGTCGACATGGCATTGGCCATGAGCGGCATAATCCATGTGCCCGTATACCCCACCCTGAGCACCGACAACTATCTGCATATCTTCACACACAGCGAAGCCAAGGCAATATTTGTCAGCAACAACTTACTGCTTAAACGCATACGTCCGGCTTTGGACCAAATGGAGACTCAACCTGTCATTTACACCTTGTCCAATGTTCCAGGCGAGCATCGGATGCTTGAGATACTCAAAGCAGGCATTGCAGGCCGCGACCGCTGGATGGGCGAAATCGAACATCGCAAAGAGTCCATCTCGCCCGACGACTGGTTTACCCTCATCTACACATCCGGCACCACCGGCGACCCCAAAGGCGTGATGCTCTCGCACCGCAATATGTGCAGCAACTTTTTGGCCCACTCACAGGTCAACCCACAGGACTCGTCGGCACGCATACTCTCCTTCCTGCCACTCAACCACGCCTATGAGCGCTCAATGAACTACCACTACCAGTATAAGGGCATAAGCATATACTATGCCGAGAGTTTGGGTACCATAGCCCAGAATTTGGCCGAGGTAAAAGCCTGCGGCTTCTGCGCGGTGCCTCGCGTGCTGGAGATGTTCTTTGACAAACTCTATGCCGCCGGCAAAGATTTCACCGGTTTGAAAAAACTCATCTACGAAAGTGCCTTCCGCCACGGCTATCGCTACGACTACACACTGCTCAAAAAGGTATCGCTGTGGTACCAGCTCAAGCAACGTTTATACGACCGCATGGTATACAGCAAATGGCGCGAGAAATTCGGCGGCAACCGCATGGTGGTCATCACCGGTTCGAGCTCCATCCAGCCACGCATGATCAAGCTCTTCGCAGCCGCCGGCATAAATATCTACGAAGGCTACGGATTGAGCGAGACCTCGCCCGTCATTGCAGTCAACGACCCGGCACACGGCAACGTCAAGATTGGCACCGTTGGGCCCATACTCAAGGGTGTTGAGGTCAAGTTTGCCGACGATGGAGAGATACTGACCCGCGGGCCGCACGTTATGCTAGGCTACTACAAAGACCCGGAGTACACCGCAGAGGTCATCGACGACGAGGGTTGGTTCCATACCGGCGACGTGGGTATGATGAGCGGCAAATACCTCAAAATCACAGACCGCAAGAAAGACATATTCAAACTCTCGGCCGGCAAATACGTGGCTCCGCAGCTGCTCGAGAACCGTATGCGCGAAAGCGAATACATAGAGCAGGCCATGGTGGTCGGCTCGTCAGAAAAGTTTGCCGCAGCCATCATATCGCCCAACTTCAACACACTGCACTTCTGGGCCCTGAAATACAAACTGCACTACCGCGACAACCAGGCATTGATAAACCTGCCCGAGACACAAGCCAAATACAAGAAGATAATCGAGGAGATAAACAAGAGCTTTGCCGCACACGAGCAAATCAAACAGTTCAGATTGGTTATCGACGAGTGGACCTCGGCCAACGGTATGCTCTCGCCCACCCTCAAGCTAAAGAGAGCCGTACTTGCCAAGAAATACAGCGCCATGATTGACGATATCTACGGTCACGAACAGGCTCCGTCAAACCCTTTCCTCAGTGCATTCCGCTCGGTGGAACTGCCCAATATACCCTGGATAGGCAGCAAATCCAAGACAGAAAAATAAAACCAATAATGGCTAAAATAGCCAGACCGGACCAGTAAAAGTTCGGTCTGGTTCGCTTATAGTATGGGGTAAAACGGGCTTTATCCGACTCGATACCGACCCTGACCCGACCTTAACCCGAACCTAACCCATATAAAACCCTGTAGCTGAGAGCGATAAGTAGTATGAGTATGGTAAAAATCTATAATTCTATGTAGGACAGAATGTTAGCCTGACTTATGGTGCATGGTTGCAATTCTGGAGGCAGAGGAGCCCATGCCGGCGCGGCAAAGCGGACACCGGCAGCCTCGGCACATTGGCGGTCGGTAACAGCGTCACCAATATAGAGCACATCGGCTTGATTTGCGCCACGACGGCTCATGTAGAGCTGGATCGGCTCGGCATCGGGCTTGGGACGCGACACGTCGTCGGAGGCCACAACCTCGACAAAACAGTCGCCAAGCCCTTTCTCGGCCAATCCGGTCAAGGCTATGTTGTGCAGGCGCGAGGTTACCACACCCATTGGCACACCGGCCTCGTGCAGGCGGCGCAGCATATCCTCCACACCGTCGAAGAGGGGTGCACGCACCAGGCTGGCCACATAGTCGGCGTTCCATTCCGGCAAAAATGAAGGGTCCTTAATATCAAAGTCGGCCACGAATTGCGCCAAAGTGCATGTAAAATATATCGAAATGTCACCGTGCGAAATACTGTAGCGGTGCAGCGCACGCTCGAGGGAGCCGCAGAAAGCCTCGCGGCTGTCGAGCAGCGTACCATCGACATCAAAAAGAATATGTTTCATAGCCGCCTTCGAATGTGAACGTCAAAAAGAAAACTCGCGAACTCAAGCCATTCACCGAGCGGGCGTATATGTCGCTGTCGGGCACCATAAGTTCGTTCATGCCAAAAGCCATCTTGAGCTCGATGGCGAACTTAACATAGTGCAGAAAGAAATCGAATCCGACACCGGTGGTGATACGGAAATCGTTGGCAGAGAGTTTCACTATGGACTCTTGCGTGTTGTTTCGATTCTTGCGTGTCGAGGCAAAGTCAAATCCATAGGAAATGCCGCTGGTGAGGTATGGGCGGAAGTTGCCGTATCGAGCCGCGCGGAACTTGAATTCGATGGGTATGTCGCCGTATACCGATTCGACAGTGCGCCATCGCTCGGCACGGCTGTTGGCGGCCAGCGCTTCAGGCTCCCACGAATATTCAAGGCGGCGAGTCATAAGAGTCACACCGGGCAGGAAACGGAAGTTGAACCACGGGCCGAGCCGCAGGTCTGGGACTATGATGGCAATATGGAACCCTGGCTTAAAATATGATGTAACGCCCTGTATCTCACGGCGCAGAGCATCGTCTTCGCTATAGTCGAGGTCGAATTTTGCATTAACAATTCCTACCTGAATTCCGAAATGGACCAAGTGGTTGTCGAAGGTCATTAGGTTGGCCATAGTGCCCTGGGCACGCGCGTTGCCGACTGCACACACAGCCAGCGCAAACGACAATACGGCAACCTTTATAAACCTGTTAATCTTCATATAAAATCACGACATCTCGCCGCGCAAGGGCTGGCTGAGACGTTGGCGCACGTGTTCCTTGTCGCCGGGATAGCAGCCAAGCAGATACATCATTTTGGTCACAGCGGCCTCGATTGTTATGTCGCCACCGCCCACCACACCGAGACGGTCCATGTCGCAACTGGCAGCATACTGCCTCATCTTGACAGCACCGGCCTTGCACTGCGTTACGTTGAACACAATCACGCCGCGGGCAATGGCGTGCTCGAGGGCGTCGAGGAACCAGCGCTCCGTGGGGGCGTTGCCTGAGCCATACGTTTCAATAATGACACCCTGCAGGTCGGGGGTGCTCAGCACCGACTCGACCACAGCCTGGGTTATGCCGGGGAAGAGTTTGAGCACCGCCACGCGGTTGTCGAAACGCTTGCGCACTTCGAGTTTTACGGTGGGTTTGGGTAGCAGCAGATGCTCCTTGAAAGTGATGTTGATGCCTGCTTTTGCCAGCGACGGGTAGTTGTAACTCTCGAAGGCGTCGAAATTCTCGGCACTGACTTTGGTCGAGCGGTTGCCGCGATAGAGGTGGCTCTCGAAGAAGATGCACACTTCGGCGATTTCGGCAATGCGACCCGAGGCAATCTCCAGTGCACAGATGATGTTCTCGCGGCCGTCGCTTCGCAGCATACCCAGCGGCAGCTGCGAACCGGTGAGAATGACCGGCTTGGAGAGGTTCTTGAACATGAAACTGAGTGCCGATGCCGTGTAGGACATAGTGTCGGTGCCGTGCAGCACCACGAAGCCATCGTAGTTGTCGTACTCGCGCTCAACAATGTTGGCTATCGACACCCAGAAATCGGGAGTCATGTTCGACGAGTCGATAATGTCGTCGAGCTGGCACGAATCAATGTCGTAGCAACAATGTTTTAGCTGCGGCACAGCGTCGTAAATGCGGTCCAAAGCAAACGGGTGTAGCGAGCCGTTCTCGTCCTGCACCATGCCGATGGTGCCGCCCGTATAGATGATGAGCACTCTGTTTAACATGACATAATAACGCAGACAAGGCCAAAATATTATGCGACGGCAAAAAAAAATCTACCATCACAAAAAAAGCGCATCAACGACAGAAAATTATATCATTAAAAATGAGATGGTTGAATATTGCCGTACAACTTTTTTTTGCCGTTATCAAAAAAAGTTGTACTTTTGCAAATCGGGTAAGTCTTATACGACCAGCTCCCATTGAATCCCCCAGGGTAGGAATACAGCAAGGGTGTTTGGTTGTAGCGGTGCGATATAAACAGCTTACCCTTTTTTCATATCTCATCACAGAGCATACCGACTATGACAAACCAAGAACAGATAAAAGACCTCATCGCACGCAGAGACGCACTTTATAAATTCCTCGACATCGCCAAGACCCAGGCCTGGATTGCCGAGGAGGAGAAGAAGACCGAAGCCGCCGACTTTTGGAACGACCCCAAGGAGGCGCAAAAGGTCGTCAAGGGCATCAACGCCAAGAAGAGCTGGGTAACGGCTTTCAGCGACGTTGACACATCTTGCGGCGACTTGGAGGTGATGGGCGAATTCTTCGAGTCCGGCGACGCCACCGAGGATGAGCTGCTGGCTCAGATTGCAGTCACCCAGAAGAAAGTCGAGGACTTGGAGTTCAAGAATATGCTGCGCAACGACAGCGACCGCCTCGACGCGGTGCTCTCCATCAACGCCGGTGCCGGCGGCGTGGAGGCTCAGGACTGGGCCGAGATGCTTATGCGCATGTACATACGCTATGCCGAGACCCACGGCTACCGCGTGGTGGTCAGCAACTCGCTCGACGGCGACGGCGCCGGCATAAAGAGCTGCACCCTGCAAATCGAAGGCGAATTTGCCTACGGCTACCTCAAGAGCGAAACCGGTGTGCACCGCTTAGTGCGTGTAAGCCCCTTCAACGCCCAGGGCAAACGCATGACCAGCTTCACAAGTGTCAGTGTCACACCACTTATCGACGACTCAATTGAAGTAGTGGTTGATATGTCAAAACTAAGCTGGGACACCTTCCGCAGCGGCGGTGCCGGCGGCCAGAACGTCAACAAGGTCGAGAGCGGCGTGCGCCTGCGCTACCAGTACAAAGACCCCTACACCGGAGCCGAAGAAGAGATACTTATCGAGAACACCGAGACGCGCGACCAGCCCAAAAACAAAGAGAACGCCATGCGTCTGCTCCGCAGCCAGCTCTACGACCGCGAGCTCAAACACCGTATGGAGGAGAAAGACAAAATCAAGGCCAGCCAGAAAAAAATTGAATGGGGCTCGCAGATACGCTCCTACGTCATGGACGACCGCCGCGTCAAGGACCACCGCACCAACTACCAGACCAGCGACGTGGCCGGGGTGCTCGACGGCCACCTCGACGAGTTCATAAAAGCATATTTGATGCAGTTCGGAGCCGAGTAAGAAAGTTTTTTTGCCTCCGGTTGCAACAAACGGGCATAAAAATGTGTCATATTTTTGAATGGTTTTTTAAAAATATTCGTATCTTTGCAGTTGAAAACAAACCCCATTAATACTATAAGATTATGAAAAAGTCATTATTAATCTTAGCAATAGTTGGCCTTTTTGCCAACACAGTGGTTTATGCGGCACAGATTGATACAGTACCAATGCACAGAGCAGGATATTTTGGAATAACGCCTGCCGATTCTGTTTGCACCTGCTGGATGACATGGGATTATATTCCTATGGAAGGAGGGCTTTTGTATGGGTTTTCCAACAGGTTTTTTTCCAGAGAGCCTGTCAACATATACGGTGTGGCTGCCATATATGGCTCTCTTACACATGACCTTAACCCTCGAGTTGGATACATTATTGAAGACACCGTGTTGGATCATACCTACGACAGTTTGATTATCCACACTTTGGACAGCGAGCTATATGTCAAACCCATCCGCGGCTGCCGCATAAACTACAGCGACAGGGCTGCAAAGTACGTCTATTTTTCCAATCCTCCGTTTCTGCGTGGTACTGGCACCAATTTCAACGATGCCAGCTATCTCCCAGTCAGGGAAGCCTATTTTGACAGCGCCGTAACTGTTAGAGACACATTCTATGTCGCCCCACGTTTTTGTATATACCTTGCTGCTACCTATGATTCACTGTACCCGACAAATCTTCGCAGCATAGTTTATCCCAACCGATCGTTTACCCCAATATTGGTAAACGTTTTGAGCCATAGTGCAAACATAGACACAACAAATAAAACATATCTGGATATGCTTTGGGATACAGCACGGCATAATTTTAAGGTTAATGTCGGAGCTGAATATCATGATGAAGTCATTCCGTTCATGTTCCCAATCTTGACCCCGCCGCCTGCGCCGGACACCACGACGGTGAGCGACTCGACGACGGTGAACGACTCGACGCAGACGCCAGACAGCACCGGCACCGGTGTTGACACCAACGCCGCCGTGCTGCCGGTCGACCTTATGCAGAGCTTCGTCACCATCTCGCCCAACCCCGCCGCCGACAGGGTGCAGGTGCTCTCGTCGTTCGGGCTTGTGGCCATCGAGGTTTACGACGCCGACGGCCGCCAGGTGCACGCCGAGAAGGTGTCGGGCTTGGCCCGAACCATCGACACAGGCCATTGGCCCCGCGGCATATACATGCTGCACATAACCACCCCATATGGCCCCGTAGTGCGCAAATTGGTGCTGCGCTGACCTTGAAAAAAGCATTTGAAATTGCAACAGCGAGGCATTGGCTTCGCTGTTGTTTTATTTAGCGCTGCAACACACTGAGTATGTGTAAAGTACCGGCTTAGGTCGGCATTTGTTCGGAAAATATATGGACGACGCCGACCCCTACCCGACCTCAACCCGACCTTAACCCGAACCTAACCCATCTAAAGGCCTGAAAACCAGCGCGATACATTTAATGCGTTCAATTGGTTGATTTTCAATATTTTAAGCAAAATTTCACCACTCCTCGAAGGACCGACGAAAAAGTGTGTGGAAATATTTATTTGCCTGTTTGCCATAAATTGTGTAAATTTGCAGTTTTCAGCGCCGATAGTGGAAACATACAACATCGACAATATCAGCCACTTGGGTGGCAATTGCATGGCCACGGTGGGCATGTTCGACGGTGTGCACGCCGGTCACCGCCACATTATCGAACGGCTCAACACCGAGGCCGGCCGCCGCGGCTTGGAGCCCGTGGTGGTGACCTTCGACACCCATCCGCGTATCGTGCTCGGCAAGGCCGACGGGGGCTTCGCGCTCCTTTCGACAGCCGACGAGCGGTGCCGTCTGCTGGCCGACGCCGGGGTACGCAATATGTTGCAGCTGCACTTCAGTGCCGACTTGGCGCGGCTTTCGGCCTGCGAGTTCCTGCGCTCGGTGCTGGTTGAGAAACTCGGCGTTTGCGCGCTGCTGACAGGCTACGACAACCAGTTTGGCAACCGCGCTGCGGCCGATTTCGACCGCCTGCCCGAGGAGGCTCGGCAACTCGGCGTGGAGCTGCTGACCGACAGCGCCGTCCTCGTCGGGGGGCTCGAGGTGAGCTCAACTCGTGTGCGCCATGCCCTGGTCGAGGGCAACGTGGAGCTGGCCGCCGCCCTGCTTGGCCGCCGCTATGCCGCCACCGGCAGCGTAGTGCTCGGGCGCCAGGTGGGACGCACCATGGGGTTCCCGACAGCCAACATCGAGCTGCCCGACAGACTCAAGGCCCTGCCTGCCAACGGCGTATACGCCGCTGTGGCCACCGCAGGCGCCAAAAGTTACCCGGCCATGGCCAACATAGGGGCACAACCCACTTTTGGCCAGACCACAACTGCTTTCGAGGTGCACCTGATAGGCTTCGAAGGCGACCTGTACGGGCAGCAGTTGACGGTGCAGTTTGTCCGCCGTCTGCGCCCCATACGCCGTTTCGGCTCGGCCGACGAACTGCGCCAACAATTGAAAACCGACCTAACCAACACCCTGCTATGCACCAACAGTTGAAAGTGGCATACCTGCAACACGGCATTGTGTGGGAAGACCCCGCAGCCAACCGCGCGGCGATAGATTCGGCGCTCGACGGCATTGTGGCCGACGTTGTGGTGCTGCCCGAGACATTTACCACCGGCTTCTCGTCGCATATGGCCCAGCTGGCCGAGCCTGCCGACGGACCGACGCTGCATTGGGCTCGCCAGACAGCGCAGCGGCTCGACGCACTGCTGGTTGGCACCTGGGTGGTGGCCGAAGGCGGCCGGGCCTACAACCGGATGCACATGGTGCAACCCGATGGCCAATGCCACCGATATGACAAGGCTCACACGTTCAGAATGAGCAGCGAAGCCGACCAGATCTGCCGCGGCACCGCCCGCACCACGGTTGAATGGCGCGGATGGCGCATACGGGCGGCGGTATGCTACGACCTCAGGTTCCCGCTATGGCTGCGTAACAGCTTCGACGGCAAGCGGTTGGATTACGACCTGCTGCTGCTCAGCGCCAACTGGCCAGCTTCGCGCCAACAGGCCTGGACCACCCTGCTGCAGGCCCGCGCCATCGAGAATATGGCCTACGTGGTGGGTGTGAACCGCACCGGCATCGACGACGAGGGCATTGAATACTCGGGCCACTCGGCGGCCTACGACTACTGCGGCCGCCAGGTGTCGTGCTGCCAACCTGGCCGCCCCCAGATGGCCACCGTCGTGCTCGACCGCGACGAATTGGACCGGTTCCGCCAACGCTGGCCCTTCTACCTTGATTTCGACACATCGCAATGACCGATATAGAACATAAAATAGGATTCGACCGCATACGCGAAATGCTCGCAGCCGAGTGCAGCAACGCACTGGCACGCCAGATGGCCGCGCAGATGACCTTCGGCACCGACTACGACGCCTTGCAGCGGGAACTGGACTTGGCCGAAGAGATGCGTCAGGTGGTCATGTTCGAGGGTTCTTTCCCCACCCAGGACTTCACCGACATGAGCGGTGCAGTTGAGCGTCTGCGCCTGCCTGGCACCGCCATAGAGCTTACAGAGCTTTTCAATCTCAAGTGTTCGCTGCATACGGTCGACGAGTGCGTACGGTTTCTAATTCCCGACGAAGAAGAGGAGTCGGCCGGGAAATATCGGCACCTGAGCGACATGGCTTCCGAAGTGTATGTAGAGCCTGCCCTGTTGCGCTCGCTCGACAAACTGGTTGACGACCACGGCGAACTGTACGACACTGCCTCGGAAAAACTGCTTGAGATACGCCGCTCAATGGCTCGCAAGCGCGTCGAGGCCGAAGCACAGCTCAGCCGATCGCTGGCCCGTGCCAAACGCGAAGGCTGGGCACCCGAAAACGCCGAGGCCACAATCCGCAACGGCAGACCGGTGATACCAATGCTCGACACCCACCGCCGCAAGTTAAAAGGCATTATACACGACGAATCGGCCACACGCCAGACGGCTTTCGTAGAACCGGCCGAGGTTGTGGAACTTGGCAACGACCTGCGCCAACTCGAGTTCGACGAGCGTCACGAGGTGCAGAAGATTCTCCTGGCGTTCAGCGACTACCTGAGGCCGCTGCTTGACGATCTGGCCCATGCCTACCACTTCCTGGCACGAATAGACTTGCTGCGCGCCAAAGCTCGCCTGGCCCTCACGTTGGGTGCTTCGCGCCCCATCGTTGACAACGAGCCAAAAATTGGCTGGCTCGACGCGCGTCATCCGCTGCTTTTCTTGCAGAAAGGCGATGCCGTGGTGCCATTTAGCATGGAATTGAACAGCCGCACGGGTCGCATTCTCATAATATCGGGTCCCAACGCCGGTGGCAAATCGGTATGTCTCAAGGCCGTAGGCTTGATTCAATACATGCTGCAATGCGGATTATTAGTACCCTGCCGCGCCACATCAGAGTTCGGCCTGTTCGATGACATATATATAGACATCGGCGACCAGCAGTCAATAGACAACGACCTCTCGACCTACACCTCGCACCTGCAAAACATGAAGCAGCTGCTTGCACAGGCTGGGGCCGGTACGCTGTTTCTGCTCGACGAACTTGGCGGCGGCACCGAACCCCGCTCGGGCTGCGCAATAGCCGAAGCGGTGCTTGAAGAACTTGACGAGCGACAAGCATTCGGCGTGGTGACAACACATTTCGCCGACCTCAAATTGTTGGCCGACAGCCATCCTAAAATAGTCAATGGCGCCATGCTTTTCGACACCGAGCAGATGTGCCCACTCTACCGTTTGGCGATTGGACATCCGGGCAGCTCATTCGCATTCGAGATTGCACGCAATATCGGTTTTCCTGACAAGGTGCTCAACCGCGCCGCCGACAAAGTGGGTCACGAAATGCTTGATTTCGAGCACCAACTGCAACAAATTGAACTCGACAAACAGGAGATTGCCCGTCAAAAAGCCGAACTCGAGGTGGCCGACAACTTCCTTGCCGAGGTAACAGCCAAGTACCAGCGGCTTAATGACAAACTCGAAAGTAAGAAAAACGAGATTATTGGCCGAGCACGCCAGCAGGCACAGCAAATACTCACCGATGCCAACCGCACTGTGGAGCAGACCATTAGCGACATCAAAAGCCACAATGCCGAGCGCGAAGCCACATTGCAGGCTCGCGAGAAGATGAGGGCCGAGGCCGAACGCAACAGCACCGAATTGCACAAAATTGAACGCAAGCAATCGGAGACGTCTGTGCGTAAAATCAGTGACAAACCGTCGGCTTTGGAAGATACTTTTGTCCCCGTCGAGGTTGGTACAATTGTACGCATAGACGGCCAAGACACATTTGGCGAGGTGGTGGAAATCAAGGGACGCAAAGCCGTGGTGGAGAGCAACTCGATACGCATGACCATTGCACTCGACCGCCTGCACGGAACACGCAAGCAAAAAATCCCCACCGAAAAAGTCTTTAACCAAAACGCCCGCTTCCAATCAGTTTTCAGCGACATAAACGAGAGGCGGCGCGACTTCAACCCCACCCTCGACCTTCGCGGGCAACGTGCCGATGAAGCAATAGATGCATTGACACATTTCATTGACGATGCCATATTGCTGAGCGAGAAAGAGGTACGCATACTGCACGGCAAAGGATTTGGCATACTCAAGCAGGTGATTTCTGAATACCTGAGAGCCAACCCAGAAGTGCGCGACTTTCGCTCAGAACGGCTCGAATTGGGCGGTGCCGGCATCACTGTGGTGACATTAAAATAACGATCAAAAACAGAACCATGCAATTCAGACTGACATTCGAAGAGATACAGCAACTCATTCAACGCCGCGCAGGACGCTCGGTACCAATCATTTATGGTGGGCCTCATACGGTTCGTGTTGCCTACGACGTGAATGTGCTTTTCAAACAAGCCAGCGTTGGAATCGACATAACAGTGGACAGAATCAACGGTTCCGACATATTTCTCTCCTACTCCGGTGGCGCCGCTATCGAGTTTATGCTGCGATCAGCCCTCGGACACATCAAGAATCAACCCGGAGCCAACATTATCGAGATGCTTGACGGCAACCGCCTGCTTTTGAGCCTCGGCAAGAACCCTCAGGTCGCACAAGTATTCAACGCCGTCGAAATAAACGATATACACTTCGACGAGCAGTACGCGATGATTGACTTCACTCCAAAAAATCTATGAACATACGCCTCATAGTTGTCTCCAAAACCGACGTGCCGTATCTTCAGCAAGGCATAGAAGAGTACGTGGCGCGGCTCAAGCACTACACTGCTTTCACAATCGACGTGGTACCAGCAGTGAAAGGCCAGCTGCCGCCCGACGAGGTACGCCGCCGTGAGGGGGAACAGATTTTGAAGCGATTGAACGGTACCGAGCGCGTGGTACTGCTCGACGAGCACGGCCAACAAACCACCTCGGTCGGTTTTGCCGAGCAGCTGCAACGCTATATGAACGCCGGCACACGCGAACTGGTTTTTGTTATCGGCGGCGCATTTGGCTTTGCGCCCGAGGTTTATGCCGCCGCACAAGCCAAGATGGCGCTCTCGGTCATGACATTCAACCACCAGATGGTACGCCTTATATTTGTGGAGCAACTGTATCGCGCCTTCACCATCCTGCGCAACGAAAAATACCACAACACATAAACACCACCGCCATGGCCGACGCACTGCTCACCGTTGAAAACCTGACCAAATCGTTTGGCGACAAACTGCTGTTCGAGGACATCTCTTTCGGCATCAACGCAGGCCAAAAGACTGCCCTCATAGCGCGCAACGGTTACGGCAAGTCGACCCTTCTTAACATCTTGATGGGGCGCACGCTGCAGGACGCTGGCAAGGTAACGTTCCGCGGCGATGTTAAGATGGCCTACCTGCCGCAGAACCCCGAATTCCACGCCTCTCAGACCGTGCGCAGCTTTGTCTATGCGGCACAGAAACCGGAGACCGAAGACGAGTGGACATTTGAGCAACGCATTGAGGAGATTTTGAGCCGGATGAAGGTCGATGGGCTACTGGAACGCCCTATGGACTCTCTGAGCGGCGGCGAGCAGAAAAAGGTGGCGCTAACACGCATACTGCTCGACGACTCGAACTTGCTGATACTCGACGAACCCACCAACCACCTCGACATTGAAATGATTGAGTGGCTGGAGGAGTTCTTGTCGCGGCAGCGGCTGGCAATCTTGATGGTGACTCACGACCGCTACTTCCTCGACCACGTCTGCTCTGAAATCATCGAAATCGACAACGCCAAACTCTATCGCTACCGCGGCAACTACGAGTACTACATAGAGAAGAAAGCCGAGCGCGAATACAACGAGCGCGCCGAGGTCGACAAGGCCCGCAGCCTCTACCGCACAGAGCTGGAGTGGATGCGCCGTATGCCGCAGGCACGCGGCACCAAGGCCCAGGCCAGAATCGACGCTTTCTACGAGTTGGAGGCCAAGGCCCACACCCGGTTCGACGAAAGCCGCCCACAACTGACCGTCAAGACAGAGCGTATTGGCGGCAAAATACTGGAACTCTACAACATAGTGCACACGCACCCGGGTTCGACGACGCAGACGATAAGCGATTTCAGCTACGTCTTCAAGCGTGGTGAGAAGATCGGCATTGTGGGACCCAACGGCGTTGGCAAGAGCACCCTGCTGCGTATCATGACCGAGCAACTGCGCCCCACAAGCGGCCGCGTGGTGGTGGGCCAAACGATACAATTCGGCTATTACGCACAGGAAGGTATGCAGGCACCGGCCGACCGCCGCGTTATCGACCTTGTGCGCGACGTGGCCGAGGAAATCGAGCTCGACGGCGGACGCTCGATGTCTGCTCACCAGTTTCTTACCTATTTTGGATTCGACGGCACCACGCAGTACAACTATTTCGGCAACCTGAGCGGCGGCGAGCGGCGCAGGCTCTACCTGCTGATGGTGCTCATGGCCAACCCCAACTTCCTGATTCTGGACGAGCCCACCAACGACCTGGACATTTACACTCTCGAGATCCTCGAGCAATTCCTCCAGACCTACAAAGGCTGTCTGGTGATAGTGAGCCACGACCGCTCGTTTATGGACCATATTGTGGACCACCTTTTTGTCTTCGAAGGCGGCGGCCGCATACGCGACTACCACTCCAACTACAGCGACTACCGCGCGCTGATGGACTCCACCAAGCGCGAAGCCACATTGCAGACTCGCAGCGAGAAACCGCGCTACGAGCGCAGCAAAAGCGCCAAGCCCAAGGCCACCTACAAGCAGCAGAAAGAATACGAAGCCCTGACGACAGAGATTGAAGCCCTCAACGCCGAGAAAGCGACACTTGAACGCCAACTCTCGTGGGGCGAATTGACTGAACACACCGCAATAACCAATGCCTCGAGCCGCATTGGCGAGATTATGCAGCTGCTCGACGACAAGGAGATGCGCTGGTTGGAGCTGGACGAAATTGTGAACAACTAATTGTTTTTCTGCCGCTTAACAGGGCTATGCTATATGGCTACATCGGGGTTTGTTCGGAGGCCGGGCCTGCACCTCCGAAGCCTACCCGACCTCAACCCGACCTTAACCCGAACCTAACCTATC
This sequence comes from Bacteroidales bacterium, assembly GCA_024685285.1. GTDB lineage: Bacteria > Bacteroidota > Bacteroidia > Bacteroidales > P3 > Colimorpha. The sequence continues at coordinate 74,628 of JAIKVZ010000018.1, forward strand.
TAACATAAAGAAAATCAGCCAGTTATATTCAACAATACAACTGGCTGATTTTTAGCGAATTATGATTTTCCCTACATTTATTTGTAGTAGACTATCGAGCGCGTCTCGTAGCAGTGGACCACCTTGCCGTTGGTCGTTATGGTGACATGGCGCGACAGCCAGTTGCCGTATTTGTCAACATTGCCGGTGTAGGTGTAGTTGTAGGTAACTTTCGTGGCCGGATCCCAAGTTGTTATGGCCTTGTAGGTCATGTTGCCTTTGTCGTCGTAGGTGTATATTGTTGCACTCACCGGACCGTTGACGCTGTTCTCCTGCACGCGCAGCAGCCGGCCGTCGTTGTCGTAGCCAAACGACTTGGAGCGCATTGACATATCTTTGGCGTAGTGGTACTGCATATCGAGCTTGCCGGCGCGGTTATACTCGTAGACGAATGTGTCGGTGGCCGATGTGAGCCTGGCGGGATAGCCTTTGACGTTGCACTGCACGTTGGCGACTATCGAGTCGATGTAGTTATCTTCGGCCGGGAAGAAGGTTATCATCCTGTCTAAGCGGCCGGCCTCGGTGTATTCCAGTCTGTAAGTGAGGTCGCGGTAGGCCACGGCACCGTTTTCGGCGGCGTAGGGCAACATGGCCTCGCACGAGGTGAGCCTGTTGCCGGCAAAATAGTAGTGCTCTACGGTGTCGCCCACATTGGCAAGGTCAATCTTCGAATAGGTCACCATCATGCCGCCAAAGGTGTAGGTGGCCGACGACGAGCGAGCCCAGCACGAATCGTCGTCAACAGAGTGAATTGTATTCATAACCTGATACACAGGGCCTTTAAGGCCGACATCGGTGCGGGTCGAGGGCCGCAGCAAATCGTATTGCGCCCAAGTGAGCATTGGAGCCAAAGCGGCAAAGAGGATGACAATTTTCTTCATATTCTATAGAATTTTTCAGACTGCAAAGATACTAAAAAATTTTGATATACATACAGACTAATTAAAAAATGCAACAAAAAACGTTGAAAGGCAGTTCGTGTGCGTCGCACCTGCCGATGTCCCAACGGCCGTCAAAGGCCTTGCAGTGCAAAAATATTTTTTGGTCAGTTCGGAAAAAGATTGTATCTTTGCAGTGGTTTTTATATAGCAACTGACAAAGACAATCTATGACAATATATGTTCCTTGCAACAAAGAAGGCACCTATCGTTATGAATGGAGTTTGACGTGGCATCAGTCGAACAGCAGCACATACAAAGAAGAGCCGTGGCTGGTGCTGGTATCCTCTGCCGACAAACATAAGGGTACGGCCCGAATGATAACAAGGCACACTTGCTCGAACCCACATGCCCAAATTGGAGCCACAGCTAACGAAGGATACTGCTTTGTGCGCTGGAGCGATGGCGACACTAACGTTATGCGCACTGTAACCGTCACGTCCGACACCACACTAATAGCATACTTTGAAGCCGATGGCAGCCATGAGGGCATTGACTATGTTGAGGATTACGATGGCTCTGTGAGCGTTGAAGGCGGACGTATTGTTGTGCGCGGTGCCAATGGTATGGACGTGCTGGTGTTTGACGTAATGGGGCGTTGCGTAGCACGGGTGGGCACAGACAGCCAAACAGAGCCATTGCCCAACGGCATTTACCTTGTCAAGATAAGCAACCACCCGGCCCGCAAGGTCGCGGTGGTGAGGTAGGTTTGGGGGTATTCGGAATATTCTGAGTATTCTGAAAATTCTGATTTAGATTTGGCCTCATTGGTTTGATGCAGGGATTGCGCACTGCACTGTTTTCGTCGCTATCGGGGACTGGTGTGCCCCGCGAGCTTGATGAGCGAACTCGGTGTGCCATCCTGTGGCAGACCTCTAACCCGACTTCTGACCCGTTTTCTTCCTGTAGTGCGCGGGTGATCCGGCTGATTGCCGGGCGACTAATCCTCCCGCTTTCACGGGAAAGACTGCTGCAAAGTTACGAAATTTTTCCGGACCGGCCAAGCGACTGCAACGAAAAAGTCGGAAACTACAACGATATTTTTTGCAAAAGCCCCGAAACTGAAGAATAGTTGCAGTTCGTTGCACAAACTGTTAAAAAGTGTATTTCGCCATGGCGCAGAGGCGGTGGTTGACGACCTGGTGCAGGTTGGCATCGTTGGCTATGCTGCCGTTGGCCGCAAGGTTGCCGAATGTGGCGGCGGTGATTTCGTATTCAAGTCCCAGCCCAATATTTTTGCCATTGTAGCACACTGAAGGCACCACGCGCCACGCGCTGCTGAGGTGGGTGAAAAGGTCGCCGCCTTTCATATATATAAGGTAATGTCCGCCGCCGAAGTCGTGCAAATTGCGTGCCGCGCCGAGATTCTTCATATAGCCGAGGAAGAGGTTGACGCGGACGCGCTTGCCATAGGCCACATTGAGGTAGCTGATTGTGGCCCGCATGGGGTCGTAGAGCCATGAGCCATCGTTGTCGATGCCGGTTACGGCGTAGCCCACCATTTGGTTCAGATGGCTAGTGTTCTGCGCCAGCATGGTGCGAAAACGTATGGCCCACAGGCCTTCGGTATATTGTGCATAGAGGGTCGGCGTCATCGAGACCACCGTCTCGTTCACCTTGCTCGTAACGCCGTTGCGGACGGCATGTGTGCGCGGCCGTAGCAGCTGCTCGTCGACTCCCAACTGCACATAGAACGCTCGACTCCTGAAGTTGATACCCATGAAGAGTTCCGGCAAGAGGGCGTTGTTGGCATAGGCAAGTGAAGCCACGCTGGCGGAGTCGGCGGCGCTGCGCGGACCGTTGCTCATATACTGCAGTTGCCATAGCAACGCAGCTGTATAGCCCACGTTGCCGAGGTATGAAGTTATACGTAGTTGGGGCGTGCGGCTGTGCGGACGGAACGGGGCTCCGGCGGCCATACCAAGCACCTCGGGCATTATGTCGCCGCTCAAAGGATGCCACGCCTGACCGGCCAGGAGTTCGTTGTAGAGGCCGTCGGCGTCGTAGGTCAGCTTCATGTAGGCCAGTCGCAGTCTCAGCACAGTGTTGTTGGTGCCGAAGCCGCCGAAGTCGCCCTCGATTTTGCCGCTACTTTTCATGCCCAACAAAAGAGGGCCGTTGATTTCGAGGCCGATGCGCGAGGTGAGGGCCTGAAACTGGGCGTGCGGCACGGCGTTAAGGTCGGTGGTGCCGTCCTCGTTCCACAACACATCGTAGGGTAGCATATTATATTCGCCGCCAACAACGGTATATGTCTGGCGCGAATCGTAGTTGAAATAATTGCGTATGAAGCCGTAGACCCTGATAGGCTTCACCTTTGCAGTATCGCCCGTTGGAATCGCCATCGACCCCTGTGCTTTGACAGAAGACAGTGACAGGAATACTGCCGCTGCCATGACAACCAGTTTCTTCATGCTAAAAGAACTAATAGCTGCGCTGTGAATATGCGGAGAAACATGGTTAGGGGGTATACGGTGGCATAGCCGGTATTGGGCAGTTTGCAGCCATCGGGAGCGACAGTATTGGCGAAGGCCAGCGTCGGCGGGTCGGTATGGCTGCCCCCGATGAAGCCCATGAGGGTGTAGTAGTTCATCTTCAGCACCAAGCGGCCGAAGCCAGCCACTAACAGCGGTGGCACCATGGTGATTATTATACCATAGACTACCCACATATAGTGTTCCTGAACAGTGTCGACGAATTTGCCGCCAGCACTAAGGCCGACACCTGCAAGAAACAGGGCTATGCCAACCTCTCGCAGCATGTGGACGCCCTGGCCGTCGGTGAAGTCGGTACTGTACCAGCCTTTTTTCACGCCAAGCCATCCGGCTATGAGAGCCACCACCAAGGGACCGCCAGCCAATCCGAGCTTGACGGGTGCCTTCATTCCAACAGGAATGGGTATGGAACCCAGCACAATACCGAGAGCAATGATGAAGAAAATGGGTATGAGCAGAATGCCGCTCTTTTTCTTGGATTTATTTTCTACAGAGGCAATGGATTCTATAGACTCTGTTGGTTCGGCAGCTAAATTCTTCGGGCGCAGGATGATGCAGCATACAATCATGCCAACAACGGCCAGAGGGTATGCCACAGCGTAGCCGGCTGCGAGACGGTCGGACGCGCCCTCGATTCCGAGGTCGTTGACGGCTTGCTGGGCTGCCGAAAGACCTGGGGTGTTGGTAATGGCACCGGTGTAAACACCTGCCATGTCAGTCAATTCCTGGCCTGCCAGCTTAGCAATAATTACAGTGATGACTACGCCAAGAGCCACATTGACCAACGCCATCAGGTTCATGGCCAAACCGCCTTTCTTAAAGCTCTTGAAAAAGCCAGGACCGACCTGCAAACCAACGGCAGTGACAAAAAGTATCAAGCCATACTCCTTGACAATATGCAACATCTCGCCATTCAGACTCACACCGCAGGCACTCAAAGCAATACCCACAAAGAGCACCCATGTAATTCCGAGGCTCACGCCCCGGACTTTTAGTTTGCCTAACAGCAGACCTGCAAAGATGGAGATGGCCAGCATCAAGACTGTGCTGGCCACTCCACTACCTGTAAACAGATTAGTAAACCACATGATTAGTCTCCCAGGGTGGCTACCATGACGGCTTTAATAGTGTGCATACGGTTCTCGGCCTCGTCGAAAACAATGCTGTTCTCGCTCTCGAAGACCTCCTCGGTCACCTCGATGCCGTCGAGACCGAATTTCTCGTGGACATCGCGACCCACCTGGGTTTCAAGGTTATGGTAGGCGGGCAGGCAGTGCATGAATTTACACTTGGGGTTGCCGGTGTTCTTCATCATCTTGGCGTTGACCTGGTAGGGCATCAGCATATCGATACGCTCTTTCCAGACCTTGTCGGGCTCACCCATGCTCACCCACACATCGGTGTAGATGAAATCGCAGCCCTTGACGCCCTTGACGGGGTCGTCGGTGACGGTCACCTTGGCGCCGGTCTCTTTGGCTATTTCCTTGCAAGTCTTTACGAGTTTGGCATCGGGTTGGAGCTTCTTGGGGGCAATGATGCGAACATCCATACCCATCTTGGCGCCGCCGACCATCAGGCTGTTACCCATGTTGAAGCGGGCATCGCCTACGTAGGCGAAAGTGACTTGGTTGAGGGGCTTGTCAACGTGCTCCTGCATGGTGAGGAAGTCGGCCAAAATCTGGGTGGGGTGGCTCTCGTTGGTGAGACCGTTCCACACGGGTACGCCTGCATATTTGGCAAGTTCCTCAACGGTATCCTGCTTGAAGCCGCGGTACTCAATACCATCGAACATACGACCCAAAACGCGGGCGGTGTCCTTCATGCTCTCCTTGACGCCAATCTGGCTGCCGGTGGGGCCGAGATAGGTGACGTGCGCACCCTGGTCTTTGGCACCAACCTCGAAAGCGCAACGGGTACGGGTCGAGGTTTTCTCGAAGATGAGGGCAATGTTTTTGCCAGTGAGGGTGGGTTGCTCGGTGCCAGTGTATTTGGCGCGTTTGAGATCGCGGGCCAGGTCGAGCAGATAATTGAGTTCCTTGGGGCTGAAGTCTAAAATCTTCAGGAAATTGCGGTTTCTTAAATTGTAAGCCATTTTTTTAATTATTTTGTTTAACTATTATTTCAATTACTTTTGAGACAAGGATAACAGCCAGTGAGATAATTCCTAAGCAAATCACTATCCGTCCGCCCTCGACATGAGTTAAAAGCATTATTGCACCAGCTATGGTAACGATAGACGCAATTAGGAGCATACGTTTAATAAAGCCCCTATATTCCTGCGAATTGAAAAGGTCAATCAGTGCCATCTCAGTGCTTATTTTACGATTCTTGTGCCGCAGTTGGGATTGCCCAGCTGACCGGCTTCGGTTATGATGCATTCCTTTCCGCCGTGTTCCACGAACATGATGGCAGCACGCATCTTGGGAGCCATAGAACCTTCGGCAAACTGACCCTCTTCGAGATATTTTTGTGCCTCGGCCACGGTGATGGTATCGAGAGCCTGCTCGTTTTCCTTGCGGAAGTTGATGTAGACCTTGGGCACATCGGTGAGGATGTAGAACTCGTCGGCACCGATTTCAACGGCGCAGAGTGCCGATGCGAGGTCTTTGTCGATGACTGCCTCGACACCGGTAACGCGGTCACTCTCTTCAACAACAGGAATGCCGCCGCCACCAACGGTAACCACGATGTGGCCTGCCGTAGCCAACTTCTTGACAATCTTAATATTGTTGATACGCACCGGTTTGGGGCTTGCCACCACCTTGCGCCAACCGTTACCTTTGGGGTCTTCCTTGTAGGTGGCACCAGTCTCGCGGGCAAATTCTTCGGCCTGCTCTTTGGTGTAGTATGGTCCTACGGGCTTGGTGGGGTTCTGGAACATGGGGTCAAGTTTATTGACGGCCACCTGTGTGACGATTGTCACCACATCACGCTGTATGTCATTGCGAGCCATAACGTTGCGCATCCCCATCTCGATCAGGTAGGCTATAGAGCCTTGTGTCTCGGCGACACAGAAATCCATAGGCATGGCTTGCACACCAACAAGCTTGCCGGCCTCGTGCTGAAGCATAACGTTGCCCACTTGCGGACCGTTGCCGTGGCCGATAACCACGTTGTAGCCACGTTTGAGCAAGTTGCAGAGGCTCTCGCAAGTGTTCTCAACGTTTTCTATTTGCTCTTGATAAGTGCCTTTCTGGCCGCTCCTCAAGAGCGCATTGCCGCCGAACGCGACGACTGCCAATTTTCTCATATTGCTAGTATTCAGTTAGTTAAGTCAACAACTCTCACTTATGTGAAAATGCAAATATACAAATTTAATTCGATATTAAAAAATATTTCGCAAAATGCTTGCCAATGGGGTGAAAATGAGCCTTTAGTCGGGGTTTGTTCGGAGGCAGTAAATACATCACCGACCCCTACCCGACCTAAACCCGACCTAAACCCGACCTTAACCCGAACCTAACCTATCTAAAACATTGATTATCTGTAATTTATATCAAACATTACAAATTATTGATTTTCAAATGATTACATTTTTTCGACTGCTATGGCGAAAAAAATTGCCACGGTTCGGGATTTTTTGCTAACTTTGCAGCGCAAAAATGTTTGAAACGATATGCTTAGAAAAATAAGAATTGTTATTGCCGCCGTGTTCTTTGCCGGGGTTACGCTGCTTTTCCTTGACTATACCGGCGCCGTGCATCTGTGGCTCGGATGGATGGCCAAGGTGCAATTTCTGCCCGCAGTGCTTGCCGGCAATATGGCTGTGATTCTGGCTTTGTTGCTTGCTACGTTGGTATTTGGGCGCGTATACTGTTCGGTGATATGTCCTTTGGGCATCATGCAGGACCTGCTTGCCAAGCTGAACCCTAAACGCAGCCGTTACAAATATCGTAGGCAGCTGGCTTGGCTGCGCTACCCCGTGTGGGCACTGTTTGTGGCTGCCATGGTGCTCGGTGCCGGGTCGGCTGTTGCACTGCTCGACCCATACGGAGCCTACGGACGCATAGCCGCCACCCTGCTGCAACCCATCTGGATGTGGGCCGGCAACCTGCTGGCCGCGATAGCCGAGAGGCTCAACAGCTACGCTTTCTATTCCACTGACGTGTGGTTAAAAAGCCTACCAACGCTTATTGTGGCCGTGGTTACGCTGGTTGTGATAGCATTCCTGGCCATACGCGGCGGACGCACCTACTGCAACGCCTTCTGTCCGGTTGGTACCACGCTGAGTTTCATCTCGCGCTTTGCCCTGCTAAGGGTAAAGATGGACGAAAGCAAGTGCACCAACTGCACAGCCTGCAGCCACAACTGCAAGGCTTCGTGCATTGACGTCGATAATCACAAGATTGACTACAGTCGCTGCATTGTTTGCGGCAACTGTTTAGATGAGTGTAAGTTTGGTGCTTTGAGCTACGGTTTAACTTTAAGTAAAAAGAACAAGCCCGAGGGGGTTGACCACAGCAAGCGTGCATTCCTGGCCGCCAGCGCCATGGTGGCCGCCACGGCAGTGGCACAGGAGGGCAAGAAGGTCGACGGCGGCTTGGCACCATTGCTGGACCGCACAGCTCCAGAGCGTCAAACACCACTGACGCCACCGGGGTCGGTCTCGGCACGCCATTTGGCCACTCATTGTACCAGTTGCCAACTGTGCATAAGTTCATGCCCGAACCAAGTGCTGCGCCCGTCAACCAAGATCACGACCGCCATGCAGCCCGTAATGAGTTACGAGCGAGGCTATTGCCGTCCCGAGTGCACACGTTGCAGCCAAGTATGCCCCACTGGCGCCATCAAGAAAATCAGCCCTAAAGAAAAATCGTCATTGCAAATAGGCTGTGCCAAGTGGGTTGCCAAGAACTGCGTGGTGCTGACCGACGGCGTGTCGTGCGGCAACTGCGCCCGCCACTGCCCCACCCAGGCCATAACAATGGTGCATGCCAATCCGCAAGACGAGACCTCTCCGTTGATTCCTTCGGTCAACGAGACACGCTGCATAGGCTGCGGCGCCTGCGAGAACCTGTGTCCGGCACGTCCATTTTCTGCAATATACGTAGAGGGGCTTGAAGAACACCACAATTATTAATCAACCAATGGCTAACACAATGGAAAACAAAGATATATCACGTCGCAATTTTCTCAAGGTCATGGGAGCGGGTGCTGTATCGACAGCCGCTTTGTCGGCCTGCCGCCGTGCAGGTATAGCACCCGAGGTAGTCAACGACTACAGCGCCTTGGACGAGCCGCCGGTGGGCCAGATGACCTACCGTCGCAATCCCAAAACCGGCGAGCAGGTGTCGCTGCTCGGCTATGGCATGATGCGTCTTCCGGTAAAAGGCGGCGGCTCGGCTCGCGAAAGCAAGGAGGTAATAGATCAAGAGCAAGTGAACCGCCTTGTCGACTATGCCATTGAGCACGGAGTCAACTATTTCGACACCTCGCCCACCTACTGCCAAGGCAATTCAGAAACCGCCACTGGCATAGCCCTGCACCGCCATCCGCGCAACTCATACTACGTGGCCACCAAACTTTCGAACTTCGCCCCTGCCACTTGGCCCCGCGAGGAGTCGATGAAGATGTATCGCAACTCGTTCCACCAGCTGCAGGTCGAATATATAGACTACTATCTGCTGCATGGCATAGGTATGGGCGGAATGGATAACCTGCGCGGACGCTACTTGGACAACGGTATGCTCGACTTCTTGGTTGCCGAGCGCGAAGCCGGACGCATACGCAACCTTGGTTTCTCATACCACGGCGACGTCAATGTGTTCAACTATCTGCTCTCGCAGCACGACAAATACCACTGGGACTTTGTACAGATTGAGCTCAACTACTTGGATTGGGACTACGCCAACGAAATCAACGACCGCAATACCGATGCACGCTACCTGTATGGCGAGTTGCAGAAACTCGGCATCCCGTCGGTGATAATGGAGCCTCTTTTGGGTGGTCGGTTGGCCAATCTGCCACAGTATCTAGCCGCCGAGCTAAAACGTCGCGAACCTCAAAAGACGCTGGCATCGTGGGCTTTCCGCTATGCCGGCACGCCCGAGGGGGTACTCACCGTGCTCAGCGGCATGACTTATATGGAGCACCTCAAAGACAACCTGCTAAGCTACTGCCCTTTGCAGCCCGTAAGCAGTGATGAAGAAAACTTCCTTTACCACATTGCCGAAGAGATTGCGGGCATGGAAACCATACCTTGCAACGACTGCAAATACTGTATGCCATGCCCATATGGGGTCAACATTCCGGCCATTTTCGTTCACTACAACAAATGCAAGAACGAGGGCACACTGCCAACAAATCCCTACAACGCCGACTACGCCCGGCTGCGACGCCAGTATCTCATTGACATTGACCGCACCATTCCGAGCCTGCGTCAGGCAAGCCACTGTATTGGCTGCCACCAATGCGAGGAACACTGCCCGGCAAACATACGTATATCATACGAGATGGATCGCATTGACAAATTCATAGACAACCTGAAACGCAACGGTATAGCCTGACAATAATAAGCATTATGAGAAAAGGTCTCAAAATTGCACTCATAGTCCTTGCTTCGGTAGCAGGGTTGTTAATAGCGGTGTCATTACTGGCTCCGCCTATAGCCAAAAGTTATGTAAATCACCACGGTGAGGAGCTTATAGGCCGCCGCATTGAGTTGGGACATCTTGGCCTCAATCTGCTGAGCGGACATCTGGCTCTGCACAACCTTACTGTGTATGAGGACGATGGCGAGACTGCCTTCGCGGGATTCGACACCCTCGACGTCAAGGCTCGCCTGCTGAAACTTATTAGCCGCGAGGTTGATATACGCCATCTGCTACTGTCAGGACTCAATGCCAACGTGATACAGAATGGCAGCGAGTTCAACTTCAACTCAATGCTGGACCACTTTAAATCAGATGACGAGGATGACGACGACACTGTAGCCTCGAAGCCCTGGACACTGCGTTTCAACGACATAAAGGTACTGCACGCCAAAGCTTTATATGCCGACCTCCAACGCGGCAAAGAGTGGAACATACGCAACCTCAACCTCATAGTGCCGGGGTTCGTCATAGGGTCGCAAGCCAAAAGCGAGGCGGGGCTCACTCTGGCTCTGGCCGATGGCGGCTCCGTGAAACTCAACGCCCACCATAATTCTGAAAGCAACGACTTCACAGCCTCGGTAGTGGTGGACGGTTTTGCCCTGTCAAACATCAAAGAATACCTCACCCCCACCCTAAACATCAGCGACTTGCGCGGCTCAGCCAACATCGTGGCCAAAGCCATAGGCAATCTCAACGAACCGTTGCAAAGCAACATCTCGGGATTGGTGACAGTGAGCGATGTTGCACTTCAAACACCTGACAACAAGAATATTGCCGAACTAAAGAAATTGGTTTTAGACATCAATCAAGTTAATATTGCCAACAAAAAAATCGATGTCAATGAACTCTCAATAGACGGATTGTGCGGCCTGTTCGAGCGCTACGACGACCACACCAACTTCTCCACCTTGATTGCTCAATCAAAAAGCGAGCCAAACGAAGAAAAAGAGCCTCAAACTGACACATTGTCAGCCTCGGACAGCAAACCGGCAGACATACACGTAGCCAATCTTGCTCTCACCAACTGCTATTTTACTTACATCGACCACACTCTGCCCGACCCATTCGAATTCCCAGTTAGCAAAATACGCCTTGAAGCCAAAGATCTTTCACTCGCGGGTCACAATAACGCCCGCCTATTTGCTACACTGCCTGGAGGCGGACACGCCATGCTGCGATGGGAGGGAGATCTGAACGAATGGAAACAAAGCCAAAACCTTTTCCTCTCTATCAAAGGGCTTGACCTGAAACAGTTCAGTCCCTGGCTGGTGGCATATATGGGTACGCCTTTCACCGACGGCATTTTCGGCTTCACTTCGCACAACACCATACGCAACAGCAATCTCAACGGAAAAAACAAGATAGATATCTACAAGGCACAAGTGGGTTCGCCACGTCTTGATGTAACGCCTAAAATGAGGCTTCCACTTAAATCGGCACTTTATATCCTGAAAGACAAGGACGATAAGATTCTGCTCGACGTGCCCGTCAAAGGCAACATTGACAACCCAGAATTCAACTACATGAAGCTTGTGTGGAAAACCCTGCAGAACCTACTCGTCAAAGTGGCCACCTCACCGGCCAGGGCAATCGGCGGTGCTCTGGGAATAAGCGACAAGGATATGGACTTTATGGCCATCGACCCAAAGCAACACGGTTTCACGTCGGAGCAGTATCACCAACTCGGAGCCCTTGCACAGATTGCCACATATGACACCTCGGTGGTTCTTACCTTCGAACTGCAGGCGCCAACCACTGCCAACGACAGCGAAACTCGCCGTCATTCAATGCTCAACGAGGCTCTGCGACACTATATGATTGAGCAAGGCGTGGCTGGAAGCCAGATTGTGGTGACTACCAAAGAACTGGATAACTGCCCTGCCACAGGCTATGCCATTTCATCGGCAATACGTTCCGACGAACCTCTAGAGCTGCCAGGCGGGCTTTGATCCTCGTCCATACGAGACAATTTGCGTGAAATCCACACTGCATAAGGCACTGCCAGAAGGAATGTACACGCATCGGCCACGGGCTGCGACAACACCACTCCGGTCAAGCCTAACACTCGCGGCAGCAATAGCACAGCTGGAATAAAGAACAACCCCTGTCGGCCAATGCTTATGAGGGTCGACTTAAAGGTCATCCTTATATTCTGGAAGAGCATATTGGTGGTTGTGGAGAGTCCCACTAACGGGAATGTGACACACTGCCACCTTAGGGCTGCCACGCCTATGGCAAGCATCTCGGCGTCCTCGCTACGGAACAGCCTTATTATGTCAGGCGCGAACACAAAGCCTACCACCGAAATGACTATCAGGAAGGCCGTCGAGACCGTCAACGCAAAATGATAAGCCTGCCTCACACGCATATATAGCCGTGCACCGTAGTTAAAACCACTCACAGGCTGGAACCCTTGGCAGAAGCCGAGCACGATGCTGAAGGCAAACATCATAACCCTTGTCACCACTGCAAAGGCTGCCACAGCCGCCGCCTCGCTACCTGGGGCCGCCCAGCGCACAGCGGCATGGTTCAGAAAGACTGCAGCCACACAGTTGAACGTTTGCCGGCACAACGAAGGCAGACCCCCTCGCAAAATTTCATAGTAGTTGGCCAACGTTGGACGAAATGCTGCAAAGCTTATGTGTACGCTCCCCTCCCTCATGGTGCCGCCAAGCAAAATGAGCCACGCCACAGTCTGGCTCATCGCGGTGGCCAACGAAGCGCCAGTGACGCCCATATCCATTGCAAAAATGAAGATTGGGTCGAGCACAATATTGAGCAATGCACCCGACGCAATGCCAAGCATGGCGAGCCGCGCACTGCCTTGCAGTCGCAGCTGGTTGTTGAGCGTCAAGGCCGACATCATGAGCGGGCTTGCAATGACAATGAAGCGCATATAGTCGCACGCACTCTGCACTACCCCTGGCGTGGCGCCAAGCAGCACAGCCAAAGGCTCAAGCCACACAATGCCAAGCACGGCAGCCACTGTGCCTATTATCAGAGGCGTGAAGAAACCCGTCGAGGCCATTTCAGTGGCATCGCTGAACTGCCGGGCACCCAAAGCACGCGAAATGTGGTTGCCCGAGCCGTGGCCGAAGAAAAATCCCACAGCCTGGATGAAGGTCATGTAGGCAAACGATATTCCGATGCCGGCAGTGGCTTCGGTTGAAAGATGGCCCACAAAGGCGGCGTCGACCACATTGTAAAGAGCCGTCACCACCATGCTGACAATGGTTGGCAGCGCCAGCCGCAGCACCAAGCGGCGCACCGGCGTGCGGGTCATCAGCCCGTATTTTGCCTCAAGAGCCTCGTTGCCCACCTATTTGCGAATGATTGCCGTTGTGCCCATCGAGTTGAGCAGGGTCGCCGCCACCGAGCCTGAGGCTCCGCCGCGCACAAAACGCACCTTGACCTCTTCGCCGGGGCTGAAGCGTCCCAGCTCCTCCATCATCTCGGCAAAAGTGGCCACCTTGTGGTTGTCGATTTCGGTAATCACGTCGCCCACTTGCATACCGGCATTGGCAGCGGCTCCGGCCTGGGCCATCTTGGCGATATAGAGGCCAGAAGTCTGTGCGGTGCCGAGTTCCTTGGCCAAACGCGGAGTGAGCTCAAGCACATTGACGCCTAAATAGGCACGCTGCACGTAACCATATTTGCGCAGGTCGCCGGCCACTTTGAGAGCCAGGTTCGAGGGTATTGCAAACGAGTAGCCAATGTAGTTGCCCGTACCCGAGGCAATGGCAGTGATGATGCCTATCAGCTTGGCATCGGCATTGACGAGGGCGCCACCGGAGTTGCCCGAGTTTACGGCTGCGTCGGTCTGCAGAAACGATTCAATGGGACTCTCCAGCCCACCCGGATTCTCGATGATATTCATGTTGCGGGCCTTGGCGCTGATAATGCCTGCCGTAACCGTCGAGGTGAGGTTAAAGGGATTGCCTATGGCCAACACCGGCTCGCCAATGCGCACGCGGTCGCTGTTGCCAAACTCGATGTATGTCAGACCCGAGGCCTCGATTTTTATCAACGCCAGGTCGGTGGCGGGGTCGTGACCCACCAAACGTGCCGGCAGCTCGCGACGGTCGTTGAGGCTCACCGTGATGCGCTCGGCGTCCTGCACCACATGGTTGTTGGTTAGTATGTAGCCGTCGGCGCTGATAATCACACCCGAGCCGTAGGCGCTGTAGGTCTGCCGTTGCAGTCCCTGGTTGATAATCATGCCGAAAAACGACTGGTAGAGCGGCGTCAGCTTGGTCATCTCGGTCTTGATGTGCACCACGCCGTCGATGGTCTGGCTCGCCACCTCGGTGAAATCGGTCTGCTTTTGGGCGCACGACACCTGCGTAAACGCCATAAGCAATGCTACAAACAAAATGCGGTTTCTCATAATTCTGCTATTGATGATACTTACTGTTAATATAACCGCAAAACGGCGTTTTTATTGTCTGTGACACAAAAATATTCTTTATATGAGGGAGAGACTGTTTGACTCAACCGCCTAATTACCGGACACTTACCGCGCTATAGTCGCCCTGCAACCGCCAAAACATCGGCAGCCGTGGTTGCCTCTCCGAAGTTGACCCGACCTCAACCCGACCTTAACCCGAACCTAACCCATCTAACGGGCTGATATTCATTGCGTTATATCACATTTACCAACTAATTGAAAATCAACATATTGGCTTTACAGCTGCGAAATATTTTGCCAATTTGTAAAAAATATGTATCTATGCAGTGACATTTTTCGAATGAAACCAGACTGCAACACACGGCAACCATCTCGAAGAGACGCTGCACAATCGACATTGAAACAATAAATAACAACAATAATAATCAATCGAAACCCCGATGGGCCGATGGGCAATAACCGGCAAAGACAACATGAAAAAAGTATTATTAATAGCGGCCTTTATTTTGGCTACAGTGCAAGGGTGGTGTGATAATCAGTATTATGATTTCAGTGCCACCGTCTCTAATCAAACGTTATATATTAAAATCTTCGACCAGAGCAATAGAACTGTCGTTGTTTCCCGTCCTTTACAATTTAGACAAAGAAGTCAATATGCACCATCTGATTCTCCAAACAGCTTTTGGTACGGATTCGAACAACCGACAGGAAGCCTTACAATTCCTGGGCAAATTGAATATAACGGGCAGTGGTATAGCGTCGTCAGCTGGTCGCGGTGCGACAGGCGCAGCAGGCGGCTGCGCGCGTTGCCCTGGATATAGGTGCGCTGTGTCGCCAGCTGGGCGGCGTCGACGGGCATCACATCGCAGTAACCGAGGGCGAAGAGCGGTGGGCGAC
>JAIKVZ010000037.1 GCA_024685285.1 Bacteroidales bacterium
GTGGCCGGCCGCCTGCTGCTGCGCCAACCCGCCACGGGCCGCACAGCCAAGATAGACATGAGCGGCTACCGACCGGGCTGCTACATACTCAAAATCCACACCTCTGCCGGCACTGCCCACCGTAAATTGATATTGCGATAGTACGAAAATATAAACCACTGATAACCAGCCTGTTGTAAAATACCACACAACAGGCTGGTTTTCAATAATATAGATAGGTTAGGTTCGGGTTAAGGTCGGGTTGAAGTCGGGTCAACATCGGGTCAACATCGGGCATCAACGCCCTGCCTCCGAACAAAGACCGAGCATAGAGTATATACAATACTGTTTTACAGTATGTTGACCGTTAGTATTGTTCGCGCTCGTTGGGGAAGTCAAGGTTCTTGACATCGGAGATGTAGCGGCGCACGGCATTGGCAATATCGTCGCCAAAGGTGCCGTAGGTGCGCAGGTAGCGCGGTTTGAACTGCTGGGTGATGCCCAGCATATCCTGCAACACGAGCACCTGGCCGTCGACTTCGCTGCCGGCGCCTATGCCTATGGTGGGTATCTTCACCTCTTTGGTTACCTGGGCCGCCAACTTGGCCGGTATTTTCTCAAGAACCATCGAGAAGCAACCGGCTTGCTCGAGCACGTGGGCATCGTGCAGCAGACGCTCGGCCTCGTCGGCCTCGGTGGCACGCACGGCGTAGGTACCGAACTTGTTGATACTCTGCGGTGTGAGCCCAAGGTGCCCCATGACGGGGATACCGGCTGTGAGTATGCGCGATATCGACTCGAGCACCTCCTCGCCGCCTTCGAGCTTCACAGCATCGGCTCCCGTTTCCTTCATTATTCTTATGGCCGAGGCCAATGCCTGCTTGGAGTTGCCCTGATAGGTGCCGAAGGGCATATCGACCACCACCAGGGCGCGGTCGATGGCACGCACAACCGAGGTGGCGTAGACTATCATCTCGTCGAGGGTTATGGGCAGGGTTGTTTTGTGGCCTTCCATTACGTTGGCGGCCGAGTCGCCGACAAGCACCACGTCGATTTTGGTACTGTCGAGCAGTCGGGCCATGGAGTAGTCGTAGGCCGTTAGCATGGCAATTTTCTCGCCATGCAGTTTCATGTTCTGGAGAACACGTGTTGTTACCTTGGTTACGTCGGTTTGCAAATATGCCATAGTGTTGTGTTTCTGATTGATTGTCTATGTTGTGTTAGTCTTCATCAATAACCTCGTCGGGGTTCTCGACGGGGTGGGTGTCTATCTCTTCCTCCTGGTCGGGCACTATGCGCAGCATGGCCTTCAGGGGTTTCTTTATATCATAGCCGCCGTTTTTGCCGGGACGGTAGGCTTTGTAGTATTTGCCGCCCACGGTGACGGTTCCGGCCTCGGTGTCGGTGGGCACTTCGTAGAAGTATTTTGTAAGTTCCTTGGGGTCGATTTTCTTGCCGAGGAATATGGTGTCGAACTGCGAGGCGTTGATGGCGGCCTCGATGGTTATGCCACCAGTCTTCTGTGGCACTTTGCGTGTTGGCAGGGCCTTGTATTCCGGTCCGCGCGAGGTGGGTACACGGGCAAAGATTCGCAGCTTCGAGTCGAACTGCTCCTTGGTCACCGGGAAACGCACGTATATCGAGTCGGGCAAAGGCTGCTCGCATTCGCCTGCCTTGCGGTTCATGTTGCTGCTCAGCACGGTGTATCCGGCCATGACCAATATCTGCTTGCGGTGAGGTATAAGGAAGTAGCGTTCAACTATCTGGCGCGAGTCGAGGTGGTCGTCGATTCTCACCTCGAAACCTGTGGGGCAGCTGTCTTTGGTATTTTCCACAGAGTATACCGAGCCGCGTTTGAACATCAGGCTTGTATAGTAGCCGTGCACGGTGCTGTCTTGCGTGGGTATGTAGCAACCGCGGGCAGAGCCGATGCATTCATCGGGGTTGTTGCGGAACGTGACCAGCACGGTGTTCTGCAACGGGACGCTTTTGTTGAGCAGCAAACGTGACGGGGGCAGTTGGGCGCAGTTGTACACCTCCTTGATTGTAGGCACCTCATAGCGCAGCACCTCGACCGAGTCGCCGTGGCATGAGCAGCGTATTGGGTTTCTGGCATAGCGTACCGAGAATGGGGCATGGCTGCGCATAGCGAAATAGCGTTCCACGGCCTCGACACGAGTTGCGGTCTTGACGGTGTCGGCAGTGCCGTAGCCTTCAATACGCATGGTGTAGAGTTTGGGGTTGTCGAGGCTGAAAGCTATGTTGTAGGCCGAGTCAAGAAGATCGAGGTCGGCAACAGTGAGCGTGGTGTCTGCCGGTTTGAACTGAATAAGTAGGCAAAACACCTCGGGATTGGTCAGCGCACGGCGCATATTCTTCACTGGCTTGTCGGTCGGCACATAAAGGCCCGAACCCTGTCCGAAAGCGGGGGGCATCAAAGCCAACATTGCCAACATTATGAGCCAAAACCTGCGCATTGCGGTTTAATCAAGGTTTTTAACGAGTTGTGCAATCACGGTGTCGGCGTCAATACCTTCGGCCTCGGCATAGTAGTTGCGGACAATGCGGTGGCGCAAAACGTCGTGGGACACCGCATTGACGTCTTCGATGTCGGGCGAGTACTTGCCACTGAGAGCGGCATGGGTCTTGGCTCCCATAATCAAATACTGCGAAGCTCTTGGGCCTGCACCCCATGAGATGTACTTGTTTGCAAACTGGTCAGCACCGCCTGGACGGGTTGCACTAACCAAACGCACAGCATAGTCAACCACATTGTCGGGCACCGGCATACGTCTGATTGCCGACTGAAACGTCAATATCTCGCCGGCCGAGAGCACCTTGGCAACCTCCTCGGTTCTATCAACAGTGGTAGTGCGCACTATCTCCATCTCTTCGTCAAAAGAGGGATAGTCCAACTTGACGTTAAGCATGAAACGGTCGAGTTGAGCCTCCGGCAACGGGTATGTACCCTCCTGCTCAATTGGGTTCTGTGTGGCGAGCACAAAAAATGGGGCGTCGAGTTTATAGGTCTTGCCGCTAACCGTCACCATCTTCTCCTGCATGGCCTCAAGCAGTGCGGCCTGTGTCTTGGGCGGGGTGCGGTTAATCTCGTCGGCAAGCACTATGTTGGCAAAGATGGGGCCTTGAATGAACTTGAAGGTGCGCGACTCGTCAAGAATTTCAGAGCCTGTGATGTCGCTCGGCATAAGGTCGGGCGTGAACTGAATGCGGCTAAAAGTCAAACCTAACGACTGAGCCAAGGTATTGACCATCAAAGTCTTGGCCAGACCAGGCACACCAAGTAGCAGGCAGTGCCCACCCGTGAAAACCGATAGTAGCAGCGTGTCTACAGCCTGTTTCTGGCCTATGATAACCTTGCCAATCTCGTTTTTCAGAGCATTATATTTTTCAACCAAAAGGTTGAGAGTCTCAGAGTCGGTCATAGTTGCATATTATTTGTTTTGCCAGTTGATTTGTGTGAATTTGCAGTCCTTGTACTCGTCGGAGATGTGTACGTAGGTGCTTTTGAGCATACGCTGAGCCAAAGCGAGCACTTTGCGATGCTTGGCATCGTCAAGGGTGGCATTATATATTAGGTCGTAGTCGTCTATCAGGTTGGCTTTGTGCGAGGGTATTTTCTTGTCGAGGCGCACAATGCGGTATGCATCACGGTTTTCCTCTGTTTTCATTGCGGTGGCGTTAGACACATCGCCCTCGTTCATAGCAGCTATACCAATGCCAGGATACTGTTCGGTGAAAGCCTCTTTGCTAAAGCGGGCGTTGCCAGTGGCCGAATTGACAGCCACACCGCCCTGTTTGGCATTCGGTGCATCGGAGTAACTACGCGCAGCCTCGTCGAAAGACAGCCGTCCAGCACATATTTCCTGGGCTAGACTATCAAGCGTCATGCGAGCTTTCAACAAATCATCGGCAGAAACTTTGGGCATCATCAATATATGGCGAACATTGACAGTGTTGCCTCTGCGCTCTATGAGCTGGATGATATGGAAGCCGTATTGAGTTTCGACTATTGGCGAAACCTCGCCAGGTTTGAGTGCAAACGCTGCAGCCTCGAACTCGCCAACCATGTCGCCGCGCGAGAAAAAGCCCAATTCGCCACCCTTTTTGGACGAGCCTGGGTCTTGCGAGTATAGTGTTGCCAACATTGAGAACTTCTCGCCGTTGAGCACACGCTCACGCAGACGTGCCAGTTCGGTGCGTACACGGTCGCGCTCGGTTTCGCTTACCTCGGGCTTGAGCACTATCTCTGAAATCTCATATTGGTCTTCAATGGTCGGCACGCTATCGGCAGGCAGGTTGTTGAAGTAGTCGGTAACCTCTCCTGGGGTTATATGCACATTCTCCGTAAGGCTGTACTCGACACGCTGGCGCATAATTGTTTGTCGAAGCAGTTCGCGGTAACGGTCCTCAATTTCCTCGTATGTGAAACCAGTGGCTTCGTGCAAAGCTTCTCGGCTGCCACCGTATTGGCGAAGCTCAGCCTTGAGATAGTACTGCACATATTGGTCCACCTCTTCGTCTTTCACCTCGACACTGTCGACCTCGCCTTTATGCAACAGCAATTTGCTGAGCATAATATTTTCGAGTATTTGGCAGCGGTTGGCAAAGGCGTTGTCATAGCCTTGGCGCAGGCGTACCTGCGTGTAAGCATTCTCGATGTCTGAAAACTTGACTATATTCTTGCCAACAACGGCTGCCACACCGTCGACTATGGCCTCTCGGCCATCGTCCTGAGCTGTTGCCACAGAGGCCAACAGTAGTGCCACTATAAGTGTTGTTATCTTCTTCATGCTAAAATCTTTTAATATTACCGCTTTCTTCGGCTTCGCGCAAAAGGTCATTCTGCATTTTGCGTATTAGTTCCACTTTGCGATGGTTGATGATAATTGCTTTGATATTGTCCTGTTGCATCTCAAGTGGAGCTGCTTCACTTGAAGTACGATATTCCAGAATGCGTAGCAAATAGGTGTTAGTATCATCGGATACTGTAATATATCGGTTCTTTTTGAGGAAAAGTTCCTCGTTGTACACCTTCACTGGCACAGCCATCTGAAGTGATGAAAATGGAACCCATGTGTTGATGTCAAGACTGCAATCTAGTCCATATTTCGATGCGAGGTGGCGCAATTCTATCACCTCGGCATCGTCGAAAGCCGATTTAGACATAGTTTGCTTCAATTTTGGCAGCGCTTTTGATTTGGCTGGAGTCTTAACGTACACAGCCTTAACGATGCTGCTGGTGAGGAGGAAATCATCAGGATGTGCTTCATAATACTCTGCAATCTCCTCGTCGCGGACATTGGTGTCAAGCAATTGATCAACAATACGCTGCTCGTAGGCGTGGGTAAGAAGGCTGTTTTTGTAGTTCTGAAGCTCGCTGTCAAAATTTGTCTTAATATTCTTTTCGGCTTTACTAAGCACCGTCATCTGCATTATCCACTGGTCAATGTAGTTCTGCACAAGAGCTGCACTGTCATCTTGCGAGAGGTCTGCGGTGGTAATGCCATCCAGGTCGCTCCGCAACAGCTTGTGATCGTACACCTGTGCCACAATTTCAGAATCGTCGACATTGCGTATGCACGATACCATCAACACCGCCGCGATAACGGCTATACTAATATGTAATCTGGTCGAGGACATCTTTGTTTATGGTAACATTGTAACGTTGGCGCAGTTTTTGCGATTGACGACGCTCAACTTCGTTCTGATACTCGTTGAGATAGAAACCGCGGGCCTCGGAAAGTTCCTTGAGACTTGGCTCAAGTATACGTTCTACTATTATATATTTGTAGCCCTTGCCATTAGGACGTGAATACACTCCAACAGACCACTCGGTATCTTTGATGATGGTCTGGTTGCCTTGCTCGACTATGTCGGCAGCGACCTCAATCCGACCTTGGCCCCTCCTTGACTTGTCTGCGGCGGCTTCCAGAGCCTCTTTGAGGTCGGTGCTTCCCCACCCTTTCTTTAAACCTTTGAAGATGAGACGTGAGGCTTTCTTCGGCGCAAGTGTTACGCTGTCGTCGACAGTAACCTCTTTCAACCTGGCACGCGTACGCCAAAAATACACAGCATCCGACGTGTCATTAATATTCTTCTTGCGGCTCTCAATTTTATAGAACTCGTTGAAACCAACGGTATCGTATATGGCTTTGGACCATACCATTGTGTCGTTGTACTTAAATATCATCAAGCCGTGTCTATAGCTGTCAACCAGTTCTGCAAACTCTGGATACTCCTGCTCAAGATGGTCATCTGCATAGAATATCAGTCGGCCATCAATATAGCGTTTGTATTTGTCGTTAAGGTATGTATCAAGAGAGTACTTGGCTTCTATTTGCTGTGTATAGAGCAGATAGTGAACAAAGTCAACGGCAGTGTATGCCGTATCTCCCAAGGTGAAGAGCGGTCGACGGTCCAATATCAGCTCGTCTGGGCACTCCCATGTGCCGCTAAACACAGAGTCTGTGAGCAGCGAACGCACTTCGGCAAGCGAGGCCGTGGCCGGACGGGTAATCACTTTTTTCTTTTTTACTATCTTATACTCTTCAACGGTATTATCTACAAAATGATATTTCTCTTTGGCATTGGCGACAAAGACATCTTGTGGGGCTTTGGCACGCTGGTCGCGTGAAAAACGCTGCTTGTAGTACGGCAACATCTGCTCAAAGGGCGGCAGTGAGTCTGCTTTGACAAGTTTTACAATATGCCATCCAAATGTTGTATGGAACGGTTTTGAAAATTCGCCCTCTTTCAATTCCGACAGGTTCACGACATACTCAGGCGGTATTCGGTTCATCTCAACACTCTTCAGCTCACCACCTTTGCCAGCGGTATTCATGTCATCACTGCCACGAGCCACACGCTCAAACTTTTCTCCATCGAGCAGACGCTGATAGAAGTTCTGTATACCATAAGCCGACTGCAGCGAGTCTACATCGCTGCGCAGCCAAATGTGTGCTATTGTCGGACGGCCATAGTATTTGACCTTGCTGAACAATTTGATAACATGATAGCCATAGCGGGTGCGCACCGGTTTGCTAATTTGTCCCGGTTCAAGGCTGTAAGCGGCCGACTCGAAAGGATAAATCATGTTGAAGACTGTGAATGTACCTAACTCGCCCTCCATTGGGTTCGGACGGTAGTCTGGATTGTTCTTTGCAACAATTTCCTGCGCCACAGCATAAATATCTTCGCCAGCCATAAGACGTTTGTAAACATTTTCGGCCTCACGCAAAGCTTTCATGGTGTCGGCAGGCGAAGCATCCTGGGCAACAGGCACAAGCACATGAGCGGCATGCAGGGCGTATTTGTTACGCTCATAAGCCTCGCGCAACGAGGCGTTCATGGTTGCCGAGTCTATCAGGTAAGGTGCCGCCAGTTCTTTGCGATATGTCATAAGCTCACGCTTCAATTCAGGTAGGGTGTCATATCCCAATGCGTAGGCATCGGCCAACTTGCAGCGAAAATTGACATACAGCTCGGCATAATCCATCAGAGATTTGTGTTTCTCGGCAGCAGTCATGCCGTCAAACGTGGTTTTGCTCATCGACTGCAAATAGTCCTTCATAAACTCAGACTTGCATATCTTCTTGCCACCGATTTCAAACACCACTGGGTCGGCAGCATTTTGTGCACAAACAGCATTGGCACCCAACAACAGCGCTACCGAAACAATAAACCTTACAATTCGCATATACTTAAACAGAACTTTTTTTAACGTGAATAATTGGGAGCCTCTCGGGTTATGGCAATGTCGTGAGGATGGCTCTCGGTACGGCCGGCATCGGTGATGCGTATGAATTTGGCCTTCTGGAGATCTTCAATGGTACGGCTACCCGTGTAACCCATACCAGCCTTGAGACCGCCCACCAACTGATAGAGAATTTCGCTAAGGGTACCTTTGTAGGGAACACGGCCAACAACGCCTTCGGGAACGAGCTTCTTGGCATCGGTCTCCTTGTCCTGGAAGTAACGATCCTTGCTGCCAGCCTGCATGGCCTCGAGCGAACCCATGCCACGGTATGACTTGAACTTACGGCCCTCGTAGATGATGGTCTCGCCGGGAGCCTCATCGGTACCTGCCACCAATGAGCCTACCATAACTGTGCTGGCACCTGCGGCAAGAGCTTTAACAACATCGCCGCTATATCGAATGCCACCGTCGGCAATAACTGGCACATCGTAGCCTTTTTGTTTCAAGGCGCCTACGCACTCGCAAATGGCTGTAAGCTGGGGCACACCGATACCAGCGATGATACGGGTAGAACATATACTTCCTGGACCAATGCCAACCTTGATGGCATCGGCACCGGCCTCGGCAAGCATTATAGCAGCGTCGCCAGTGGCGATGTTGCCAACCACAACATCAATTTCGGGATATTTGGCCTTGACAGACTTGAGGGCCTTGACGACATTGGCGCTATGGCCGTGGGCTGTGTCGATAACAATAGCGTCGGCACCGGCTTTCACCAACGCATCCACGCGATCCATCATGTCGGGCGTGATACCAACACCGGCGGCCACACGCAAACGTCCATTGCTGTCCTTGCAGGCCATGGGGCGTTCTTTGGTCTTCATGATGTCACGGTAGGTGATGAGGCCCATAAACTGGCCTTTTTCGTTCACCACGGGCAGTTTTTCTATTTTATGTTGCTGCAAGATGTCGGTAGCCTCGGCAAATGTGGTGCCGACATGGGTGGTGATGAGTTTGGTAATCATTATGTCACTGAGCGGACGCTCCATGTCGCGCTCAAAACGCAAATCGCGGTTGGTCACCATGCCTATGAGCATCTTGTTTTCATCAACAATGGGTATACCGCCTATGCCGTATTCAGCCATCAGGTGCAATGCGTCTTTCACCTTGGCCTCCTTGTTGAGGGTAACGGGGTCGATAATCATGCCGTTCTCGGCACGTTTCACTTTGCGCACCTCGTTGGCCTGACGCTCTATGCTCATGTTTTTGTGCAGCACGCCTATACCGCCTTCCTGGGCCATGCCAATGGCCATGGCCGCCTCGGTCACAGTGTCCATAGCCGCCGACACAAGCGGGGTGTTGAGCATTATGCGCTTCGAGAAACGCGACGCAACAGTGACTTCGCGGGGAATTACCTCGGAATAAGCGGGGACGAGCAGCACGTCGTCGTAAGTAAGGCCTTCGCCAATGAATTTTGTGGTGTCTGTATACATGATATTGAGTGTTTTATCAAATATTTATTGGGGTGCAAAAATACATTTTTTTTGCGACATACAAAAAAATATTTTTATATTTCACTTAAAAAGTGTATTTTTGCAATTCCAAATTAATGTCAAAAATGAAAAAAACAGCATTCTTAACCGTAGTCGCAGCAGCAACGCTGGCGTTCTGCTCATGCACTGACAAACAGCAGTTTAACATCATCGGCGAGACCGACAACACAGCCCTCGATGGCAAGACAGCCTACCTCGTACCCGTCACCTCCCGCGACGCCGCCGATTCCACCGTAGTCGCCAACGGCAAATTCATTTTCAAGGGCAAAGTAGAGTCGCCTTACGTCGCCTATTTGGTCGTCGACGGACAAAATATCGCCTCCTGCATTGTCGAACCCGGCAACATCAAGGTCGACATTGACGACGGCGAGGTTGAAGGCACCCCCCTCAACGATAAACTCGACGAGTTCATAGACAAATTGGACCTCGATGAGTATCAGGAAGAGCTCAACGGGCTGTATGCCGACTACCGCACCGCGCCCAACGCCGCCATGCGTGCACAGGCCGAACACCTCTACGACAGCGTCGAGGCCGTGATGAACAGCAACATCAAGCGCGAAGCCAAGAATGTTTACGACAACAACCGCAACAACATCCTCGGTGCCTACGCCGTGAGCCTCATAGCCGATATGTACGACATCACCTACGCCGAACTCAGCGAACTGCTCGAAGGGGCCGACCCCATCATCACCGAGTACGAGCCCGTGGCCAAGACCGTAGAGCGCCTGCAATGCGTTGAAAACACCAGCGCCGGCAAACACTACACCGACGTCGAGGGCATCATGATGGCCACCGGCCAGACCGGCAAACTGAGCGACCTCATCGACGGCCGCCTCACCTTGGTCGATTTCTGGGCCTCATGGTGCGGACCCTGCCGCGCCGAAATCAACGACAACCTTGTACCCCTCTACAAGAAATACGGCAAGAAAGGGCTCAACATCGTCGGCCTCGACGTGTGGGACAAGATTGACAAGCACGCCGAAGCCGTCCAGAACCTCGGCATCACCTATCCGCAACTAATCGACACCACCCGCACCGCCACCAACACCTACGGCGTGCGCAGCATACCCCAGATAATGCTTATCGGCCCCGACGGCACCATCATTGCTCGCGACCTGCGTGGCGCCGCCATCGAAGAGGCCGTGGTCAAAGCCCTCGCCAAATGAACCTCAGAAAATTCATAGCAACCGCAGCGTTTTGTGCCGTCAGCCTTTTAGGTTCGGCACAAAACGCCGATTCTATGAAATGCGGCGACATATACCTCGCCATAGACAACGTTCATTTCTTTAAAGACAACGAATTCAAAGGCAACCACGTCAAAGGCTACACCCTGCCTGGATTCACTCTCACCCCGCGCATTGTCTGGCAATGGACCGAAAACGTCGCCCTCGAAGCCGGCGCCCACTGGATTCACTACTGGGGCTCAGACTCCTACCCTCACGGAGCCTACTTGGGTTTGGCCGAGTACGACACCAACGGCAAAGCCATGCACGTAGTGCCGTGGCTGCGGGCCGAGGTCAACTTCGGCAACCGGTGGCAGCTGGTGTTCGGAAGCCTCGGCTCCGGCAAAAGCCACAAACTGCCGGAACCGTTGTGGGACAGCGAGTTGCCCTACTCTGCCGACCCCGAGGCAGGCCTGCAGCTCACTCACAGCGGACGCCACATCGACCTCGACGTGTGGTGCGACTGGCGCAACTTCATCTATCACAAAAGCCCTTATCAAGAAGTTTTTGTGTTCGGAAGTTCCGTGGTTACGAAACTGAGCAAACCCGAATCGAAGTTGCAGCTGTCTGTACCGCTTCACTTTATAGCTCTCCACAACGGCGGCGAGATTTTGGCGCAGCGCATACAGGCCAAAAACAACTTCAACGCTGCCGCGGGTTTGACTGCCGATATTGACCTCGGCAGCATTGTCGGTGGCAGCTACGCCCAAATCAGCCTCTTAGCAACCGGCTACCACCAGCACGGCAACGACTCCATTCCATACACCCTCGGCTATGGACTCTACCCCTCGCTGACACTTGGAGTCAAAAGCCTGTCGCTCAAGACGGCATGGTGGCGGGGCGACAAATTCAACAGCCTGCTCGGCGAACAGATGTTCAGCAACATGTCTGAGTCGGAGCCGGGGCTGTTCTTCGACCGCTACGACATGGTCGTAAGCACCTTGACATACGACGCCTACATAGCACGCGGAAGCCGGCTCACCCTCGAAGCCACGCTGTTCTGGAACCTCGCCGCCCGGGCAACCGACGCCACAGGCACCGTCGTCAACCTGCCGGACGCCACATCGTTCACCTTCGGCGCCGTCCTGCACCTATCGCCTCGGCTGAAAATAAAATAATTACGACTTTCGCCAAACAATTTGCCGAAATGTTAAAAATTAACATTGCGAAAAGCCATTTTTTAACATTTGCAACTCGCTGAACCACAAGGGCAAAGTCGGGTTAGGTTCGGGTTGAGGTCGGGTCAACATCGGCAAACCGTCGCAAATCACTGCACTCCAGCCGATTAAACCCTGTCCGGCAAGCGATGTTGCACCCTGTAAAGTGTTAAATTTTAACACTTTGGAACAATATTTTTTAACATTCAGAACCATCCCCTTGTCAAAAATCTTGCGCTAAAAGGCAAGAAAAATTTCGCCACGTCGCGGAAAAAGCGTAAATTTGCACCGCGAAAACAATAATAAAGAATACACGATATGAAATTAAAGTACATTGCATTAGTCCTCGCCGCCATGATCGTTTCGGGCGGTGCCGTGGCCCAGAAAAAGAAACAGACCGAACCCGGATACAACGGCGGCATAACCCCCGAGATGATGTCGCAGATGAAGCGCGGCTTCGGCGGCAGCGCCAACGACAAGGCGCTCCGCAACATCCTGGTTACAAACTCGCCCGCCAAGCTGGCCATGAACTACGAGAACGCCACCAAGTTCGACTCACACTTCTCGAACCGCGTTGTCTCGAAGGCCGTCACTGACCAGAAAAGCAGCGGCCGCTGCTGGATGTTCACCGGCATGAACGTGCTCCGCAACCAGGCCATACGCAACCACAACCTGCCGGCCGACTTCCAGTTCTCGCAGGCCTACCTCTTCTTCTACGACCAGCTGGAGAAGGCCAACCTCTTCCTGCAGGCCATGATCGACACATACAAGAAACCCATCGACGACCAGGAGGTGCAGTGGCTCTTCAAGAACCCCATAGGCGACGGCGGCCAGTTCACCGGCGTGGCCAACCTGATAAGCAAATACGGCCTTGTGCCCAGCGACGTGATGCCCGAAACCTACAACACCAACAACACCTCCAGCATCAGCAACCTGCTGAGCCTCAAGCTCCGCGAGGACGGTCTGAAGCTGCGCGAGATGGCCGCCATGAAGGGTATGACCCCGCAGCAACTGCAGGCTAAGAAGACCGAGATGCTGACCGAAATCTACCGTATGCTGGCACTCACCATGGGCGAGCCCCCCGCACAGTTCACCTGGCAGCAGAAAGACGCCAAGGGCGAGATAGTGGAGACCGCCACCTACTCCCCGATGGAGTTCTACGAGAAATTTGCCAAAACCGACTTCTCGAAGTACTACATGGTGATGAACGACCCCACCCGCGAGTACTACAAAGTGTACGAAATCCAGTACGACCGCCACGTCTACGACGGCCAGAACTGGCGCTACCTCAACCTGCCGATGGAGGACATCGCCCCCATGTGCATCGCCTCCATTAAGGACAGCACTATGATGTATTTCAGCTGCGACGTGGGCAAGTTCCTCAACCGCGACAACGGCCTGATGGACATGAACAACTACGACTACGAGAGCCTGATGGGCACCACCTTCGGCATGGACAAGCGGCAGCGTGTGGCCACCTTTGCCAGCGGCTCGAGCCATGCCATGACCCTCTGCGCCGTCGACCTCGACAAAGACGGCAAGCCTCTGAAGTGGATGGTCGAGAACAGCTGGGGCCCCAACTACGGCTGGCAGGGCAACCTCATCATGACCAACGACTGGTTCAACGAGTATATGTTCCGCGTCGTCCTCGAGGAGAAATACATCCCCGCCAACATCCGCGCCATGATGGACCAGCAGCCCATCATGCTCCCCGCC
>JAIKVZ010000030.1 GCA_024685285.1 Bacteroidales bacterium
CTGGAGGGAGAGTCCGTGAAACGGCTAGAGGAATGGCTTCGCATCCGTACTCATGAGAAAAGACTGGATATCGTGATTAGACACAGGTCGGAAAATATTGAAAATTAACAATTTAATTTTATTTAATATTTTTTGCAATAAATTTTTGTTTGTGTGTACTAAAAATTTAGTAATTTTGCAGACCAAATTGAAGGTGAAAGGTGAAAGGTAGAAGGTAAGAAAGAATATCATAAGTAATTGAAATATAAACTTTAAAAATTTAATAACATGAAGAAATTTGCAATGATTTGCCTCTTTGCCTCCATGGCATTCGGTATGGCAAGCGCACAAGACACCAAGAAAGACGAAACTCCCGCCAACGGCGCCAAGATTCGTTTCACCGAGACCGAGCACAACTACGGCACCATAGTCAAAGGCGGCAACGGCGACTGTGTGTTCGAGTTTGTAAACGAGGGCAACGAGCCTTTGGTGCTCTCCAAAGTGCGTGCCAGCTGCGGCTGCACCACCCCCTCCTACACCGACAAGCCCGTCATGCCCGGCCAGACCGGCACCATCAAAGTGCACTACAACACCAACAACGTGGGCGGTTTCTCGAAGACGATAACTGTCAACTCCAACGCCGTCAACACCCCCACCACCACGCTGCGCATCCGCGGCAAAGTCGAGGGCGCACCGGCACAGCCCTCCGCCACTCAGGAAAAACAATAAACCTAATTTTAAACACACAGACAACCAACTATGCCTCAGATTTCGCAAAAAGGCCTTGAACTGCCGCAGTCGGCCATCCGCAAACTGGTTCCTTTTGCCGACGCAGCCAAAGAGCGCGGCATCCATGTCTACCACCTCAATATCGGCCAACCCGACATCGAGACCCCCAAGGGCGCTCTCAAAACCCTGGCCGAAAAGGCTTGCACGCTGCCCGAGACCAAAGGTGTTCTTGAGTACAGCCACTCGGCTGGCATTATGAGCTACCGCCGCGCCCTGTGCAACTACTACCACCGCCACGGCATCGACGTGACCCCCAACCAGGTGCTCGTCACCACCGGCGGCAGCGAGGCCCTGCAGATGGCCTTCACCGTCTGCCTCAACCCGGGCGATGAAATCATCATACCCGAGCCCTACTACACCAACTACAACACCTTCGCCAAGCTGTGCGACGCCAAGATTGTCACCATACCGAGCGACATCAAGACCGGCTTCGCCCTGCCTCCTATCGAGGACTTCGAGAAGGTCATCACCCCGCGCACCAAGGCCATCATGATATGCAACCCCAACAACCCCACCGGCTACCTCTACACCCACGAGGAGCTTCTCAAGGTTGCCGGCTTGGTCAAGAAATACGACCTCTACCTCTTTGCCGACGAGGTGTACCGCGAGTTCTGCTACGACGGCCACAAGCACTTCAGCGTCATGCAGCTCGAGGGTCTGGAGCGCAACGTCATCCTGTTCGACTCTGTCTCCAAGCGCTACAGCGCCTGCGGCGCCCGCGTGGGCTGCATGGTTACCCGCAACAGCGAGGTCTACGCCATAGCAATGCGCCTGGCTCAGGCCCGCCTGTCGCCCCCCAGTTTCGGCCAGATTTTCGCAGAGGCCGCCGTCGACACCCCGCAGGAGTATTTCGACGCCGTGCAGAAAGAGTACATCGCCCGCCGCAACGTCATAGTCGAAGGCATCAACAAGATACCGGGATGCTTCTGCCCCATGCCCAAAGGCGCCTTCTACACCGTCATCGACCTGCCGGTTGACGACAGCGACAGATTCTGCCAGTGGCTGCTCACCGACTTCAACTACAACGGCGCCACCGTCATGCTGGCACCGGCCACCGGCTTCTATGTCGATCCCGAGCGCGGACGCCATCAGGCACGCATAACCTACTGCATCTGCATCGAAGACCTCAAGAAGGCCATCAAATGCCTTGAAGAGGCCCTCAAGGTCTACCCCGGCCGCAGATAGCAGACACCCTATGCCAACCCAATCCCCTGCCGCACAGCAGGGGATTTTTTGTTGCCAAACCGACGCCAGAGACCCTCTTGGGACCGCAAAACATCGGTCGCCGACCGCCGTTTTGCGCCCTAAACACGACCCCTGTCCGAACCCTACCCGACCTTAACCCGAACCTAACCCCCGTAAAAAACTCAACCACACCGTTTTGCGATTAACACAACTTTTCACTCCCCAAAACGGCCTTCGACACAGTCGCAGCAGCCTGTGAATAACATTGAGACATGTTTGATTCTCAAGCGGTTACAACTTATTTAGCAATTTTTAAGTATTAATTTCATTGCCAAATGCAAAAAAAACACTACCTTTGCAATCCATAAAAGCAAACAAAAAACACAACAAAAATCAAATTAAAAGTTGCGCCCGACACACATTAGGGCATACGAAAATGAAAAAAATAATACTTACCATTGCCGCCATCGCAGCATTAGGCTTCTGCGCCACCGCCCAGACCCCCCTGACCACTTTCGGGCAAGACCGCATCCCCGTGAGCTACATCCCAGCCTCGATGATGTCCAACAACCAGCCCGGTTTCGCCATCCTCACCCCCAACATGGAGACCGGGGAGCTTAGCGTAACCGTATACGGCTCCAACTTCGCGGCCTTGGGCAGCCCCTTCGCAGTACCCATGGAGAATGTGGAGTCTACCCGCGTCAGGGAGAGCTACGACAGAGAACAGAGCAGTTGGGTGCCGTATGATACCTATGACGACGAAGAGATGATCATCCCGTTTATCTGCGCCTACCTGGAACTCGGCAACTCCGGTATCGACAACATCTCGGGCTTCGCCCTCACCCAGACCCTCTTCAACAACAACGAGGAGTACGAGTACATCATGCCCAAATACCGCACTGTGCGCCGCACCGACACCACCAGTTGGAATTATGACTGGGACTACGAAACTGGTGAAGAGATCAGATATCCTTCATATCGTGAGACCTATACCCGTCTTGAGACCTACGGCTTTGAGGTCAAGAACCTGGCTGGCACCGTGCTCCAGACCATCACCCTGCCCGAAGGCTACACCGTGGCCAGCATAGGCGACGGCTTTGGCCTGCTTGGCATTGCCACCCTCAACAATGTCAACTACCTTGTTGTTCCTGCCGAGCACACCGAGACCTACACCTACCAAGGTGGAAGCGGCGAGGAGTATACCGAGACCGAGACTGAGGTTAAGATTCTGGTCTACGCCATCAACAACAACGGCGGTATCCAGAGCATCTCTCGCGTCGATGTCGAACTGCCCATGAGCGTGTTCCCCACCCTCGTCAACCGTGGCAACGACATAACTGTTGACCTTGGCGAGAACAGCCAGGCCCGCGAGATTCGCGTTGTCAACTCCCTTGGCCAGACCGTGAAGACCGTCAACGTGCGTCCCGGCCAGAGCGAAGTGAAAATCAACACCAACGACCTGAGCAACGGCGTCAACTTCATCAACGCCCTCAGCGGCAAAGCCAACAACACCTATAAAATAGTTGTGCGCTAAGCACTGACATTGCCAACCCTTAGATAGGGCGGCGACCTTTGGTCGCCGCCCTATCATTTTATTTTCGTTCTCACACAATAAAAACGCCAACAAAGCGTTATCACTGCATGACTCAACAAGAACAACGCCTGCAAGTAATACAAGCTTGCCGTGCCCACCAGCAGCACATTGCCGACGTGGCCAAAGCCGAGATGGAATCGGCTCAGCAGCAAAGCAACGACTACGGCGCCAACGTGGACCGCTACGACTCTTACCGCACCAAGATGTTGCGTGCCCGCGATATGTATGCCCAGCAACTAAGCAACGCCAACGCCGGTCTCCGTGCCCTCGACGAGCTGCTGACACAGTCACCGACTGCCGAGGCGAGCCACGGCTCGATAGTGGTCACCAACCGGGGCCGTTTCTTCCTGTCCATCGGGTTGGGCAAATTCATGGCCGGAACCGACACATACTATGCAATATCGGCACAGACACCGGTCTACATGGCTTTGCGCGGACACCGAGTGGGCGACAAAGTGGTGGTGGGTGGCGCTGAGCAAACAATCACCGACATATTCTAACCACAGTCCCAACGACACCGCCACGCTGCATTTTTCCGCACGCGGTTAAAACTTTTTTCGTATATTTGCAGACAGTTTATTCGAAAACAAAATAATACAAATATGTATCGCACAAATACTTGCGGCGAGCTCAGACTCGCCAATGTGGGTCAAACGGTGACCCTGGCTGGATGGGTGCAGCGCTCGCGCGACCTTGGCGGCATGACATTCATAGACCTGCGCGACCGCTACGGCATAACGCAGTTGGCATTCAATATGGAAACCAACGCCCCTCTCTGCGAGCAGGCACGAAAACTCGGCAGAGAATATGTCGTCCAGGTCACCGGCAAGGTCATTGAGCGCAGCTCGAAGAACAGCAAAATACCCACTGGCGAGATTGAGATTGAGGCAACAGACCTACAGGTACTCAACGCTGCCAAGACACCTCCTTTCACAATTGAAGACCAAAGCGACGGCGGCGACGACCTACGTATGAAGTACCGCTACCTTGACATCCGCCGCAACCCGGTGCGCCGCAACCTCGAGATGCGCCACAAAATGGCTATGTTAGTGCGCAACTACCTCAGCGACCGCAATTTCCTTGAGATAGAGACACCTATGCTCATCAAGAGCACTCCCGAAGGTGCCCGTGACTTTGTTGTGCCCAGCCGCATGAACCCAGGCGAGTTCTACGCCCTGCCGCAATCGCCCCAGCAATACAAGCAGTTGCTCATGGTGGCCGGAATGGATCGCTACTTCCAGATTGTGCGCTGCTTCCGCGACGAGGACCTTCGTGCCGACCGTCAGCCTGAATTCACACAAATAGACTGCGAGATGAGTTTCGTACATCAGGAAGATGTTCTCAATATGTTTGAAGGGCTCTCAAAGCATCTCTTCAAAGAGATGAAGGGCATTGAATTCGACAAGTTCCCTCGCATGACATGGCATGATGCCATGTGCCTCTACGGCTGCGACAAGCCAGACTTACGGTTTGGCATGACCTTCAAGGAGGTGACCGACGTGGTCAAAGGCCACGGATTTAGCCTCTTCGACGGCTCAGAACTTGTTGTAGGCATCGTGGCTGAAGGTTGCGCCGAATACACCCGCAAGCAACTTGATGCCCTGACCGACTTTGTGAAGCGTCCGCAGGTGGGTGCCGGCGGCATGGTTTACATCAAATACAACGCCGACGGCAGTTTCAAGAGTAGCGTGGACAAATTCTACGACGCTGAAGCTCTGAAGGCTATCGCCGACAAGATGGGTGCCAAGCCTGGCGACCTGATGCTGCTTCTCTGCGGCCCCGCCATGAAGACTCGCGCCCAACTCTGCGCCCTGCGCCTCGAGATGGGCAATCAACTTGGTTTGCGCGATCCACAAAAATTCGCACCCCTGTGGGTCATCGACTTCCCACTTTTGGAATGGGACGACGAGACACAGCGCTACTACGCTATGCACCACCCATTCACCGCCCCCAAGCCAGAGGACGAGCCGCTGCTCGACGACCCCAGCCGCTGGGGCGACATCCGCGCCAATGCCTACGATATCGTGATGAACGGCACCGAGGTGGGTGGCGGCAGCATCCGTATCCACGACCGCACACTGCAAAACAAGATGTTCCACACTCTCGGCTTCACCGACGAGAAAGCCGCCGCGCAGTTCGGATTCCTGATGGACGCCTTCACCTATGGTGCGCCGCCCCATGCCGGTCTCGCCTTCGGCTTCGACCGTCTGTGCTCTATCTTCGCTGGCGCCGACAGTATACGCGACTTCATAGCTTTCCCGAAAAACAACGCCGGCCGCGATGTTATGAGCCAATCACCCGCCCCAATAAGCCAAGAACAGCTTGACGAGCTTTGCATCAAGGTCGATGTTAAATAGTTTAATAAAATCAATGCGCCTCCGCACATTGCCCCTGTCGCTGGCAGGAGTAGTGTGTGGAGGTCTGCTTGCTATGGGTGGGCATAGTGGTAACTGGTGGGCGTTCGGTTTTGTGCTGCTTACCGCCTGCCTGCTTCAGGTGCTCTCCAACCTCAGCAACGAGATGGGAGACCACCTGAGCGGTGTGGATGGTAAAGATAGGGAAGGCCCAGCCTACGGTATGGCTGACGGCCTCACTGAGAAGCAACTCTGGCGCGCCATCAACGGTATGGTGGTGGTATGCTGCTTGAGCGGCTTGGCGATGGTTATTGTTTCCGGCAGTCCTTGGTGGGTGTTGGTGGTGGGTGCTGCAGCTATCTGGGCCGCCACCCACTATACTCTCGGCAAGAAACCTTATGGTTATTTCGGCCTCGGCGACCTCTTTGTCTTCATCTTCTTCGGGCTCGTGAGCGTACTTGGCAGCTACTTTGTGCTAGTTCATCGCCTCGAATGGCACATACTGCTGCCTGCTTGTGGCATCGGTCTGTTGAGTGTGGCGGTCCTTAACGTCAACAATATCCGCGACATGCAGAGCGACGAGGGCATCCGCAAAACCATACCATTGCGTATCGGTAGGCTGTCGGCTAGATGGTATCAGACGGCACTGATTGTTATAGGTGTAGCGTTGATGTGTGTCCCTGATTTCAATTGGTGGCTTTGTCTCCCCGTGGGCGGCATCGCGGTGCACCTCTGGTTGGTATGGAACCGCCAGGGGAAGCGGCTCGACCCCGCACTGCCAATACTTGTCATCAGCACCTTCTTGCTCTCGCTGCTCTATGTCTTATGACTTCGACAAGATAGCCCACACCTATGACAGGCTGAACCGCATGATGACATTCGGCATCGACCGCTGCTGGCGGAAGCGCGCTGTGAAGGAATTCTCAATTCTCAACTCTCAACTCTCAATTCTCGATGTTGCCTGCGGCACTGGCGATATGGCCATCGCCTTGGCCCAAAAGGGTCACAGGGTTACCGGTATAGACCTATCTGAAGAGATGCTCGCCATTGCCCGCCAAAAAGCTGCAAAGGCTAACATTGGATTTATTAAGGGCGACGCCGAACGCCTGCCATTCGACGAAGGTAGTTTCAACGCCGTATGCTGCGCTTTTGGCATACGCAACTTTGTGGACCTTGAGCGCGGTCTGGCCGAGATGAGTCGCGTGCTGGAGCCCGGAGGGCAGCTGGCAGTGCTTGAGCTCTCCATCCCTACCTGTGGCTTGCCTTTGGCAATCTACAGATTATATACCCTCCACCTAATTCCCTTGCTTGGGCAAATAGTGGCCAGCAACCGCGAGGCCTACACCTATCTGCCGCGCTCAATAATGGCTTTCTACAAGCCTACGGAAGTGGCAAAACGAATTGTGCAAGCAGGTTTTGGCCATTGCACAGTGCGACGGTTCACCTTTGGAACCTGCACCCTATACACCGCAACAAAACCCAAACAATAGGGTCTTTGTTCGGCAACAGCTCGCTGAAAAAGCTGATAAAACCAAGGCCTTTCCGAACTTAATCCGACCTTAACCCGAACCTAACCTATCTTCAAAACTGGCTATCAGGTTTTTATTGCACCATTATCGGGGCAATGTTCTATCGGAACCGCACCTGTACCTCAGGAATGTCTCGGTTCTGCAAGAAGAGGTGGTTGCCATAGGGTGAGAGGTGCACGCGCCCAGCCTGCACGCCAAGCCGCTCAAGAACACGGCGCAAGGCTTCGGCACGCTCAACGGAGGTGTTGTAACACTCTGCGACATCCTGGCCAGGCACACTCAGCAGCAACTCAACATTACTTTCGGGATTGGCGAGCATGAAACGGGCAATGGCCTGCAACTGCACTATCATAGCGGCGGTGGGCTGGCCGCTGGCCGTGTCGAAAGCAACTGCCAAAAGCGGCAGAGTTTGTTCTGTTTGAGCCAGTTGGCGAGTGGTGAAACTCTTCAATGTCGATGAAGCCTCCCGTGGGGAAGTCAGGAGCATTGGCGAGATGTAGCGCTTGTCACTGCTTGCTTGAACGAGATAATCGCCGTCGTCGGGCAACGTCACGAGTACACCGTTGGTGTCGACCCAGTAGGCTATGGTTTGCGTCTCCGACGGATCGGACAGGTTGCACACCTTGATATCGACCAGATAGCCTTCCATGCCGGATACAAACAGACGCACTGCGTGGCGCTTGGCAGTAGTACGGTGACCCAATGGTGCACTCAAAACCTCTAACATGCCAGTATTTGCCGAGCGAGTGGTGTAGACTATACGATTTTCGTCAATGCCAAAACTCATCGAAGCCTCATCGAAGCCAGTGTTGATTTCCTTGCCCAGATTCTTCGGAGCCGTCCAGTTCTGCCACGAACCAGTGCTGGTACGTGTGGCTGTGTAGATGTCGCCGTAGCCAAGACCGCGGCTGTCGGTAGTGAAGTATAGCGTTTGCATATCGCTACTTATCAACGGACTGCGTTCACAATAGGGAGTATTTATAACCTGTCCCATATTGACTGGCGTACCCCAACCTTGCTGCACGTGGGGCACAAAATATAGGTCGGTGGCCAAAGCCGTATCGCCGTGAAAGTTGGCTCCCGAGCGTTGCAGGTTGTAACCGCCTGGCCGATCAGAAGCCAGCAGCATTCCACTGCCGTCAGGCAGCATATATGCATCGGTCTCAATAAAATCGGAGTTGAGCGGGTATGGAGGTATGTCTGTCACCATCCACTGGCCTTTCTGCAACGTAGCAATCCATATATCGCCGTCTTTGCCGAGAAGCATTTGCTTGCCGCCATCGAAGAAACCGAACAGGCAAAGGCCGTCGGAATCGGTATTTGTAAAACGCACTATTTGTGGGGTCTGGTCAGTGCCGCGTTGCCGGCTTACCGACTCTATGTGAGTTGAAGTACCGTTTTTTCTTGTGTAGTAAAGCCTGTTGTCGAGATTGTTGAATGCTGGATGACTTATGGCGTACTTGGGGGCAAACTCCACGCGCGGCATCTTCTCTCTAACCACAGGAGCCTTTATTAAAGCCACCAACTCGTTGTACTCAGATTCCGACATTGTTTCGAAACACATATCGAACTGCCATAGTCTTTCTCCTGCCGCCGCCCAGTCACGCTTGGTTATCTGCTGCTGTATGGTGCGCTGCATAGCCACAAATGCCAAACCTCTGCCCATGAGGTTGCGGATACCATCGGCAAAATAAGGATACATGGCCTCGACAAATGGCTTATTCAGAGCGTAACGGTCGGCTTCGCGTGCACGGTCCAAGTCGGCATCTACTGAAGCCGGCAGGTCGAGTTCACCATATCGGTCAATAAAAGCCTCTATGGGGTCAGCGTTGCCCTCCATGGTGTGCCAAGAATAGTAATTGAGTAGGACCTCGTCGTATTGACTATCGCCGGCAAAACGGTCTAGATAGACCTGAGCCGCAATCGAGTTGCGCTCTTGAAGTACCATCTGCACCAATCGGACAACGGCACTGTCAGCCAATGGACTATCGGGGTGAGCCTCGGCAAAATCGGCCAAAGCCGAGGGTGTGGTCAATGATGCGTAACTGGCTGCAATCTGTGCATCGTAGAGTTCGGAGGCCATTGTAAACTCATCGCTCGAAGGATATTTCTGCATAAATGCCGTGTAAGCCTCGGCAGTGCCCTCGCGACGGGTATCGGCAAAAGCCAAACGGCTCATGCAGGCCACAGCGGCGCGGCGTACCGAGGGGCTGAGAGGGTAGCGGCCGGCTATGTCTGCAACATGGGTACTGTCGGTGGCGTCGGCAAAAAGGCTCACAGCCAACTTGGCAATCATTTTTTCTGCCTCCTCGGCCTCGGTAGTAGCTGGATAGGCCTCAATAAAAGCGTAATATGAGTCAATTGTGCCGTTGGCTACAGCTTGATCATAGCTCTGCGAGAGTTGCAATTGTTTGATTCTGCGCGTTATGGCAGCATCGTCCGCAAAAACGGTCATGTATCGTGACATCTCGGCGGACGACATCTCATCGCGAGTAGCCACGAATCGGCGAGCCGCATCGAGGATTGCGGCTTCGAGCTCGCGCACCGACACTACGGTTATTCCATTCTTGACCAAACGTGCCGTCTCGTTGTACTTATTTCTGTTGACCACATCAACATATCTGGCCTCGGCTTCGCGTGCATACTCCATGGCCGTAGGCAGACTGCGCATAGGGCCGCGGTTGTCGAAGTAAAAGATAGCCAGTTGCACCAGATTGTATACATCGGCAGGTTTCTCGGCATAGGTCTTGTGCAGTTGATTGAAACGCTGCATATAGGCACTGTCGGTCTGCTGTGCCGACACATAGCCAGACAACAAAACGAAAACGGCAGACAGTACTATGGCAATGCGTAGTCTCATTGGGTGCTAATAGAATTAAGTATCGACATGAACTCAGGTTTCATATGTTCATAGTTGTTCTGCGTGGTCTCCAATCTGAACTCTATGGCGGTGGTGCCCTCGAGCCAGCAGTTCATATTGAACATATAAATCTTGTCGTCCTGCGGGTTGGTATATATGCCCACATATCCTAAGCCGCCTTTGTCGGGCAAACCGTTGCCAGAGGAGTACTCCTCTATAGCCTGGTACGGCTGCTGCACATAGCGGTCGTAGACCATCTCGTAGATCGATTTTCTATAGTTCTTGCGCACAAATATTTTAAGGTACGGAAGGGTCTCCTCGCCATCAGCGTCGACAAGCAACTCAGCCTTGTAAGAAAAGAGGTAGACATTGGTATTCTTGTCGACATTTATGGTACGCAGAAACTTCCATTTCTCGCCACTGAGGCTACACGAAGCCTTGGTGCCAGGTATTTCTATCTGAGCCGAAGCAGCCAATGTGCCGGCGAGCATAAGGGCAGCTAAAAACAAATGTTTCATTTTCATATCGTTGTGTTGTTTTTTGCCGTCAAGGCAGTATAAATTTCAATCAATTCGGCGGTGAGTTTGTCTGGATTGTAGTGCTTTGCGATGAGGTTACTGGCATTCTGGCCTATAGAACGGCAGAACTCGGTGTCGTCGAGACAGCGTTTGACCTGGAAAGCAAATTGCTCGGGGGTATCGGCAAGGAGTATGTCAACACCGTCGGTGCACGCTATCCCTTCGGCTCCTATTGTAGTGGAAATCACAGTTTTGCCGACACTCATAGCCTCGATTATCTTGACCCTTATGCCACTACCGCTGAGCAAAGGCACAATGTTGATTTGCTTCGAGGCAATGAAATACATGGCATCGGGAACCTCGCCCACAACAGTTACACCCTCACGGTTGGCCTTCATGAGCGCTGCGGGCATTTTGCGGCCAGCCAGATAGAGCCTAGCCTGTGGCACTGCGGCATGAATGGCGGGCCACACTTTGTCGAGCATCCATTCCACCCCCTCACGGTTGGGTATCCAGTCCATCGAGCCGATATGGAAAAGTGTGTTGGGCTCAACGTCCACATTGTCTGCATATTCCGGCGTGACACCGAAAGGCATGACAAAAATTTTGCGTTGCCCGCTGTTTTTGGCAAAATAATTTGCGTCGTTTTGCGTTATACATACCACGGCGCTGTAGTTTGCCACCTGCTCCAACTCGTAGGCCCTGAGCGTCAGTGCGAGGTGTTTGAAATACCAGCGTTTGAATGGATTACGGCAGGCAGCTGCGTTGCGACGCCATATAAGGTGCTCCACATTGTGTGCCCTCAGCAGCACCGGCGCCTGCGTGTATTTGCGTATAAGAGGCAGATAGTCCGAGAGAAATATACTCTCGATGTGTATGACGTCAAAGCTTTCGGCTTGCAACACCTCGGCCAGCTTGGCTGAGAAACTTGCATTGCGGTAGCGACGCACCTGATACGACTCGCCACACAACATAGCCACCATGGCGGCCAACGGCCTCGGCGTGAGGTCTATATGCACGGCTTCGAGGCGGGTCTGCTCCATGTACTCCTGCGGAATGAGCGCGCTCTGCAACGGGTGCTTGTGGCTCGCCACCGTGAGCACCTTGACCTGGCAGCCGGCCGCGAGCAGCCCCTGTGTGACGCTGTTCATGGCCATGGTGCCGCCGTCGACAGGCGGATAGGGTGGCTTGATGCAGAGCTGAAGTACTTTCATGGCAGCAGTTGTGTCGTTGCTTTATTCGTTAGGCAGCGAACGGAAACCCTCGCCGAGTATCTCGCTGCTTTCCATAATGTTGACGAAAGCCTTGGGGTCGAGGCGGTGCAGATTGCTCTTGAGCTTGACCATGTCGGCACGGTCGAGGGTCACATATATCATCTTGCGCTCGTTGCCTTGATAAAGGCCGGTGCCGGCAATGCAGGTGCCGCCGCGCTCAAGGTCGTTGAGGATGTAGTTGCGAACAGCATCTATCTCGTCGGTGATGATGAACATGGTCTTGTAGCTCTTCATGCCGTCGACAACGAGGTCGATAATCTTGCTCTCAATATAGATGAGGATGATTGAGTAGATAGGCAGACGGATGTCGCCGATGATGAGGGTGGTGAGGGAGATGAGGCTGTCGACGATGAGCACCAAGGTGCCGAGGCTTATCTTGGTGTATTTGTGGATAATCATCGAGATGATGTCGGAGCCGCCGCTGGTGGCACCGGCACGGAAGATAACGCCTATGGCCACACCGTAGATGAGGCCGGCAACGATAGTGTTGAGAATCATATCGGGCATGAACCACACCTCGGCGCCGTCGCGCATGAACGAGAGGGCGGTTTGTACGGGGGCGTCGAGCCACTCGCCGTCGTGAATCACCGGGGCGTAACCCCACGTGGTCTCAAGAATGAAAGTGAAAACGGGAATCAGGATTACCGAGACAATGGTCTTGACACCGAACTTGGGTCCCAGAATGATGGTGCCGATGATGAGCAGCGGTATGTCCATACAGATGCCGGCCAGCGATATCTTCCACCCAAAGAGGGCGTTGAAGACGTTGGCCAGACCGTAGACGCCGCCGGGCGCCAAATGGTATGGGTTGACAAACATAACGTCGCCCACAGCAAACAGCGCGCTGCCCAATATGAGCAGCAGGTAGGAGACAATCTCGTTTTTAAGCTTTGACTTATCCATGTTTTACTATTGTATTTTATTATTTATCAATATATTGCCAATGTGACTGCATTGCGGTTTCTATTGCAAAGATACAAAAAAAACTCATGCCGCAGCCAAAAATCGGCCACGGCGTGTCAACCAATGGGTATTTCTGGCCTGACAGGCGCCGCAAACTCCTCGGCGCCAAGGCGTTGCTTGAGGTCGGGCGGTATGGTGGCACTGCGACCGGTAGAGCGCTGATAGCCCGACATGACAGTTTGGCACCTGGCACACACTTGGCCCGTTTTTTGATTGACCACATATTGGTCGACGGCAAAACTCTTGGTGCCGAAACGACGCACCCCGGTACGCACCTCGATGGCGTCGCGGAAGTGTATCTGCGTCATGAAGTCAACCTCGTAGTGCACTATCACCACGGTGAAGTCGCCCTGCTCGGGTGGCACGCCTGCGGCGGTGAAGAAAACCGACTTGCCGAGGTCGAAATACTCCATGATGACGGCGTTGTTGACGTGACCCATCTGGTCGATGTCGTTGAATCTGATTTGTATTGGCAGGGTATGCATTGCTGTTGTGAATTTGGTGAGGGGTATGTGTTGAATTGCTGTACGGCAGGGTTCTACGGCTGAAAACCAAGGATTTATGGGGCTACCGTCGGGGTTTGTTCGGGGTCTGGGCTTAAAAAACCGAAAGGCCTCCGAAGCCTACCCGATGTTGACCCGACCTTAACCCGAACCTAACCTATGCAACATTCTGTTTTTCAGTGTTTTATATTTAATTTTACAAATCATTGGTTTTCAGTGGTTTAGTATTTCTATAGAGTCAGCGGCGGAGCGAGAAGAAAAATTCGAGTCCCCCACCCTCGCGCAACTGGGCATAAATCTCGCCTCCGTGGAACTGGACGGCGTGCTTGACAATGGCGAGGCCGAGCCCCGTGCCGCCTGTGGCGCGGCTGCGGCCGCGGTCAATACGCACAAAACGGTCGAATATGACGGGCAGGTATTTGGGGTCTATGCCGCAACCGGTGTCGTAGTAGCGCAAGTAGAGCCGCTCGGGGTCTTCTTTGTAGAGTTCGAGGCCGGCCTTGATGTCCTCGCCGGCATAGGCAACGGTGTTCTCCAGCAGGTTGCGGAATATGGCGTAGAGCAGGCTGTGGTTGCCGTTTATGGTGATGTCGGGCAGGGTGCTGCTGAAAGCCACACGGCGGTCGGCCAGGCGGTCGGCCAGCTCGTTTCGCGCCTCGTCGGCGGTGGCGCTGAGGCTCACCGGCTCGAGGGGGAAGAGGTCGGCCGACTCCTCAATGCGACCTATGAGGGAGACGTCGGCCAGCAGATCGCTCAAGCGCAGGGTCTGGCTGTAACAGCGTTCCAGGAAGTAGCGGCGTCGCTCGTCGTCAACGGGTTTGTCGCCAAGTAGTATCTCGAGGTATCCGCGTATGGAGCTCACCGGTGTCTTGAGCTCGTGGGCCATGTCGTTGGTCATGCGCTGCTTGAGCTGACGGTTGCGGGTCTGCTCGACAATAATCTGCTGCTTGCTCTCCTCGGCTTCGCGTGCCAGTGCGCGCAGACGGCGGGCCTGGCGGTGGCGCACAACCTCGCGCAGCAGCCATGCGGCGGCAACGGTGCAGAGGGCAACGAGGAGTATGGTTTCAGTGGAGGTCATGGTTGACTATTCTGACTAATCGGAGTATTCAGAGTTTTCGGATTTTCAATGCGGTAGCCGAAATTGGTCTTGCCCTGCAGCATTGGCGCGGCGGCGCCGAGTTTTTTGCGCAGGCGGGCAATGTGCACGTCGACGCTGCGGTCGCTCACGCACACCTCGTCGCCCCAAACGCGGCTCATAATCTCGTCGCGGCCAAAGTAGGTGCCCGCGTTGTCCATCAGCAGCTGGAGTATCTGCAACTCCTTGCGCGTCAAGTCGATGGGCTGGCCGTACACGGTGGCCACGCCGCTTTCGGCATCAATATGCACAGGCATCTGCCCGGTGTCGGTGGTTGGGTGCGGAGCGGCGGCGTTTCCGCTGCGACGCAGCACGGCCTTGACGCGTGCCAGCACAGTGCTGAACGAGAAAGGTTTGGCCACATAGTCGTCGGCTCCGGCACCGAACCCCTCCAGCTGGCTGGCCTCGTCGGCCAGGGCGGTGAGGAATATAACAGGAGTGGCATCGCCGCCGGCGCGCAGCTGCCGGGCCACGTCGAAGCCCGACATACGCTCCATCATCACGTCGAGCATGATGAGGTCGACCTTGGTGCCGCTGAGCACCTCTACAGCCTCCTCGCCACTGGCGGCGCAGAGCACGTCGTAGCCCTCGGCCTCGAGGTTGAAGCTGAGAATCTCGCGTATATCCTGCTCGTCGTCGACAATCAAAATGCGTGGCATGGCGGTGGGGTGCTTGAACTACTATTATAATAAACGCCAAACCGCCAAAAATATTGCCTTGCCCTGCCAAAAAAAGTATCGGGACAACCTGTCGCCAGCATACCCACGGCTGTAAAAGCCCTTGCCGGAGAAAAATATTTTTTGGCCAGTTTGGAAAAAGTTTGTATCTTTGCAGCGTCGTTTCGACCGAAGCGGAGGGTGTTTGCCGAAGCCGAGGGAGGGCGGCAAGACATATAAGAAAGACGTTGTAACGGCGTTTCATCTGCGGCATCTCGAACTTCGCAATTTCGGAATTTATCACCGCAATAACGCAATGTTCCTCGTCCATTGGTTATGATTGTATCATAATGCGTGGGCTTCGGCATTGCTTATTCTGTGATAAGGGCAATGCGAAGGCCTGAGATGCGGGATAAGCAAGAAAGTTGTTCCCGCGCTTTTTTATGTGTTGTTTGAAACGGAAAGGTATTAACAAAACAATTAAAAATCAAACAACATGAAACACAAACTATTTC
The DNA here is from genome assembly GCA_024685285.1 of Bacteroidales bacterium. Taxonomy (GTDB): domain Bacteria; phylum Bacteroidota; class Bacteroidia; order Bacteroidales; family P3; genus Colimorpha. The sequence goes on from JAIKVZ010000030.1 coordinate 15,855, forward strand.
TTTTCGCCGTCATCATGACGGCAATGGCACTGCCCCATGTGGTAAGGGCCTACAGTTTTTCGGCAGTAGCTCCGAGTGGTCAGACTCTGTACTACAACATTGTCGACGGCGAGGCTCAAGTGACGAGCCAGTATGTCGGAAGTGGATATTCGACCTATCCCATGGGAGACCTAATCATACCTTCAACTGTTACCAATGGTAGCAACACATATACAGTTACCTCGATAGGCAATAAAGCCTTTTATGGCTGCACCGGCCTGACCTCCGTCACTATCGGTAGCGGCGTCACCTCGATAGGCGATCAGGCTTTTTATTGGTGCACCGGACTGACTTACGTCACCATCCCAAACAGTGTCACCTCGATAGGCCAATCTGCTTTCAATGGCTGCAGCGGCCTGACCTCCGTCACCATACCCAGCAGCGTCACCGAGATAAACGGTGGTGTTTTCTCTCAATGCCACAGTCTAACGTCCGTCACCATCCCAAATAGCGTCACCTCGATAGGATATGATGCTTTCTCTTACTGCACTGGCCTGACGTCCGTCACCATCCCGAACAGTGTCACCTGGATAGGCGGTTTTGCTTTCAGGGGCTGCAGCGGCCTGACTTCTGTCACCATCCCCAACAGCGTCTCCACAATTGACGACCGTACTTTTGCAGAATGTACCAGCCTGACATCCGTCACCATCGGTAGCGGCGTCACCTCGATAGGCTACAAAGCTTTCGAAGACTGTACCGGCCTGACCTCCGTCACCATCCCCAGCAGCGTCACCTCGATAGCCGTTGAGGCTTTCTTTTGCTGCAGTGGCTTGACATCCGTCACCATCGGTAGCGGTGTTACCTCGATAGGCGCTGGGGCTTTCGAAGACTGTAGTGGACTTACAGAGATTACCTCGTTGGCTTCCGTAGCACCACAGCTGAGAGACAATGCATTTAGGGGTGTAGACGATACCATACCTGTGAACATCCCTTGTGGCAGCCAGACGTCTTATCAGTCTCGTTTTTCGGGGTGGACGTGGTTTTTTTGCAACTTCATTGAGAATTGTACACAGGGCATCGGTGATGTTGAAGGGAATGACATACTGATAAATGTGCTCGACGGCCGTATACGCGTTGAAGGCATCGCTGATGAAGAGGTGCGAGTGTATGACATTGCAGGCCGTATGGTGCCGAACCGCTCCTTGCCGTTAGGCGTATATATGGTCAAGGTAGGCAACCACCCAGCCAGGAAGGTCGTGGTGGTGAGGTAGGTTTTCGGAGTATTCGGAAAATTCTTAAAATTCTGATTGAGATTTAATCTCTGGGGGGCGGCGAGCGACAGCGAGCCGCCCCCTTGGTTTGATGCAGGACTTGCGAGCTGCACTGTTTTCGTCGCTATCGGGGACAACTCGGTTTGACATCCTGTGGCAAACCTCTAACCCGACTTCTGACCCGTTTTCTTCCAGAGTACGCGGGTGATCCGGCTGATTGCCGGACGACTGGCCTTGAAGATTAAAAGATTAAAAGATTTAAAGATATAAAGTTTGCGCAACCTTTTGGTCTTTCTATCTTTTCAACTTTTTATCTTCATTTTCGGTTGCTGCAAAGTTACGCACTTTTTCCGGACCGTGCAATAGGAATATCGTTGCATTTTGTTGCACTGCAACGATTGCAACGGTTTGGCGTCTGGATGTCAGAGGTATAAAAAAATCGTTGCACTTTTTCGGTGCAACGATTTTTATTGTTTTTGTTTTCAGGCTTACTTGTTGCCGTTGAGTTTCTTGCTCAGAGCTTCGGCACCGGCCTTGATACCCTTGTCGGCGGCATCCTTGGCGGCGGTGTTCACTTTCTCTTTCACGCAGCTGTTGAACTCCTCCTCCATGACGGATTTGAACTCCTCGTTGTCCTGGTAGGTGGCATAGCTCTCGCTGAGGATGGACTTGATGCAGCTCTCGACCGAAGCGGGGTCGGTTTTGTAGCAGTTGCATTTTGCACGGCCGGCCTCGCGGGCGGCATCGAGCATGGCGGCGTGTTCGGCATCGCTCATAGTGGCGGCCTCGACGGGCTGGGCGTTCTCGGCGGCCTCGATGGTCTCTTCGGCCACGCTGTCGACGGTTTCAACATTTTTCTTGCTGTTGCAAGCCACAGTCATAGAAGCGACGAACATGGCGCAACCAATGTAAAACAATACTTTTTTCATGATGTTTGTTAGATTTTTGTTTGTTAAAATTATTAATTTTTCGGGCTGCAAAATTACAACATTTTATTGAATTGCACGCAAATAAAATATTTAACAATTCTTAAAATTTATATTTTGGCGTTCTGTGTCGGAAAAAAAGTGTAATTTTGCAGCATGAAAAAGACGTTCATAAAAACTGTTTTTATGGCGGCTGCGCTTGCCCTGGCATCATGCGGCGGCGACAAGATACCGCCCGATGTCATGGACGAGAAAGCCATGGCCGATTTCCTCAACGAGGCCTATTTGATTGAGAGTTTCTATGCCATTGAGTCGGGGTTCAACTACAGCAATCTCTCTGGTGAGATAGCCGCTGCCTACGACTCGCTGCTCGACGCCCACGGCATTACACGTGCCGACTTTGAGCGCAGCATTGATTACTACTCGCGCCACGCCGACCGCTACGAGCGCATTCACCGCAAGGTGGTGGCCCACTTGGACTCGGTGGCCAACAGCCGTTAGCCGCGCGGGGTCTTGAATTCGAAGAATATCTGCACACCGGCCATCTGGTATACCTGCCAATGTCCCCAACGGCCCATGCCGCTGAAATCGGTGTCGTACTTGAGGTTGAGCGAGAAATTGGCCGCGATGTGGCTCGAGAGGCGATAATCGAGTTTGAGTTCAAAGTCAACATCGGTCTCAAACCAGCGACGCTGAATCCAGTTCATACCGCTGAGGTGATCCCATGACTCGGTGCCATTGACTGCGTCGAAGGTGTATTTTGACTCGGTCTGCATAACGGTGGGGTCGGTGTTCCAAGCCATAGTGCCCGGTTTCTTGTAGTCGTAGAAGAACTCGGCGCGGGCATAGAGGTCGAGCTTGGGCAGTATATCTTTCTTCAGGTAGAACAACTTGACATACGAACCGAGTGCGAAATAGGCGTGGTTGAAAGTCGAGGGGTCGGCGGGGTCGAAGTTGTCGGGCTGGATAACACCGTAGTTCTTGCCGGCGGCAATGAGGCTGTCGCGAGTGACGAAAGTGGTCTTGCCAGTGAGGAATGAGAGCGAAACCGACCAGTTGTCGCGTTTGTGCTCAAATGAGAGAGCCGTGGTGAGGTAGGCCGGAGCCATGAAACCAGACACAAGCACCTTCGAAGCCTCGGCGGCTGGGCCAAAACCGTTGTACTCGTAACCGTTGTCGAACTGCGACTTGAAATTGGCGGTAAAGTTGGCGCCCCAGTCCTTGAAGGCTTTGAACGACAGCGACGAGGTGAGGTCTATTTTATCGATACTTTTGCGACGGCTTTCGAAACGTCCACCTACGGTGTCGTTATCGAGGTCCTGCCAGGCAAAACCGTAGGCCAGGTCGGCCACATTGTCCCATACAAAACGAGAATGGGTATACTTGTAATTACCAAAGAAAGAAGCCGTTACAGCAATCTGCGAGTTGCCTGACGCCGACCAGTTGTTATACATTTGCTCGTTGGCGGTGAGAGCCGGTTTGGAGAGGGTCTGCCACTTGCCGTTGAACGGGTTGATGGATGCGGCCGGCTCCTCCTGAGCCATCGCAGAGGCGGCAAGGATAGCCGCGGCTGCCATAAAAACAATAAATTTTTTCATTGTTGTAAATTTTGATTAATTGCGTTGCTGATTTCCTCGGGCGTGAAGCCGCGCGAAGAAAGGTAGATATTGAGTTTTGAGCGGCGCTGGTGCGGCTCGAGGTTGGCAAGAGCCTCAATTTTGGCCACGGTGAGTTCTTGCAGCGAAGCCGCATAGGCTTCCTCGTCGATTGTGGCCATAGCCTTGGTGACGACGGCGTTGGGAATGCGTTTGAGGCGCAACTCGTAGGCAATCTTTATCCTGCCCCAGCGCTGATGGCGAACTTTGCTGTCGATATAGGCCTCAGAGTAACGGGCCTCGTCAATGTATTTCTCGTCCACTAACATATCGACTATAGTACCGGCTGTGGCTAATGGAGCACCCCAGTCAAGCAATTTCTTTTGCACCGACGAGCAACACTGCTCCGATGTTGCACAATAGCGTTGTGCTTTGTCTAACAATTGTTTACCCGCGTTATCGAGCGTAATCTTGGAGTTCATGGCATTGAAAAATATTTTGCAAAGATACAAAAAAAACTTAAAACAGCAAAATTTTTAAGATTTTGCAGCCTCGCGCAAAACTTCGGCAGCAAGTTTTTTTGCCTAATTCAAAAAAAAAACGTAACTTTGCACTTATTTTACAAGTATATAATAACATGGGAAAAGGACGGATACTCTTTGTCAGTCAGGAAATTATGCCTTTCACTCCAGAAACGGACAACGCGTTGCTGGGACGTATGCTGCCCGCATTCTCGCAAGAAAACGGGCGTGAAATACGTGTTTTCATGCCGCGGTTCAGCAATGTCGGCGAGCGCAGAAACCAGTTGCACGAGGTTATCCGCCTTTCGGGAATGAACCTCATACTCAACAACTGCGACCACCAGCTCATCATCAAGGTGGGCTCCATCCCGTCGGCACGTATGCAGGTCTATTTCATTGACAACGAGGAGTATTTCTCGAACCGTGGCGGTCTCTTCGAGGATGACGGCACGTTGGCGACCGACAATGACGAGCGCCTGCTCTTCTTCGGCCGCGGCACACTCGAGGCGGTGCGCAAACTGGCATGGCAGCCACACCTTATCAACTTCACTGGATGGTTTAGTTGTATGGTACCTTTCTACCTGCGCCGAATCAACAAAGAAAACTCCTTCTTCAACGGCACCAAGACCGTCATCACCCTTACCGACGACGCCTTCAAAGGTGTCGTAAACCCAGCCCTCGAACACAAGATGAAGGTCGACGGCGCCACCGCCAAAGATTTGCGCCTATACAGCCACACCGACTACAAGGGCCTCATGAAGGCCGCCATCACATTCTCGCACGGAGTGGTGATAGGCTCGCCCAATGTGGACCCTGAGTTGATTGAATATGCTCACGAAAACAAACGCCACGTGCTCGACTACTGCGACGACCGTACTGAGTTCTACACAAAAATCAATAAGCTCTTCGATTCTATAATTGGTAGCAACGTCAACAACTAACCCGCTATGACCACTTTCTCAAAACTGTTTCTGCCAACCATTCTGGCCGCCACCATGCTGGTTTCGGCCTGCTCCACCGAGGAGACCGACTTAGGTCTCGGCCTGCAAGACCCCTCGACACACTATTATGGCCAACGCGACACGCTGACAGCCGACCAATACCTATCAGTACGCGACGACTCGCTGCGCACCTCGGGCTACCAACGCGGCATCGTGGGCAACTACTCCGACACCGCTTTCGGCTCAGTAACGTCGGTGGCATACACACAAGTAGCCCTGTCGAACACTACCGGTATAACCTTCGATGAGAACACAACCATCGACTCGGTGGTGCTGTCGCTCGTCACTGCCGGATTTTTCCCCGCAAAGACCACGGGCTATAACCTGCATTTTGAGGTCAAACAACTCGCCTCACAGCTCTACACCGACACCATATATTTTAGCACCGACACCATCGATGCCGTTGCAGGCCCTGCCTTCTACGACGCCCGTCGTCACTACAACATGACCGACAGCGTCATCAACCTGCGTATGTCAAGCTCGTTTCACGACCTTCTGCGCGGCACCCACAGCACCGACGAGTTCCTTGAAAGCATAAAGGGCTTACGTATAAGAATACTGAGCGATGACTCCGACCCCTGCATGGTTACCATCAACTGGGCCGCAACAGGTACATTGATGACGGTTTACTACCACTTCAACGACACCCCGGGCGACTCGCTTGCCTACACCCTCAAGGTCGGCAACGCCAACCACTTCACCAACTTCACCCACAACTACGACATCAGCACCCTCGGGGCCGACAGTGTGCAGGGTCGCAACCGACTGTATTTGGAACCACTCGGGGGCTATAACCTCAAGTTGCGGTTCGATGAGGCGTTGCGCACCTTTGCTGCCGCCCACCCCTATGCCACCGTGCATTTTGCCGAACTGCTGCTGCCCACAACTGCCGACTCCGACACCAACCGTCCCTCGGTAGTGACCGTGATGAAATACCTTGAAGACGGCTCTGTGTTCCCGGTGACCGACAAACTTGACGGCACCTACGACACCACGCGGCACTGCTACCGTCTGCGCCTGTCGACGCACCTGCAGTCGCTGCTGCGCGAAGGACGCGACAACGGTATGCTTGTGTGCCTCGACACCCGCCGCCACGATGCGCGCCGCACAATCATCGCCGGACCGGCGGCCACTGACCCGGTACGCATTGAATTTATTTACACCGAATAAAAAGCACAACGTTTATGAAACGTCAAATAATATTCGCCGCAATATGCGTCGCGCTGACGCTCACAGCACAGGCCCAGAGCCGATACCAGAAAATGTATGACAACTCCGACCAGGTCGCCGTCGAAGGAACCGTGGCCGATGACGGCACCCGTATAGGGTCATGGACCTGGTGGTTTCCCGACGGACGTGTGTCGCAACAGGGCAGCTACGATAACGGCCAGCGCACCGGCGTGTGGCGCATGTTCTACGAGAACGGCAGCCGTATGGCCGAAGAGTGTCACGGCACTGGCTTCTCGCGCAGCTGGTACCCCAACGGCGACCTCAAAAGCGAGGTCGAGGTGGTGGCTGGCAAACAAAACGGCGTCTACCGCTCATGGCACGAGAATGGCCAACAACGCGACGAAGTGACCTACATAGGCGGCAGCCGCGAAGGCACCACACGCGAGTGGTTCAGCAACGGTCAGGTCAAATTCGAGGGCACCTATAAGGACAACGAGCTCAACGGCCGCGGTGTCTGGTATACCCCCGAAGGCAAAAAAGACATGGAGGGACGCTTGGTTGACGGCGAGCAGGACGGCGAATGGCGATTCTACTGGCGTACCAACGGCCACCTGGGCATCAAGGGCAACTACGCCGCAGGCCGCGAGGTTGGCACATGGACATACTATTACGAGACCGGAGAGCCCTGGCGCAGCGGCCAATACATCGACGGCAAGCGTCAAGGAGTATGGACCACTTGGTACGAGAGCGGTCGCAAACTGCATGAGGGCAAATACCTCAACGACAAGGAAGAGGGCGTATGGACCTCGTGGTACGAGGACGGCACCGTCGACTACACCGGCTCGTTCAGCCAAGGCCTCAAAAACGGCGAGTGGCGCGGATACTACGACGACAACACTGTGCGATACATCATACACTACGCCAACGACGAGAAGGAGGGCGAGGAGGTTCGCTACTATCCTAACGGCAAGGTGGAGCTGAAGCAGAACTTCCACGCAGGCCGCCTCAACGGCAAATACGAGCGCTACAACGAAGCCGGCAAGCCTGAAGAGAAAGGCGCCTTCCTAAACGGCGAGAAAGAGGGCAAATGGGTGTGGTACGACCAGTACGGCAAAGAGATGCGCACCCTCAAGTTCAAAAACGGCCAGCAGGTCAAATAAAACATGCGGATAGTCTTAGCCTCGGCATCGCCGCGCAGGCGGCAGCTCATAGCCACCTTGGGCTGGCCGGTAAGCGTGGTGCAAGTGCAGGCCTCCGAGACTGTGCCACAGGGATTGCCGGTAAGTCAAGTGGCCGAACAGATAGCACAGCAGAAAACGGCTGCCTTCGACCACTCGCAACTGGAGCCCGACCAGCTTCTGGTAACGGCCGACACCATCGTGGCACTCGATGGCCAGGTGCTCGGCAAACCAGCCAACCGCAGCAGTGCCATTGCAATGTTGCAAAAGCTCTCCGGACACCGCCACACCGTCTACACCGGAGTGTGCCTGTCGCAGGCAGGCCGCCAAACCTCGTTCACCGAGAGCACAGAAGTATACTTCAAACCACTGACCACCAGCGTTATAGAGTATTATGTCGACAATTACAAACCCTACGACAAGGCTGGAGCCTACGGCATTCAGGAGTGGATTGGCTACGTGGGGGTGAGCCGCATTGAGGGTTGCTACTACAATGTTATGGGCTTGCCAACCGCCCGGCTATACGATGAGATAGTTCGTTTCTACCCTGAAGCTACAGTACCCCAACAGCTTTAAAATCAGCTACATACAGACATTATCCGAACAATATCACGCAACTGCGTGGATTTCAGCATTTTAAATAGGTTAGGTTCGGGTTAAGGTCGGGTTGACATCGGGTATGGTTCGGCCATCGAAGCCCGGGCTGCGACCAGAGACCGAAGGAAACGGGTCTACGACCTAACTATCAGCCTATTGCAGACAACATCCTCCCCACTCTCTATATCCACCCCTATAACCTCAACGAGCTACTTACGCAGCTCGATAAGGTTATGAAGGAAATTTTTATTAGACCTTAAGGTCGTGGGAGTAACAGGGATCGAACCAGTGACCTCCTGCTTGTAAGGCAGGCGCTCTGAACCAGCTGAGCTATACTCCCTTGCCAAAAAAGCGGGTGCAAAGATACTAACTTTTTGCGAACTGGCAAAATTTTTCTTCGCAGTCTTACGCAAAGGTCTGCATATCAAGCAACTTGCGATACAGGCCGTCGGCTTCGGCCAACTCGCTATGGGTTCCGCGCTCAACAATTTCGCCCTTTTCGAGCACTAAAATCTCGTCGGCCTGCCTGATGGTCGACAGCCTGTGGGCAATCACCACCGCGGTGCGTCCCTTCATCAATCCCTCCAAAGCCTGCTGCACTTCGCGTTCCGACTCGGCATCAAGCGCCGAGGTGGCCTCGTCGAGTATCAGTATGGGTGGGTTGCGCAACACGGCCCTGGCAATGCTTATGCGCTGACGCTGGCCGCCGGAGAGGGTCACGCCGCGGTCGCCCACCACGGTGTCATAGCCGTCGGGCAGAGCCTCGATGAAGCCGTCGGCAAAAGCTACACGGGCAGCAAGACGGACCTGTTCGGGAGAACATCCCTCGAGGCCGAAAGCGATATTGTTGGCCACAGTGTCGTTGAACAGCACACAACTCTGCGACACGATGCCCATCAAAGCACGTAGCGAGTTGATGTTGGCCTGGCGTATTGGCAGGCCGTCAATGAGGATATCGCCTTCGGTGCAGTCGTAGAAACGCGGCATAAGGTCGGCCAAGGTAGTTTTGCCGGCTCCCGAAGGACCCACAATGGCCACCATACGGCCCTTGTCGATACGCAGGTTGACGTGATTGAGCACAGGCACCAAGGCACCCTCTGACGAGCGGTAGCTGAACGAGACGTCGCGATACTCTATGGCGGTGTTGAAACCGTTGAGCACCGTGGCACCGGGCTGTTCCACAATCTCCTCGTCGGCGTCAATTATCTCGAAAAGACGTGCCGCCGAAGCGCTGCCCTTCTGAATGTTGCTATATGCCCGCACAATGGTTTGCACAGGCGGTATAAGGCGAATGAAAATGATGACAAAGAATATGAATACCGACGACTGCATCTCGCCGCCGGTGACCAAGAGGCCTCCCACGATGAGTATAGGCACCAGGGCCACGGTGCCGAGTACCTCTGACAGAGGACTGCTCAGTTCGCGGCGCGAAGCAACGTTGAGCATAGAGCGGGTGTAGCGGCGGTTGCGTTCGTTGAAGGCTGCGGTCTGTTCTTTCTCGCGTGCATAGGCTTTGACGGTGCGAATACCGTCCAACGTCTCCTCAAGATGGGCGAAAAGACCGCCCAAGCGTTGCTGGCCACGAACAGAGTTTTTCTTGAGACTGCGGCCTATCCGACCCATAAAAAAGATTGTAACCGGCAGTATTAGGAGGAATAAACCAAACAGTTTGGGACTAACAAAAATAAGTGTGGCACAGAATACGACGATGTTGATGGGCGACTTGATGAAGGCATCGAGGCTGCACACCACGCTCCACTCGACGTCGGCCAAATCGTTTGACATACGGCTCATGATGTCGCCGCGACGGCCGGCGGTGAAATACGACACCGGCAATATGGTTATGCGGTGGTAGATGTCGTTGCGCAAACGCTCGATAATGCCGTTGCGTATGGGACTCTGGAACCGCATGGCCATATAGCGGAACAGGTTGGAGAGGAACGAACAGCTCATATAGGCCACCACCACGGCGAGCAAACAACGCCACAGACCGTAGAGGTCGCGCAGGCGATAGAGTTGCCATGTGGCCCACGCGGTGAGGCTGTGCTGGTCGAAACCAAGCTCCGGGCACTCGTCGGGAACCACGGTCAATCCGAATAAAAGCTCTATAAACGGAATAATAAGAACAAACGAGAAGAGGTTGAAGAAGATGTGCAACAGGTTGAACAAAAGATTTAGCACAATCTCCTTCTTGAAAAAGCGCAGGTATTTGTAGACCCGTAGTATGTGGCGTGGTTTCGGCATGAGTTTATAAGGTGTGAAGCACTATTTGCGGTTGTGTTATGTCTGTGCCGCCTCGGTAGCTGAGGCGCTCGGGGCGCAAGCGGAGGCCAGTGAGGTAGCTGTGTAACTTGGCGGCATCGGCAGCACGTGGCATGAACACAGCGGCGTGTACCATAGGATGTTCTAACAAAAACCGTGCCAAAGCGTCGAGCAACATGGCGGTGGCAGCGGTAGGGGTTCCGTCGTTCTGCAATTTTAGGTCGAGTTTCAAAGCCACATCACCAGTCAGCGGCACAAGTTTAACCGTGCCTGGCAGCGATGTGCCTTGCCGCACCCGATGCGACGATACCGACAGAAACTGCGGGGCATAGCCATCGGCGCAGACCGTAAGCACGTTGTCATTCTGACATGACAGCATGACAGTGAAGCGCCCGTCGACCGAATCTGCTATGTATACTGCATCCTCCTGCCCAGCACGCGACACGGTGACCGTGGCAGCTATCGGGCTGCCGTCGGCAGCCTTGGCACTACTGTTTGCCGCCTTCATTGGTTCCGGCCGTGCAGAGGGATATAGTTCGAACATGAAGACATCAGTGCCACCAACACCGCTGTAGTCTGCCGAGCGGCCGGAGTAGTAAGCCCGCTCACCATCGGCGGTTACTCCAAAGCATATTTCGTCGTGCTCACTATTTATAGGCAGCCCAAGGTTGGTAGGGCGCACAGCCGAAGCGTCGCCAGTGTTGATAAAATATAAGTCGTAACCGCCGAAACCCTGCCAGCCGTCTGAGGCGAAGTATAGCGTATGGCCGTCGGCATGTAGGTAGGGGCTCTTTTCGTTTCCGGCTGTGTTCACTGTCGGTCCCAAATTCTCGGCACGGCTCCAATCGCCGTTGCTGAGGCGTCGACATCGCCAGATATCAGTGCCTCCATAGCCGCCCTGACGGTTCGAAGCAAAGTAAAGGTAACGGCCATCGGGACTGATGGAAGGCTGTGATTCCCATGTGTCATCGCCGTTCACATTGCGGCCAGCGTTGCTGCGGTCATCCCACTTGCCGCCACGCATTGTTGTAAAAAAAATGTCGCAGTTGGCATAACCATGCTTATTGGCGGTCAGTACAGAGTAGTATATTGTGCGGCCGTCGGCGGTAAGTGTTGGCGTTCCTTCGTCCTGTCCTTGGTTGAAGGGCTCGTCAAGAGGTTCACCTGCAGTGAAAGCCGTATCTTTCAAGCGGCTGCGATACAGGCGGTAGACTTGCTCCTCAATATCTTTGGTATAAAATGTCTTATTGGTATTGGCGGGAACTTGGCGCAGATAATAGAACCAGTTGCCGTCGTGGGTGAGGTATGGCAATGTCTCGTTGCGTTTCGATGAGACGCCTCTCACCACCGTCGGGTAAAACGGCACGGTGTTGCGTGTAGCCTCAGCCAGGAATGTTGCCCAATGCAAGTAGTTCGATGCCTCAGCATAGGCCGTTTCAGCATCCTTGTTAGGCTTTATGTAGAGCATATCGAAGTAGCGTTGGATGCACTCCACAGCCTCGTCGAAACGGTCATCGCTGTAATATATTACACCCATGTAAAAATGAGCCAGCGGATTGGGGTAATCCGGACAAATAGTCATGAGCTTGGTAAAATAGCGGCGTATGCCAACTGCATTGAAGTCCTTGCGCACGGCACACATACCGAGGTAGAAGTATGGGTCGGCCGCTTTGGGATTCTTGGCCGATACCTTGCGCATTGTGGATGAACAGGACGAATAGTCGCGACGGTTGTATGCCGCCACAGCCTGGTCGTACTGGGCACGGTCTGACAAGCGTACCGTTCCGCCACATACCACATCCTGTGCCGCAGCTGTCAAACAGAGGCTGAACAGGAGTGATATGACCACGCGGCGCAACATGTTTTCAGAGTTTAGAGGGGTCGATATTGAAGTTGGCGGCCTCAACGTTGCACGGTGTGGTACACTTGATGGCGCAATCATCACACGAGGGCGAGAGCTCGCCGTGCAGACGTTTCTTCACCATATCACCTACAGCGTCACGCAACACAGGCAAGTCTATGGAGCGTATTACCTCGTCGCAGAATGCGTAACTGAGCATGGTCATGGCAGTACGCTCACTTATGCCACGCGAGCGAAGATAGAACATAGCCTGGTCGTCGAGTTGGCCAATGGTGCTGCCGTGCGAGCATTTGACATCGTCGTTGTATATTTCGAGGAACGGGCGTGTGTCGACGTGTGCCTTGTTGGTAAGCAATATATTGCGATTAGTCTGGTATGCCTCGGTCTTCACAGCACCATCCTGGACCAGCACATGACCATTGAAACGGGCTCGCGCCGAATCGTCGATTATGCCCTTGTAAAGCTCGCGACTATAGCAACGAGGCTGAGCATGCTCGACAAATATGTAGTTGTCGCACTGTTGCTCGCGGTCTATAAGGTAGAGGCCATCGGCCTGAAGACGACACTCCTGACCATACATACGCACCTCGACATTGTTGCGCACGTGTGTGCCTCCAAGCGTGATGGTGGTCATTTTCAGCTGCGCATGAGTTTGCATTACTATGACAGTTTCTGTCAGATGCTGAGCTGGAGTGTTGACCCCTTGCAGACGGTAGAGCTCAAGTTCTGAACCATCGGCCAAGTTGATGTCAAGCCGATTGGCATCTGGCATCAAGCGGTAGTCGCTACTATTGGTACCGAGCATGAACATAGGTGCGTCGGAGTCGTTGCACAGCACTACGCAAGCCCTCTCGCCGGCAGCCAACACTATGTGGTCGACCGCCCCCTCAGGACGCCACTGGTCGCCCCACACGTTGGGCTGTTTGTCTTTGCGTATCATTGCGCCAACTCCTCTTTAATCCATTCATAGCCCTTGTGCTCCAACTCCAACGCTAGTTCCTTGGGCCCGGTCTTAACTATGGTTCCCTCGTAAAGTACGTGAACAAAGTCTGGCACAATAAAGTCAAGCAAACGCTGGTAATGGGTGATGACCACAGTGGCATTTTCCGGTGTGCGCAATTGGTTGACGCCTCCGGCCACTATTCGCAAGGCATCGATGTCGAGGCCGGAGTCGGTTTCGTCAAGTATGGCCAGTGTTGGATTAAGCATAGCCATCTGGAAGATCTCGTTCTTTTTCTTCTCGCCGCCGCTGAAACCCTCGTTTACCGAGCGGTTAGCCAAGCTGCCAGTCATTTCCACAACCTTTTTTTTCTCTTCCATTAGGCGCAGGAACGCTGAGCCACTCAATGGGTCGAGGCCGTGGTACTTGCGTTGCTCGCTCACAGCGGTGCGCATGAAGTTGGTTATGCTCACCCCAGGAATCTCCACAGGGTATTGAAAGCCGAGAAACAATCCCTCGCAGGCGCGCTGTTCAACGGGCATATCGAGTATATTCTTGCCTTTGAAAATCACCTCGCCTTGAGTGACAGTGTACTTGGGATTGCCCGCAATGGCACCGGCCAGAGTGCTTTTGCCATTGCCATTGGGGCCCATTATGGCGTGCACTTCGCCAGCACCAACCTCGAGGTTCACTCCCTTGAGTATTTCTTTGTCGCCTATCGAGACGTGCAGATTTCTGATTGAGAGTAGTGACATATTTTTATCTATCTTATTAATTAACACTGATTTAAATTAGCAGCCGCAAACGACCGCCAACTACAAATTTACAAAAAACTTTTGGCATTGCAGTTTTTTTTGTAACTTTGCAGCCAAAAAATTGCCACCATATGAGCCGGACCATCATCACACTGACTGCCGACTGGGGCGTGCGCGACTTCTTTGCCGGCATGGTAAAAGGGCGCCTCTACAGTTCATTGCCCGATGTGCAGGTGGTTGATTTGGCCTTGGGGCTCGAACCCTATAACATCATTCCGGCCATATATGTGGTGCGCCACGCCTGCCAAGGCTTCCCCGAAGGGACAATACACATTGTCGACGTGAATTCTGTGGAGACCATCGACCAAAGCTTCGTGGTGGTTAAGAGTCATGGACAATACCTCATAGGCACCGACAACGGGCTTCCAAACGCCGTTTTTGGCGACGACTTCGACGAAGCTGTGCAGATAAATACCTACCAGGATGGCGATTACTACACCTTTGCGGCATACAACCTCTTTTGCAAGGTGGCCATCATGCTGGCGCAGGGCACCCCGCTGAGCGACATCGGCGACCCAATGCCCACGCTCAACCGCAGGCAGTTGCCATCGTTTTTCGAAGAAGGCGGACATCTCAAGGTATATGTTACCTACACCGACAACTACGGCAACGCCTATTTGGCACTCACCATTAAAGAATTCGAGGCCATTAGGCGTGGGCGTCGATTCCGCCTCATGGTTCGCGAATATATGGTAAACGAAGTCTCGCACGGCTACGATCCCGGGCGCCCCACAGCTCGAAATTCGGCCCGACTACTGCTAACGGTGTCGGCCACAGGCCACCTCGAAATAGCCCTCAAAGAGGCCTCGGCCGCCAAATTGCTGGGGCTGCGCACAGGCGAAGCGGTGCTTATCTACTTCGACGAATAGGCAATCTATCGGTCAACCTTCGGGCGGCGACCGCTCATAATCCCGCTAAAACAGGGCATTTGCCGAGCCCTATCCGAACCCAACCCGACCTTAACCCGAACCTAACCAATCCAATGGTTTGGTTTTCAATATTATACAACAAAGCCCCCACAGCTGTGTCTGCGGGGGTTGAAATCATGCCATTTACAGTGTCAGAGTTTGACGGCGGCGGCAATGCGGCCAGCCAGTTCGGCCAGCTCGTCGGAGCTCATAGCGACGTGCTTGGCGAAATTGAGGTCGCCAGGGCTGTTGAGCGGTATGAGGTGTATGTGTGCGTGCGGCACGTCGATGCCTACCACGGCCACGCCTACTTTGGTACAGGGGCACACCTGTTTGAGACCGCGAGCCACTGCACGGCTGAATCGGTGCAGTTCGACGAAAAGCTCTTCGTCGAGGTCAAAAATATAGTCGACCTCTTTCTTGGGAATGCAGAGAACATGGCCGCGAGCCACAGGATTGATGTCGAGAAAAGCCAAGCAGTGCTCGGTTTCGGCCACTTTGTAGCAGGGTATCTCCCCCGCCACTATCTTTGAGAATATTGTTGCCATAGCGTTAGCGTTCAATTTTCAACAGTTCAAAAGTCATCTTGCCGGCCGGCACCACCACATCGACTACCTCGCCCACCTTGTGGCCGAGGAAAGCGGCTGCGAAGGGCGATGTAACCGAAATCTTGGCCTCTTTGAGGTTTGCCTCGCTCTCGGGTACTATGGTGTAGCTTTGGGTCTGTTTGGTCTTTGTGTTGCGGATGCTTATCTTAGAGAGCAGGAGTACCTTAGAGGTATCGATTTTCGATTCGTCGAGCAGGCGTGCGTTGGCCACCAAGTCCTGCAACTTCGAGATACGCGATTCAAGATGGCCCTGGGCCTCTTTGGCGGCGTCATACTCGGCGTTTTCCGAGAGGTCGCCCTTATCGCGGGCTTCGGCAATGGCAGCGGCCGCGGCAGGTCTCTCTATAGCTATGAGGTGGTGCAACTCATCTTTGAGTTTCTGTAAACCCTCTTCGCTGTAATACTTTATTTCAGACATTTCAATTCAATTATTGTGTTATAAATATTCAATCAATCTAAAAATTAGGAAAGGCTGTAGAGCCTTTCCTAATTTTCGTTATGTTACGCTCTGTCCGTTGCCGTTAGAACCTCAGCGAAGCTCCTATGGTGTGAGTGCCTCGCAGCGGGTTTGCATGGCGGTACGAATAGTCTACCGTCAAGTCAGGGGTAGAGCCCTTGTCGCTCTTCTTGCCAAGCGGCACAGTCACCGAGGCACCACCACAGATGCCCATATTGGCGGTAGCCCTGTTCTCACCCGACCACAGACCGGTCTGATAAACATAGGCACAACGCACCTGGAACATATTGAGCAGGCTGTATTGCGCACCAAAAGTGAAGTTGTCGCGCAAGAAAGCATTGGAGGTAAAAGCACCGGCCAAGGTTATCTTCTGGTCGTTCTGTTCAAACAAGAAGTCATAGGAGATACCGATATTCAGGCAGGTGGGCAACTCCATCTCGGCCGAGCGGCTCTCGAGGGTAACAGTATTGCCGGCATCGTCGATGGTGGTACGCGAAAGGCCGGGGCCGCCAAAACTCATGGCAGGAGCCCAGTTTTTGAGCGATATACCAAACTTGAGTTCGTCGTTCTCACCGGTAACATACTGTATACCTGCATCGATGGCAAAGCCAGAAGCGTTGACATCGGCAGTCTGCTCGGTAATAATCTTGATATTCATACCACCGTGAATACTGTTCGTAAACGAATGCGAATAGGCTATATTGATATTCATGAAACTGGGCGAGAAAGTGCCGTTGCCGCCATCGGGACTACCCACAGTAGTCACGTCAATCTGGCCGAAGCCCATAGACATGACGTGTACCGCCAGCACACCCGACTCGAACACACGCACACCCAAACCGAAGGCGTTGATGGAAGCGCCGCCAGTGAGCTTGCTGGTGCCACCCAGATACATGGCGTTGGAATAAGCCACCTCGTTTTTGGCTATGAATGCCAAACCGGCCACATTGGAGTAGAACGACTGCAAACCGCGAACGTTGGCAATATCAACACCACCCCAACCGGTGCTACCGGCCCACGGGTTGATAAGCAACTCAGGGGCGCCTGCAGTGCCTCGGCGTTTGTCATTGCCAGCCCATACCGAGCTTGCCGACAAGAGCGCCACAACTACCACTACGGCAAATATTCGAGCTATCTTCTTCATTGTTATCTGTATTTTAGATGTTTCGTAATAACTATTAGAACTGGTATGAATTCAAGTCAACTGGACGCATAGTGCCAAACCACTTGATGACGCGCTCGCCTATGCCGGGCACTCTGACGTGTATGAAGTACATACCGCCGGCAATAGGTATACCGTTGTGGTTGTGCAGATCCCAGTCGTAAGTGGTCTGGTTGATGTCTACCGTCGGGAACTTACGCACCATGGTGCCGTCGACGGTGTAGATGGAGATTTCACAACCGGCGGGGCGTCCTTGCTCATTAAAACCAGTAGGCAGGTTTACTATACGCACCTTGGTTTCAAGCTGGCTGGACGTCTCGTAGGTCGAATAGCTGTAGTAGGGATTGGGCACCACATTGATCAAAGCCAGCAACGAGTCGCGGTAGGCCTGTTCTGCATCCTGTGCAGCAGCACGTTGGGTCAAGGTGATGTCTGAACCCGTCATCTCAAACTGGTACATTGGCATATTCCAGTTCATCTCTCTATTGGTTGCCGGTTTAATATCAGACACACGGGCCTCGTTACCGGATATATAGAGATTGTATGGCATATTGACATCTATGTCAACAGTGACATCGCATGCAATACCATTGTACCACTTGTTGCCGAAATAGTCCTCTCCCTCGTTGAGCGAGGCAATATTGCCTGGATATTTGAACATATAACGGCTATTAACAATTGGCATGTTGACCCATGCGCACGAAGCAAAAAGCAACTCGACAGAATCGCGGACAGGTATGACCAAACGCGAGTTCTTGAGCGTATTGACAACACCGCGGGAAACGAAATTACCCACAGCCGTGGTGTCTTTGTGCGTCATGAGTCTGTCTAACGACGACAACATTTTGGCAGCCCACTTACCGGCATCGTAAGAAGGTGTGCGGTAGTTGATCTGGCTCACTGTAGAGGATGTGCTGTGCAGGTTGTAGAACTTCTGTGCGGTTGAGTTCATCACATAAATATAGTGACGACCACCCATAACGTAGTTGTCTACACCTTCAAGAGTATTGATTACTGGATTCCACATCATGTCGCGGCCGTTGTACTGAACATAGCGTGAATCCTCGCCGAACATTATGTTTAGACGCTCGCCGGTAGCCACCGATATGGCGTAGCCAGGGAACCAGCCCATACCTTTCTCGGCAATGTAGCGCGGGTCATTGATGCCCATGGTATCACTGCTCTTAATACCGCTCATTTGGCGCATCTCGTCAATGGTCTTTCCCAATTTGTTCACCGACTTATGCTCACGCATATGGAAGCGCCGTGCATTGCCCTCGGACTGGGTATTGTCCTCGCACATTTCAAGTACCGGACAACGAGTCCACTTGGATGTATCTGCGGTGAAGACGATGCGAACACTCGGCAGTTTGGAGAGGTCGTTGAACATGAGCGACTTATTGCGCATATTATCCATCAAGCCTCGACGCAACTGGTCGGCGGTATAAGTATCAGTACCGCGACGAACACGCAAAGCATTGATAGAATCAAGTACATCCTGATCTGGTATGTAGTAAGAGAAGTTGAATCCTGGGTGATACGGCTTGGTTGAAACCAAACCATATGGCGACCATAAGCCGCTGACAACACCTTCGAACTGTTGCGATGGGTCGACACCAGACGAAATTGGAGGATACTGAGAGCCACGAGAATCGGGCTGAGCCTTGAAATAGTCCTCATCCAAATAAGCCTCAGTATAACTAACGGGGCCGTCTGTACCCATAAAGGCATCTATTGTACCCACGGCATACTGCTGACCGGAACGAATCCAGTTGTTGGTGGGGTCGTTATCATCGTCGGCCACACCAACAAGCCACTGTAGGTTCTCGTCAGCGTATGTCATGCTCGAGGCAAGAAGTACGTTGCTATTGGTGATACCTCCGTAGAAGGGATAGGTTATGTTCTTGTTGGCATTGTCCAAAGCCGATGCTACTGGGGTGGGATTGGCCAGAGCCACAGATATTCCCAAGTTAAGGAACAGCTGTTCGTTGTAGCGACCTATGCAAAAATCGGCCCACTCCTTATAGACAGGCAGTTGCACACCGTTAGAATCTCTATAGTATATAGGACCGCCGTCAGCACTTTCTATGCACCAACGAGTAGAATCGTTAACTCCCTTTGTGAACATATTGGTGTCGTTGCCGCCAAAGGCGTCAACACCATCATTCCAGAACCTGACAATAAACTTGCCCGGTTTTACATTCAAGGGGTCAATTACCGTCACATTAATGGGACCATTATTCTCCTCGAATTCTGGTTCAAGTATCATACAGGCCGAATTAATCTTTGACCTATCAAGATTAGGTCTGACATTGATATCCACATTTGGTGCAAAGACACCTGCCGGTTTGCCAGGCTGCCCCGCAGGACCCATAAGAGAGTCTATGACCGACTGGCGCAGACGCAACACATTGCGGCCGCTATTACCATAGCCACTAATACGAGTAATACGTGGGTTCATACCGAACTCGGCTTGTATCTGAGTACCACCGTTTTCAACAATGGGGTTATGGGGCACCACAACAATGGGCTCAATAGTACCACTGTTCTCATTCTTACGACCAGCGAGGTAAGGCTCTTTCTGGCCATCGAAATATGCGGGCTCAGTCTGTGAATACTCTTTGAAGCGGTTCTGGGCATATGCAATGGCCACAAAATAATACTCTTTATTGTTTACCAAGTTGACACTTGTTCCTGAAGCAAATTGGTCGGTGGTTATACGAAATACGTGACGTATGCCAGAGTTGCTACCATTGACCATTACCTTAGGTTCAATAAGTCCAGTTGCAGAGTTGACTGTAAAGTTAACCAAACGGTCGATAGGCATGGTATTGTTCACCGTGTCGTAATAGTTTTCTATGTCGCACTGAGCCACCAAACGAGCTCTCGAGAGGTCTCCTTTCTCAATGTCGGCAACCGAGGCGTTGGCGTCGGCGAGCTGATAAATTTGGTAACCTTCGAACTTATAAGAGCGCTGCTCATCGGTGTATGGCTGAGGATTTCCAGCGGTGTCAACATAAGAGGAAGGTATCGAGGGGTCAAACTCGGCGTATGATTCCATAACGCCATTCTTAAAGTTGTTGGAGGCCTTATTGTCGTATGTTATGTATAGAATAATCTCTTTATCAAGTTCCTGAGCCACAAGGGTGGGTGCGTCTGGACCATCGAGAACTTTGAAACAGTTATCAAACAGAGCCTGACAGATGTCATCGATCTGGCGCAAAGACTCGACCGAAGACCACGCATTGCCCGAAGAGGCCTGTGCGTAGGGAATACCTACTGTGATGTAGTTCACAGCTCCTGGCCTGAGGGTGAAAGGACCTGCCGACTGCATAAAACGACGGTCACCAGGAGTATTGCCAGCGTTCTTTTCGGTCCATGCATCACCTGTGAAACCATTTTCCGCAGGGTCTGCGCCAGAGGTACCCCAATTCCACGGGTCTGTGGTGCCATTTGTTTCACCAGGGAACATAAAATCGCAATCAAGCGACGTTGTAGCCTGTGTGGCACCATCACCGCCGAACTTCATGCGGCTTCCGTTTTTCCAGAAACCACGCAAATAGTAATAATAGTCTTTTGCCTTGGAAGGCTCTCCATTAATACTGTTGTTGCTATTGTCGTAGTACACAAAACGACGCATACCAAAACGCTCGTCATCAATAATGTTGTTGCCAAAGTTTACACCATTGATAGCACACCAGCCAATCTCGTCGCCTGGCTCATGGTGGTTTTTAGGGCAATACCAACTGTTAGCGTCAAGAGCATAAAAGAGGTCAGCATCGTCGGTTATAGATATGGTATCGTAGCCCGCACCATCATCTAAACGATATTTCTCTAAAAGCTCTTTGAGCTGAGTGTTGTTTGAACCTTGGATGTAAGGTAAATCAATCTTGGGGTTATCCTTACCATCTGGATCCATATAAGGACCTTGGAAGAAGTCGATACCGACTGCTGGAGGAATGCCCGAGTAACTACCCGATCCGGGACCATCGTTGTCATCGCCGTTGTAGCAGTAACCAAGACCGCGTTTGACATCACATCCCACATAGTCATCGAAAGCATAACCTAAATCCGGGTCAACCCATTGGCTAAAATAGGTCTCACGCAACTCATAAGTAGAACGGTTGATAATCTCGTACGAATAGAATGTCATGTCGTTAATAGCGTCGTTGGTAGAGAAAGCGAAAGCCTGTGCACGTATTTCGAGGCCGATGGGTTGTCCGTGGGTCTCGGTATGGGTGTTACCCATATCGTTGAATATCCACCATATAGTCTGGTCGCCCTTAAGTACCTGGTCTGATTTCTGGCTATTGGTGATGACTCCAGGTTGTTTGGTTTCCTCCATGGTGTGTTGGACAACATAGTGTTCTCCCTTGCCTAAAGAGGCCTTGAGAGTACGAGGGCAAAGTGCATTGTCGAAATCATAATATGGGTAGTCACCCTCCGACGGTTCGTACTTGCCATTGTTGTTGGCATCATAGAAGGGGGCCAAATATTTGGACTGCAATGTGCCGCCCTGCCAAGGCCACTTCTCGATGGTGGCGGTCAGATCCTCGCCCACATCGGTGAGCTTAGTGACACCGTTACTATCATACTGGAAGTGCTTCATAAGAGCCTGAACCTCAGCCTTGGTTATTACCCAGTGCTTGTCGTATTCGTTGCAGACACGCAAGTCTACGGCAGCCGTAGTCAACTCCAACGGACCCGGCCAATAATCGTCACCACTTGATCCAAAACGCAGAGCTGCAAGACGCAACTGGTTGTTGACATCGGTGCCACCAATCCACAATGCCGCGCAGAATAGTGGGCTGGTGTTGCTGCTCTTAGGCAGATGATACTGGGCCACACTGCCATCATACCACATATTGCCATAGCCGTTAATCAGAGCTCTGACGTTGTTCACGTTCAGTTCTGCCGTACTTTGAGCTCTCTTGCACAAAGTGGCGGAGGCTTTGGTGCGCAGCACTGCAGGCGAGGTGCTCTTTTTGCAAGTAGTACACTCGCGCGCCACTGCAACCCCTGACACTGAAGTGAAGAGGAGAGCTGCCAATGCTAATTTGCTAAATATATTTTTCATTTTCTCAATAATTTTTTAGCGTTGATGTTTAGAAATTGTACGACACTGTCAGTATCACCGTGCGAGGTGAGGAATAATTCCATACAGAGTTATTGAGGTAAGCGACAGTGTAGAGGTCTCTGAACGAGTCGGGGTCAAGCCAAGCGTTGATTTCACGTTGAGTCTCTGGGTCTGTCAGATAGCCGTCATCCTCTGGGTTACCCGTGACAGGGAACACGTTGATGACGTTTCTGATATTGAACAGATTGTTGACCGTGATTGCCGTGGTAAGGAAAGTCTGACGGGTCTTGGTACGGCCCTCGGAGTTTTTGGTCTTAATGGTGATAGGCCATGTCTTGTCAAGAATGACGTTAAAATAGAAGCCCCATGGCAAGCGGGCACCGCGATAGCTACCCACGATGGTGGACTGCTTGTTGGAAAAAGCCTTGGTATAGGGGCGACCACTCTGAGCAACAGCGAGGAAATTAACGCCAAAATTCTCCAAAAGCTTGATTTCTTTTCTGCGTTTTTCACCAGTGGAATCAGTAACAACACGTGTAATTACGGGACCATTGTAGCGAGCTCCATCGAAATAGCGGAAGTCAACATTGGCCTTAAACTCGTGACGACGGTCATCACTGATGGGGTTGAGCATCTTAAGAGTGGTATAACCTTCCTTAATTAGTTCGGTCATAGTGGTGGTAGAAAGTCCTGTACCTTCAGCATACTGCAAGGTGTAGTTTGCATTGATACGGATATTCTTGGTTTGACGAAGGTCATAGGCTATGGTAAGACCCTTGATGGTACGGAAGTCGAGGTTATCATAAGAATAATAGTTGGGGTTGGGGTCGGCACCATTGTACTGTACTAATTGTATAAGATCGCGCGTCTCTTTATAATAAGCAGAGATGCTTATTGCCGACGACTGTGTGAGTGCCTGCTGGAAACCAATCTCATAGTTGGTAATTTTTTCAGGTTTAAGGTTGGGGTTTGAAGTGCTCGAGCGCTGGGTCATGTATAGGTAGTCGAGATAGTCGGCTTGCCATCCACTGGAGGGACGGCGAGCAATAATGTCGTAACTGGCTTTGAACTGAGAGTTGTCACCAACAGGGAACGAGAATGCCACACGAGGCATAGCGACTACTTGAGGTTTGTATCTCTCAAAAGCATTGACATCAACTTTGTAGCCTGAGCCATCGGGCATATTGCCGAGAGTATCCATAGTCTGACCGCCCTCGGGTCCTTTGGTTCTGTAAGGAGTGGGCTTACCAGAAATACCTGATATGCTGCTCGGCGATGCAACTTGAACACCCTTGGCATTATACCAGTTGCCGTTCTGGTCACGATAACCTTTAATGGTAGGATTTTCGAGTCCAGGGTCGTCAACATAAACCACCCAGTCATCGCCAGCGCCTGAATACAATGCAGAGGCGCCGTCCTTGACTGTCGGAGCTTCGGATGCGGAGAGAGTGGGATGGTCTCTTCTCCACTCATCGGCACGGCTATAGTACTGGCGGATTTCACCGACCTGATATGATTGATATAGCAGATATGGATCTTTGAGAACAAACTGGTTTCCATCGAAGTAGTCAACACGCACACCTATGTTGAAGATGAGGTCCTGGAAACGGAACTGATCCTGAACATAGCCAGCCATATAAGTCGGAGAGAATGATGGTAGATATTGGAAACCGTCTTCGGTAGGTTTGAAGAAGTCATTGAGTTGCCAACTTCTGGCATTGTACTTTTTACCAGTGTGGTCATAACCATAATAACTTACAATCTGATTGCCGCTATTGAAGAGTTCATTTGCGGAAAACATAGTTATTCCTCCAGCCTCGGCAAAGACCTCTGGATCATAACGGTCAATATCAAGCCAGCCTGTTTTACCAGGGTCAGTTATACCAAGACGCTCTGCGTTTTTGGACAACCACTCACGCATATTTCTGCTGAATTGGGTCTGCTGATCTTCATTGTACAAACGGTCGTAATTAACCTGAAGAGTAGTGTTGTCCCACGAATATATAGGGTTCTTCAAATCCATCTGGGAGACATGTCGGTTTGCATCGTTGCGCATGATTGTCCACAAGTTGTAGACGCCCAAGCCATATGATGATGACCAATACTTATCATACTGGAAACCAACCTCAATGTCATGACCTTTTATTTGAGCCGAAGCCTTAGCCTGAAAATAGAAGAAATCTGCTTGCGATTTTGCAAAAGAGGAACTTTGGACACCCACATTATTAAGCATACCCATAATGTCTGAAGGCGAGTCACCATTCATTAAACCTTTGTAACCAAGAATATTATCGCGGTTAATGAGCAACCAGTTAATATCGTTTATACTGTACAGTTGGTTGTTGTAGTTAGCAAGGATCGGGTTCCATTTTGATGGTTCTACGTACTGTATGTTATCTTGCCAGTTGTTCTGAACCTTGGCAATCTGGCTTGTTCCATAGTAATCAATAACAGCCATCTCATAGGTAGGCTCCTGATTGTTGACAAACTTTCCAATATGGCCATAACGGAAGATGTCATTCATGCTGCCACCATAGGCAGAGTTATATGTACGCGATGTCTGGTGCTGTACCATTGCAGTGATGTTGTACATAACATTGGTGATGGGCAAAGCCGATTTGGCCTCGGGATCTGTATTATCAGCAGACTGCTCAGGGTCTTTAAAACGCTGCGTAAAGTCCACCGTTAAGCCCATATTCTGGCCACGACTAATCGAATTGCCTGCTAACGACATTCCCAGCGGCATCAAACTCGTGTTCGGCGAATAGCTATAACTATACTCTCCTGTTAAAACAAGTGTAACATAATCTGAGAAACTAAAATTTAACGAACCTTCCAAACCAATTCCATAATTCTGTAAGTTGGGTACACGAGAGGCATCGCCACCGAAATTATTCTTGGTCAAACGCGTGATGGGTTCAAAATGCTCTTTATACAGACCTGTCTCTGCTGCATAGTTGATAGCTCCTGTTAGAGGGTCATAGGCGAGTGGATTTTGCTCATATTGGCGAACATACTCGTCCTTGACTATCTGATAGCGATGATCTTTAACACGGTAACCCATGCCATAATAGGTCGAGGCCTGGCCTGTGAGTCGGAAACCAATCATGGTACGCTCGTATGACGAAGTGCCATCTGCCGAAAGTACATTCTTCTTGTATAGCGGACCAGTCAAATACATTGACAATGCATTAATATGACGATAGTCAATATACGATTCCCAACGGAGAACGCCCTTAAATTGGTTTGATGGCGGTTTGAGGGTGATAATCTGAGTACCACCGATAGCCTCACCGATGCTGGCCGGAGTTCCACCCAGGATAACCTGAATTTCGGCGATAGCCTCCTTGGGAGGCTCAACACCGCCGCGCTTACGAACACCTCCCTGCATGGTCACCATGCCACTCTCTCCGCGAGCCGTACCCGAACCACCATCGCTATAACCCACGCCACCGACAGCAGCCACAATACCATCCACCGAAGTGGCAGGCATACGTGCAATGTCGTCAGGGTTGAGGCGCTGGCCGCTTTCAGCCGTACCTATCTCGAATGGCGGATTTTTCTCCTCAACAATCTCGACAGCTTCGAGAGTTGTTGCCGTTGGAACAAGTTCGACATCGGCAATAGAGAAACCCGACGCCTTGACCTGCACACCCTTACGAGTGTAGCGCTGGTAGCCTACATAAGAAACCTCTATATCGTACTTGCCAACAGGAAGAGGCTTGATTGTGTAGACACCATCGAAGTCGGTTTGCCCGCCGCGGATGACGTTGCCGTCTTGCTTAGCCACGACGTTGACAAAGGGCATCGGCTCTTTGGTCTTCGAATCGATCACAGTACCTGTTAGGGTACCCTGGGCAAACAACGCGGCGTTGGTTGCCAGCAGAAGACCGATTGTCAATAATACTTTTCTTAACATACTCATTTTGTCAATGTGTAAAAAAGTTAATTATACTTATTTATTTTATTTCAGAGATATAGTCGTTATTCAATATGGTCTGGTATACCACAGCTTGGCGCAGGTCGAAAGCGGGACGGGCATCGTCGTCAATCCCGTTCTGTATTGGCTGCATAACTGTAGCGTGCGCAGGTTTAGGGTCTGATTCAATGGTCTCATAGGTAAAATACTCCTGGGATGCAGACTGTTCATCTGCATATGGCTCATTGACTGGCAGCGGGGTGTCATCGTCGCTGCCAGTGTCAACAGCCATGGCTTTCTTTATCTTTGTTATGCTGGGTAAGATAAAGAAAGCCAAGAGTGCCAATGTGACCCAGAATGTTGTCATAGCCTGTTGTTACTGTTTGGTGAGACCAATTTTTGAGACTAAGCTTTGAGTTGAGCCGACTCTTTCTGCTTGCGAGGCGCAATCTCATAGACCATAGCGCATGCAATGCAGAGCGACGAGAAGACTCCAACAACAACACCCACCAAGAGAGCGAAGATGAAACCGCGAATAACCTCGCCACCAAATATGAACATCATAAGAAGGGTAACGAATGTGGTGCCGCTGGTATTGACGGTACGCGCCAAGGTGGAGTTGATGGCATCGTTGAGGTGGGTCTTGATGTCACGTTTTGGATAGAGTGTACGGTACTCGCGCACGCGGTCAAAAATAACCACTGTAGCGTTGATTGAGTAACCAATGACGGTAAGTACTGCCGAGATGAAATACTGGTCAATCTCGAGGTTGAATGGCAGTATACCATAGAGAAGAGAGAAGAGGCCTATAACAAGGATAGTGTCGTGAGTCAAAGCCGTGACACTGCCAAGGCCGAAACGCCAACTTCTGAAACGTATGCCGATATATACAAACATAACCACCAAACCTCCTATGACAGCCCAAATGGAGTGCATGAGATTGTCATGGGCGATGGTACCACCAACTTGGTCGGCCTGGATTATACCAAGAGGGTTGGTTTCAGTCGACTTGAACTCTTCAACCGTGATGGGCGATTTGAAGTAATCCTTGGTGCCGTTGTAAAGACGAGTGACAATTTCATTCTTAACCTCGTCGCCGTCTTCGGTGATTTTGTACTTGGTTGTAACTTTAAGCTGATTGCTGGGGCCATATGTCTTCACCTCGGGGGCGTCTTCGAACTGACGAGCCAGTGACGAACGCACATCGACTGCGTTGACAGACTGGTCGAAACGAACCACATAGGTGCGACCACCGCTGAAATCAATGCCGAAACTCAATCCACGGAAGCAGAAACTGCCAACGCAAATTAATATCGCTGCGGCGGCAATAATATAGAAGATTTTACGTTTACCTATAAAATCTACGTGCGCGTTACGCAGGAAGTTTTCTGAGAATGGGAACGAGAAGGAAATCTTCCGCTTGTGGTTGAGCATACTGTCAAGTATGAGGCGGGTGATAAAGATGCTGGTGAACAGCGAGGTAACGATACCTATACAGAGGGTAACGGCGAAGCCTTTGACTGCTCCAGAGCCGAAGATGATGAGCACAAGGCCGAGCAGGAAGGTGGTAACCTGGCCGTCGATGATAGCAGAATAGGCGTTCTTGAAACCGTTCTCAATTGCGTTGGCGAGGCTCACACCATTGCGGAGCTCTTCCTTGATACGCTCATAGATAATCACGTTGCCGTCGACTGCCATAGCCATGGTGAGGACTATACCTGCAATGCCAGGCAGAGTGAGCACTGTGCCAATCGAAGCCAAAACTCCGATGAGTAGGAAGACGTTGGTAACGAGGGCGGCCACCGACACCCAACCGGCGCGGTTATAGAAGACCACCATATATATAAGTACTATAATGAATGCAAGTATAAACGAAATAATACCGCGATGGATGGATTCCTGACCCAAAGAAGGTCCTACAACAGCCTCCTGCACTATGACGGCAGGGGCGGGCAACTTACCGGATTTGAGGATGTTGGCCAAGTCTTTTGCCTCCTCAAGCGTGAAGTCGCCAGTGATGGACGAGCGGCCACCGCCAATCTCCTGGTTGACGTTGGGGGCGGAGTAGACCAGATCGTCAAGCACAATAGCAACACACTTGCCAACGTTCTCACCGGTGATGCGCTTCCACTCACGGGCACCGTCGTTGTTCATGGTCATCGAAATCTCGTTCTGACCAGTGTTGTTGAAATCCTGACTGGCATCGGTAATCACACCGCCGTCGAGCAGGGGCGAACCGTCACGGGTAGTGATTTTGATGGCATGGAGGGTGTAAATGTCTTTGCCAAAGTGGGCATCGGCCTTGGCCGACCAAAGGAATTTGACCAAACGAGTGTCGAAAATCTTCTTGGCAGCGGCCTGGTCAAGCATGGCACTTATGGCCTCACGGTCCTTGCCGTAGGCTAAACCTACGATAGAGCCCTGGCCAAGCTGACCGTTGCGGTCAACGTAGGGCATCAAAAGCGAGAAGAGAGGGTGGGTGGCGAGCTGTTCCTCGGTAGCCTGCGAGGCTGCAGAGAGCTCATCGCCGGCGGTGAGAGCGTTGAGGAGGGAGTCCTCGGCCGAAACCTCTTCGGTCTCCTCGGTTTCCTCTATATTATTAGAGGTG
This sequence comes from Bacteroidales bacterium, assembly GCA_024685285.1. Taxonomy (GTDB): domain Bacteria; phylum Bacteroidota; class Bacteroidia; order Bacteroidales; family P3; genus Colimorpha. The sequence continues at coordinate 44,710 of JAIKVZ010000030.1, forward strand.
CCAGCGTTGATGGAGGCAAGGTAACGGTCGGCGGCCTCAAGCATTGGATAGGCCTCGGTGTTGTCGTATGTGAGCCAGAACTCGAGCTGTGCAGTACCCTGCAAGAGTTTGCGAACACGCTCCGGTTCCTTGACGCCAGGCAACTCGACGAGTATACGCTCGGAGGCGCGGAGCTGCTGGATGGTGGGCTGAGCCACGCCGAACTTGTCGATACGCTGGCTAAGAATCTGATAGGTACGGTCGTAGGCTCCACTGGCTTCTTCCTTGACCACACGGATTACGGCGTCGTTATCATCGCCGAGTTTAATTCTGTCGCGCAACTGGGTGCTGAAGTAACTGGCCAACGATACATCGGGGTCTATCTGGCGGATGGCGTCGTAGAACAGCGACACAAAATCGCGGTTAGTGGAATGCTTCTGATTGTCGAGGGCAATATCGATGGCGCGGTTGAATGTGGTGTCGTCGGTGTGGTCGGCCAGTGCTCTGACAACGTCGACTGTGGAGACCTCAAGCATGACGTTCATACCGCCCTTGAGGTCGAGGCCGAGGTTTATTTCGCGCGACTGGCACTCGCGATAGGTGTAACCGAGGTAGACTTTCTGCGAAGCCATGGAGTCGAGGTAGTGCGCCTCGCGAGCGATCTGCAGCGAGTCGAGGATGGTCTGGGTGTCGAACTCGTTGCCGCGGGCTTTAGTCTGTGCTATTTTTTGAATTTGTTCACTCTGCACGTAGGCCTCTGCTGCCTTTTTTGCCTTGCTTTCCACGTTGCGCGTCACGAATGTAAACGACAACTGGAACAAACAGACAAGGGCAAAAGCCCATGCTAAAAATCTGATAAGTCCTTTATTTTGCATAATTTACATATAGTTTTGTGTTTCTGTTTTAATATATTTTGAACGTGCAAAGATAAGAATTTTTTTCGAGACAACAAGTGTTTTTGATAAAAAAAGTGTATTTTTGCAGAAAATTTTTTGAACATGGAGGTTCGTAACCTGTCATTGAAAGAGTGGGCCGACGAAGACAAGCCCCGTGAAAAACTGCTCGCAAACGGCAAAAAAGCCCTTACCAACGCCGAGTTGGTTGCCATTTTGCTGCGTAGCGGCTGCCACGGCATGAGCGCCGTTGACCTTGCCAAGCAGCTGCTCGACCGCGCGGGCAATAGCCTCGCCAATCTCTCTCGCCTCGAAGTGTCGGATATTCAGCGTCTTAAAGGCATGGGCAAGACCAAGGCAATAACTCTCATTGCGGCACTGGAATTAGGCTACCGGCTGCAAGGCGAGAGCCGCGGAGCCAACGTCACACACGCACGCTCGAGCCAGGAACTCTGCGACTATATTGCGCCCTCAATCATAGACCTCAAGCACGAGGAGTTCTGGGTGATATACCTCGACAACAGCCTGAAAATAAGCGGCAAACAACGAGTGGCTGCAGGCGGCATAACGTCGGTCGATGTCGACATGAGGCTACTGTTCCGCGGCGCCATAGAACGCAACGCTGTCAAGATAGCCTTGGCCCACAACCACCCTTCGGGCAGTTTGACACCCAGCAGCGAGGACAAAGCCCTGACTAACAAGATTATGCAGGCCGCAGACACACTCGACATCAAGGTGGTGGACCACATCATTGTGGGCCTGCCCCAAGACAACGGCAATAGGTACTATAGTTTCAAAGATAACGGAATTCTCTAATATATTGAAAATCAGCAAAATATAAACATTGATATAATTTACTGATTTTCTGAAAGTTAAATAGGTTAGGTTCGGGTTAAGGTCGGGTTAAGGTCGGTAACGGTTCGGACATACTATACTGGAGGCCTATCTTTTTGCGGTCATGACCCGATATTTGCCCGTACATACAGCGTCTGGCATAGCTTAAAGCCACGCCAGACATTATTGTTTCTCAAATACTTAAGGCTTGTTTATCTCGACGCTGACGCTGTCGATCTGTCCGCCAAGGGGTGGATTGAGTTTGCTCACCTTGACTGTGATACGTTTCACGGAGCCGAACTGTGCCAACACGGCCTCCCCCACCCTGTCGGAAACATGCTCCAACAAATGCGACGGCGTCTCCATTTGCTGCTTAACAACCTGGTATACCGAGAGATAGTTTACAGTGTCGGCAATATCGTCGCTACGCTGGGCTTTGGAGGTATCGACCTCCATGCAAAGGTCGACCACGAAATTTGTCCCTATGCACTGCTCCTCGGCAAAACAACCGTGGTTGGCATAGAAACGCATACCGTTGATGCAAATCCTACTTGCCATAGTATCAGACTATTGCATCAAACTGACGGAGAAAACGCAGGTCGTTCTCGAAATAGAGTCGCAGGTCGCGAATCTGATACTTGAGCATAGCCATGCGCTCCACGCCCATACCAAGGGCAAAACCTGTATACTCATTAGGGTCTATGCCACATGCTTTCAACACATTAGGGTCGACCATACCGCATCCGAGTATCTCCAACCAGCCTGTTCCTTTGCATATATTGCAGCCTTTTCCGCCACATATGTTGCATGAGATGTCCATCTCGGCACTGGGTTCGGTGAAGGGGAAGTATGACGGGCGCAGACGTATCTGGGTCTGTTCGCCGAACATCTCTTTTGCGAAATAGATGAGCGTCTGCTTTAGGTCGGCGAAAGTGACCTTGCGGTCGACATAGAGAGCCTCGACCTGATGGAATATGCAGTGGGCGCGGGCACTGATTGCCTCGTTGCGGAACACGCGTCCCGGGGCAATAATGCGTATCGGCGGACGGTTGTTCTCCATCACCCTCACCTGCACCGAAGAGGTGTGGGTGCGCAGCGCTACATCTTGTCTACCCTCCTCTTTTTCAACGAAAAAGGTATCCTGCATATCGCGGGCCGGATGGTCTGGCGGGAAATTGAGGGCCGAGAAGAGATGCCAGTCGTCCTCAACCTCGACCGATTCGGCCACTGTGAAGCCAATGCGGCTGAAAATGTCCACTATCTCGTTCATTACCACCGACAGTACGTGACGGCTGCCAACGGGTGCGAAATTGGCGGGCATGGTAAGGTCGGTGGCCGCGGCTTCGTCCTGGTGTTCCTCGACGTACGAACGAAACTCCTCGACTTTGCTCATAGCGGTGTTTTTCAACGTATTGAGAGCCTGGCCAAGCGATTTCTTCTGATCGTTGGGCATAGTCTTGAACTGCTCGAAAAGATCGTTGATTATGCCTTTTTTGCCAAGATACTTTATGCGAAACAGCTCCGCCTCGGCGGCCATGTCCTTGTACTGGGCCATTTGCAGACCCTTGATTTCGTCGATGTGTTTTTGTATTTCGTCAATCAACATAACAGAGAGTAGTTAGCGGTTTAAAACAGTGATTTTCATACGTATATCCTTCTTAGGGCGGTCGTAGCGGCCACATTCGGCGGCGGCAATCTTGTCAATCACCTCCAAACCGTCAATCACCTCGCCAAAAACGGTATATTCACCGTCCAGGTGGGGGGTGCCGCCGATGGTCATGTAGGTCCTGCGCTGCTCGGCAGTGAACGAGCGGCCGTAGCGCTGCTCAAACATCTGCAACATCCTTTCGTCCAACACATTGCCTTGAACAATATAGAACTGCGAGCCCGACGAGGCTTTCAGAGGGTTCACCTCGTCACCCTGGCGGGCCGCCGCCAAAGCACCTTTCTTATGGAAATGGCTGGCCCTGAACTCGGCCGGAATAGTATACCCCGGCGAGCCACCACCCAAGATTTTGCCGGGTTCGGCATGGCGAGACTCCGGGTCGCCGCCTTGAATCATAAAGTCCTTGATGACACGATGGAAAAGCAGACTGTCATAAAAGCCCTCTTCGGCCAACTTGAGGAAATTATCGCGGTGCAAGGGGGTGTCGGCATAGAGCCATACCACCATGTCGCCATACGAAGTCTCAATTTTTACATAGGTTGCAGCTGAGGGATTAGTGCGCTGACTGTCAGCGGTTTGAGCGCTAAGAACACCTATGCTGGCAAAAAAAATCATCAAAAAAGCAACTTTTTTCATCATAAACCACAAAAAATTCATAATTTTGCACTGCAAAAATAGTTGAAATTATTCACATACGAACAAAAAATCATAAAAATTATGAAGAAAAAAAGTTTAAAAATCGTATGCGCGCTGTTTCTCAGCGTTTTAGCAACAGCTTTTTTCTACTCCTGCGACAAAGACACCGACTGCTATGTACACGTCACAACCATCGACGCACAGAGCAAACAACCGCTTTCTGACACCTATGTATCGCTTATACAAGGCGAGCGCACCTACGTCACCAAGCAAACCGATGCCAACGGCGAGTGCACGCTCAGCCTCCACGCCCCCGCCCTGATGAACGTTGTTGCCAAGTACGAAAAAGTGCTTGAAAACAACACCTCCGGCAAATTCTACTACCACATGGGCGAGAACGCCGTGCGTCTCATCGACGGTGAGACCAAGGAAGTTACCATAGAAATCGACCGCACTACCGACCCGTTGTCGCAAAACGACCGTCCCCAACTTTCTGAATAATGAAACAGACCTTTTCTGCAGCCGACATCGAGCAAATGTCGGCTCTTGGCATTACGCCAGAAATGGCCGAAAGCCAGATTGAACGTTTCCGTACGGGGTTTCCGCGCACCCAACTGGTGGCGGCCGCCACGGTCGACAACGGCGGCATCGTACGGCTTTCAGAGGATCGTGTAAACCACCTCTGCAACGTTTACCAACGTCGCGGTAAACACCTCAAAACCATCAAGTTCGTACCAGCCTCGGGCGCAGCTACCCGTATGTTCAAGGAGCTCTACGAGTTCTCTGCCAAATACTATGGTGTTGCCAGCAACTTTGCAAAAGAATATCCGACTGTAAAGCAGTTTCTTGACAACCTGCAAACCTTTGCATTCTACGACGACTTGAAAGCCTGCATGGAACGGTCGGGACTTGACATCAACGAGTATATGAGTCGCGGCGACTACAGCACCATAATAAACTATCTGCTGAAAGAGCAGTTTTTGGGTTACGGCGTACTGCCAAAGGGATTGCTCAAGTTTCACCGATATGGTGCCGAGCGCCGCACACCGGTTGAGGAACACATTGTCGAAGGTGCCGAATATGCCCGTAGCGCCGACGGCAAGATACACCTGCATTTCACCGTATCGCCCGAACACCGCCGTCTTTTCCGCGCCTTAGTTGCCAAAGTACGCCACCGCTACGAGAAAGAGTTCGGTGTAAAATTAAACATCACGTTCTCAGAGCAGAAACATTATACCGACACCATAGCCGTCGATGAGCAGAACAACCCATTGCGCGACGAGGATGGACACCTCGTGTTCCGTCCAGGTGGTCACGGCGCACTGATTGAGAACCTGAACGAGCAACACGCCGACATCATCTTCATCAAGAACATCGACAACGTGGTGCCAGACTGGCTCAAACAGACCACTATTATATACAAGAAGGCTTTGGCCGGAATGCTCATCGAACTGAGAAACAAATCGTTCCGATATCTCCGTGTATTAGACGGAAAGGTTTCACCACAAATGCTGAAAGCTGTCGAGAACTTTGCCAGAAAGGAACTCAACATAAGCCTACCCGACAAATTCACCACACTCAGCCAAACCGAACGTGCCAAAACGCTTCGCAACGCGCTTAACCGACCCATCAGAATTTGCGGAATGGTGAAGAACCAAGGCGAACCAGGCGGCGGCCCTTTCTTTACACTCAATTCTCATGGAATCAAGAGCTTGCAAATAGTCGAAACCGCTCAGATAAACCGCAACAACCCCGAACAGGAGGCCATTCTGCAAGGGTCTACCCACTTCAACCCCGTCGACTTGGTATGCTCAACCAAGAACTACCGTGGCCAGTATTTCGACCTCAGGCAGCATGTTGATCCAGAAACAGGCTTCATTAGCAAGAAGAGCCGAGGTGCCCAGACTCTCAAGTCGCAGGAGTTGCCAGGCCTCTGGAACGGAGCCATGGCCGACTGGATAACCCTCTTTGTTGAGGTCCCGCTAATCACATTCAACCCCGTGAAGACCGTCAACGATTTGTTGCGCAAAGAGCATTTAGAGGATTAACTATCATAGAACATGATACATACATCGGGCCCAGACCATCTGAACCCGATGTTTTTCTTATGTCAACCCGAGCTTAACCCGAACCTAACCTCTTTATAAAATTGATTACGTGAGGCTTGCAAATTCTAAAATTTGCCTGAGGCTCCGCCACCGCCAAAACTGCCGCCTCCGAAGCCTCCAAAGCCGCCGAAACTACCCGACCCGAATGAACTACCAGAACTAAACGGGCCTCCAAAGCCGCTTCCGAAGCCGCCCAAATGGGTACCTCCGCTACTGTTGCTGTTGCCCGATGATCCTCCTCCTTTTTTCAGCGACTTGTGAAGTAAGCATATTATTACTACCATGACAATCATTGACCCCAAAAGCCCAAACAGCGGAGCCAGATCACGGTTGTCGCTTTTGTATCGTTCATAGTCATATTCGCCCTTAACAACTGGTTCTATGACATTTAAAGCTTCATCCAAAGCCTCGTAGTACTCACCCTCGGCTAAATGTGGAACCATTTGGTTCTCAATAATTCGTTTGCAGAACACATCAGGCAAAGCTCCTTCAAGCCCGTAACCCGTCACAATCACCACATCACCGTCAGGTTCATCTTCAGACTTGCTCTTTATTATAATTACCAGACCGTTGGAATACTCTTTCTGTCCCACACCCCACGCTTGGCCAATACGCTGCCCTACGGCCTTAATCTCGTCGCCTCCAAGAGTTGGCGTTATCACAACCAAAATCTGGTTCGAAGTGCTGTCGTCGAGTGCAACAAGGCGGTTTTCAAGTTTACCGACCTGCTCGGAAGAGAGTATTCCCGAGTAGTCGTTCACTAACCTATTGGTCTTCGTGGGGGTCCACTCGGCGTGCACTGGCAACACAGCGGCCAGCAGAGCCAGCAGCAGCGCCAAGACTCTGGTTCTCATTGTGTTTAAAAGTTAAAATTCACCTCAACTGGTTCATCAGCACCGGCAGGAGCGGTGAAGTAGCCTTTCTTCTCGAAACCGCATATCGAAGCCACGATATTGTTGGGGAAACGGCGTAGCATGGTATTGTACTGTTGCACAGTCTCATTGAACTTGGAGCGCTCAACTGCAATTCGGTTCTCGGTACCCTCAAGCTGGGTCTGCAAGTCGCGGAAGCCCTGAGTTGCAGTAAGTTCCGGATAGCGCTCAACGGTTATGGTGATGGCTCTCGAGAGGGCTGAAGTCAGCTGGTCTTGAGCGGCCTGGTAGGCCTTGATGCTCTCCTCAGAGAGGGTCGAGGGGTCGACCGTGGTTTGGCTGGCGTGCGAGCGGGCATCGATAACACCTTGCAGAGTAGCGCGCTCATAGTTGGCAGCCCCCTGTACAGTGCTTACCAATTGCGGGATAAGATCCATACGGCGTTTGTAGACATTTTCTACCTGAGCCCAAGCCTTCGAGGTGTTCTCCTCATAAGATACCAGACGGTTGTTGACACGCACAAACCACAGTGCCAGCAAAGCAACTACGGCCAGCACAATCACAATTACGGAAGTCTTTTTCATATTATTTCTATACATAAAATTTGTTGCAAAAGTACTAAAAAAATCTAATATGAATAAACTTTTTTAAAAAATATTTGCACGATTGAAAATTTTAGCATATCTTTGCAAAACGTTTTCTGCAACCAGAAATTGCAGGAACACAGTGTAAATCAACAGAATAACAAACAATAAAAACAATACCACCATGGGCATTAATGCAAACAAGAAAGTCAAGAGAAGCAAGGTGAGAATCAATGTGAACAAAAATTCCACCAACAATTGGGGTATCACCGCCGCTGGTTGGAATGCCGTCCACAAAGCAATCATCAACGCCGAAGATTAACACCCAACCTACGACTGAGAAAAGTTGCCTGCCCCGATACAGTGGCAGGCTTTTCTTTTTATATAATTACTTTTTTCTTGTTGTTTGCATATTTTTTAGTAATTTTGCACCTGCTATGGCAAAGAAAATATTGCTCACAACGCTACTAGCTTGCATTGCACTGCTTGCTTTTTCTCAAGGCGCAGAGTTCAAGCACAAAGCCAATATGGTGGAGGTGTCGGCCAGTCTGACCAACTACAAAGTTGCTACAGACAGCGACGGCTATACTACTTTCGAAGCTGCTGGCTGGATTGAACGGAACCGCATCTATGGTGCTCCCGATTTACCCATAGCAACATATATTCTAAGTCTGCCGAAAGAGGCCTCCTACGAAATTTCAACAATAGAGCAAACGTCATGGACAAAAGCACTTACTGCCCCCATAAAACCATCGTTAGGCCCAAACATAAAAGACCACGACCCTCTGCCTGTATCACCACTAAAGGAGTATTATAGCGATATTCAGCCAACCAGCCCGGTTTGCATAGAGGAGCTCGGTATACTTGGCAATGAGAAGCTGTTAAAAGTGGTTGTAAAGCCGGTACAGTATCTCCCATCCAGCAACAGTCTGCTGATTTACAGTTTCATATCCGCACGCATAGCAATACAAACCGATAGCACATCACAGTACCTAACACAAGAGTGCGCTCGATATGTAATAGTCACACCTGGCATATTCTTAGAAGCAATACAACCCTTTGCCGAATGGAAACGCCAAGAAGGCTATGAAGTGCATACTATATTGGCAGAGACAACTTCGGCCAACAGCATAAAAGATATGCTGCAAAACCTTTACAATCAAACAAATCCTCTCACAGCCCCTCTGAAATACATATTGATAGTGGGTGATGTGAATCAGATTGGCACTTTATTTGGTCGCCACAACCTACCAGGAGATGACCGTCACCACACCGACTTATACTACGGCGAGTTTACAGGTGACTACCTGCCCGAAGTTATGGTTGGCCGTCTCTCGGTAACAAGCGTCGATGAGTTGAACGAAGTATTGGCAAAGATACTGTCATATGAGCAGCTAAATATCATAGAACCAGAATATCTGAATCGTGCCCTCGTGGTGGCTGGCAAAGAGGAACGGCAACCGGCATATACTTCCACCAATGGACAAGTCGATTATGTGAGCCGCGCCATGGCGCAAAATAGCATAGACACACTATGCTACTATAACCCCTCTTCAGCCGACCACCGCGATGAAATAATCGGCCATATCAGCAATGGTGCCGGCATAGTGAACTACACTGCACATTGCTATTTCAACGCTTGGGTTAACCCAACACTCACTGTGGCTCAGACAGACACCTTGACAACAGAACGACCTGGTATATACATAAATAACTGCTGCTCATCCAACAACTTCTACACAACCTGCTTAGGCGAGGCACTGCTACGCAAGCCACAAGGCGGAGCCGTAGCGGTAATCGGAGCCTCGGAGCTGACACTTTGGGAGGAAGATTACTACTGGAGCGTCGGGGCGAAGTACCCATTGTCAGAGCATCCCTCTTACAGTTCCTCACAACTCGGCGCATTCGACGCCATGACTCTCGGCAATACCACTCTCGGAGAGGTACTTATGGCCGGCAACCGTGCCGTAACCCAATCTGGCTCACCCTACGATGCAGTCTACTGGGAGGCTTACAACCTGCTTGGCGACCCTGCAATGAGACCTTGGTTGGGTACAATACCAAACCTTAACTTAACGCATGAAGACACCGCATTGACAGGTTGTTCTCAATTGACAGTGAGAGGAACTCCGGGGGCAAGAGTAACATTAATCCAAAACCACAATTTAATGGCAACTTCTGTCATAGCCCCCGACAGCACTGCCATTCTGCATATCGGCATGGGTCTACGGCAAGGCAGAGCCACTATAACTGCAACCAAACCCAACTTCCGCCATGTGGCCGACACGCTGACGGTTGTAGCCAATCCCACCGCCATTTTAGCCATAGACAGTCTTTCTGCAAACGATACCTCCGTAACAATAAGGCTGCGCAATGTCGGCACACGACCGGCTATAGGTCACAGCATAAGCCTTGAGCAGAACAGCAACGACTCGTTGACAGGCAACATCGCGATACCTGTCACGACAATATTAACCTCTTTGGAGCCCGAAACCGATACAACTATAGAACTGCCGCTACAACTCTCATGCACAGACAGCAAATGGACTACTGCCAGCGTGGTACTCGCCGACTCTGCCGGACATCCATACGCCAGCGCTCCGATAGCGGCCATTTCAACTTTCCAAGTCCCTGACATGAGGCTCGTTATCCTCACCACCAATGGCGATACGTGCCACAGATTGATGCCTGACAGCACCTACCTGATAGACCTACGCAACAACGGCACTATCGGCTCCGTGACTCTCCAGACATCTACCGGTATCGACACCACTATTTACGACCCGACAGCCACTTTGCGCACAATAATTCCTCGAAATGCACGTTACTTATATATAAAGGTGGTTCTGAGAAGCGGACGCCACACGTGGTGCGACAGTATGTGGTTTTACACAGGCTCACCTATCGAAGACTTTGAGAGTGGAACACTAAGCTCCTACCCGTGGCAAAGTCCCACCCCCTACCCTTGGCAACCTTCGGCAACAGGCAACGATCACAACCGGTTCACAGCCTCCTCTGGCAGCATAGCCAACCGCCAAACCTCAGTACTTCAAATAGCCATTGACGTTATGAGAGCCGACAGCATAGCTTTCCGACACCGTACCTCGTGCCAACAAGGCGACGCACTGCAATTTATGATAGACGGAGTGCAGGTTGGCAAGTGGGGCGGCGACACTCCATGGCAACGCAGCAGCCACCCCATAAGCGAAGGACGACACTCCCTGACATGGCGCTACATCAAAGACGAAAGCGGCTCGGCCTTTGACGACTGCGTGTGGATTGACGACGTTGAGTGGCCTCTTATAGCCTGGCATCAACCATGCGACACCACACAAGGCTTCACAATAGCGGTACCCGAAACCGCTGCATCAGGGCGGTGGCTCCTGTGGCCCAACCCTACGACCGGAATTATTAACATTTCGGTACCCGAAAAGTGCACTATGAGACTGTTGGATCCAACCGGACACACCATCGACACTAAAAAAATAGAAAAAACAGACACACCCACACAATATTTCACCCACCATCTACGTTGTGGTATTTATATAGCAGTTTTCAGCACCGAAAGCACTACTGTTATAAGAAAAATAGCCATAGCACGATAGGATTATGAATATTGCCGACACCTCAGCCACCAACGCACCGCTGCCATTTTATGTGGCCGATTCGGCAAGCTACCCACAGCCCTCCACTCCGAACTCACACTACGACTCGATAGCCGGACTTCTGCTGCTCGAACCCGACAGTACAGCCGACAGTATTACACTGCGCGAAAGCATATTCGTGGGCCACAGTCTGCCACTCAGGCACAGCGACGCCTTGCCACGCATGGCCAACGAACCTATGGCATGGGTATTCGGAGCTCTGCTGCTGGCCATCGCCGCCGTATGCATCCACTACCGCAACAACCGCATACGTGTCTCGCACCTCCTGGCCGCCTTGGTGGACCGATCCGCAATGGAACGCATTGTGCGCGACAGCAACCTTATGCGCCACAGCGCCCTCATTCCTGCCACGGTAACGGTGGCAGGAATGGCAGCACTGGCAGCAACAGTGCTCATGGGCCAGGGTACACAAGCCGCAGGACTGCTAACCTTCGTCACAATTTGGGCAGCTGCTACAACATTGCTGTTTCTGCGCAACGGACTATTCCGACTATTGGGCAACACTTTCGACGACCGCGACGCCGTATCGCTATACATAACCAGCAACTACTTCTATCATCTGGCCGAAGCCGCCGCTCTGCCATTGCCCATCATGGCTGCCATATACTCACCGGTTGCCAACAACGGAATTTGGGTCGCCACAGGAGTTATCATTTCTATTCTATTGATAATGAGACTTGTTCGCGGAATGGGGATAATTTTAACATTTTCAAGATACTCAAAATTCTATTTATTTTACTATCTTTGCAGTCTCGAAATAGTACCATTAATAGTACTTATTAAGATAATTATAACACTGTAATACAAACATTTGCGCCCTGAAGTAATGAATAGCACGAAAGTAAAAAAAGTGTTGATTTCGCAACCAGCACCCGCCGATATAGAGAAATCTCCCTACCGCACCCTCGTTAGGAAGTATGAACTTGACCTCACTTTTTTCAAGTTTTTCGAGATAGTAGGCATTTCGGCCTCCGATTTCCGCAAATACCGCATACACCTTACCGACTACACCGCTGTTATCTTCAACAGCAAGAACTCAATAGACCACTTCTTCCGTATGGCCAAAGAGTTGCGCGAAGTGATACCTGAAACCATGAAGTACTTCTGCTCCACCGAGGCCATAGCCCTCTATTTGCAGAACTACATTCAGTACCGCAAACGCAAGATTTTCTTCGGCAACCAGTATTTCTCTGAGCTCATCGAGATACTGAGCAAACATCGCGACGAGAAATACATCTTCCCCTGCTCTGACGAGAAGCAGACCGAGTACACCAAAGCCCTCGACAAAGCCAAGTTCAAATACACCAAGGCACCAATGTACACCTCGGCACCCAGAGACTTGACCCGCTTCAATTTAGATGAGTACGACATGATAGCCCTCTTCTCGCCAATCGGTGTACGCTCTCTCTACAAGAGTTTCCCCGACATCAAGGAGCGCAACATACTCATAGCAGCATTCGGAGCCTCCACTCACGCCGCACTCAAAGAGATTGGCATCAAGCCCACCGTTGCCGCACCCACACAGTCGTCGCCCTCTATGGCAATGGCCATTGAGAACTACATCCAGGGCAAAGCCCAGGACAGCGTGATAACCACCAAGTCCGAAGCTCTCAAGAAGACCTCGCGCACCCAAGTCACCGGCGCCAACCGCAAAAGCAAACCAGTGATAGCCAACAAGGCCGTCTACAAGCAGCGCATGGAAGAAAAGAAAGCCGAGGCCGCCGCCCGCCGTGCCGAGCGCGCCGCCGAGCGTGCCGCCAAGGAGGCAAAAGCCGCCAAGGAAGCCAAAGAGGCCGCCGCCAGAGAGGCCAAAGAAGCCAAGAAAGACAAGACCATAAAAAAATGACCTTCGGTTTAGGCAAACACGAGCGCCTGTGTGCCGGACGCCTCATAGACGCTCTGCACACCGAGGGGCAGCGGCTCAACGTCTACCCCATGGCAGTGCGCTGGATGGTTTGCCCCGACGAAACCTTCAGTACCCCGGCCCAGGTTATGTTCGTGGCCCCGAAACGCAAACTGCATCATGCCACCGACCGCAACCGCGCCAAGCGCCTCATGCGCGAATGCTACCGCCTGCGCAAACCAGAGTTGTACCGGTTTCTGACCGCAAACAACATCAAGATAGCTCTCTCACTGAGCTACATGCACAACCAACCCATGAGTTACGCCACCCTGAGCGGCAAATTCGACAAAGTTATGGCGCAACTCGAGAAAAGCCTCGTACCGCAATGCACCGACTGAGCCGCATAGCCTCGGCCATCATGCTGGGACTAATCAAGTTCTACCGGCAGTGCATCTCGCCCCTCACCCCGCCGGCCTGCCGCTACACCCCCACCTGCTCACAATACGCCATGGAGGCCATAACCAAGTACGGTCCGTTGCGCGGCGGATGGCTGGCACTGAAACGCATCCTGCGGTGCAACCCCTTCGGTGGGTCCGGCTACGACCCCGTACCATAGAACACACTGATTTTCAATCAATTAAATACATACCACCAAACCCGCTGGTTCACAGTACGTTAGATAGGTTAGGTTCGGGTTAAGGTCGGGTTGACATCGGGTCAAGGTCGGCACTTGCACACAACAACACGTCCGCCGCCCGAACAAAAGGCGACCATAGCCAGTCTTTCGCTTAATTATCAAGCAATTACACGAGTATACTACACCGGCACACGTCGGTTTCGTCTCCGGTGGCAGGTTCTACCTTGGCAATGCGCACCCCAATGGTGTCGCCAGCCTCCTCAAGGTAAAAATTGAGCACGTCGCCGCAATGGCTCTCGGCCATATAGGCGGCATCCAAGCGGCGCACATAGTGCTCGCGGTGCCAGTCGGGACCAAAAAGGTCGAGCGCCATGCCGATATAGCGCATGGAGTTGATGTGGCCGTTGATGTCGGCGTCGCTGTATCGCGTCTCGACCGAGCGCTCCAAACGGCAATCGGGTCCGAAACGGAACTTAGTTGGCGGAGCAATGGGGCATTCGAGTTCAGAGTCGACCCACTGCATCATCTCGCCGTTGCGCACCTCGAGTATGTTGGTGGGCTGGCGGGTGGCGGTGTCAATCATGGCCCAGATAGAGCGGCCATAACCCAGCACATGGTCGCCGGCGGTGACCTTGAAGTTGCGCGAGGTGAAGAACTTCATGGTGTTTTCGACCCATGTGGTGATTTCAAAAGGCTGTGCCGGACGCGGCATATCGGTCATCTCGAGGGTGAAACGCGAGAGAACCCAAGCCAAGTGACGCGGCATGAGGTAGGTCATGCCAAAGTTGCGCTCGTTGGCATGCAGGTCGGCAGCATCGAGCATATAGGTACCCATCTGCTGATATGGCAGATATCCCAACATATTGCAGCGAAAAGCCTCGGCTTTGAAATGGAACACTCCTGACTTTGATTGCATTGCTATGGCGGTTGTTGCGGTTTATGACATGGCCGTATGCTGACCTGGCAGCACCTCGGCGGCTCTATTTGATTATCCTGTAGTAGTCCGGTTTACGTGGTTTTGCGGGCTTGGGTGGCGCGGCGGCATAGCCCAAAGCCAAAGCTCCCACACCCATCAATCCCTGCGGCAGGCCAAGTTGGGCCATTATAGCCTCGCCCTCTGGGGTGGCGAACATCTCGCGCTCGCGGTTAATCCAGCACGAGCCCAACCCTATGGCGTGAGCTGCCAACATCATGGTGCCAAGCACCAAGGTGCCGTTGGCAAACCCGTTGGGGTTCTGTTCCGGCTTTGGAGCGAACACCAGCACTATGGTCGGAGCGCCGTAGAAGGGGTCGTGGTCGGGTCCCGAGGCCGAGAAAGTGGCATTGAAGCGACGCAAACGGTCGCACATTTCGGGGTTCTGTACAGCTACAATATAGGGGTCTTGCAAACCGTGGCCCGTAGGGGCATAGGTCCCGGCCTCGAGCACTGCGCGGAGTTCCTCGTCGGTAATCTGGCGGGGCTCGTAGGCTCTTATGCTGCGGCGCTCGCGAATAAGATCAAGCATGGCGTTGTTCATTGTTTGTCCTCCTCTATCACTTGGGCATCTTCAAAGCTATTGCTGCCGACGGTGTGCTGACCCATCTCCTCCTTGATGCGGTTGAGAAAGCGTTCTACCTTTCCCAACCCTGTGGCAGCCAATATGTTGTTGAAACTAATAATCAAGCAGCCAATACCTATCAAAACACTGATTGTGACCACCCCGGCAACCGGTTTAATCATGGCGCACACGCCAATGAGAGCGGCACCGATGCCCATTCCGAGCAGCCAAGTCCAGTTGCGCGAACCTGCACGGCGGTAGTTGATAGAACGCACTATGGCACTCAGGCCTTCGCAAAGCATAAACACACCCACCACAATGGCCATACTGTCGGGACGAAGCAGAAAGGTTATGCCCAGGGCCACCTCGGCAATGGCCGAAAGCAGCTGTATGGTGTTGGCCGGCAGCAACTGCGCCGAGCGCAGCCACATAACGAAGGTGAGCACTCCAATGAGTATCAGTACGCCTCCGGCGAAATATGAGAGCACGCTCACTGTGAGGCCAGGCACTGCCAAGCACAACACACCTGCGGCGGCAAATCCAATGGCTCGCCACACAAACGAACTCTTCTTATTAATTCTGATTTTGTCGTTATTCATATCCTTGTGGATTGATTGTAATTTTTTGCAAAGATACATATTTTTTTTAGATACGTGCAAAATATTTTTGCCGCGTCGGCGTTTTTAGGTTATGAGACAGACAACACTGTGCTATATCGACGACGGTCAGCGATACCTTATGCTGCACCGTGTGAAAAAGGCCAACGACGCTTCGCATGAGAAATGGATTGGCGTGGGTGGAAAGTGCGAGGCCAACGAAAGCCCAGATGAGTGTATGGTGCGCGAGGTGCGCGAAGAGACCGGGATTGAGGTGACACGCTGGCGCTACCGCGGCATTGTAACTTTCATATCTAACACCTGGCCCAACGAGTATATGCACCTCTTCACCGCCACCGAGTGGCGTGGCCGCGTGGGCGATTGCGACGAGGGCGATTTGGCTTGGGTGGACAAAAAGCGTCTCGAAGAGCTCAACCTTTGGCAAGGCGATAGGCTTTTTCTGCGTCTTCTGCTTGACGACGGTGCCCCCTTCTTTTCCATGAAATTGGTCTATGTCGACGACAACCTTGTTGAAGCCAAAATAGACGGACACCCTGTGCCGCTACCGTGAGACGAGAGACAGATGAGGCCGCAGCAGAGCTGCGGCCTCATCTTTTTATCAAATCGGCATTATCGTTCAATAGCCGAATATCTCATCCAGTGTAAGTTTCTTAACTTTGCCGAACTTAGCCAGGCGGTTGAAGTCGATTTCACTCTCCTTGCCGAGCACGAGGTAGCTCTTCTTCTGGCCCTTTATATACTGCTTCTGGAAGTTGGTGAGGTCATTCATGGTCATCTTCTGGTAGGCGGCGAAGTTCTGCTTGTTGAGAGGTTCTTTCAGACCAAGTTTTTCACAGTATAGATAGTTGCTGATGATGGCGAACTTGGTGGTACGTTTGGTGCGGCTGCCAGCAATAAGGGCATCCTTGGCCAGCTTGAAGTTGGCTTCGGCCACAGGCATATCGTTGAAGAGTTCCTCGTAGGCGTCGAGGGCATCGAACAGTTTGTCGGTCTGGGTGATGATATTGGCGTTGTTGTAGAACCAGCCGTCCTTACGGTTTCTATAGGTGTAATAGCTGCTGGCGCTGTAGGCGAGGCTGCGTTTCTCGCGCATCTCCTGGAATACGATGGCGTTCATCGAGCCTCCGAAGTACTCGTTGAAGAGGTTCACCTTCGGCACGAGCGGAGTGCTGAACTGCTCGCCGCGGAAGTATTCGGTGAGGTAGACGTTCTTGGCGTCATAGTTCACAAAGAGCACCTCGTTCTCGTTGGTAGCCTGGGGCTGGTACACTTTGTTGGCGGGCACCTCCTTGGTGGGTTTCACCTTGTGGATGCGGTCGACAGCGGCGGCGGCTTCCTTGATGGTCAGCGGGCCATAGTAGAGCACGCGGTGCTTGTAGTTGAACAGGTTGTGGATGGCGTCGGTAAGCTGCTTGGCGGTGTAGCTGCGCAACTTAGCGTCGCTCTCGTTGTTCTCCTTAATATATTCCTCGCCGTAGATACCATAGGTGTTCAGGGCGCGGAAAGCGGCACGCTGGTTGGTCTTGTTGTCGGTGCGGCTCTTGATGAGGCGTCCCACAAGCATCGAGAGAGCTTCGTCGTTGGGCTGGCAGCCGGCCATAATCTCCTCCACCAGGGTCATGGCCTTCTCCATATTCTCGGCCAAGCCGCTGATGCTAACGACGATGGTCTCGCTACCCACGCTAAGGTTCCACGAGCAAGCCAGCTTGTAGAACTCTTCCTGCAGCTGCTCGGCGGTGTGCTTGTCGGTGTTGAGGTACTCCACCAGGTCGGCGGCCAGGTCGATGGTCTTGTCGGCCGAGCTGCCGAAATCGAAGTAGTACTGCAGGTTGAAGGTGCCGTTTTCGACGTTCTTCACGTAAAGCACCTCGCTGCCGTTGGCGGTCTTGCCCTTCTGTAGGTCTTTTTTGAAGTTGACGAAGACGGGCTGGATGGGCTTGGCTTTGGCGGCGTCGGCTTTCACCTGAGCCAGGAAAGCGCTCTCGTTGTCGCGGCTCACGCTGATGGGCGTTATGGCGGGCTTGACCACTTTGGACACTGGATCGGGGGCATCTTGATGCTTGTAAACAATGACGTAATTGTTATCCTTGCAAATACGATTAGCAAAGTCAATGATATCTTTCTTTGTAATCTTTGCGAGCTCGTTAATCTCGTTGCACACATCGCCCCAATTCTGGTGCTGCACAAAGGCGTATGCC
>JAIKVZ010000007.1 GCA_024685285.1 Bacteroidales bacterium
TACACTTGAATTCATCATTTTGTATAATTCTTCAACCTGAGCCTGCAATAAGTCAAATCTATCTTTTGTCAAATAGTTACTTGAAAAAATTAATTCCAGCCAATAATTTGTCTCGTTGGCCTCTTTAAGTGATATTGCCACTTTATGTATGAAGTCTTGAGGACTCTCCGCCCCTAATGCTTCACAATAATTTGCTCCAATGCTTGTGCCCGATTTGAGTATCTGTTTCGACATAATATACTCTCCCTTTTCTCTCATTTCTTTACATAATGCAATGATATTTAGAGAAAACGCAATACTTTTTTCGTATATTATATCTTTGGTTCTCATAATACTTTTTTTGAGTATTTGATGCGTCAGCCACTCAAGCAATCAAACATTCAAGCATTGTTCTTTATTTCCAGCCACGAGCCACCATCTCTTGGGCGATAAACGAGGCCTCGTCGTCGGCATAGGTATTGGGGCCGAAGCCGGCATCGTAGCCGAGCTCCTTGGCCAGCTCATGACTGATACGCGGGCCGCCACAAATCAGTATCACCTTGTCGCGCAGACCCTCAGCCTCAAGCATCTCAACCAGTTCGGTGAGGTTCTTAATGTGCACATCCTTCTGGGTCACCGTCTGGCTGACAATCAGTGCATCGGCGTGCAACTCGATGCCTTTGGCGATAAACTCCTCATTGGGAACCTGGCTGCCAAGGTTATACGCCTCGATCATGTCGTAACGTTCCAAGCCATAGTGGCCGGCATAACCCTTCATGTTCATAATGGCATCGATACCTACAGTGTGGGCGTCGGTACCCGTCGATGCGCCGACAATCACTATCTTGCGACCGATATGCTCACGGATATACTCGTCACACTCCTTCATCTCCATCGTGGTGCTCTCCACCTTGGGCACATGAATAGTGCTGTAGTCCACCGTGTGCGTCAAACTACCGTAGCAGTTCATGAAGCAGAAGCCTTCTGTCAGTTCCTTCTGGTACACCACCAGGGGGTTCTCGAAGCCCATCTTCTTCAACAACTGCTTGGCAGCCTCTTCGGCTTCGGCGCCGGCAGGCACCGGCAGGGTGAAACTCAGCTGCACCTTGCCGTCGTTCATTGTGTCGCCGTATGGCTTTATCTTGGTCAGGTCGAGGGTTTTGTCGTAATCCTTCGCCTCCATCGAATACAATCCTTCGCTCATTTTTTCGTAATGTTTAATGTTTAATGATTAATGTTTAATGATTTCTGGTTACTGATTATTGCTGCGTCAGCCTCTTTAACCATTAACCTTTAACCTTTAACCATTACTTTTTTCCTTTCATTAACTCCACAAACGGGTTGAAGTAGTGCTCTCCCTTCAATGTGACACCGTCGAGGCCCTTGCCGCCGTTCTTCGGACGCTTTACGTTGGCAAAGATACCCTTCTCCAGTGCGGTGAAGAGGCCCTCGTTCTCCATTGTCTCGAGCAATTGCGTGGCCTTGTGCAGCACCTCCTGGGCACGGCTCTTGATGATACCGCCCTCCTTGAACTCCACCTCCTCACCGATATCCTTCATATTGTTGAAGATATACTTGGCGTTCTCGATGCTCAGGTAGCGGTCGCTCATAAATGGCGTGTGGATAGCCTCGGTGGGCATACCAAGCAGTTGCAGGCCCTGGTGCGTCCACTGGCCGATAATGTTGAACAGGGCATCCTGTATATGGCCACGGAATATGTTGCCAGTCATGAACTTGGTCGGCGGCATATACTTCAGAGGAGCGTTGGGGAATATCTCGCGCAGCATCTGAGCCTGAGCCAGTTCGTACAGGAAGCCGTTCTCCAGCATGGGATCCATCTCAAAGGCGTGGCCTAGACCCTGCTGCTCGCTGGGCAGACCGGCCATGAATGCCAGCTGCTCGTTGATAAAGTCGCTGGCCAGCACCGTGTGAGCCTCCTCGTAGGCATCGGCAGTGGTCAGGTAGTTATCCTCGCCGGTATTGATGATAACGCCGGCAAAGCCGTTGATTATGCGGCTGAAATACTGGTCGATCAACGTGCGCTGCATGTTGATGTCGCGGAACAGGATACCGTACAGAGCATCGTTCAGCATCACATCCAGACCCTCCAAGGCGCCCATGGCGGCAATCTCGGGCATGCAAAGGCCCGAGCAGTAGTTGCACAGGCGTATGTAGCGGCCCACCTCCTCGCCGACCTCGTCCAGGGCCTTGCGCATGATGCGGAAATTCTCCTGCGTGGCAAACGTGCCGCCAAAGCCCTCGGTAGTGGCGCCATAAGGCACATAGTCCAGCAGGCTCTGACCCGTGGTGCGTATCACGGCGATGATGTCGGCACCCTGGCGTGCACCGGCCTGTGCCTGCACCACATCCTCGTATATATTGCCAGTAGCCACGATGATGTAAAGATAAGGCTTGCTACCCTCGCCTATCGTCTCGATATACTTCTCGCGACGCAGGCGGTTGCCACGCACCTTGGCAATAGTTGCCTCAATCACAGGCTTCAACGCACTGTCAATCTCGGCCTTTGTATGCACTGCCAACTTGGTGATATCCAGCTTGCCAGCGGCAATATCCTCAGCAATCTGCTGCGGGCTGCGGCCCGTGTCGGCCATGGCGTTGCCCATATAGAACATCACGCCCTCGCCCAGCACACCTTTGCCCTTCAACTCGTCGACGACCACGTTAGGCATAGGCACACCGTTCTCGTCGACACCATCGATGCCCAGGAAGCGGCACAGCGTGCGCTCCACGGCCACCGTGGTGTAGTCTTCAACGAAATCCTGCACCTGTCCGGCAATATTCCTAGCCACCGAACGCGCGTGCTCGACCTCGGTAAAATCAAGTCCTACTTTACTCTTCTGCATTTTTCTATCTATTGTTTTACTACTTTATTTCGTCATTATTTCGGACTGCAAAGATACAACTTTTTTTATAATTAACAAAAAATTTGTGCAGTGGCCGGTTATCAGTTGACAGTGAGGAGTGAGGAGTTAGGAGTGGGTAGTGAGTAGTTAGGAGTTATTCGTGGCCACCTATCACTACCCACTCCTCCTACCCACTACCCACTCCTAACTCCTCACTACCCACTACTCACTTTCCACTCCTCACTGCACCTCTCCGCTGCCGCAGTAGGCCGACAGGCTGCAGGTGTAGATGGGGTAGCGCGTGTTGCTGGCCGATGCCTCGGCGAAGCCGTATAGATGCACCGTCTGGCCGTCCCAGTTGTTGGGCAGCGACAGCGTCACAGCCGTGGCACTGCGCTTCACAGGTGCGCTCAGCACACCCAGCTCCAAGTCGGGACAGTAGGCGAACAGGTACACATTGTCGTCGGCGTCGGCACCGTCGCCACCCGTCGAGCCGTCCATGGCTACGCTGATGGTAAGATGCTGTGTCTCACCGTAGTCCACGGCGCCGAAAGCCACACCGGCCAGCCGCCCCTCGGCCACCGTCAGCATGCCGTAGTTCACCTCCACACTGTCGGGACCCGTAGCCGTCACCTGTTCCCAGTTGCGGCTGAAGAAAATGTTAGCGGGCGTCATGCGCTGCATCAGCGGACTCTTGTAGAAGCCCTTGCCGATGGCCGCGTCGAACGAGTGCGACATCTTCATCAGCTGCGCGAAGCGTGCCCTCACTCGGCGCTGCGCCGGTGTGCGCGGGTTGCGCACCGCTGCCGCCAGGCTGCGCAGATAATAGATGCTCTTCCACTTCGAGCCCACATGTTGTCCTACCTTGCCCATCACCGGGCCGTCGATACCTTTTTTGTAAGTTGCCATAATCTTGATGTTTTTTTGTTTGTTAATTGAATTTAGTTTGTTTTACGTTTTTTCGGTCCTCCTGACGGCGTCCGGACTTTTCCGTCCTGATTTCCGACCGCAAAAGTACAGCAACCCACAAAAACAGCTACGCACTATCTGCCTGCCTAGTGCCGACTTAGTGCGCACTTTTTTGCCAAACAGCTGACGCCCAGCCGTCAGCCCGATAAAGAAAAATCACGACTTAGTGCGCCGTAGTTAGTGCGCCGTAGTGCTTTTTCACCCTCCCGCCCACGGCCGGAAAGGCGTTTTTTATTCCAACGACGAATTCCTCTAATTACTCTAAGCTTACGCAGTGCTGATTATTAGCGAATTACTCGAATGCTGCGCCGCAAAAGTACTGCATAGCATTCGGGTAGTCCGCCACAAAAAAACAGACGAAAAACCGCCTGCGCAAGCTGCGAATAATTCGAAAAAATAGCCGTAAAACAAAAAGCACTAACCTCCGACCTAGTGCCAAGTTAGTGCGTCCCACACTCAGAAATGACACACAATCAGCCCGTCCCATAAAAAGCACTAACTACAACTTAGTGCGCCGTAGTTAGTGCGCCGTAGTGTTTTCCGTTGTTTTTATAGCTTTATGATTTTATGTTTGTAGATGCTGCCTTCGGTGACAATTGTCATGTAGTACACCCCGTTGGGAAGTGTGGATATATCCACCTTGCCGCCTGAAAATGGAACGTCCACCACTATACCTGTGGATGTAATCGCCTTTATCTCTTCAACCTGTTCGCTCGAGGTATAGTATACGGCATCTCTGGCCGGGTTGGGATATACCGCCAGGACGGGCCTTTCGCCTTGGGCGATGCCGGTACTGCTTATGTGCAGAAGTTTTGTCACAGGGTCGGCTGGCCGATACTGACTGTTGCCGGGCTGCGACGCCGTGACCAACGCATCGCCCTCGGAGAGCAGGTGCAGCGTCGAGCCGACGACTCGGGCTATATTGGTGTCGCTGCAGGCAAACTTCACAGGCAGACCGCTGGTGCTGGTAGCGGTCAGTGCCACCGTGCTGTCAGCCAGCGATAACTGCAGTTCCTGATCCCATTCTATCGACTGCGCCAAGCGCTCGCTTTCAGGGAGATATGGCACCATAAACTCAGGGTCCACATATTTGGCGATATAGGCGTAGCTATGACCCCACGATTGTGTTGTTATAGTATCAAACGTGGCGTTGGAATATAGAGTCCCGGGGAGATAGACGACACTGTCAATTATGTTTGGCGATGAAACTGAATTGTTCAAAGAAAAACTATTGAAATTTTTTAAAAATAACTCATTGCCTTCATTATCCCAAATTAAAAATGCATTATCATCGGTGTTGGGAATGTTTGTTTCATGATCATTAAAGTTTATGCTTGTGGAAAATATTGTCTGACCGAAAACTCTGTTTTTATGCGTTGTAAGTTTGAGCTCATAGATTTCCCCCACCTCTCCTGCTCTAGCCTTTCCATACGACAAAAAACGGAGGTTATCTTTATCAAGTCGTATCCAATATGCATCGTGCCTTGAAAGGTTAAGAGTGTCATCTCCATAAGTGACACCATCTACAGATATGCTGCTAGGCCAATTAACATTCCCAGACAAATAGATTGAATTGTTTTTGTTATCTATGAGAGAATATATGATATTTGGCACTACAAAACTTGAAGAATCTCCCGCGTACGACAGTTGAACTATAGCAGAAGCCTGAAGATTGGGGCTGTACTTCAACATCATTGTGGGAATCCAAGCCGACATGTCAACAATCAACGAATCTGAATTAGAAATTGACAAGGGACTTTGTTCATTAATCGCCTGGAGATTAATAAATACATTGCCGATAGAATCTATTTTAAAATCATGCACTTTAATTGTGGTGTTTGGATCTTGATTGTTTGTTGAATCAAACACATACACAGCGGCAATCAGACTGTCAAAATGAGGTGAGAACTTAAATATCTGTTGGTTCCAGAGTGCAGAACGTTGCGTGAGATAGTAATATAGAGCGTGAACCCCATCAACCATTATTTTCAGTGCACCGATTGTACCGTCTACAACACTCCATACCTGGCCATTGTCAGGGTTGAATTTGCGATCATTTGATGTGCGGATAACATAAATATTCCCTTCGCTATCAATATTAAAGGTTTCACTAGAAAACATGTTACAAAACATTTTATCCATTGTGTTTTGTCCTAGGAACAGTGGAGTAAGAGTGTTTCCGTTTGTATCCTGCCAGCCAACACAAAGGAAATGCTGCTCAATGACGTCGCCGTCGTACCCAAACGTTATGAAAGCATTAACAATATATTCCCCAATGCTATCGGTAGACATCAAATAGTCGTTGTTCCCAGTCAGCAAGGTGTCAAGATAATACAAGTTGTTGTACTGGCCATAACCAACATCAAATGGTAATTCAATACCAACCTTAACCATGAAGGCAGTATCACCCATCTGGCAAAGATTATGTGCATAAGAGGATGAATATGTACCACATATTGATTTGTGCCATAAAAGGTTTCCCTCTGGCGACAGCTTCGCAATCACCACGGCCTTGCGGAGTGGTGTGGTGATTATTTCGTGCGGCAGAAGGTTAACGCCACATAG
>JAIKVZ010000020.1 GCA_024685285.1 Bacteroidales bacterium
GAGGGTATACCTACGACCATGATTCCAGATGGTTACGACCGCACAAACGACAAATACGGCAGCCGTAACAATGTTGACCTCTCGCTCACCTACAACCACCCTGTGGACAGCAACGACGCGTTATCTTTCCGCATCGCAGGCCGCCTCTTTGGCGACAGTCACAATAAGCGAGACATCTGCTACATCGACCCCACAGTGGGACTCTATTCGATTCCCGATACTCTGCGCAACGGCATCGCCGACTACTATACTCGGTCGCTCTCGGCCTTAGTCTCTTGGCGGCACGAATGGGCACGCACCACGTTGACTGTCGACTTGTATGGCAAGCAGTCATGGCTGCATATCCAGAACACAGGTCTTTTCCCCGACGACACCCTTTTCCACTTCCTCACCTTCGAGCCGTCGCTCAGCCTCACCCACCGCACCAAGGGTATGCACTACTGGCACTTCCGGCTGTCGCACAACGTGAACACGCCCACCGGTGGCGACCTCACCACTTCGCGCATCTACAGCGACGACAGCTACAGCACTGGCAACCGCAATCTCCACAATTCCTATACCGAAAAAGCCACCGTCAGTTGGAATAAATACTTCCAAAAGGTTGGCAACATGGGCGTCGAAGCCTACGCCAACTACACCTCGGGCGGCATCGAGAGCGTCACCGCCTCCACTCCCTACGCCGACGAGTATCTGGGACGCGTCATAACCTACACCATGCCGATGAACATCGTCTCGTCCTACAAGGCGGGAGCCGACGCCAATATCACCTACCGCCCTGCGGCATGGGCCAGCGTGAGCCTCAATGCCAGCCTTTACCGCAGCGGGTATGCAGTCGAAGGTGAGGCTGCACAGGAGCAGACATCGTGGAACATCTATGCTCGACTATGGACAAAGGTGGCCAAACTGGTCAATATTGATGCCAACATCAGCTACGGCACACCTACCCTTGGCCTATACACTCAAGAGCAGAAGGCCGTCAGCATAGGTCTCGGAGCCTCGGCCACATTGCTTGAGGGACGACTCTCGCTGCGTGCCAGCATCAGCGACTTGCTCAACAACAATTTGACGAGCACCACCATAGCAGCTTCCACTTACGCCGCCAACAGTTCGAGCCACACGAGTTCCCGATACCTCACCTTCGGTCTCACTTGGCGCATTGGCAAACTCGACCTCGAATGGCAGGCGCGCGGCGGTGCCGCGGGTCAGTGAACATTTTTGGAAAAAGAGTATTCAACATCTGTAAGATTTGACCACCTTTGTGCGTATATTATAGTAGAACAACTCGAAATGTATAACAACCAAGAATAATCGCCATGAAATTATCAACCTCATTCCTCAGCAGCGGCACGGGTCTTACCATTGTGTCCATCATCATTGTGCTGGCCATCATTGGCGGCATTGCGCTGCTCATCAGAATAGCCCGCCGTAAGCACAAAAAAAGCTTTGCCTATTATCTCATCCTGTTTGCCGTCTTCACGATGCTTTTCTTCCTCAGTGATTTGCTGATAGACAAGCAGGCGTTGCTGTATTCAGTCATCAGCGGCCTCATCCACGGTGTTGTCGTCACCCTGCTCTGGTGGTTCTTCGACCAAGGTCACGAGCAACTCAAGGCTGCATCGAAAGAGGATGGGGCTGACTGTAAAAGAAAAGTTTGATACTACATACTTTTTTAGAGTGTAGCTATCTCCTCGACCGCCAGACCGTTTTACACGACTGCAATAGTGTTTTGCAACATTACGGAAGTCGAGAGCAGAGCAAGCTCGCTTGCTTTGCCGAGATGAAGTAATGTCACCGCAGGTAATGATGCGAGGCGAAACTGCACGGAAACGGCAAATTTCCGCCGCCCTGCGGGCAATAAAAACCGCAGGGCGGCGTTATGTTAGATCTGAAACCTTCAAAACATTATTATTATTCAAGCTTATGAAGAAGATTTTAAGAACAACATTTCTGTTTGTAATTATCAGTTTTCAACTTTCGTTTTTTAATTTGGGTTATGCCCAAGGGTGTTATTGGGTTGTGCTGAAGGACAAAGCGGGTACGAC
>JAIKVZ010000052.1 GCA_024685285.1 Bacteroidales bacterium
GTGGGCAGTGCCGGCAGAGGTGTGGATTTTGAGTATGTAGCAGCCCGGTCGGTAGCCGCTCATGTCTATCTTGGCTGTGCGGCCCGTGGCGGGTTGGCGCAGCAGCAGGCGGCCGGCCACGTCGTAGGCCTCGACCATGCGCAGCGGCACCGAGCTGCTCACCGTGGTCACATTGTCCGTTGGGTTGGGTGCTATATCGATGGCGGCCTGCCCCGTCACCGCACTGATGCCTACCGTGTCACCACCGCCAGTACCCGTGGTGTCTATGTCCGTGGTGTCGGGTGGGTCTGTCGTACTGCTTGTATCAAGCACTGTTATCGGGAACATGCCTCCCCAATTCAAATAGCCAATTGGTTCTTCAATGCCACCTGGTAACACTACCGGGATTGAATTATTGTCAACCAACTGAAAATACATTCCATTGTGAGGTGTGCCATTGTCTATATATTTGACTCGACACATCGTATAATATTTAGCATTGCTGGGGGCGTTTGAATAATCAGTTATTTTATAACTGACCAGGAAAGAGTCTGTAACCTGTACAGCAGAATCAAAATAGAATTCCATGCATGGCCGGTACTCATAAATCGGGTCATATACGGTATCCATAGTAAATGTATGGTTTGCGGTGTCATGTATATAGGAAATTCGATAGTCGGCCTTGTAGCCATAAAGTATTGTTCTTCTCATATTGGAGGAAGACCTAATTACATACAAAGTGTCGTTGCGGACCTGGCTGATATATGCCATTGTATAGGGGGCTATGCTTTCGTCGGCCGTAATGGCTATTCCATATATGTTTATTGGTGAATTAGTTTTATAAAAGGTATAACGATTAAACATGGGAGTTCTGATGGGGGCAGCATCCCACTCGAATGAGACCTCTCTGAAGCTTTCGTACCAGTATGTAGTGGGGCGCGGGTAGCACATATATCTACAGTCGTCGAATGTCACAGTGTCCTGCGCACTGAGTGTGCACATGGCAAGCAGAAGAACGATGATTGTAAATAACTTTTTCATGGTTTTATGATGTTTTTTTGTTAGTTTCAAAATGCAAAGATACAAATTTTTTTCCGAACCGGCCAGTTTTTTTTCCGTGAATTTTTTTGCTGTCGATTCTTTCTCCGCTTCGCTATCGCTGTTTGTCAGAAACTAAAGTTGGCCCCAAAGCACGCCAGTATGGGCAACTGATTGACTCTCTGGAAGGTAATGCGGTTGAAATAGAATATATTCTCGCGGCTGTAGAGGTTGGTAATGCTCAGATTGATCTCGAGCAATGAGCGTTTGCCGAAAGAGAATTTGCGTTTGGCACCGATGTCGAGCCGGTGGTACGACGGCAGCCTGCCCTCGTTGAGCTCGGCATAGTGCACCCCGAAATCGCCGTTGGCGTTGGCGTAGTCTTCGGCCAAGCTGCCAAACAGGATGTTCTGGTACACGCCCTGGGTCTGTGTATATGGAAATCCCGAGCCGTAGGTCCAGCGTGCGCTCAGCTCCCATTGGCGCTGGTTGCCCAAGGCATAGGTGGCCAGAAGGTTGACGGTATGGCGACGGTCGTAGTGGGGGCTGTAGACGTGCGTGTTGTCGGGGTAGCCCTCCTTCTCCTCGGTGCGCTGCACACGTCCCAGCGAGTAGGTGGCCCACAGGTAGAGCCGCTCGACGTCGTAGCGCAGGCTGAAGTCGAGGCCGTAGGCCATGCCACGCTCTACGATGAAGTCGGTCATGTAGTACTCCGGCTTGGGATAGCGACCATTGGGGCCGTATTCGGCGTCGGACATACGGCTGTACATTTTGTTGCGGTTGGAATTGAAGAGATTGTCGAAGTTCTTGAAGTAGAGCTCGGCGTTGGCAGTGAGGTGGGGTGTGAAGTCGTATTCGGCTCCGGCCACCAAGTGCTGGGCTTTCTGTATGGTCGAGGTCACCTTCTGGCCAAGGAATGTGGCGGGGTGCTCCAGGCTGCCCGAGCTAGTGAGAAATCCGGTGAAAAGGTTGACAATGTCGTTGTCGGAACGGGCGTCGAGGAATATCTGGCTGTACATGCCGCCGGCAAACTTGAACCGCAGTTTGTCGGTGGTGTTGAACTTGGCCGAGAGGCGTGGCTCGAAGTTGAAGTCGTTGAGCGTCGAGTAGTACATCAGGCGCAGGCCGGGTTCAACAATCCAGCGGCCGAGCATAAGTTTGTAGGTGGCAAATGCGGCTATGTCGTTGGTGGGCTCGTTTTGCGTGGTGCGCTGCCCATACTGGTTCACAAACTCGTAGTCGGTTTCGTATCCCTCCATGCTCATGCCCACCTTGAGACGGTTCTTGCCAAGGAAGTTGGTGACCGCCATGGTGGCATTGAAACCGCCTATGGAGCTGTATTTATTGTCGCCCGAAGCATCGTCGAGGTTAATCTTGTATTTGGAGTAGGCCACCGAGCCTTCCAATATGGCCGACGCACCGGTTACGAGCATGAAGTTGGTGCCGGCTCCGTAGTTGCGCCAATGGTAGTCGGCAATGGCTTGGTAGCCAAGCACCTGGTCGTCGAAACGGAATCCAAAGAGGCTCATCTTGCTGCCGTAGCCCGAGTTGAGGGTCAGTTTGCCGTAGATGTCGGTGAAGTCGAATGGCAGTCCGTTGGGCAAATCGGTATACAGGGGGGCATAGAGCAGGTCCCACGACTTGGAGAGGAACGAGTTTTTGGCCGAAAGCAGATATGTGATTGTGGTCTTTGATTTGTTTTTCTCGGTCATGAGAGGTCCTTCGAGGATGAGGCTGGCACCGAAGGTGTTGAGCCCCACCTTGCCGCTGTGGCGTTTCTTGTTGCCGTCGCGGGTAGTGATATCCATCACCGACGAGAGACGGCCGCCATATTCGGCTCCGAAACCGCCCGTGTAGATGTCGGCGTTGAGGATAATATCGGTCTCAAATATGGAGTACAATCCGATGGAATGGAACGGGTTGTATACAATCATGCCGTCGAGCAGTGTGAGGTTCTGAATCATCGAGCCGCCACGCACATACAGTTGGCCGCCCTGGTCGCCGGTGGAGCTAATGCCCGGCAGCACCTGCAGATACTGGGCAAGGTCGGCCTGGCCGCCAATCGAAGGCATCTGCTGTATCTGCGAGGCACTGATTTTCTCGACGCTCACCTGGGTCTGTATGCGACGCTCCTCGGCACGGTTGTCGGTTATCACCACAGCCTCGAGCATCTGCGAAGCAGCCTTGAGCTTTATGGAACGTGTTATCACCTGGCCGCGCTTGATTGTTATCGGCTCGGTGTATTCCTCGTAGCCCACATAGCGCACACGCAAAGTGTAGTTGCCCTCGGGTACCTTGTTTATAAGGAAAAAGCCATTGATGTCTGTGGCCGCGCCATAGGTGGTGCCTTCCAGCACCACGTTGGCAAAGGGCACTGCCTCGCCGTTGGCGTCGTCGAACAGGGCCCCTTTGACGGTACCCTGCCCCACCGCCACGGCAACGGCAACGGCAAGAAAAACAACAGTCAATATGAATGGCTTTATCTTATTCATGCGGATTGACAGAACTAATGTATTATTTTAAATATCAACTCCTTAAGCAGTTCGCCGTCGGTCACAGTTCCTGAGTTGCGTATGCCCTTGGAGCGCAAATCGGCCTCGCTGATATAGCCAATGCAGGTAGCCAGCTTGCCAAGTGTGTAGTTCGAAGCGGCGGTGGCATAGTCGCCAACAAAGTAAGGATTCACCTTAAGTGCTGAGGCGGCTTCAGCCTTGTCGGGCAGCTGGAGGTATATCATCACCTTGACCAAGTAGTTGTATATCGATGGCAGAACCATCTGTATGGGGTTGTCTTTGGGGTTGGCGGCAAAATGGTTCACAATGCGGTTGCACCGCACCACGTCGCGGCGGCCTATGGCCGTCTGCAGCTCAAAGACGTTATACTCTTTGCTGATGCCTATGTTGCGCTCAATCACATCCTCGTTAATCACATCGCCCGGGTGCAGCGATATGAAGACCTTGGTCAATTCGCCCATTACCTTCTGCAGGTCGTTGCCTATGCACTCGGCTATCAGCATTGCACCCTTCTGGGTTATGGAGTAGCCGGCCTCGTTCACACGCTCGGCAATCCATGTTGGCAACTGGCTCTCGTAGAGCTTGGCGCGCTCGTAAACCAAGCCTTTGTCGGCAATTGCTTTGTAGGCCTTGGTGCGCTTATCGAACTTCTTGTGGCGGTAGCAGAACACCAGCACCGTGCGCTCCGGCGGATTTTGCAGGTAAGCCTCAACCAAGTCCCAATCTTTCGATATGCCTTGCGCCTCCTTGACCAACACAAGCTGGTATGGAGCCATCATTGGGAAATGGCCTGCCGCGCTGAGCACCTGCCGCATATCGGAGTCGTAGCCGTAGAGCACTGTCTGGTCGAAGTCGCGGAACTCCTCGGGCACCACAAACTGCTCAAAAAAGTCAGACACAGTGTCAATAAAATAGTTTTCCTCGCCGGTGATTAAATACACCGGCGCGAACTGCTGAGCCTTGATGTCTGCAAGCAATTGTGACTCTGTTATTTGTTTCTTGGCGGCAGCCATAACCATTAGTGATATACAAACAGCAAAATTACATATTTTTTTTGAAACGGCCAAAAAAATATGTTGTCGTTTGTTGCAACCGGAGGTTATTTCTTATCGCGATTATGCAAAAATTATTCGGCGGGCGGAATGGAAGCGGTGAGAGAGCAAGCCCGTGTCGCAAGCCACTATGCCGTCCGAAGTAAGTTTGTCTATGCGGACGTAGCCCGAAGAGTGAATAATTTGGCCATTGCCAAGGGCTATGCCGACATGGATTATGCGACCTTCGGCGTTTTGGAAAAAGCAAAGGTCGTCGCGGCGCACTTCGTCAAACGGCACCTCACTCCCCTGCCCCGCCTGCTGCGAGGCATCGCGCAACAGCTTTATGCCGCAGGCACGGAAACAGACCTGTGTGAGCCCTGAGCAGTCGATGCCAAGCACCGTCTTGCCACCCCACAAATAGGGGGCGCCGAGATAGTTTTGCTCTGCCACTGTTGCCGGCGAGGTGGCGACTGGTTTGATTTCGAGCACATTGGGGCTCTGGCCTGTGCGCACCTGCTTGTTGTCGACCCATCCGCGGTAATGGTCGTAGTGGGTTTCGATGAGACTCCACTTCTCGCGGCGTTCTATGAAGGTGAAAGTGTCGTCGAGAAGCAGCTGCGACACCATCTCGGCCCGGTCGCTGGGCTCGGCCCTGAGCGGAACGGCAGGCAGGAAGCAGTAGCCTATATCCAGGTCTTTCTCCACAGCTAATCAAACGTTTAAGGGTTTGCCAAGTTCGATGGAGCGGGCAATGCGGTCAATGAGGTTGTCCTGAGTGTTGTGCTGCGGGTCGAAGTGCGTCTTGAGGTTGTAGCCAAAGAGTTTGGCAAAGGTTTGGT
The DNA here is from genome assembly GCA_024685285.1 of Bacteroidales bacterium. GTDB lineage: Bacteria > Bacteroidota > Bacteroidia > Bacteroidales > P3 > Colimorpha. The sequence goes on from JAIKVZ010000052.1 coordinate 5,404, forward strand.
ATATGCCAGCCCTCAGTTTGCCGCGCAACTCGTCGACAATGGCATACGATGTGCGTCCGGTCTCGCGATCGATGAGCTTTATGAGCACCAGGCCCTGAGAGAAGGTGTATTTGGAGAGGTCGCCCTTGTATTCGTCGAGGAGGTCCTGCTCGGCCTGCTTGATGGCGGCTTTGCGCTGCTTGCGTGGCAGTTGGGCTATCTCTGACTCGAGTTTGTCGAGACGACGACGACCCTCTTTGGCATACGGCAGCATGAGACGCACGTTGCGGATAAGCTTTTTGTTTTTGCGTATCTCGTTGGGAGTGAGCAGCGAACCGTCGGATACAATGTTGATTTCGGTGAGGTAGTAGAGTGGCACCGTATCGCCCTCGAGCACGGTTGCAAAACGTACTTTGCGCTCCTGAGCCCCGGCGGTGGCACAGAGCAGCAGAAGCAGCAGTGTTACGATGTATCTCGGTTGCACGTTCATGTCAGTATAACGCAAAAAAGCGCAATTTAGTATTCGTGCATTCTGTTTTTTTGGCTCAGTCTATTTCAATCTCGCCGCCAATGCGGTCGTCGCCCCACACCGAGCGCATATTCGAGGCGCCCTCGTTGAGGGTCATCTTGCCTTGCGACTCGAGGTGTATGCGGTAGAAAACACAGCGGTTGAGTACAGCGCGGCCACAGACCACATCGGTGGCAAAAGCCTCGCAGGTCGGAGCCCCGCACACTCCGCAATCTATCTGCGGCAACTTTACCTTGAGCCGCTCAATCTTCTCCATCTTCTCGAGAGCCTTGCCGATATCCTCGTCGAGGGCTAACATTGAGCGCGGCTCGACCGGCTCTATCTCTGAGTGTTCGATGAGGTAGTCGCGATAGCGGTCCATTTCGCGATCGCGCGGCATCTCGCCGTTACGCTCGCGTTCGGCGGCTTTACGGGCACGGGCGTACATACGCTCGCCGCAGAGAAAACGGTTCTCGCACGACAGCAGGGCTCCGGCGCACGACTGGTCGCAGGCACGCAACTCGAGGAATTCCACGCCCTCCACCTCGTCATTCTCGAGTTTGTCAAGGAAGTCCATGACATTCTTGATGCCGTCGATGGCGTAGGAGCGCTTGGCACGGCAGATTCGGCGCTCGCCGTTGGTGAGGGTGGAAAGCACGGCGTCGGCACTGAGCCGTTGACGGCTCAAGGGCTTGAACTGGTGGTTCTTGCCGAGGTCCTTAATTTTTTTATAGACGCGGTTGTAGAGCAGGTTCATGTTTATAACCCCGTCGATGAGTGACTTCTCCTCACCCACAGGTGCTTTGACTGCTGCTATCTTGGCGGCGCAAGGCGTTATGTAGAATAGGCCTATTTCTTTGCGGTCTATGCCGCGGCTCGTGAGCTCCTCGATGGCGTACATGGCCGAGATGTCGAGCGGCACACGGATTGGCATTATATTCTCGACCAGCGACGGGTACTTGATTTGTATGAGGCGGACAATGGCGGGACAGAACGACGAGATGAGCGGCTCGAGGTCGGTGTGCTTCTCGGCATATTTGTGCTTTGCATCGGCATAGATCATGGCGGCCGACTCCACCTCCATAACGTGTGCGAACCCTATCTCGTAGAGAACAGAATAGACACGCGACACGCTCACATCGTCGGGGAACTGGCCCAGAAACACGGCCGGAAGCAGGGCAACCGAGTGTGGGTAGTTGTGTATGGCCTCAAAGTCGTCGTCGCGTATAGTCACCGCTGCCGAGGGGCACACCTCGTAGCAGCGGCCGCAATCGATGCAGCGGTTCTCCTCTATCGAAGCCCGGCCGCCGAATATGCGTATGGCCTCGGTGGGGCAGTTTTTCATGCACCTCGAACAGCCTATGCAGCGTGACTCGTCAATCTGTAGCGCGTGGTAAAACATTTTGAATGCGTTAATGTGTTAATGCGTTAATGTGTTAGTTGCTTGCACAGTCGGACTCGCAAATTCACACATTAACAAAATCACTAATTAAAAATTTACTTCCATCTCGACGGTAGTGCCTACGCCCACCTCGGAAGTGACGTTGAGTTTATCGACATTTTTCTGCATATTAGGCAGACCCATTCCGGCGCCAAATCCCATGTCTCTCACCTCGGGGCGAGCAGTCGAATAGCCCTCCTGCATAGCTAAGGCTATGTCGGGTATGCCGGGGCCCTTGTCGGCCACCACCATGCGTATTTTCCCAGGGTCAATGTCCACCGTCACCAAGCCGCCGTAGGCGTGGGCAATGGCGTTGACCTCGGCCTCGTAGAGCGCCACCACCACACGTTTGACCACCTGGGGGTTGACGTTGAGTTGCTTGAGGGTCTTCTTGACCGAGCTGGAGGCGACACCGGCGTTGACAAAATCGCCCTCGATTACTTTATATTCCTGATGCATAGCGTTGAGTTTACGGTAGGTTAATAAAGCGGTTGCAGACCGGCTTCGTAGAGCAGTCCACAGGCCTTGAACATAGAGTACTCGCAGGCCATGAGAACCATGTCGTTCTCTTCAGCCAGCTCCAGCATATCGTCTGTGGGTTTCTTGTTGCGCACAAACACCACCGCGTCGAGGCAGGCCATGTCGCAGGTGCGTATGGTCTGTATGTTGCAGAGGCCTGTAATGAGTATCGGGGTGTCCTTAAGTGTGAGCACGTCGCTCATCAAATCCGAGGCGAAAGCCTTGCTTTGTTCATCGTCGAGCCGGTTTTCGCCCACGCATACCGAGGCGTTCAAAATTTTGGCGATTTCGCGCAGAGTCATTTTTTGATAGTTTTTTATATCGGTTTCTGATTTGTTTTGAAAATGCAAATTTAAGTTTTTTTTTTCATTCCGCCAAATTTTTTGGCAAATTGATTTCTGTTTTTGCCAACCGTTTGAAAATCAATCGATTATAATTAACACCACAACCTACTGGAAATCAGCAGGTTGAATAGGTTAGGTTCGGGTTAAGGTCGGGTTGAAGTCGGGTCAACATCGGAGGGTCACCCACGGCCCCCGATGTTTTGGCGGTTGCGGGGCGACCTATGTGCGACAAATAGCCGATTGTTAGGTAGTTATCTACTGGGTCTTCTCCGTATCACCTTTGAGGAGGCCGCGAGTCACGTTGCGGCGGAATGCCACCAATTTCTGTCCCTTGGCCATCTGACCCCGCAGCGCAAAGCCGGTCCACAGCAGCAGTGTTGCGGCCCATTTGACGCCTTCTTTCGCTATGCGGCTCAGATATTTCGAGCGCGAGACCTGCAGGGTGCGTCGACGCTCGCTGGCACCGATGCCGAGGGTGAGGCGGTCGAAATAGTCTTGGGTTAGCTTGTGCGGAGGTATGAGGTGGTAGAGTATGGCCGTTGGCAGGTAGTAGAAACGCATTCCGAGCGAAGTCATCTTGTCGAAAATGTCCTTCTCCTCGGCACCTATCAGGCTGTTGCCCTTGCGTCCCAGCTCTACGTTGAAGAGCCCGACGCGCTGGAACACCTCGCTGCGGTAGGCTGCGTTGCCGCCACCCGGGTAGGCGTCGCGGGGGAACTCGCGCTCGTGTTCGCCAAGATAGAGGCGTCCGGTTATGAGTTGACGTGTGTAGTGCGACATCCAGTCGGGCTCTTCGCAGCCGTCGTATTGCGGCAGTATGGGCCCGCCGGCCGCCTGCGCCTCGGGGTGTGCGGCGAAGAATGCGGCATAGGTGGCCAGATATTCTGGATTGACCAAGGCGTCGTCATCGACGTATACGAGCACGTCGCCTTTGGCATTGTTGATGCCGCAGTTGCGGGCGTAGGAGAGACCCTGGTTGGGTTCGTGGTAGTAGTTGAAGCGCACATCGGGGTAGTCGGAGCAGAAACGGCGGCACTCGCTGTCGGTGTTGTCGGTGCTGTTGTTGTTTACGAGCACGATCTCATAGTCCTGCCAACTGCCGATGGCAATGCTTTGCAGAACGTTGTAGATGTAGCGTCCACGGTTGTAAGTGCAGATTATTACAGATAGCATGGTCAATTCTTTTTGCGACGGTAGCAGAGCACTATTGCTCCTGCGGCTATGATTACGAGCACAATAGAGCCAACGATGGCCACGGCGTCCATGCGGTGGAACAGCGGAGCTTCGTTGCGGAACTCAATGACGTGGTCGCCTGCCGGAACCACCATGGCACGCAGCAGGTAGTTGGCGCGTATGTAGTTGGCTGGTTTGCCGTCTATATAGGCGCGCCAGTCGGGCTCGTAGTATGTTTCGCTGAACACGGCCAACCGGTCGTGGTTGCTGTGCGAGGTATAGCGCAGGTAGTCGGGGTTGTAGGGATTTTGGTGTTCCATCACAATGGTGGCGGAGCTGTCGGTGGGGTACTGCTCGTTGTCCAAGGTGAAGAGCGAGCGGTCGACCACCGCGGTGGTTGCAGGGTTGAACTTATTGAGAGCCAGAATTTCCTCGTTGGCGTCGGCAACCCACTTGATAGAGTCGACAAACCAGCAGTTGCCCAGAGCATCGGGGTTGCGTTGCACCTGGCCACCCTGCACCACAAAGTAGCGGGTGTTGAGCATATTAAGCACCTGCATATTGATTTGCCGCGAAATGTAGAAGTCGATGATGTCCTGATAGCGGCGCATCTTGGCTGCGCTGTAGCCTCCAATCTGGTGATGGAAGGCGGCAGGCTTGGAGTCGTTGAATGTGTTGGTGGCCATGTTGAGCACACGGTAGTCGCGGTCGCCGAACTGGGCTGCATATTGGTCAATGGTGGCGTCCCAGGGGTCGGGGGTGAGTCGGGTCTTGCTTTTTGACACATAGTTCTTCTCGTTGAGGTAGCGGCTGTCGACACCCCAGAGGTCGACCACCACGAGTGCGCAGAGTGCCAGTGCTGCTGCTGTAGGCAACCAGCGGCGGCTGCCATTGTTGTCAAGGCGTACATAGAGCCAAAGCACAGCAAAGGCAAGAACCACAAAGAGTATGCTGCGCCACGAGTCGCTGACAAAGAGAGCCTGACGGTCTTGCACAAAGATGTCCTGTATCTGAGCCCATTGTGAACCATACTGCGGTGCCATCTGGGTGTCTGACAATCCGCTGTAGGCCAAACTGCCGGCAGAGAGGAGGCCTATGAGCAGCACGGCGACGGTAGCTCCGGCAGAGATGTATAGTGCGGTGGTTTTGCGGCGTGTGTCACCCTCGTGCGAGAAAAGTTGTCGCAGTCCAAGCATACCGAGCACAACCACAGCCACATTGGAGAGCACCAAACTCATGCTTGGGGTACGGAATTTGTTGTATAGCGGCAGGTGGTTGAAGACCCACTCGTTGAGTGGCATGAAATTGCGACCCCACGACAGCAGCACTCCCACCACGGCTGCCGCCAAGAGCCACCAGCGTTCCGGGCCCCGAACTGTGAGCAGTCCGAGAATAAAGAGGAACATCACGATTGCTCCGAAATAGACTGGTCCGGAGGTGAAGGGTTGGTCTCCCCAGTACAGCGGCATATAGCTCTGCCGGAAGGTGCGGTACGACTCGCTGTCTTTGCCTACTGGCTCGTTGTTGCTGCCGCCGCGAGCCCCGGGGACGAGTATGGTGTAGGTCTCGCCGATGCCGTAGCTCCAGCTGTAGGCGTAGTCTATGTCGAGGCCGCTTTTCATCTCGCTGTCGTCTTTGGCCACTGGGGTATCGCTGTATAGACTTTCGGGTGTTATGGTGATGGCGTTGCCGCCACGCATTGTTTGTTGGGCATATTGCTGGCTGACCATCAAGTTGCGGGCATTGCAGGCAAAGGCCAATGCACCGCCCAGAAGCAGTATGCCGACACTTGCTGCAAAGCGAGGAACATAGCGGTGCACTATGGCGTTGACAAAGTAGGCTATACCTAAAGCGCTCGCTCCGATAATGGTGTAGTATGTTATCTGTATGTGGTTGCAGATGAGTTGCAGTCCCAGTGCTATTGTGAACAGGAGTCCGCCCCATAGCCAGTCGAGCCATTTGGCACGTTTGTCAGAGGGTTTGCGCAGACACAGAACCATACCGGCCAGCACCGGAGCCATCATGGCCATTGCCCAAGCCTTGGTTATGTGGCCTGCCTCAATTATTATAATGTTATAGCTGCCCAGTCCAAAGGCCAAAGCGCCGAGCAGAGCCAAGAGAGGCGAACAGCCAAGCGCTATCAGTGCAACATAGAACCCTATGAGGTAGAAAAAGAGCACACCGGCACTGCGCTCAAGTCCGAGGAATTGCAGTGTACCGATGCGTTGAAGCGGTGTGTATACGCTTTTCGACGGAGGGTTGCCGCCAACCTGGTAGGCAGGCATACCGCTGAACATAGCACTGTTCCAGTGGGCGTAGTTGCCGGTTTTGGTGTGGTAGTCCTTGGTCTCTTTGACCATGGCTTCGTATTTCTGTATGTCACCCTGCATTATGACTTTGCCCTTGAGTACGGGCGAGAAGCATATCAGCGACACTGCCAGCATTGCCAGCACAAGGCCTGTGTGGAGTAGGATATTTTTTGTCTTCATGATTATACTGATGGTTCTTGTTTCTCTGATTTAACGGTGGGGTATGTTATACGGGCATGGTATATGCTCAACATCTTTTCTTTCAACATCTTGCGTATTCGTGATATATCACCGAATGTGAGTGGACAGTTGCTTAGCTGGCCATCGTTGATTTTGCTGTCGATGATGCTGTCGACAAGCCGGTCGATGTGCTCCTTGTCGTGTTGTTTGAGGCTCTTGCAAGCTGCCTCGACACTGTCTACAATCATCACCACGGCAGTTTCGCGAGAGTAGGGGCGGGGTCCTGGATAGCGGAACACGGCGTCATCGATTTCTTGGTCGGGGTGCTCCTGTTTCTGCTTGGCGTAGAAATAGCCTGTGTAGGTGGTGCCGTGGTGGGTACGGATAAAGTCGGCCACCTCGGCAGGCAGGTGGTATTTGCGGGCAAGTTCAAGGCCAGCGGTGACGTGCGAGGTTATCAAACGTGCACTCTCGGTATAGTCCAACTCGTTGTGGGGGTTGAAGCCCGAGTTTTGGTTTTCGGTGAAGTAAAGCGGCGATTGCACCTTGCCGATGTCGTGGTAGAGGGCTCCCACCTTAGCCAGCAGGGCGTTGCCGCCAATCTCGTTGACGAGGTCTTCGGTAATGTTGGCAACCTGCATCGAGTGCTGGAAGGTGCCTGGGGCCGACCGTGACAGTTCGCGCAGGGCCGGGGTGTTGGTCGACGACATCTCCATCAGTGTCATACCGGTGGTAATATGGAAAATGCGCTCGAAGATAAAAATAAGTGGGTATGCCATGAGGGTGAGCAGGGCGTTGATAAAGAAGAGCAGGAAACGGTGGTAGTTGATGGCCGAGAGGTTGCTCTCCTGGCTCAGAAGGCCTGCTATATATATTAATGAATAGGTTAGGAAAATCATCAACGCCACCGTGAAGTAGCGGCTGCGTTTGTCGAAATCGCGTACCGAGATTATACTCATCATTCCGGTGATGAGCTGATAGAAAATGAACTCAAACGAATTGGGTACGTGGCTGGCCAGGATGATGACGATGGTGAGGTGGGCATAGAGGGCCACCCTCATGTCGAAGAAGATAAAGATAATGATAGGCACAATGCACATGGGCACCATGAGCACCCACTCTGGGTCGATTGAAACCACCAAGGCCACCATGGCGGCGGCAATGAGGATGGTGAGTAGAATGAACGTCATCTTGCTGCTACTCTCCAAGATGATATGGCGTGTGCTGCGCAGAAACAGGAACAGGGTGACAAACGCCAGGAGGCTCAGCAGCAACTGACCCAGATAATAGCCCAAGGGCGAAAACGTCTTGTCGAAACGCCGATCGTTCTCTGCTTCGAGCGACTGCAGTACCTGCACCTTCTCTGCCGTCACCCGTTCGCCTTTGGCTATTATCAGTTCGCCGGCCGAAGCCATATTGCTGGCATACTGTATCTGCGAGAGTCGAGAGTCGAGTTCGAGCGAGGTGCGCACCTCGTCAAAACGCAGGCTGGGCTGCATAATACTGTCGCGCAGCAATGGGTTGGCAATATCGTCGGTGGTGACGAGAGAGCCTACTGACAACTCCGAACCTACATTGCCGCTCAGGAGTACCACCGTGTGCCCTTCAAGGCTGGCAATGTCGCGGGGCAACTCAATGTAGCCTATTGAGTAAATACTGTCGATGGTGCGCTTCAGGGCGCGGCGCTGGTGTGCCACGTTATGGTGGGTGGCCATATAGGTGTCGAGTCTGCGCAGGGCGGCGGCATGAGCATTGCTGTCGGCGGTGTAGTAGAGTATGGCTTTCTGCCTGGCGGCGGCAGCCTCGTTGTCAAGTTCGTTCTGGCTCTTGATAATATTGAAATCGTATGGGGCGTAGAGGTCTTCGGAACGCCAATAGCCCCCCTCGGTGTAGTCGTAGTGCGTCCCCTGGTTTCGGGCTGGAAACATAAGCTGAATCAGCACCGCAACGACCAGCACAGCCAATACCTTGTATATCACCGGCAAATGTTTAACTATGATTGAAAGCAGTTTAGACATAGCTTGAAAAAATAATCTGCAAAGATACGCATTTTTTTTGTATCTTTGCAAAAAAATTTAAAAACCTACCCCCAAATGCCACCCTGCAACCAATGTCCACGACGCTGCAATGCCGACCGAGAGCGGTGCGCAGGCTACTGCGGCTCGGGCTCTGAACCAGTGGCTTCGGCCGTATGTCTGCACACTGGCGAAGAGCCACCCCTGAGCGGAACCAAAGGCATCGTCAACGTCTTCTTTGCCCACTGCAACCTGCAATGCCTCTATTGTCAGAACCAGCAGATATCGTCCAGTAGCATATCGCCTTCCCTGGTCCGCTACCGTGGCGTCGAGGCCATTGTTGCCGAGATAGAGCGGCTGCTGCCACTCTCCGAGGGGTTGGTGGGCTTCGTCACCCCCTCGCATTTCACCCAGGGAGTGATAGACATTGTCGAGAGACTGCATAGCGATGGCTACAACCCAACAGTGGTATACAACACCGGAGGCTACGACAGTGTCGAGACCCTGCAGCAACTCGAGCCCTATATCGACATCTACCTGCCAGACTTCAAATATGCCGACCCCTTGTTGGCCGCTGGCCTCTCCGGAGCGCCTCGCTATCCCGAGGTGGCCATGGCCGCCTTGCTCGAAATGCGCCGCCAGAAAGGATCGGGCCTGCTGTGCGACGACCGCGGCATAGCCTACCGCGGTCTCATAGTGCGCCACTTAGTGCTTCCCGGACATGTGAGCAACTCGCTCGCCGTCCTCGAGATGCTGGCCGACAACCTGCCCCTCAACCTACACATCTCGCTCATGGCCCAATACAATCCGCCGCCCGACACCTCACGCCTCGTTGCCGCCGGCTACACCGAACTATGCCGCACCATCACAGCAAGCGAATACAGCCAGGTTGCCAACCGCTATGCCGAACTTGGTTTTTGGAACGGTTGGCTCCAAGAACTCGAAGCGCACAAAACATACCGTCCCGATTTCGATAACGCCCTAAATCCGTTTGGTTCATGAAAAAGAAAGTCTTCACCCTCGATATCGACGAAGCCGAAGTCTCCTTCAGTGGTATCGCCGTCACCTTTTGGCAGACCGCCATGGTGGGGTTCGAATTCGCCCTCGCCCTCAACCGCCTCTACGACATCGACCTCGAGCGGGGTGCCGACCTCGTCCTGTCGGGCTTCGACGCGCCGTGGCCCCACTACAGCAGCCCTGTCGACGAGCGGTTGTTGCGCTACGATTTGATTGACAGGCCATTCGGCGTCGCTGGGCTCGGTCCAGTGGCCGACACGTCCGACAAGATACTCATCATTTCGGGACGCGACGCGTGGGAGCGCACCGACCGCATTGTTGACGACGCCACCGGCCGTCATCCTGCCGGCTCGCCCTTAGCGCAGCTGGCCGCCGAGGTGGTGACGGTGCAGGCTTTCGACTTCGACCCCCGCAGTGAGCATAGCATCAAGCCGGCCGATGCCGCCTACCGCCACTACGACGCCCTCAAGGCCCTATGCGAGACCATCCTCGCTGCCCTCGACCTCGCCGCACCGGAATATTGAACTCCCTACCAAACAGCATTTTTTTTGCCGTTATTTTTTTTTTTCGTATCTTTGCATTTTGAACTATGAAGCGTTTGGTATATATTTTGGTCATGTTGTGGGTGTTCTGCGCACCGTCGACCGTTACAGCCCATCGTGAGCGCGATACGCTCTCGGCAGGCTCGGCCATCGCTTTTGTTGAGAACCGCGGCCAGTGGGATGCCCGTGTGGCTTTTGCCGCTCAGTTGCACGGCGGTGCCCTCTTTGCCGAGCAGGGAGCCCTGACGGTTGTGCTGCGTGAGGTTGTAGACGAGGGCCACAACCATGCCGGCAGCCGACATCACGCCTACCGCATTGCGTTCGACGGCGCCACCGACGCTATGCCAGAGGGCATTGGCCGCCAGGAGGGCTACAGCAATTACTTTATAGGCTCGGATCCCTCGCGGTGGGCCACGGGTGTACCGTCGTTCTCTGAGGTTTGCTACCGCGGCTTGTATGATGGCGTGGATCTGCGTCTGCGCTCGGCAAGCCATGTGGCCAAGTACGAGTTTGTGGTGCATCCTGGCGCCGACCCAGGGACCATTGCCATGCGTTACAGCGGCCAGAAATCGCTGCGCCTGCTGTCCAACGGCAATTTGGTTGTAGGCACCACGGTGCGCGATGTGGTCGAGCTGCGCCCCTATGTATATCAGCTCTCGCCTTCGGGCAAACCCGACGAGGTGCGCAGTTCGTTCAAGATAGAGGGGGAGAGGGTTACATTTGTTATTGGCCCCTACGACAGCAGCCGTGAACTGGTTATCGACCCGGTGCTCTGCTTTTCGACATACACTGGTTCGGTGGCCGACAACTGGGGCACGGCGGCGGCCTACGACTCTCGCAAGAATGTGTACACTGCCGGGTTGGTGTTTGATGTTGGCTATCCTGCGACGCTGGGAGCCTACGACCAAACGTTCAACGGAGCCTGCGATGTAGGCATTTTCAAGTTCGACAGTAGCGGCACCCACAAGCTTTTTGCCACATACTTGGGCGGTGGCGGCGTCGATATGCCCCACAGTATTTTCGTTAACTCGTTCGACGAGCTGCTGGTCTTTGGCACCACAGGCTCGACCAATTTTCCCACCACCGCAGGTGCCTACAGCACCACGCACAGTGGAGGCACTCCGGTGAATTACCTCTTTTCGACCATTAGATACTCTTCGGGCAGTGATATCTTTGTGAGCCGTTTCAGTTCCGACGGCTACCATCTCAGGGCTTCGACCTACGTTGGCGGTTCGGGCAACGACGGCCTCAACTACAAGCCGCACTACAGAAGCATTATTTACGTCGGCAACGACTCGCTATACTACAACTACGGCGATGGTGCACGCGGCGAGATAATAACCGACGACCAGAACAATGTCTATGTTGGCAGCACCACCTTTTCTACCGATTTTCCCACCACACCGGGTGCCGTGAGACCACGCCACTGCGGCCAGCAGGATGGCATTGTGTTCAAGCTCGACTACAACCTGCACACTATGCTCTGGAGCACTTACCTCGGCGGTATGCGCGACGACGCTGTTTACTCGATAGATGTGGATGACGAATACAATCTGCTCGTCTGCGGCGGTACCAACTCGCGCAACTTCCCGTTCACAACGGGAGCCTACCAAAGCACTTACGGCGGCGGCACTGCCGACGGCTTTATTGCCAAGATAGCCTACAACGGCAGCCGCTTGATGTCTTCGACGTTCTACGGCAGTTCGGCCTATGACCAGTGTTTTTTTGTCCGTAACGGCAAGAACAACGAAGTCTTCATCTTCGGCCAAACGGCGGCATCGGGCAACACCATGATATACAATGCCGGCTACAGTGTGCCTGGCTCGGGAATGCTGCTGACGCGGTTCGATCCCGATCTGCGTGTGCGCCGATGGTCTACGGTGTTTGGCACTCCGGGACGCATAAATCTCTCGCCGACAGCATTCTGCGCCGATATCTGCAACCGTGTCTATGCAGTGGGGTGGGGACGCGACTTTGTTATTCACGTACCAGGGGTGTCATGGGGCACTGCTGGCACTGCCGGCATGGATGTGACGCCCGATGCCTTCCAGTACGAGACCGACGGGCAGGATTTCTACATCATGAGTATCAGCTCTGACGCATCGAACCTCGACTACGCCACATTCTTCGGCGAGTTGCACTCAAGCAGCGACCCTGGCGAAACCGACGGTACCGACCATGTTGACGGTGGCACAAGCCGTTTTGACAAACTGGGAACTCTCTACCAGTCGGTCTGTGCATCGTGCGGAGGCTACAACGGTTTCCCCGTGGCGCCGTCGAATGTGGTGTCGGACTCGAACCGCAGCTCTAACTGCAACAACGCAATATTCCGCTTCATAGTTCACAGTGACTTCCCTGTGGCCGAGTATGTGCCGCCACCGGTGAGCTGCGCACCGTCTACAGTCACCTTCCACAACACCGGCCGCGGAACCTCATACCTGTGGGACTTCGGCGACGGCACCACGTCTACCGAGACCTCGCCAACCCACAACTACGCCGCTCCTGGCAAATACACGGTACGCCTCATCGCCAAGATGACCGACGGCTGCACCACAGCGGATACCATTGAGCACACAGCCGTTGTTCTCGGCAACGGACACTACTCGCACGACACCATCATTTCATGCGAAGGCTATGCCGTACAGATTGGTCCCAAACCCCTTACCGGCTGCACCTACTCGTGGAGCGGAGGCCCGGTGAGCGACCCCTCCATCGCCAACCCCTGGGTGGAACAGACTGGCACCTATATCCTGAAAACATCGGTGGGGTCGAGCTGCAGCCAAACCGACACCTTCCGCCTCAGTTTCATCAAGTTGCTCGACTCGGTCATAGTCAACGGCCCCACATGTCCGGGTTACGCCGACGGCAATATCACTCTCCTCCTCACTCCCGAAGGCCGCTCGGCCACACTGACATTCGATGGCAATCCCATGACCGATACAGTGCGGGGCGGTTTGAGTGCAGACCATACATATCTGCTCACCGTCGAGAGCGGAGCCTGCCGGGTTGAGAAAGAAATAACGCCGCCACAACCTCGCCGCACAGTGTACCACAAAGAGGCTGAGGACCTTATCTGCACCGACAGCTGCACAGGCTCCATCCATGTATGGGACGGCATTAGCAACGACACCACACTCGACAATCTCTGCCCGGGTTCGTATACCCTGCACCTTACCGACACCAACAACTGTCCCCATAACGACACCACGCAGATTAGGCGCAGCCACACATTAGACGGCTTCAAGGCATGGGCCGAACAATACGACATCTTTCTCGGCACCTCGACCACTCTGCACGCCACCCCGATAAACGGAGCCACCTACACCTGGAGCCCTGCAGCATCACTCAGCAACCCCGCTTCGCCCTCGCCAGTGGCCACACCAACCGACTTGATAACCACCTACACCGTCACCGTGCAGTCTCCCGACGGCTGTACCGCCACCGACACGGTGTGTCTGCACTGCACCGAGGTGATATGCGGCAAGCCCGATTTTGTCATACCCAACGCCTTCACGCCCAACAGCGACGGCCTCAACGACCGCCTATGCTTCAGCGGCACATACATCACATCGTTCTATATAGCCATCTTTACCCGCTGGGGCGAAAAGGTGTACGAAAGCAACGACATCAACGAATGCTGGGACGGTCGCTACCACGGCAACTGGTGCCTCCCGGGCGTCTATACCTACACCATCAACATCACCTGCGAGGCCGGTCTCAAGAGTTCGCTCAAAGGCGACATAACACTTATACGATAGCCGCCATGACCCATGAACGCCGCCGCCAGCAAGGCAAAGACCAGTTTGTGATAGCCCACGTCACCGGCATGGATTACGCCGAGGCTTTGGCCGACACCGCCGCCGCCTTTGCCGCCGCTTTGGGCAAAAGCATGATGTTGCTCTATGTGGCAGACCCGTCGCTCGACACACTCGGTGCCGACGAAGCCGAACAACGTCTTGCCGCCACGGGCCGCTCATACGTGGCGCTTAAGGGCGACACACGCGAGGTGGTGGCTTCGCTGCCCGAGATGTTTGGCACAGTGCTTATGGTGACCGCCGTCGACCCCATGGCACCGCGTCGCAACGCCGCCAACCCGCGCACCCTGCTGCGTGGCTACTTGCGCTGCCGTACAGCCTACTTGGTACTTACTGCTCCGCAAGAGCCTTTGCGAGCACCTCAACGGGTAGCCCTCAGCGTCGACTACCGCCGCGAGAGCAAGGAAAAGATGCTCTGGGCTTCGTATATGGCACGCTTCATGGGGAGCACCGTCGAGGTGTGCCACCGCGACTACCGCGACGAGGGGCTGCGGCAGAAATGGCACAACAATATGCTTTTCATCAAAAAGCTCTTTTCGCAGCTGGGCTTGAAGTTCGAGCAGCGCATAGTGACAGGACGAAGCACAAGGGTCGACATCGATGTGCTTACACAACTGACTCCGAACCTGTTGATTAGCCGCACCACCGACATCCGTGAGCGCGATATAGTCGATATTTTTGCCGGCACGCAGGAGCAACATCTGCTATTACATCCGTCGCGAACCCCTTTGCTGTTCCTCAACCCTCGCGACGACCTTTACGTGCTTTGCGACTAACCATTGCCGATGGCCCAGCCGAGCAGCCCTTGCGCATAATGACCGCCATCTAATCCGTTAGATAATAACTGACTAAACAAAAAAAATGCAACGAACTGCAACGATTTGGCAGTTTCGGGGGCTTTTGCAAAAAATATCGTTGCAGTTTCCAACTTTTTCGTTGCAGTCGCTTGGCCAGTCCGGAAAAATTTCGTAACTTTGCAGCAGTCTTCCCTTGAAAGAGGGAGGGTTAGTCGCCCGGCAATCAAGCCGGATCACCCGCGCACTTTGGAAGAAAACGGGTCAGAAGTCGGGTTAGAGGTCTGCCACAGGATGGCACGCCGAGTTGTCCCCGATAGCGACGAAAACAGTGCAGCGCGCAAGCCCTGCATCAAACCAGTGGGGCGGCTCGCTATCGCTCGCCGCCAAGTCTCCCAATATTCTATTGAATTATTATGTTTGAGTGATTATTTACAACCTTTTCTTCTGTTACACTCTTTGCACAACATTTGGCAATTGTCGGCAGAGGTTATGCCGCCTTCTGCCCAAGGGGTAATATGATCGCCTTCCATTTCGTCGAGTTCGTAGAGCTTGCCACAATGTGGACAAATGCCGTTCTGTCTCTCATAGGCTTCGCGTTTCTGCTTTTTGTCGAAGGTGCGGAACGAGAGGTCGCGCAGGTCGTTGCTGAGTACATAGCTGTAAATACCCGACTTCTTCATTATCTCGTCGTCTTCCATCAGGTCATGAATTCTCTTCTCCAACGCTACCGTATCGATTGTCTTTTCGTGGTAGAGGTCGTAAAGTAAACCCCAATCTATGCCCTTCATCTCCTTGCGGTTCACGGGGAAAGTTGAACGCACCCAGGTGACGATTGCCGAGAAATATTCCCACAATTTGTTGGCGTTGGGGTCATCTTTGTGTTGGCTCATATAATCTCCAATATCATCCACTCCATCCCGTCGAGATACCCATTTTAACACGGTTTCCAAGTACGCTTGTTCTCGTGCAACACCACTCAGAAGGTCGGATGCTATTTTGTATGCCGGACAGTTATCCTTCGAGAAGTAACGGCGTGCATCACTTACAAAAGGTCCTACATGTATGGCGTTTAATAGCTCTTGATCCAGTAGTCGCTCACCGGCAATATTGATAACACGGAACCAGTCGAGTTTCTCCTTGTCGGTACCTGTACAGAAATATACCGTCAATTCATAATTGAGAAACTCCTCTTTTTCATCGGCTGTTAACGATTGATAGTAGAGCTTGCCACGTTCTTTGTCTACAATATTGAAATCATGGTTATAGAATTCACAAATAGAAAGAGTCCTTTGCTGACCATCAATCATCTCGAACTCATTCTCGTTCACAACGCTCCAATACATAATATTGAGCGGAAAACCCTTTAGAATGGTATTCACCACGGCTTGTTTTTGCTTGAGGTCATAGCGGAACTCACGCTGATAAGGAGGGCGAATATCCAACTTGCCTCCATAGCCATGGACTCCTCTATCAACATCGTTATCATATCCGTTCACTAAGTCGCGAACTGTAATGGTTTTTCGGTCAATTGTCATTTTAGTCATATCTTTCTGCGGATAACAATTCTGTTATAAAGACGTTTGTATTCATTGTTCTTCTTTAAATAGAAAGCTGGTCCTCCTTGTTTGCTTTTTGGTAAATCCTCTGGCTTTTTGTTTCCGAGAACAAGACTTACCCCAATGATCTCGAATTGGTCGGGGTTATATTTATCAAGGAATGTTACAGGAACGCCCATTAAGCCGTTGTAATCGCATGGGATTAGTTCAGTTTTGCCAACCTCAATAGCATCGTAATTAATGTATTGAGGATAATCATCCGGATTGTAATGTTTGTATAGAATGATGTCTTCATGACGTTTTTTTATGTCAAGATTTGTAAACCAGCAGATGTTACCCATACTACGCCATTTCTGACCTGTTGTATCTTGCCAATAACGGGTTTCTCTTGGTTCGTAGTCTTCTGGTACCTTGAATGCCATATCTCCAGAGTAGTTTCCAATCCATACTTTATTTTGCATTATAAGAGGGAAAACCTCTTTGTAACAAACCGCATTTTGATTCCCAATTATCAAAAACTTTTTCTCATACTTCATCAGTTGAGCCACATACTCCCTGAAAAGTGAGAATGGCGGGTTTGTTACCACGATATCTGCCTGTTTCAACAATTCGATGCACTCCTGCGAGCGGAAATCGCCATCGCCTTTCAGCGGATGGATACCAATCTCTTCAGCATCGGGAATGTTGTTGCCGTTGCGGTCGCCATCGTATATCAGGTAGATGGCTTGATCGCACTCGTTCTGGCTGAAAAGGTCCATCGACTGGCTCTTATAGCAGGTGGTGATAAGCCTTTTGAGACCGAGGAACTCGAAATTGTAGGCAAAATAGGTGAAGAAATTGCTCACTCGAGGATCGTCGCAATTGCAAAGTACCGTCTTTCCGCGAAAATGTTCACGGTAGTGGCGAAGTTCATTGTTTATGTCCTCCAACTGGGTATAGAACTCGTCCTTTTTGGCCTCTTTTGCTGCGTTTAGGTTTCTGTTTGCCATATAGGTAGTCTTTCTGAGCGTGGCTACCTATATGGCTTACGGGCAATCCGAGGGCACATAAAAAGCGTAGACTTTGTCTTATCCACGCTCTGAGGCCCTGAGATTGCCCGTATTAGTTGATAAGTCGCTGTCTACGCTAAGCGCAGACGATCGCAAAACTTATTCGCAACTAATACTTTGAAGTTTCTCAGGTTTCAGAGCTGTGCCGAATAAATAGCAAACGCTATATTTGTATTATGTATTTATTCTTTTTTTCGGTTTTCTACATTTTCTGGTGGTTATTTGTCTATGATTATATCAATGTTTTTATGTATTTCCGACTGCAAAGATACAAAATTATTTTGATATACTCTCATTCAATGTTTGATTAACCAATCTGCGCAACTCTTCTTTGTTGGGTAGGTAAAGCTCGTATTTTGACACAAAAAGGTTGGAGTCCATGCCATAAGTGGCATATTCCACCATCAGTTCATCCTTGAAATGGCTCATAATAATGCCGATGGGTGGGTTGTCTCCCTCAACATTTTCCTCGTTTGCAAAATATCCAAGATACATATTCATCTGTCCTATATCGCGGTGTTTCACCGCACCTTTTTTTAGGTCAATAACATTAGTGTTTCCTAAATTTTGTTAATATCATTTTCATGCTACTAAATTACAGCTAATTGAAGCTTGAAATAGCTGTCCGCGATTTGAATTGAGTATATTTGCATTTATACTCAAAATCTCGGACAGATGAATGAAGGG
>JAIKVZ010000055.1 GCA_024685285.1 Bacteroidales bacterium
CTCACCTCTTCGTTGTAGGTCATGGGGATGACTGTGTGAAGGGAATTGAGGCGGCTAATAATAACAGAATCGGGTATCTGATCGAACTCTTGCACGTTTACGGTGTGGTTGCGATGAGAGTGCGTCTGGGCATAGCGGCGCACATAGTAAGAGTTTAGCAAACTGTCGTATGCATCGGTGTAGCGGCTCATCATAGCCTCTATCTCGGCTTCATTCTGAGCCGTAGCTTCACCTCCAACCATGACAGCCGCAATGGCAATAATAAACCTTAGCAGTCGTAACTTCATAATTTAGATAACGCAAAAAATGCAAATAAAGTATACGCAACAGCTAAAAAAAATCCAACATATAAAACATTGATACTCCAACAGGTAGCAATTAGTAACAAAAATTTGTAAAAAAAATGAATGTTAAAAGCACGTTGAAATATAAAAATTAATTTATCTTTGTAGCAAAATTTACAAAACACAAATAATTATAAGTATTTATGGAACACGTAGTTACTGAACAAAATTTCAACGAGCTTGTTAATTCCGGCAAGCCAGCAATGATTGATTTTGGCGCCACATGGTGCGGTCCCTGCAAAGCCCTGGCCCCGATAGTTGAGGAACTGGCCGCCGAGTATGACGGACGCGTCGTGATTGGCAAGGCCGACGTCGACGAATGCAGCGGTCTGGCCGCCCAATTCCGCATCCGCAACGTTCCGACCGTGCTCTTTTTCAAGAACGGGCAACCTGTCGACAAAAGCGTAGGCCTCGTGGCAAAAGCCACCCTTGCAGAGAAAATCAACGCCCTTCTATAACATTGAAATTTGATGTTTGAAGAGCTCGAAAGATACAAATCGCTCGACTTTTTTGCACGTCAAGTGGTTGAAGGCTTCATCACCGGCCTGCACAAAAGTCCGTTTCATGGTTTCTCTGTAGAATTTTCTGAGCACCGCCAGTACAACAGCGGCGAGTCGACACGTAACATCGACTGGAAACTATATGGACGAACCGACAAGCTGTTTGTAAAAACTTTCGAAGAGGAAACCAATCTGCGCTGCCAATTGGTCATAGACCAAAGTGGCTCAATGCTCTTTCCCACTGAGGGCCAAGGCGACATAAAGAACCCCAACAAGCTAACATTCAGCGTTTACGCGGCAGCAGCTTTGACCGAGATGCTGCTGCGTCAACGCGACGCTTTCGGCCTCACGCTCTTCAGCAACGGAATCGACCTGCAAACCCCGGCTCGCAGCAGCCGCACCCATCAGCAATATCTCTATTCGCTTTTGGAGCCGCTGCTCAAGCCCGTCAAACCCGATCAAGCCAACCGCCCCACACAGTCGGTGGCCGAAACCCTGCACCTCACCGCCGAGCAACTGCACCGCCGCTCGATGGTGATAATCTTCACAGATGCCTTTGTCGCCACTGAGCGCGACCGTGACGAGCTTTTTGATGCTATGCGACACCTGCGGCACTGCAAGCACGAGGTACTGCTTTTCCACACTTTCGACTACGCGCACGAAATTGACTTCGATTTCAGCAACCGGCCATACCTTTTCATCGACCTCGAAACAGGTCAAAGGCTCAAAGTGCAACCAAACGAGGTAGCCGAAAGTTACAAGACCGAGATGCACCGCCAACAAGCAGAACTAAAGCAGCGAGCAATACAGTACAACATTGACTATCAGCCGGTAGATGTCGGTTTAGGCTTCGACCAAATTCTTATGCCATTCCTCATCAAACGGCAGCGCGAGACGTAATTAACGGTGTATTGAAAAATATTTTTTGTTAAAAAATCAAAAAAATCAAAAAATAATTGTATTTTTGCACCCAATTAATATTCAAATTTTAAAACAAACACATAACACAAAACCCAATATGAGCACTAAAAAGTACACCCTGGTCATCAACCCCGGCGCCACCTCCACCAAAGCCGCCGTATACGATGGCGAAACCGAAGTTTTCACCGAGAATCTCGCCCACCCTATTGAAGAAATCCAGAAGTACAAAGAGGTGGCCGACCAGTTCGATTACCGCAAAGGCGCTATCCTCGACATGCTCAAACGCCACGGCATTGGTACCGACACCATTGCCATCGTCATGGGCCGCGGCGGTCTCACCCGCCCCTGCGAGAGCGGCTGCTACCGCGTGAACGACCTGATGAAGAAAGAATGCCACGACGGTATCCAAGGCAAGCACGCCTGCAACCTCGGTGCTTTGATTAGCGACTCCATAGCTCGCGAGATAGGCCTTGAGTGTGCCTACATTGCCGACCCTGGCATCGTCGACGAGCGCCCCGAGTTCGCCAAAATATCCGGCCACCCCGTGTTCGACCTCGACGAGCGCGTTGAAGGACCCATTTGGCACTGCCTCAACCAGAAGATGACTGCCAAACTCTATGCCCGTGAACTCGGCAAGCACTACGAGGACCTCAACCTCATAATAGCCCACATGGGCGGCGGCGTGAGCGTGGGTATACACAATCACGGCCGTGTTGTCGAGGTAAACCGTGCACTCTGCGGTCTGGGAGCCTTCTCACCCACCCGTTGCGGCAGCATCAACGCCAGCAAGCTCATTGAGGTAGCCTGCAGCGGCAAATACGACGAGGCCAAACTTAAGAAGATGGTTACAGCCGAAGGCGGCTTTGTGGCCTACCTCGGCACCAACGATGCCTACGAGGTTGAGAAGAAAGCCCTCGCCGGCGATGAGAAATGCCAGCTTTTGGTCGAAGCCTTCACCTACCAGGTCTCTATGGAAATAAGCCGCCTGGCCGCTGTGGTCAACGGCAAGGTCGATGCCATCATCCTCACCGGCGGTATCGCCTATAGCAAACCTTGGATGGCCATGATCGAAGAGCGCGTGGGCTGGATTGCCCCTGTCAAGATCTACAAAGGCGAAAACGAGATGCTCGCTTTGGCCATTTGCGGCAAAGAGGTGCTCGACGGCATACCCGCTAAAGAATATAAATAATAAAGATATAATGAAAAAGATTTTCATCATTGCTGCCTGCGCGCTCATATGCTCGCAGGCAGTCTTTGCGCAAGACGTCACAATCAAGCGCGGCAAGGCAACCATGACAGAGGCTCAGTATAACGAGCTCAAAAACAAGGCCGACGAACTTGACAAAGTCAAGGCTCAGTTGGCCGAAACCCAAAACAAGCTGAAAGCCGCCGAGGCCGTTGTGCAGTTGCGCACCTTCAACGACTCGGCCTCATACGCCATAGGTCGCGACGTATCTATGGGATGGAGCTCGCAGAACCTCGGAATAAACCTCGAAGCCGCCGCCCAGTCGATGATGGACTACGCACGTGGACGCAACACCATGACCGACGCAACCTCACGCCCACTGCTGCAACGCTTCCAGGCCGAGTTTGAGCGCCGTCAAAACCCGGGAGCCGAAGAGAACATTGCCGCCGGCGAAGAGTATATGAAGATGATATCGAACAACAAGTCTGTGATGTCGACACCTTCGGGACTTAAGTACTTGCGCCTTAAAGCCGGCAACGGCAAGCACCCCAAAGCCACCGACCGCGTCAAAGTGCACTACACCGGCACCCTCATCAACGGCACCAAGTTCGACAGCAGCCGCGACCGCGGCGAGCCCGCCATCTTTGGCCTCAACCAAGTCATACCCGGATGGACCGAAGGTCTGCAGCTTATGGACGAGGGCTCCGTCTACCGTCTTTACATACCCTACAACTTGGGCTACGGCACACGTCAGCAGGGTTCCATACCCGCCGGCTCGACTTTAGTGTTCGAAGTTGAACTCTTAGAAATCAACCCCACCAAGTGAACACTTTTGGCACAAATTTCAGATTTACCTCCTTCGGCGAGTCCCACGGGCTCGCCGTTGGCGGTATTATCGACGGATGCCCCTCACGCCTTGCTCTCGACACCGACGCCATACGCGCCGACCTGGCACGGCGACGCGGCGAAGGCGATGAAACCACGACACGCCGCGAAGCCGACGAAGTCGAGTTCCTCTCGGGCGTGATGGACGGCATCACACTCGGAACCCCAATAGCCTTCGCCATACGCAATGCCGACACCCGTCCTGATGACTACGAGGAGCTGCGCCATCTCTGCCGCCCGGGTCACGCCGATTTTACCTACCAGGCTCGCTATGGCATACGCGACCATCGTGGCGGCGGCCGCGCCTCGGGCCGCGAAACGGCGGCACGTGTGGTAGCCGGAGCCATAGCCAAACAATTGCTGGCGCAACGCGGCATTGGCTGCCGCGCCGCAGTAGCCGAGTTGGCACCGCAAACGCCCGACGACACACGCGGCGGCAGCGTGCGCTGTGTGGTGCAGGGGTTGCCGGCAGGCGTTGGCGACCCTGTCTTTGGCAGGCTCAACGCCATGCTCGCTGCTGCAATGATGAGCATACCCTCGTCCACAGCATTCGAGATGGGCGTGGGCACACAGGCCGCCGATATGACAGGCAGCGCCTTCGCCGACCAATGGCTCGCCGGCGGACGCACTGTCACCAATCACTGCGGCGGTGTCCAGGGAGGCATAAGCAACGGTATGCCTGTCGAATTTAAAGTCACTTTTCACGCAGTGCCTACCCTGCCGCACGAGGTCGACTGCCTGGCCGACGACGGTACCCTGCGCCGCGTCAACCTGGGCGGCCGGCACGACACCTGCCACATCTTGCGCCTGCCCGTGGTGGTCGAAGCCATGGCGGCACTAACCATTGTCAACCTCATAGATCTCAAAGAACAATGAAACACAGCCACATAACCCTGCTCATTGCACTCGGAGCACTGCTGCTATGCTCGTGTCACAAAGACACCTTCAGCCTCAACGGCACCCTCACGGGCGGCGAAAACAAAACCCTCTACCTCGAAGAGCTCACCCCCGACGGCCCCCTATTCATAGACTCAATACACCTCGACCAATCGGGCAGTTTCAAATACCGCTACAAAATGCCATATCGGAGCCTCTACAACCTGCACACCACCGCCGACAACTACGCCGTTCTCCTGCCCGACTATGGCGAGAAGATTGTGCTGACTGGCGACTACGCCAACCTATCGACCACCTACTATGTCGAGGGCTCTCCCGAATCGGTGCTGCTATGGCAGCTGCAGGACTACACCAACGACGGCTCGCGCCTCATCATTGAGCTCGTCGACACCACCCGCCACTACCAGCAACTGCTGGCCGACGGCCTCGCCACCGAAGAACAAGTGCGTGCCAAAAAAGCCGAGACCGACTCGATATACCGCGTGGCATTCGAGACGCAGCAGGACTACGTGTGCCGCTTTATCCTGGACAACGCCGGCTCGCTGGCCACCCTGATTGCCCTCTACAAGCCCTTCAACAACCGCCCGCTCATCGCGCCCGAGGTCAACCTTGACTACTACGAGGCCGTGCTCGAGGGACTGCAACAGAGCCTGCCCGACAACCCACATACCGTGCATTTCAAAAACACCGTCGAGCGTCTCCGCGCCAAAGTGGAACAATAAGAGTTCAGAAAAGCCAACCATTTGAAAGCCAGCAAGTTATAGTTTTCACTACAACTCGCTGGTTTTCAATATAATAAGTGGGTTAGGTTCGGGTTAAGGTCGGGTTAGGTTCGGAGAGGGTTCGGCCATAGCCGAAAAAAACATCGGGCCGGTGCGGTCAAATCCCGAACACAGCCCGATGATAATGCGTGTTTGATACTAATTTTCAGCGCCTTATCTGCATATTTCCCAAACTCGTCGACGAGGAAGTACCACTGCTGGTGGTCGACGACTTGCCGGTACTCTTCTGCAAGGCAATATAGTTGGGGAACGGTACCTGCACCTCGCCTACGCTGATGGAGGGCTTGATTTTCAAACCCACCTGCGACGATATGCCGTCGTTGGTGAAACTCGAGGCAAAGTTTTTCAGAGCCTCCAAGCCTTTGCTCGAGAAAAGGCTGTAGAGGTCGGCATTGACACCCAGCGGGATGGTGGTGGCCTTGCCCGGGTTGATGGTATAGGCCTTGGTGCTCACGCCGTTGGCCATCTGCTGCCGGTCGACCTCCAAAATCCAGTCCATGGCAGTCAAAGCCGCGCTCTGTTTGGTGGGGTTGTCTACCCCGATGTTCACATTCATGCCCAATGGCACATTCTTGCTCTGGATGGCGGCCGCCAGCTTTATAACGTCGGAGGCGGTGATGTTGCCGTTGCTGATATTCTTGAGATTAACACCGGCCACATTGACCGACGAAACGCTCTGAATGTCGAATTTGCAGTTGGCAAGGTTGGCGACGCTGGCAAACTGGTTAAGCACAGACTGCACTACATCGCACGAATTCAGCATCATACATGCTGCGAGAACTAATATAAGCCT
Organism: Bacteroidales bacterium; assembly: GCA_024685285.1. Lineage (GTDB taxonomy): Bacteria > Bacteroidota > Bacteroidia > Bacteroidales > P3 > Colimorpha. The sequence continues at coordinate 6,309 of JAIKVZ010000055.1, forward strand.
TATGTTTTTCATGCTGCAAAGATACAATTATTTTTTCAATAAAGGCAAAAAATGTTATTGACGGCTCAGAACAACTTTGCGGCGGGCGGTGCCGGTGGCGGTCTGGACGGTTATCAGGTAGGTACCCTGCGGCAGGGCCGAAAGGTCGAGGTCGGCGTGGCGCGCGTCGGGCTGCAAGGCCGTCAGCGTGCGGCCGCCCATGTCGCTTAAAACCAGATGGCGCATAGGCTCGCTGCAGTCCACGGCTGCGCGGTCTGTCGCCGGATTCGGCGCCACAGTGAGCAGCACCTCCCTTTCCGCATACACGGCACGCCCAGTCCCGCCGCCGCTTGTGTCGGCCTCGTAAGGCACCAAAATTGGAAACACACCAGCGTCCATGGGTTGATTGCTGCTGAAAATAGTTCTTAAATCGTTTGCCACAATGCCATCCAATGATCTATAATATATGCTATCCAAAATTGGGTCAATGGATTTGAATCCATAGACGATACTGTGAACTGGTACCAAATCGGAACTAAACGATTGGTTTTCAATATATTCTACATAAAAAGGTACCATTTCAAGTATTTGCACGCCAGGCACATTGTCTCGCGCTCCTATATGGACGCGTTCACACGCAACAATAAATTCCCCGGATACGTCAACCGGTGTGTCAAAATAGAATTCGTATATATTGAGAGTGTCGCAGTACGGGTCGCACATATATATAGGACAACCTCGAATCAAACCCAACAGTGAGCAACCCGAAGTGTCGTATCCCGGATACAGATCTACGTTAATCTCAAATATATGACTTTTGTGAACATAATTAGTCCGTTGATGCCTGTTGGAATTGTACACGACATCCACCAAACGTTTAACAGTATCGTTATTGTGACTGAAAACAACAGCCCTTACACTGTCCTGGAATGCATTCGGAAATTCGTTTCCGAATGGCGTGACCGCCACCCCGTATATTCTTTTTGTTCCGTCAATATTATATACGTTACCGATTCCTTGATTATAATCGCCATAGCTAAAACTTGAAGAATAATGCATATAACCATATTGGTTGTCATAAAACAGATAGCAAGAATCTCCAAAGTTGACTGTGTCTTGAGCATATGCCATACTGCACAGGACAGTAATAAATATTAAAAATGCAGAATGCCTCATGATTTGTCTGATTTAATGTATACAAATATGGGATATGGTGTAATTGTTATAGGTGTATGAAGAAAAATAAGTTGTGGTGCAAAGGGTTGAGTTTATCTTGAATTGCAGAAATCCGACATTTTCGATATTATATACTGGGGCTGAAGCCATCACCGTACAATTTGGCAATGACGACGATTCGTTGCATATAAACCAGTCGTTATCAGAGGCTGCAATGAAATGCTTTCTCCCAAACAACGATACATTATAATAATCTGTATTGGTAATTGGGCTAAATAGTTTAACCAAAGTTGGTAAGTATGGTCTGAAACTAACAAATGCAGGGCCATTAAACGACGGAAGTGCATTTCCACTAAACAGCAATACCAACGACATAGAGTCTGGCATATATGCCATTGTTGGGGCTTCAATCTTGCCATTGACGGGCACCATATAAGAATGAGTGTTGGTGATTGTAGTTGGATATAGCTTTATTATTCTTATCAGCACACGCGGCGAAACATTCTTTTGCGTATAGTATGCTATTGCAATATCGTCACCTATGGTAGATGTGCAGCTGACACCGTTGCCAATAATATAATCTGCAGAAGCCATCGGGTGTATGTCTAATGTGAACGAGCCACTGCCCTTGTCGCATTTCGCAACAAAATGGAAACCATCTTGGTCATAGAACTCACCTGTAACAACAACACAGTCGACGGTCTGTGTAAGCCCTGTTATTCTATAGTTAGTGGGCAGCTTCACGCTATTGCATACAGACGGTGTTGCGTAAAAATCCACATTGATTAAACTGTAGGTGCCCCAGAAAGTCCCGTCGGGGTAATCCACACCCACAACAGCCAATTGTTTTGCAGTCGAACCTGGAACCGTATATGCCGTGATTTTCTCGGCCATAGCAGCACAATCAAGAGCATAGACATACAATGGGCTGACAAAACGGTCGTGCAAAAACGATAATGCGGCATAGCCAATCATAGCTTTGGTTCCAGAGGTAGTGCGAACTGAGCCGCATACAAAAACATACCTTTCAAGCACGCATACGTCCATAAGGTAGACGCTGTCAGGGCAATCGATCTTTGCGCTATTACATGATACAGATGACAAAGTGTGATCCACCATTGTGCCCAATGGAATAACAACCAATGAATGAGGGCTGCCACTACTGCCGGTAGCCAAAGCCACGGCATTTGAGTCGTCAATGGCTTTGACAACCTTGTAGGGACCTGGAACCACTGCCAGCGATTTCATAATGGCACCGTCGGGCTGGGCAATTACAACCACAGCCAAAACCGTGGCAATGAGGAAAAGAACTGCTTTTTTCATAATTGGTCTTGTTTTGATTTAGCACTGCAAAGATACAATTATTTTTTCAATTTTTTGGTGTTTTGCATACAATTGGGATTTTTTTTGTATTTTTGTATTTTGGCATTAATTGAACCGACAATGTTAAACTCAATATAATCAATCTATTATGCAAGAAAACACTACACCCGAAAAACAACTGAATTTCCTTGAGGAGATAATTGAACAAGGGCTGAACGACGGCACCTATAATTCTATACTGACCCGCTTCCCACCAGAACCCAACGGCTACCTGCACATAGGCCACGCCAAATCGATGTGCATAAACTTTGGACTGGCCCAAAAATACGGTGGCAAGACCAACCTGCGTTTCGACGACACCAACCCCGTGAAGGAGGACACCGAATATGTCGACTCCATTCAGGAAGACATCCACTGGCTGGGCTTCGACTGGGCCGAGCTGCACTACGCCAGCGACTATTTTGAACAGCTCTACGAGTGGGCCGAAGTGCTGATTAAGAAAGGCCTGGCATATGTCGACGACCAAACCCTTGACGAGATACGCGAGGGGCGTGGCACTGTGACCACCCCAGGCAAGAACAGTCCTTACCGCGACCGCTCGGTTGAGGAGAACCTCGACCTGTTCCGCCGTATGCGTGCCGGCGAGTTTGCAGACGGTGCCAAGGTGCTGCGCGCCAAGATAGACATGGCACACCCTAACATGATGTTCCGCGACCCCATCATGTACCGCATACTCCATGCCCACCACCACCGCACCGGCGACAAGTGGTGCATCTACCCCATGTACGACTACGCCCACGGTCAGAGCGACTCTATTGAACATATCACCCACAGCATCTGCACGCTGGAGTTCGACATACATCGTCCCCTGTACGACTGGTTCATCGAACAACTGGGTATTTGGCCCAGCCATCAGTACGAGTTCGCCCGTCTCAACATCAATTACACTGTGATGAGCAAGCGTAAACTGCTGCAACTGGTCAAGGAGAACTACGTCAGCGGCTGGGACGACCCCCGCATGCCTACCATCTGCGGCTTCCGCCGTCGCGGCTACACACCCGAAAGCATCCGCGCTTTCTGCGACCGCATCGGCGTGGCCAAGCGCGACAATATCATCGACTACGGCCTACTGGAGTTCTCGCTGCGCGAACACCTCAACAAAGTTGCCCAGCGCCGCATGGCTGTGCTCGACCCCGTGAAGGTTGTCATTGACAATTATCCCGAGGGCCAGACCGAGATGCTGACAGCCGTCAACAATCCCGAATGCGAGACCGACGGCACCCGCGAGGTGCCTTTCGGACGCGAGCTTTACATTGAGCGCGAAGACTTTATGGAGGTTGCTCCCAAGAAATACTTCCGTATGGCCATTGGCCAGGAGGTGCGTCTGCGCTACGCCTACTTCGTCATGGCACAAAGCGTTGAGAAGGATTCCGAGGGTAACATCACCTGCATTCACTGCACCTACGACCCCGCCACACGCGGCGGCGATGCCCCCGACGGCCGCAAGGTGAAGGGCACCATCCACTGGGTCAGCGCACAGGATGCCATCGACGCAGAGGTGCGTCTTTTCGACCGCCTCTTCGCCGTCGAAGCCCCGGACGACTGTCCCGAGGGCAAAACCTTCCTCGACAACCTCAACCCCGACTCATTGAAGGTTGTTACTGCTAAGTGCGAGCCTGCTTTGGCAAATACCGACCACAGCCAATTCCCCGACGGCATAGCCCGTTACCAGTTCGAGAGAATGGGCTACTTCTGCACCGACCGCGACAGCACCCCAGGGCACCTCATATTCAACCGCACCTGCACCCTCAAGGACAGCTGGGCAAAGATAAAATGATTTTGAAGAAAGCGGCACCATACCTATTTGTAGTAGGCTTGTTCCTGCTGATGGCCTGTGGCGACATGCTCACACGTGGTATGTTCATGGATGGGCTTATCTATTCTGGCATTGCCAAAAGCATGTCTCTCGGTATAGGTTCATTCTGGCACCCATCATACACATTGACCAACTTTATGGCCTTCTACGAACATCCACCGCTGATGATGTGGCTAATGAGCCTGTGGTTCAGAATAACAGGTCCTTCGATACTGGCGGCGAAATTGTATGCTGCCATCGTGACCATCATATGCGCGGTTATGATAGTGGGAGTGTGGCATCGTATGGGTGGCAATGCGCAGCTGTCGTGGTTGCCGCTGCTTATGTGCACGCTCATTCCACCGGTGTCCCATTTTGCCAACAACAACGTTCTTGAATTCACAATGGGTATGTTCGTGCTTGCATCCGTATGGTTTATGCTCGGCGACAAACGGCCTTGGCTGGGCCATTTGATCGGTGGCTTGTTGCTATCCTGTGCATTCCTCACAAAAGGTTTTACTGGGCTCTTCCCGTTGGCGCTGCCTGTATTGATATGGATAATGGGCGCAAAGCCGGGCCGTACATTGGGTAACACCATCTGGCTAACTATATTGGTGGTGGCAGGCACTGTGCTGCCCATTGTGGCAATGGTGCTTCTTAATCCCGATGCAGCAGAGTTCCTGCAACGTTATCTCAACCATCAGGTGCTGGGAGGCATACACGTACAGACTGTCGACAGCCGCTTCTATATCATAGGGCGCTTCTTCATGCACACTGCCATCATATTGTTTTTATTGGCTGTGGTGTTGGTTTTGGGACATATCTCGAAAGAGTCGTCGCTGCGAATTGGCAGCGTATTGAGGGGTAACTCAATGGCTTGGGCCTTGCTGGCCCTGGCATTGTGCGGCGTTGTACCGATAATGATTAGTACCAAACAACGCGACTTTTACCTGCTGACAGCATTCCCATTCATGGCTTTGTCGACGGCAGCATTGATGCAACCGTATGTGGAGCGTTGCTGTCAGTGGCTTCACAGCCGTGCCATGGTCGTGGTGGCTATAGTCGTTATTGTACTTGGCGTGGCTGCCAATGCCTATATGTGCGGAAAGCCTGGACGCGACAACACAATGATACAGGACATGGATGTCATATTGCCTCAACTCGCCGAGGGCGAGACAATGACAATACCAGCCCCACTAGCTTATAGATATAACCTGCAGGGCTACTACTATATGAACGGCAGAGTGTCACTTGATACCCAAAACAACCATCGTCACCTGCTGACAACTGCAGAATACCCAGCCGACAGTTGCTACCGCGAAGTTTCGCTCACTACGAAAGAATATATACTGTATGAACAAATACAATAAAAGGAAATGACAATTATTGACCAGCCAACAGACAGAAAGATACTGAACGCCATGATGCCAAACTATTTTGGCGACATGGTGAAGGCTGTAGTGGATATTGCACAAAAGAAGATAGGTGTGGATGCTGAACTGCATGCCGACATAGAGCAGGCGCTGCTGGCACAGGGTTCGTCGCAGTACGACCTGTGGGGCATCAACCTGTATCCCGAGATGGACTGTGAGGACTTCATTGAGTTTGACTCAATGATTAACATCCGTCCGGGACAGGGCAACCGCAGTCGAGACGTGCAGGATGCTGAGACCAGACAGAGAATAATAGAAACTGTTAATTATCTGTTACCATGACGATGGAGTTCCAACACAAGGACTTGGCTAACGGCCGCTGGGCGCAGATGTCGCTGGGAGAGCAGATGCTGAACATCGGCAGCGAGGTGTCTCGTGCAAACCGCTGGCGCTGCAAGGGCAACGAGGAACAGTGCCACCGTGCCGCCGACCGTGCGTTGGAACTGGTGTCGCTTACTATAGATGCCAATAAGGACCGTGCAGGATTGAGGGAACTGTGCCGCCTCTACGAGGTGATGGCCGACTACTACTACGACAAGAATATCTACCAGACTGACCCTCAGCAGCTGCAACGCTACTTTGACAAGTTTTACATGGATAAATAAACACATAAGAATATGAATATTTCATTCGATTGGCTTAAAGAGTATGTTGATATTGAGGATATGACTCCTCAAGAGTTGGACGATCTGCTGACGTTCTCCGGCTTAGAAGTCGATAGTATGGAGAAGGTGGAGACCATCAAAGGCGGTCTTGAGCATGTGGTGATTGCACAGGTGCTCACCTGCGAACCGCACCCCGACAGCGACCACCTGCACCTGACAACCGTCAACGTAGGCGGCGAGCGGCCGCTGAATATCGTCTGCGGTGCCCCCAACGTGGCTGCCGGCCAGAAGGTGGTGTGCGCCCAAATTGGAACCAAGATCTACACCTCGGATACCGAATACTACGAGATTAAGAAAGGCAAGCTGCGCGGCGCCGTCAGCGAGGGCATGCTCTGCGCTGCCGACGAGCTGCAGCTGGGCACCGACCACGCCGGCATCATGGTGTTGCCCGACGACGCCCCTGTGGGAATGCCCGCCAAGGAATACTTCCACGTGAAGGACGACTGCCTGCTGGAGGTGGCCATCACCGCCAACCGCATGGATGCTATCTCGCACATCGGTGTTGCCCGCGACGTGGTGGCCGTCCGCAATACTCGCGAGGGAAAGAACTTGAAAATCAAGTGGCCGGAAGTGGAAAGTGGAGAGTGGAAAGTGGAAAGCGATAAGCAGATAAAGGTTACAGTAGAAGACCCAGACCTCTGCCCGCGCTATACCGGCATCACGCTGCGCGGCGTGAAGGTAGGGGAGAGCCCCGAGTGGTTGCAGAACCGTCTGCGCACCGTGGGCCTGCGCCCCATCAACAACGTGGTGGACGTCACCAACTTCGTTATGATGGAAGTGGGCCAGCCGCTGCACGCTTTCGACGCTGACAAGATCGAGGGCGGCCACGTAATCGTCAAGCGTCTGCCGCAGGGCACCAAGTTCGTCACCCTCGACAGCGTGGAACGCACACTCGATGCCCGTGACCTAATGATATGCAACGAGAAAGAAGGCATGTGCATCGCCGGTGTCTTTGGAGGTCAGAAGAGCGGTGTAACCAACGATACCCGTAACATTTTCCTCGAGAGTGCCTGCTTCAATCCGGTGAGCATACGCAAAACCTCACAACGTCACGTACTCAAAACCGATGCCAGCTACCGATACGAGCGCGGTTGCGACCCCAATATTACCGAATGGGCCCTGCGTCGCGCCGTGAAACTGATACTCGAAATGGCAGGTGGTGAGATATGCGGCTCTTTGGTTGACATCTATCCCAAACCCATCGAGCCCGCCGTGGTTGAGATAAACTTCCGCCGCATATTCGACCTTATTGGCAAGGAGATTCCACTCGAAGCAGTGCGCACCGCCTTGACATCGCTGAACATCAAAATTGCACGCGAGGACGCCGAAGGTATGACTCTGCGCGTACCGACAATGAAATGCGACGTAACCCGCGAATGCGACATTGTTGAAGAGATAATGCGTATCTACGGCTACAACAACATCACTTTCGACGAGCGTCTCAACAGTTGCTTGAGTTACGGCAGCAAACCAAACCCGCTGAAACTCAAAAACGCCGTAAGCGACTACCTGACCGACAACGGTTTCTGCGAGATTATGAACAACTCGCTCACCAAAAGCGAGTACTACGACAACAACCCAGACTACCCTGCCGACAAGTGCATTCAAATCATCAACCCCTTGAGCAAAGAACTCAACGTTATGCGCCAAACGTTGCTCTACAGCGGGCTTGAATGCGTGGCGCGCAACATCAACTACAAAATACACGACCAAAAACTGTACGAGTTCGGCCGAGCCTATTACAAATCCGAGAACTCCGAAAACCAGGAACTGCCTGTCACCAAACGTTTCATCGAGGCTCAACACGTCAACCTGTTCATCTCTGGCAAGACCATGCCTGAAAACTGGAAGATAGCACCCAGTGACACCGATTTCTTCTACCTGAAGGCATACTTGACCAACATCCTGCACCGTATGCGCGTCAATATGAGCCGCATAGAGCTATGTCCCACTCAGTTGCACTGTTATGCCGAGGGTATGGATTTGGTGGTACGCGACAACAAGAAACTACTCGGTAGCATGGGTCGCTTGAGCCGCGAGGTGCTGAAACGCATGGACATAAAACAGGAGGTTTACTACGCCGATCTGAACTGGGATCTGCTCCTCAAACTCTACCCCAACAAAGAGGTACAGTACGAAGAGGTGCCCAAGTTCCCCGAGGTGCGCCGCGACCTCGCACTCATCTTGGACAAGAAAGTGACCTTCGCCGCTGTTGAGCAGACTGCTCGCAACGCCGAGAAAAGACTGTTGAAAGACGTGTCGCTCTTCGATGTCTATGAAGGCAAAGGTATCACCGAGGGCTTCAAGTCCTACGCCGTCAGCTTTATTCTGCAGGACAAGGACAAAACCCTCAACGACAAGCAAATCGAGGCCACCATGTCTAAAATCCAAAAGGCTCTCGAAACCCAACTGGGTGCAAAGATTAGAGGATAAAACACACCAGCGGGGTGCACAAATAATATAGGCGGGGGCATTGCCCCCGCCTATATTATTTGTGCTATGAGGTAACTCAGTAGTGGTTTTTGTTGCATTTATTGTAATGCAATCTTACTATTTGATAGACTCTTCTTCACCATCTAATATTACTTTTTTTAGGGCTTCTATTAATTGACTATCGTTCCCATCTGTTAAAAAAGCAATCGATTTGCCAGAATGAGATATTATATAAAAATATCGCTTTCTTCCTTCAATAATATTATAAATAGAAACAATAATACATTAGTGTTTCCTAAAAAAAATTAACAAATAGATATGCTATCCAAAATTCAAGGACAACTGGTTGAATGGAGCACACTCGCTGATGGGCTGGGGTGCTGTGGACAACAATTCCATCATGTTGTCTTTGACGAGCAACGA
>JAIKVZ010000022.1 GCA_024685285.1 Bacteroidales bacterium
GCCCCCTTGGCCGAGATGAACCGCTACTGCACCGCCCTGAGCTCCCTCACCAGCGGCCGCGGTACCTTCACCATGACCTTCAGCAGCTACGAGCTCGTCCCCGCCGACGTCCAGCAGGCCCTCCTCAAGGCCTATGAGGAAGCCGCCGCCGAGGAAGAATAGCCGCGTGCTCGCAGAGCAATATTGCTACGCAGGCAATATTATCCGCATACACAAGAAAAGCCCCGTTATCCAGCGGGGCTTTTTTATTTACATAAATTGATATTGAAATAAAAACATTATTAGTTTTACTATTAATAACTTTTTGGAAAACCTTAACAACTTTTAACCGAAAATCGTTTTCCATGTCGGAAACAATGTGTACTTTTGCACTCGATTTGACAACCCTAAAAAAAGATTAAAATGAAAGAACTGATTGCCATCTTGAATTTATTTGATGATCAAAGAGATGAAGAAAGAAAAAATGCCGCGAATTGGGATGCCGATGCTGTGAAACAGTGTTTCATGCCTTGTGCTGAGGAAATCCTTTGTAAGGGGTATTTCTTGATTAATGGGAAATACATTATTGATGTTGGCGCAATTGAATTATACTACCATGAAGAGGACGGGAATATAAAGGATTACATCATGTATCATACCAACGCACATCCTTATAAATCGAGGATGTCCGAGTTCGCAAAAGGATACCCATATTATAAATTTGGAAGCTTTAACCTGCATCAATCAGGATTGGATGTGACATTTGAGAATCCTGATAAAAAATATCGAGCTTCATTTCTTATTCGTTCATACAGGCTACTCGAAACTAAAGATGGCAAATATCCTCTGCATGACAATACAAAATATGATCATTGCTCCACTCATATTTTTGATGATATGTTCTACGAAGGTATTTCGTTCAGTGACACTAAGATAGAGTGGAGAGCTGGGGACAAAGGAAAAGAAATGGACGAACCCATATTTCGAATAAATGTTCCAATGTATCTAGAAAAAGACAAGAAATACGTGAAACTTGCCAAAGAAGAATACGATAATAATCATGATATATTATCAATAGACAAGGGTCTTGCTTTTGACGTAAAAGAATCAGCTGTAAATACATTTAGAACAAATGGCAAAGAATATATTCGTGACCCAAGACCATGGAGATTTTGTCTAAAAGGCATATATGAAAAATGCAAAGAAGATGGCAGATAACAGTTGGAACACTCTATACGGTAAATACAACGAGACCATCATGGTCGATGCCTATACAGACACAGTTTTCTTCTCGGATTTGTTGCCGAAGAAATGCCCGACTTTGTATAAAAGTCTTGATACAATTCTGACAGACAATAGCATTGATCATCGGTTGCTGACAAACACTAGGGATATTTGGTGTCGCGACTATATGCCCATCCAGACAGGCGAAAAGCGTTTTGTGTTTTATAAATACAACCCTGACTATCTGCAAACAAAGTACTACCAACGTACAATTACAGATGTGAAAGGTATAGGAAGCATCAATAGTTTGCGTCTGGGTGATGCCGTGGATTTGGATTTGGTTGTTGACGGCGGCAATGTGGTGCGCTGTGGCGACAAGATTGTGATGACCGAAAAGGTGTTCTTTGAGAACAAGGATAAATCGCGCAAGGAAGTCCAGCGACTACTTGAAGAGGCATTCCAATGCGACATCGTTTTTCTGCCGTGGGATAGGTATGAAATCATGGGCCATAGCGACGGAATCATTCATTATCTCGGTGATAATCGTGTAATGATGACCAACTATGCCGATTTTGATGCGAATATGGCTCATAGATTCAACAAGGTTCTTGAAAAGCATTTCGATGTGGTCCATTTGTCATACAATACAAAAAGGAAACATAAGCATAGTTGGGCTTATATCAATTTCTTGCAGGTTGGCAGAATGGTTCTTGTCCCGCAACTGGGCATACCGGAAGATGAACAAGCGTTGCAACAGATATCAGAGGCGATGCCGAGATGCAAAGTTATTGGAGTTCCTGCAATGGAGGCGGTGCGCAATGGAGGCGCATTGAACTGCATCTCGTGGAATGTGGCAACCTGCCAATGGAACAACGGATTCTTGGGTGAGGAATACCGGGTGCATGGCCGGCCGGTAAGTTGGATAAAGAAGGCAGCAGAGGAAGGTCGTGCCAACTGGCAGTGCAATCTGGGTGTATGTTACTTTTACGGCAGTGGCGTTGAAAAGGACTTGGTTGAAGCTAACAAATGGTATGAGAAAGCAGCCAAGCAAGGCGATGCGAAGGCACAGTTCAACTTGGGGCTGGGATATTACAAGAGAGAAGGAGTACCACAAGATTATTCCAAAGCAATGTATTGGTTTGGCAAAGCATCAGAGCAGGGAGATGCCGACGCACAACTCCATATCGCATGGTGCCTTGAAGACACTCAGGCTCCACAGAGTGATGTCGTAGCCGCATGCAGGAGGGCAGCAGAAATGGGTAATGCTGACGCTCAATGTCATCTGGGATTTTGGCATTTCGAAGGCAAACATGGGCTGGAGAAGAACATCACAGAATCCAACAGATGGTTCCTCGAGGCTGCAAAGCAAGGTAATGCTATTGCACAATTTCAGATAGGTCTTAAATACGAAATAGGCAGGGGAGTGAAGAAAAGTGCAAAAGAGGCGGCGAGATGGTATATGAAAGCTGCGTCAAAAAATAATGTCGATGCGCTTTACAGATTGGGACGCTGCTATTATTATGGCGATGGAGTCAGGGTTGACAACCATGCCGCATGGAGATGCTTCAAAAAGGCGTCCGAATTGGGTGATTCGTGGGCAAGGTATATGCTAGGGAGGTGCTATTTTTGCGGACATGGAGTAGAAGAGGATGAGGCCGAGGCAGTAAAGTGCTATCAAAAAGCAGCTTCGGAGAAAGTGGCTCCTGCCATTTATGAGTTGGGAAGATGCTATTTCGACGGTTCCGGCATAGGCGAGGACAAAGAAAAAGCAATGGAGCTATTTAAAGAAGCTGCCGGGATGGATTTTCCGGAAGCCCTATACGATATAGGAGACTGTTTCTATAATGGCATCGTCGTAGAAAAAAACGAAGACGAAGCATTAAACTATTTCAAAAAAGCAGCCGAATCAGGTTCTAGAGAGGCTTTGGAGAGAATTCACGACATATTGTTATCACATGAAACACCAAGTTATGATGATGTGCCGTTCTAAAAGCCTTCCTCTAAGCCGCCGAGGAAGAGTAACTTCGGAACGCAAAAGAGAAAAGTTCCAACCCAACAACGGCAAAGGGTGTCTATTACAGGCACCCTTTTTTTTTGCCCTACGTGGTGGTATATACCCATATTCTTTTGGCTATTTTTACTTCGGAGACACATACCACAAGGTTGTAAAGATAGGTGCAACCTTTTGGTTGTTAGGACTTTGGGTAGGTTGGGGTCGGGTTGAGGTCGGGTCAACATCGGTGGTGCTCTGCAAGTTGCCGATGTTCAGGCGGTTATAGCCACGTCCTGCAAAATCACTATATTTGGCTATTGCGCAGTTTGGGGAGAGGGTGTAACTTTGCAGTATGAATTTTAATCAAATAACCTTAAAACTATTATTTGTATGAAACTGGTATTCAAAGTTTTTCTAATGGAGGTTGCGTACCTCGCCACATTCATCCTCGGTGCAACGAGCGGAATAATTCACCCTGCGTGCTACGCCTATATCGGCGCGGTGTTGCCGTTGCTGTTTGCGTTGGTGTATCTGAACACGGCAAATCTAATCCGTGGCTTCGGCGCTGCCACAGTCCTCAACGGGTTTATACTCGTGCTTTTCCTCATCGCGGGCGAGGCGGACGTTGCTTACATTATCGGGACGGTAGTGCTGACGGCATTGGCGGAAATTATCCGCTGGCGCTGTGGATATGACACACGGAAAGGTGTGCGCTGGAGTTTTGTGCCGTTTGCCTTCTCGTTTTTCGCCTACACCGCCCATTGGTGGACCGATACGGAAGGCTCGTTGGCGGCGGCCGTCGAGGAGATGCCGGCGGGCTATGACGAGTTGATGAAGCCTGTTATCGACAATACGCCCATTCTGATTGTCGTATTGGTTTTGACCGTTCCCGTTGCCATTCTTGCCATGAGGCTTGCAGAACGAGTGCTGAAGAAACAGACGACACTCTTCGTTAGATAGGGGTTTGACTTCGCACAGAAAGGATAAGAAGGGCCGCGCACGCAGTGCGCGGCCCTTTCTTTGGCGGTTTATTTGAAGGCGTTTTCGCTTAGGCCGTGGCCGCTAAGGGCGAGCTCTTTCATGTATCCGGGCACTTCGCGACCCAAATACTTGTCGACATAGAGCTTGGCTAAGTACTGACCGAGCATGAAGCCGTGTCCGCGCAAGCCGGTGAGGAGGCCTGCTTCGGGGTCTACGATGTAGCGCGGCTCGGTGTAGCGGCCGGCCCACACGGCGAGCAGACTCACTTCGCGCAGGTCTGGTACCCACTCGGCAAAAACTTCCGACACTATCTCGAGGAATTCCTTGCTGTTGTATTTGATGTTCTGTCGTGTCTCGTAGGCGTCGGTGTCGGGGCTGGCGCAGCCTATTATTTGGCCGGTGTGCTCAAATTGCTGTCCATAGACAGCGCTGAAGCCTTTGTAGTGTCGGCGGTCGATAATCATGTCAAGGGCACCACCGTTGACGCCAATAAGTGGCAGGCGGCGTGTGATAAAGGCCTGGTGCTTGACGGGATAGAGGCCGGTGTCGATGCCCAGCATATCGGTGAAGCGCTCGGCACCCCAACCCATGGCGTTGACGAAGTGGCCGCAAGTGTACTCGATGTAGTGTCCTTCGTGGTTGCGCACCAATGCCACCACCTTGTCGTCTTTGCGCCACACGCTGAGCAGTTCGCAGTCTTCATAGTAGCGGCCGCCGAGCGAGACGCCAATGCCGCGTATGTAGTCGATTACGCGTCCCGGAGTGGCCTGCCAGCAGTCGCGAGTGATGAGGGCATGGCTGTATGTGGTGCGGCTGTCGTCCCACAGGGGCGAGATTTCGCGTTTGAAGTCCTTGCGGTCTATCATGTAGGCATCGCTCCATGCACGCGAGGCATCGAGGGCGCGGTATGTGGCGTCGTCGTGCACTAAGTTGACGTAGTGGGTTGGCTTGTAGTTTATGTTGTGCACGGCCTGTATTTGTTTGAATATCTCGTGGCTGTGCTGTGCTATGTCTGCTATGTCGGGATTGCTGAATGCCGGACGTCCGCCACCTATATTGCGCCACGAGGCACCGCGGCTCCAGTTGATCATGACGGGCTTGAGGCCGGCCTCGCTGAAGTAGCGGAACAGGCCGCTACCTGCTATGCCGCCGCCTGCAATGAGCACAGGTACCTCTTCGCGATGCACGTCGTTGCCACGCGGGAACACGTGAACAACCTTGCGCCCTTCGGTGTATATGTCGCCCAGGGTGACTTGGTTGCTCAGCGGAGCGCGCGGTGTGGCGTCGCCGGTGAGTTCTATGCCGTGCGAGCGCAGCAATCCGCGTGCGCGTGCAATGCAGCGTTTGCCTCGGCAAGGTCCCATGCCCATACGGGTGATGTGCTTGAGCTCGTCGACCGAGATGTATCGGCGGTTACCCACCACGGCCAGCAACTGCTCGTCGGTGATGTCTTCGCAGTGGCATACATAAGTTTTGCCGTTTTCCTTGTCAGGGCTTGCCATGGCCAAGGGCTTGGGGTAGCGGTCTGCGGCTATGAATCCCTTGATGTCTGTCATGGGGCCGTCAACGGTTGCCACGTGCACACGTGCCACATTGGTTTTGTTGGCTTTCTTGAGCACCTTCTCTATCTTGCCGGTGCCTATCTTTGTGCCGTTGTTGTCTACCAAGAATACTTCGGTACCCTCCTCGACGCTGTATTCTACGGGCAGGAAGCACCACTGTTTATCAAGGTTGTAGCCGAATATGGCGAGGCCGGGGCACTGGCTCACGCACTCCATGCAGCCTATGCACTTGCTGTAGTCGACCGTGGGCGTCGAAGCCGTTGACGGCTTGCTTATGGCTCCTTGAGGGCAGCTGAACGAGCAGGGGTTGCAGGCAAAGCCGTAGAGGCAGTCCATCTGCACGAAAGGTTTGATGCGCATACGCTCTGCGTCGGGCAGGTTGGGCTTTTCGAGCAGGCGCACGGGGTGCTGTTGAGAGTCGATGTATTGGCGCGAGATGTCGAGATATTCGTCGTAATCTATCCTCATTCCCATGCTCTGCGCCACCTCATAGGCAGCCTGGCGGCCGCGCAAAACGGCACTGGTGCCTTCGCCAATGCGTACTGCGTCGCCCACGCCATAGGTGTTGGCGCCGAAGACATCGCGGCCTTTGACTAAGAGCTGGTTGTCGGGAACCAGGCCGGTACAGATGTTGATTATGTCGATGCCGTCGATGACCTGCTCGGTACCGGGTATGGGCTTGAAGTTTTCGCACTTGGCTATCACAGCGCCGGTAATGCCGGTGCTGTCGGCGTTGGCAATGGCGCGCACCAAGGTGTAGCCCGTCATGATGGGTATGCCCAGACGGCGTACGCGGTTGGCCTGCACGGGGAATCCGCCCTCGCGCGGCATGGCCTCGATTATGGCCCGTATGTTGGCACCGGCCTGCATACCCTGGTACGAGGTGAGGTAGCCAATGTTGCCGGCTCCCACGGTGAGCACGTTCTTGCCAAGCAGTGTATGCTCCTGGTTCATCATCTTTTGGAACACGGCAGCGGTGTAGACGCCTGGCACGTCGTCGTTCTCAAAGGCGGGCATGAAAGGCACCGCGCCGGTGGCCACCACAAGGTGGTCTGCGTCGATGTAGGCAATCTCCTCTGTCTCGGTGTTCTTAATGGCAATGCGGCGGCCTTCGAGCAGGTCCCAGACGGTGTTGCCCAGCAGTATGCCGTTGTGGTCGTCGCCGGCCAGAGTGCGCGCAATATCAAAGCCGCGCATACCGCCAAAGTGACGCTCTTTCTCAAAGAAGAAGAACTGGTGGGTCTGCATATTAAACTGGCCGCCAATGCGTTGGTTGCTGTCTACCACGAGGTTGTCTATGCCGAAGGCGTTGAGCTGCTCGCGGCAGGCCAGGCCGGCAGGGCCCGCGCCTATTATGGCCACCTGGGTCTTGTAGACCTTGACGCTGCCCGGCTTGGCGGGACGGTTCTGGGGCATATAGTCCTTGGTGAGTTCATGCACCTCGTGCACATTGTCCACCGGCGTGATGCAGATGCGGCGTATGCGGCCGTCGACCAGCATCTCGCAGGCTCCGCACTTGCCAATGCCGCACTCCAGGCTGCGGGGACGGCCGTCGAGGCTGTGGCTGTGCACCGGGAAACCGGCTTGATGCAGTGCCGCCGCTATGGTGTAGCCTTTGCGGCCCTGTACCTTCTGTCCGTTGTAAACAAACTCCACGATTTCGCTCTGTGGAATGTCAAGAATGGGATGTGTCTCGATTTTGTACATGTGATATAATGTTGTATATTAGTTGCTTGTGGTCAAATGTGCTTTATGTAACACGAGAGCAAAGATAGCAATTCTCTGATAAAAAAACAAACGTAAGGCCTGTTTTTTTCAAAAAAAGTGTAGCCGGCCATCGAAAGCACTTCGCCAGTTAACAAAACTCACAAATAAAAAACACTGAAAATCAGCGTATTGTATAATATTTTACAACAAGCTGATTATCAATAG
Organism: Bacteroidales bacterium; assembly: GCA_024685285.1. Lineage (GTDB taxonomy): Bacteria > Bacteroidota > Bacteroidia > Bacteroidales > P3 > Colimorpha. Next base: position 7,672 of record JAIKVZ010000022.1, read on the forward strand.
CATATATGGGCTAGGTTCGGGTTAAGGTCGGGTAGGGTTCGGCGGGGGTAATAGTTTATAGGTACAATAGGCGATGATTAACCGTCTTTAGCTTAGTTTTCAGTCAGTTGTGAAAGCTGGTGATAGGTCTTTTCTGCTGCCAGCTGCTCGGCGCCTTTGATTGTGAAGTCGGAGGCTGAGGCGTGGGGCTCGCCGTCAATCATGGCGCAGCACTCGTACATAGTGCGGTTGCCGGGCTTGGACACATAGGTGCGGATTACATTGAAGCTCACCTTGCGGCGGTTGCGCTGGCCCCAGTCGATGAGTTTGCTTTTGAAGTTCCAATCGGTTCCAGCCAGGCTGTCAATGTCGATATTGCGGGCTATGATGCGGTTGATGACCACCTTGCGTGTGAAGTTGTATCCGCGCTCGAGGTATATGGCACCCACTAAGGCCTCGAAGGCGTCGCCGTCGACCGACTTGAAGGTGCCTTTCTGGTGGCGGTCGTAGTTCACCAGCTGTGTGAGGCCTATGTTGTGCGCCAGCGCGTTGAGGCTTTGGCGGCTCACTATTTTCGACCGCAGCTCGGTGAGGTAGCCCTCGCCTTTGCCCGGGTAGCGTTTGAAGAGCATTTCGGCCACCATGGCGCTGAGCAGGGCGTCGCCCAAGTATTCGAGACGCTCGTTGTTGATGCGGCGCCCGTCGGTGGTGTGCTCCGACATCGACTTATGCAGGAACGCCACCTGATAGAGGTGCTCGTTGCGCGGGGTAAAGCCCAGAACGGTGCGGAAGAAACGGTAGAACTCCGCGCCGGCCTTGCGTTTGTGCATCGGCCACCACATGGTTAGAATTTTCTGAAAGCCAGGCAGGCGTTGTGGCCTCCGAACCCGAAGGCGTTGCTCAGGGCGAACTGTATGTCGCGGCGCACGGCGTGGTTGAACGTGAAGTCGAGCGGAGCAATCTCGGGGTCGTCGTTGAAATGGTTGATTGTCGGGGGCACTACGCCGTTCTCGAGCGCGAGCACTGTGGCGATGGCTTCAACGGCACCGGCGGCACCCAGCAGGTGGCCGGTCATCGACTTGGTGGAGTTGACGCTAATGGTGGCAGCGTGCTCGCCAAAGAGGCCGGCGATGGCGCGGGGCTCCGATATGTCGCCAACCGGTGTCGAGGTGCCGTGGGTGTTGATGTGGTCGACATCCTCCAGCTTCATTCCCGAGTCGGCAACGGCCATAGCCATTGCGTTTTTGGCGCCGAGGCCGTCGGGGTGCGAGGCTGTGATGTGGTAGGCGTCGGCGGTCAAACCTGAGCCTGTAATCTCGGCATATATGTGTGCTCCGCGAGCCTTGGCGTGCTCAAGTTCTTCAAGCACCAGAGCTCCGGCTCCCTCGCCCAGCACGAAGCCGTCGCGGTCGCGGTCGTAGGGGCGCGAGGCGGTGGCTGGGTCGTCGTTGCGGGTCGAGAGGGCTCGCATGGTAGCAAAGCCGCCGATACCGCTCTCGGTCACAGCGGCCTCGGAGCCGCCGGCAATCATGGCGTCGGCGCGGCCCATGCGTATGGCGTTGAACGCGTCGCTGATGGCCACGGCCGACGAGGCGCAAGCGGCCACCGTGGCGTAGTTGGGACCACGGAAACCGTACTTGATAGAGAGCATACCGGCACAGATGTCGATAATGGTTTTGGGCACAAAGAACGGACTGAAGCGCGGCACGCCGCTCTTGGTAAAGTCCATCACCTCCTGCTGGAAGGTGATTACGCCGCCCATGCCCGAGCCCCAGACTATGCCCACGCGGTCGGGGTCGGGATTTGATTGAAGCAGACCCGAATTAGCGACAGCCTCGTTGGCGGCTACCATGCCATACTGCGTAAAGAGGTCGATACTGCGTACCTCCTTGCGGTCAAAATGCTCCAGCGGGTCAAAACCCTTGACCTCGCAGGCAATGCGGCATTTGTGCTTCTCGGTGTCAAATCGAGTAATCGGGCCGGCTCCACTTACCCCAGCCTGGAGGTTGGCCCACATTGTGGGCACATCGTTCCCCACCGGGGTAAGTGCGCCAAGACCCGTTACAACAACTCGTTTCAAATTCATGCTATGAATGAGCGGACGGTGTTGGTTGAAATAAACTTATTTTTTTGCGTTCTCGATGTAGGAAATGGCGTCGCCAACGGTGGCTATGTGCTCGGCGGCGTCTTCGGGAATCTCAATGTCGAATTCCTTCTCAAGTTCCATAATCAACTCAACGGTGTCGAGAGAGTCAGCACCCAAGTCGTTGGTGAAACTGGCTTCGGGGGTAACTTTCTTTTCGTCAACGCAAAGCTTCTCAACGATAATGGCTTTTACTTTGTTTTCAATTTCAGACATTTTTTCTTCAATTTTAGTTATTAAACAAAGTGCAAAGAAACGAAAATTTTCTCAATTGTAAAAAAAAATTAACATTCAGTAATTCACCATTGACGGTTAATTTGTTGTGCTGCAATATGCTATCTGCATGCCGAGAGGGTGCTTTTTTAACATTTGGCAGAGTTTTCATGAGGTAAAAAGTCAATTTCGAACCTGGCCAAAACGCAAATTTACCCCTTGTCAAATCAATAGGCGCAACTGCAGTTTCAATATATGCGAGACACCTGTTTCGAGGCGCACGGTAGTTGCATATTTGGCCGAAATATTCCATCCGTGGCCGAACTCGTAGCTACCCACCACACTCATCCTCACCCCTTGACCGTTGAGCATTGGCGTGCTGAGATTGTAGGCCAAGTCGCTCTCGGTCATGTAGATAGCTGCATCGTAGCCTTCGGTGTCGAATATAGTGGCACGGGCAGAGAAGCTCACGCGCGAATCGGCGGGGCAGTATTTGATGTCGCCAAACAGCATGAAACCGGTCAACTGCTCATGCATATCGCAGGCAAACCATACCCCCTGCAAGCGGGTGAGCACGCGCCAGTCGCCGTCGGAATAGATTAGGTCGGCTTGCAACTGACGGCGCAAAGTGAGTTCAGTCTGGTAGTTTGGTTGCGGTTCTACAACGCCGTTACGCTCCTTGGCGCGATAACGGTAGCGGGCCACTGCCGTGAGGTTCGGCGTGACGGGATGTGAGAGCTGTAGCCGCAGGTCGGCGGCATAGGTGGGGCTGTAGGCTGCATAGCGCAGATAAGGATAGTGCACCATGTCGGTCATAAAAGCTATGGCGGTTCCTGTGTTCAATGTGGTTTGAAAATCAAGGCGTAAAGCGCTCTCGCCATAGGCTCCGCCTCCACCCGGACCGGAACCGTATGGCGCATGATAACCGTTGGCATAATAGCGTGCCGAGGCTCCGAGCAACGTGTTTCGTCCAAGCGAAAGCTGTGTACCGGCAGTGGCGGCAGGGTGCAGATGACCATCAATGGCGGCCTCTGCATACAGTAGCAGGCTACGCCACATTCGGGCAGCGTCAAGACTGATATTCATAGTGTTGCTTTCGCGCAGGGCATAGTAGTTGTAGGGAGTGGCGCGCGGAACAGGAGTCTCGGCCAGACTGGTATAGGCTGCCGTGAGACCAATCCGGGTGCCTTGCCCATGGTAGCCTATGTTGGCACCAGATAGTTGGTTTCCTTCGACATTACTGTAGAAAGTCGTTGCCGTTAAACCTTTATATATATTAAAGGTGGCAGCGGCACCATGCAGGTAGTTACTCTCGGCAAAGGCCGATGCCGTCTTTATGCCTCGTGCAAGACGGAACGGCGAGACGCCAAGCATAACAAACGGAACAAAGCCGGTCCATAGGGCCAAGCCTTGGCCGAATTGAAGATTGTAACGTCCCACAATGGCTCTCTGCAAAACCCCTATATTGTTGACCATCAAGTGCCCTGAATAGAAATTGGTGCCGTCAAACCATCCCTCGCCAGGATCTCGGTCGTGTGAGAGTTGAAGTTGCAGCATATCGCCAAAGTCGACCCTCATTCGGGTGTAGAGCCGAAATGGGTCAGCCTCGGCCGACGGTGATGTCATCGACACCCCGGTAAGTAGCTTCATACGCGGATGCGACAAAGCCTTGGCTATGCTGGGGCGCGCAGGTTGCGGAGCACCTCCGGCCGCCATTAGCGGTAGCAAGCGTGCCACACAAACTGAATCAAACCCGGGTACAAAATAGAGTTCGGCGAGGGTGGTCAATCTGCCATAACGCCTCACGTAAACCTTAAGTGCCTGTTGTTGGAAAGGGGTCACAAGTCCCATTTCGACCAGACGCATATCACTGGTGTCGTTGACATTGAATGGCTTGTCGCGCAGTTCCTGCAAAACATCGGCCATCTGTTCCACGTCGACAGCCGATTCCCCATCGCTAAGCCACTGCTCCAGCGAGGTCTCGATGTCGGTTTCGGATTGAGGCCACGCACATACTGCAAGCAGCACAAACAGGAGTGTCACCAAGTTGCGGCGTGGCATATCAGAATGTGTATTGAGCTGTCAGTTGCGGAGTTAGCCCCAATACGGGATGGATTCCGGCGGCGAAATCAAACGTGCACTGCCCCCATACGGCACCCACCCCAAAAGTATACATCATGGGCTCGGTAGATAGACCTCCGCGCAAGCTGTAGTGCTCAAGAAATGTGTACTCAACGCCGGCCTGTACGCGCGCCCGAGTGTACAAACCTTTCTCTACCTGCAGCGAGGCAAGCAGTTGCGGCAGCAACTTGTATGACAGACCCGCTGCAAATAGGGCAGGCACTCGCTCGCCGCTCTCGCCGGCAAGTTTGACAGCAAACGGGTTGAACACTTTGGCTCCCATTGTCAGGCTCTCGGTCGGACGCGCTTCAACCGCAGCTGAGGCGGTGAACAAATGCTGAGGGGTGTAGTAGGGGTCGGCGGTGGATGTATGCAGATAATGCAAAGCGACACCCACTGCTATCGACGGTGAGATGCGCAGGGCATATCCCGATGAGAGTTGCAACTCGTTATAGAGTTGCGAACCATAGTGTGTGACAGCTGCTACGACACCGCCAACTTTAACCGGTACCACAGCCGAAAGTGTTTTATGGGACAGTGCTCTTAAGGAATGGTATTGACTGTATGACAAGGCTATTTGTGTCTTGTGTGCAAATGCCGCCGGCGCAATAGTCTGAGCTATCGAAGCGGCATCGTCAAGGCCTTGTGGCGAGCCGCCCATGGCCGCCGCCGCAGCGCTATACGAAGATACCTCGAACTGCGCGGCTGCCGGGCCGCAGGCCAACAAAAACAGCAGTAGCAAAAAATAGGGCGTCCTGCAACAGAACGCCCTGTTTATGTGTCTTAGATATGTTGAGGGCTTATTCAACGCTAAGCTGCTCTACAAATCCCTGTACGTCGGTGCGACGAGCCTCGAGCTTGCCGTTGAGCACAATCGAAGCGAAGAAGATGCTGGGGTTCTCAACAATGCTGTCGAGCACATCCTTTGCAGCGGCGGCATCTTCGATAACATCCAATGCTGCCTCAAAGGCGTTTCTCTCTTCAGGAGACATGCCGGCGAGGGCAATATTGCGAGCAACCGAGTCCATTTCCAGCAGGTAGCCATACTGCGTTTCATAGGGAGCGGCAGCCTTGATGCGGTTGAGGATACGGTCGACGGAGTCAAGCTGGGTCTGGGTGATGTAGTAAGCCTTGACGTTGCGCAACTCGGCTTTCATCAGCAGACCGGGATCGGGATAACTCTTGATGTCGAATTCGCCAGAGGCACCGACATACCAGCTAACATCGCTCATGGCAATGCCGAAGAGGTTCTCGGTAGAGCCCTTGGTGATGAGTTTGCCGAAGTTGAAGTCCATCAGCATGTTGGTATCTTTCATCGGGTCGCTGATGATATGGATACCATCAGCAGTGTCATTGGTCTTGAGACCGAAGATAGGATAGACGTTGGTGAGGTCTATGCTGCTGTCGGCGAGTGAGATGTTGGCACCCATGATGAAGGTGTTGTTGCCAGTGAAGCCTTCGTAACCTTCGAGCGAGTCAGTCAGGTCGCCCATGTTGGTGGTGTCGGTCACGATGCCGGTCACACAGGCCGAGAAGAGCACGCTGTCCTTTGTGGCGAAGGGGCTCACGCCATTGGGGTCGGAAACTTTGAGAGCCACCGAACCGAACGAATTGTCGAGGTCCTTTACGATATCGTCGGCAATGCCTTGAAACTCTTCAGGGTCGCAAGAGGTCATGCCGAAGGCAACCATAAATGCGCAGGCTACTGCAAGAAATACTTTTTTCATAATTGTTTCGTTTTGAGGTTTGTTTAATTTTCAATATAAATTTTTGCAAAGATACAAATATTTTTTGTACTTTTGCAAAAAAGATGTCTTTTTAACATTTTTTTTAATTTGCTGACACTCACCGCAAAAGCCGTCAGGCTTTGCCAATTATGTCATAAGGTACAGTGTCTCCCAACTGACGAACCGCAGGTTCGTTGATTGTACCAAACTGGTTTTCAAAGCGTTGAATATTGTCGTTAAGGGCTGCAAGGAGTCTTTTGGCATGGATGGGCGACATAATGACGCGGTCGCGCACCAGGCAACTTTTGGTACCGGGTAGCACTTGGGCAAAATCGAGCACAATTTCGGCGGCGGTATGCGATATTATTGCCAAATTGCTGTAAGTGCCTTTGGCAACATCGGCCGATATTTCGACATTTAGGTTCTGGGGTTGCTGGTTGTTCTCTTTTCCCATAATTGACAGTGTTTTAACAGAGGCTCTATACACAAAAGCTGCGGTGCCGGCGAGCCTTCTTTGGCGGCGTCGCAACGTTGGCTACGGATTTGCAAAAATACACATTTTTTCAAAAACCGACACTTTTTTGCTACATTTTTTTACTTTGGTGAGGGGTCAAGGTCGGGTTAAGGTCGGGTTGAGGTCGGTGGTATCGCATTTCAAGTAGGGTTCAAGGCGGCTTAAGGTAGCCTCGTCCATGGTGGGCGAAAGCAGCAGGTCCTGCACCGACCCGAACCTCACGCCGCTGTTGCGCAACGCTATGAGGTCGCGAGCCTGGTAGTAGTCTATGTAAGGATGGCGTATGAGTTGCTTGAGGGTTACGGTATTCATGTCGATTTGGCGTATGCTGTCGGTGCTCAGCGTAAGGTAGGGCAGTATGTGCTGGTAGAGTTCGTCGCTGAAGCCATATACCTCGGTGAGCTGTGACGTGCTCACATAGCCGCCCAAGCGGTTGCGGTAGGCCACAATGCGGCGTGCGTAGGTGGGCCCGATGCCGTGCAGAAGCTGTAGGGTCAGGGTGTCGGCCGTGTTGATATCGACCACCAAACGGGCACGCTCAGTCCTGTCAGTTTGAGGTTGAGCCCACGGCGTCGCCTCTTTGTCTGCTGGGGTTTGCCTGCGGAATGAGCGACGGGTGTAGGACTTGTAGCGTTTTTGGGCACGTTGTACGGCGGCAGTGTCGGGGGCTTTCATCTCCTGCAGTTCGGCTTCCAAGGCAGGTTGCGGGTGCTTGGGCAGACTGAACAGGACAGCCCCGACGGCCAACACAGCAGCCAAAGCCAGCCACAAGAGGCCTCGTTTTTGGGTGTCTGTAGGGCGGCTCATGGCAGTGACGTTACGGTGTCGGTTGATAGGTGGCAGATTGAGACAAAGGCTTCGCCTACCTTCAGAGTGTCAACCACATAGCCATGGGCTGCGGCGGTACTCTCGGCCTCGAGTAGCGACTCGTAGCCGTGTATGCCTGTGCCGAGGCATTTGAGGCAGGCTTCCTTGCGGGTCCAGAGACGGATGAACTCCAAGTCCGGGGTGTCGGCGGCGGCAATGGCCTGCTGTTCGCATGGGGTGCAGACGCGCACAATGAGGCCGGAACTGACGCGCCGCGGACCTTCGACATCTATGCCAACGTTGCCAACCTTGGAGAGTGCCACGGCCACCATGGTGCGGCTATGGCTTTGGCTGAAATGCAGCTCGGGGTAGTTGGCGAGATATGGGGCTCCGCTCGGCAAGTGCTCCACAACTGGGACCGCTTGCCACAGGCCAAGGTGACGTATAAGGCCGTGCAACAGCTCGGCGCACAAGTCGCGTTGGCCTGCAATTGGGGCTGTATGCTGAACTGCACTGTATATCATGGCCTTAGGGTTGTTAATGAACCGTCGGAGTTGAGGCGTATGATTCGTGAACCAAGGCCTAAACCACAGACGCCATCCAAATCGGGGACGGCATAGCCCACGGCCTTGACGAGCTCGGGGTCAATGTTGGTACGCGTGGCTGGCGACGGCTGGCCTGCAAAGTTGGCCGATGTGCTAACTATAGGGCGGCCAAAACAGCGCAACAAACCGAGGCAGAACTGGCTGCCCCAAGGAATTCGAACCCCCACCGTGCCGTCGGCGGCAGGCAAGTTGTGAGCCAAAGAATCACCAATAGGCAGACTTGCCACGGGCAACACCACCGTGGTGGGACGTCCCGTTGAACGTAGCATCTGGGCCGCCTCGCCATCGGCAGGAGCCCATTCGGGAAGCATGAGTACGAGCATCGACTTGCCTGGGTCGCGTCGTTTGAGGCTGTAGAGGGCCTCGACAGCGGCAGCGTTGGCGGCATCGCAGCCCAAACCCCAGATGGTGTCGGTAGGGTATAGCAGGGTTTTGCCAGCCCGCAGAGCCTGCGCTGCAAGGGTCACGATATTGTCGATATTCTCCATTTCGGAGTGCAAAATTAACATTTTTTTCATAAAATCAAAAAAAAATGTGTATATTTGCACCCGAAAACCATTACCAGACGAGTCAACAACAAAAATCAACAAATTAATAATTAAAACTTTACAACTATGTTCAAAGGACATCCTAAAGGATTAATCTGGGCAGCCCTGAGTAATATGGGCGAGCGTTTCGGCTACTATATTATGAACGCTGTCCTGGTGCTGTTCCTCTGCTCGAAGTTTGGTCTGCCCGACGATGTGGCCGGCCTTATCTTCTCGGTCTTCTACTTCATGATTTACATCATGGCACTGCCCGGCGGTGTGGTGGCCGACAAGTTGCAGAACTACAAGGGCACTATCGCCGCGGGTCTTATTGTGATGGCCGTGGGCTACACGATGCTCAGCATCCCCACCACCGTCGACCCCGCCAACAAGATCGGTATGCTGGTGCTCATTTGCGCCGCCCTGCTGATAATCACCATCGGCAACGGTCTCTTCAAGGGCAACCTGCAGGCCATAGTGGGCCAGATGTACGATAACCTTGAGGCCGAGGCTGCCAAAAAAGGTCCCGAAGCCCTGGCCGAGGCCCAGACCAAACGCGACCCTGGCTTCCAGATTTTCTATGTGTTCATCAACCTTGGCGGTGTCTTTGCACCCTTCGTGGCCCCCAACATCCGTAAATGGTGGCTTGCCAAGAGCGATATGATATACAACAGCGAGCTCCCCGCCCTCTGCCACCAATACCTCAACGACGCGGCCAACATGACCGAGACCCAGATGGCCAACCTCAACCAGTTGATGGCCACCAGCAACGGTGCTTTCGACCCCGCCAATATGCAGGTCGCCTGCGAGAGTTACCTCCAGGTCTTCAACACCGGCGTCCACTACAGCTTCATCGCCTCCATCGCCGCCATGCTCCTCTCCTTCGCCATCTTCATGATCACCAAGAAGATGTACCCCAACCCCGCCAAGAAAGAGAAGAAAGAGGTTGTCGACTACACTCCCGAAGAGCGCGTGGCCATGGCCAAAGACATCAAGCAGCGTATGGCCGGCCTCTATGCCGTGCTGGGTATAGTCATCTTCTTCTGGTTCTCGTTCCACCAGAACACCCAGTCGCTGACCATCTTCACCCGCAACTTCGTCAACTCCGACCAGGTGGCTCCCGAGGTGTGGCAGTTCCTCAACCCGTTCCTCGTCATTGTGCTCACCCCCGTCATCATGTGGCTCTTCTCCACCCCGTGGGGTCGCAAGTTCAGCACTCCGCGCAAGATAGCCCTTGGTATGGGCTTTGCGGCCTGCGCCTACATCTTCTTGACCATCTTCAGCATGATAATCGGCTACCCCTCGGGCACCGCCTTCATAGCCCAGCCCGCCGACGTCATCGCCAGCCAGAAATGTGGCGCATGGGTGTTGATGATAACCTATTTCTTCCTCACCGTGGCCGAGCTCTTCATCAGCCCGCTGGGTCTGAGCTTCGTGTCCAAGATTGCCCCCAAGCACCTTCAGGGTATCTGCCAGGGTCTGTGGCTTGGCGCCACCGCACTTGGCAACCTCATCATCTTCCTCGGCGTGCGTATGCTCAACAGTTTCTCGCACCTGTGGTACACCTGGGCCACCTTCGCCATCATCTGCCTCATAGCCATGAGCGTGATGTTCGGAATGCTCAAGTGGCTTGAAAAGATTACCGCCGACAAGCAGGAATAGCAATCCCGCTAAAGCAATAACCTGCGGCGAGGGTGCTTCATCGAAGCACCCTCGCCGCTTATATAGGGTCCAGCAAACATAATTTTTTTTGATAAAAAGCCTACTTTCTGTTTTTTACCTTTCGTTATTCTGAAAATAATTAAATTACTGAAAACCAACTTGTTGTAAAATATCACACAACAGGCTGGTTTTCAATAATATAGATAGGTTGGGTTCGGGTTAAGGTCGGGTTGAGGTCGGGTAGGGTTCGATAGAGATTATAGATTCTATAGAGTCTATAAGTTCTGTGCCCGATGTCAGGCGGTTTAAAGTGCTGAGTTTTAACGGTTTTGTGTTAGATGAATTCCACTTCTTTCATTGCGAATGAAAGGCGCTGGCCGTCGGCGGTGGTGAGGAGCAGGCGCCCGTTGGGGTCCACTCCGGTGGCTGTGGCTGTGAAATCCTGCCCGTCGGCGCGGTAGGCTGCGGCGATGCCGAGCCGGTAGAAGCTGCCGAGGTAGTCGGCGTCGATGGCGGCGGTGAGGCCGCTTCGCAGGGCCTCGTAGCGGCCTTGGATGGCGTCGAGGAGCCGGCTGAGGGTCTCGTCGAGGTCGAAGTCGCGGCCTGTGAGCCGCTTGAGCGAGGTGGGTCGGCCGGCCTCGGCACCGAAAGCGGTCTGGTTCACGTTGAGGCCCATGCCGCACACGGCTGCCGCGAAGTTAGTGCCGTGCAGGCGGGTCTCGATCAACGTGCCGCATATCTTGCGGTCGCCAACGTAGATGTCGTTGGGCCACTTGATGGCAATAGGCTCTTTAAGTTCCACATCCTTCAAGAAGTCGGCCACGCCGAGCGAGAGGGCCTTGGTGAGCTGGAACTGGCGGTCGGGCGGCAGGAAGGTTGGTTTGAGCACAAGGCTGAAGGTGAGGTTGAGCCCGGGCTGGCTGTGCCAGTGGTTGCCGCGCTGGCCGCGTCCGGCGGTCTGCTCGCGGGCGGCCACAACAGTAAACTCCTCAACCTCTGACAGATTGAGGAGTTTGCAGTATTCGTTGGTCGACGGCAGGGTGTCGAACCACCTGATGTCCATGGCTGCCACTGCGGGGTCAGACGGTCATGATCTCTTTCTCCTTGGCGGCGAAAATCTTGTCGCACTCGGCAATGAACTTGTCGGTCACGTCCTGGATTTCCTTTTCCACCTGTTTCACCTCGTCTTCTGGCACCGATTTGTCTTTGAGCTTTTTGACCTTGTCCATGACATTGCGGCGGGCGTTGCGGATGTTGACCTTGGAGTTTTCGACCTCGGTTTTGGCGGCCTTGGTGAGCTCGCGGCGGCGCTCCTCGGTGAGGGGCGGGATGATGATGCGCAATATTTCGCCCTCGATACGTGGGGTGAAGCCCAGGTTGGCGTCGAGGATGGCCTTGTTGATGGTGCTTACAAAGTTCTTCTCCCATGGCTGGATGACGATAGAGCGGGCGTCGGGGGTGTTGATGTTGGCCACCTGGCTGATGTCGGTCGGGGCGCCGTAGTAGTCAATCTTGACACCTTCGAGCATACCGGGGTTGGCTTTGCCGGCGCGGATCTTGGCCAGTTCCTTGTCGAGGAAGTGGAGGGCGCTCTGCATACTGTTTTTTGCCTCGTCGATGCAGGCTTTTGATAAGTCGTTCATAATATTATTGCTTTATTGTTTGATTGCGTTAATGAATGGTTGCTTGATTGGTTTAGCGGCTCACAATGGTGCCCACGGGCTCGCCCTCGACCACACGCAGCAGGTTGCCGGCGCGGTTCATGTCGAAGACATAGATTGGCAGGTTGTTGTCCTCGGCCAGAGCAAAGGCGGTGAGGTCCATTATTTTGAGTTTCTTTTCAAGAGCCTCGCTGTAGCTAAGGGTCTGGTACTTGGTGGCGGTGGGGTTCTTCTCGGGGTCGGCAGTGTAGACACCGTCGACGCGTGTGCCTTTGAGGATGGCATCGGCCTGAATCTCGATGGCGCGGAGGGTCGAGGCGGTGTCGGTGGTGAAGTAGGGGTTGCCAGTGCCGCCGCCAATAATCACCACGCGGCCCTCGGCCAGCGCCTCCTGTGCGCGGCGGCGGCTCATGCCCTTGCAGATGGGCTCGATAGTCAAACCGCCCAGCAGCTCGGTGCGTAGTCCCTGGCGCTCCAATTCGGCCTGCAAAGCCAGGCTGTTGATCATAGTGGCGAGCATACCCATATAGTCGCCCTGCACGCGGTCCATGCCGCCGGCGGCGCCGCTCAGGCCGCGGAATATGTTGCCGCCGCCTATCACTATGGCCACCTCGACACCATGCTCCACAGCCTGACGTATGTCGGTGGCATACTGCTCGAGCATTTTGGGGTCAATGCCGTAGCTTTGGCCGCCCATAAGAGACTCGCCACTCAGCTTCAACAAAACTCTTTTGTACTTCATTTTAACGTTATTTCTAATTCAACTTATTGTTTCTCAGTTTTATATGACCTCTGTTGGGATATAATACAATCTACGAAGATAGTAAAAAAATCCGGCTTGTGCAAATTTTTTGTGCAAAAAATATGTTCAGTCGGCCACCGATAGGGCGGCTATGCTCACACGCACACCCTCTATGTCGAGCAAAACGCGCGAACAGGCGGCCAATGTGGCTCCTGTTGTCATGACATCGTCGACCAACAGGATGTGGCGACCTTGCAGACTTTGAGGATGAGGCGCGCAGAAGGCGTCGAGCACATTGGCGTAGCGGGCGGCACTGCCGAGGTGGGTCTGGCTGTCGGTATAGCGAGTGCGGCGTAGTGCGCGGCTGTCGATGGGGGTGCGAAACACTTGGGCAATGCCTTCGCAGAGCAGCAGGCTTTGGTTGTAGCCGCGCTGCAACCGGCGGCGCCAGTGCAGCGGCACAGGCACGAGCAGGTCCACGTCGCCAAAACGTCCCGACTCCTGCAAGGCAATACCCATCTGCCTTCCCATTAAGTGTCCCAGGGTGCTGTTGCCGTGGTACTTGATGTCATGAACTATGCGCTGGCCCAATTCGTGGTGCCCGAAATAAAGCAGTGCCATGGCTGCCTCCACATTAACCCAGCGCCGCAGCTGCTGCTCAACAGTGTTGTCGCTATAATCGGCATAGTGTGTGAGAGGCAGGTTGAGCAGACATTTCGCGCACAGCTGGTGCTCCGAGCCAACCAGCACGTTGCAGCAACCAACGCACTGTGCCGGCAGCAGCAAACGCACAAGGTCTCTGAGCGGTGCGAGGGTCATTGCGGTATGAATAGGCAGCTGTCGCCGTAACTAAGGAAACGGAATTCGTGGTCGAGGGCATATTGGTAGCACTGGTGCCAGCGGTCGCCAATGAGGGCCGAGACCAACAGCAGTAAAGTGCTCTTGGGTTGATGAAAGTTGGTTACCAAGCCTGAGATTACGCGGTAGGTGTAGCCTGGTGCAATCATAAGGCGAGTGCGGCCATCGAGGCTGTCGAGGTTTCGGCGTTCCATCCAGTCGATTATGTTATGGTAGGCCTGGGCGTATGTTGGCAGGCTGTCGGCAGGCTGATAGGGCTGCCATTGCTCTACCTCCATGTTATCGGGATTGGGATTGCGTTGCAAACTTTCGCCAAACCAATAAAGAGATTCTAAAGTGCGCACACTGGTGGTGCCGACAGCTATGACTGGATTACCTTCGTGTTCTGCAATATGGCGCAGATTGTCGATGGTGACGTGCACTGGCTCGCTGTGCATGACATGCTCGCCTATGGTAGGTGTGCTCACGGGCTTGAATGTGCCGGCTCCCACGTGGAGGGTTATGTATTCGGTGTCGATGGCGTTGGCTTTCAAAGCCTCCAACACTGCCGGTGTAAAATGCAAGCCTGCCGTAGGGGCGGCCACAGAACCATCATGCCGGGCATAGACGGTTTGATAGCGGCGGCTGTCGGAGTCCTCGGCGGCGCGGCCGAGGTAGGGCGGCAGTGGGATGACGCCGGCAGCCTCGATAGCCTCGGCAAAGCTCATGCCTCCGCTCCAGTTGAAACGGACTGTCCATGCATCGCCCTCGGGTTGAAGTCGGGTTGCCGATAGGGTATGTTCCTCTCCATGGAACTTGAAACCGATGGTAAGTACACCCTCTTTCCACCTCTTATTGTTGCCAACAAGGCAGAGCCAAGTGCACTGTTGCCGCTGCTCGAAAGCCTGCACCACTGGCATGGCGTGTGGCTCGAGGCAGAACACCTCGACTGTGGCTCCCGAAGGTTTGCGGAATAGCAGCCGGGCATGGATTACGCGAGTATTGTTGAACACCAGCATGGTTTGAGGCGGCAATAGGTTGGGTAAGTCGTAGAAGTGGTGCTCGCTTATCTCTCCGTTTTTGAGTGCAAGCAACTTGGATTGGTCGCGCTGCTCCAAAGGGTAGCGGGCTATGCATTCATCGGGCAGTGTGTAGTCGTAGTCGGCTATCTGGATATCTTTCAGGTCATTCAGCATGACGACGTTGGGTAAGGAGAGATAGAATGATGTACCATAGGATAATGGCCGAGACAGCAATCCAGTTGCGCAGCACTGCGATAATTACCGCACATATAATAAGGAAAATGTACTGCACGTTGTTGGTGCGCCACGAAAGGTCCTTGAAGTTGAACTTCAGCGAAAAGAGCGGCAACTCGCTAACCATTAGCACACAGGTTGCAAGGCTCAACGCCGCTATGGCAATAAGATGCCAGTCGTCCATCTGTGTGTAGATACCGCTCAAGGCAAGGCCGACCCATATCAGCGCATTGCTGGGTACCGGCAGGCCAAGAAAAGAGTGGCTCTGGCGTGTATCGAGGTTGAATTTGGCCAAGCGGTATGCTCCAAAAGCGGGTATGAGCAACGCCACATAGCCTAACCACGGAGCTATGGTGCAACCTCCCAATATATTGTAGAGAATGAATCCTGGAGCCACACCCGATGTAACTACGTCGGCCAGCGAATCGAGTTCTTTACCCATTGGTGAGCTGACACCAATAAGGCGTGCGCTGAGTCCGTCGAAGAAGTCGAACAATATGCCGAGCAGGATGAACAACGCGGCGTTGGCAAGTTGCCCATTCACTGCACAGCCTATGGCCAGTACGCCGCAGGTGAGGTTGCATAGTGTTATCAGGTTTGGTATCTGACGTTTAATCATAACTTGAAAGCAAAATGAGAAACCGGAACGCCTATATGGTTTTCCGCTCCGGTTCTATATTTAAGTTACTGTTAGTACTGTTTCACTATCAACTGGAACTCCTCATCATCCCAGTAATCCTTGAACTCCACGTCGACAGCGGCTTTCATCTTGTACGCGTACTTGTCGTCGATGGAGGCCTTGAGGTTCTTGAGGGCGTTCTCCTTGTCGCCGAGACGGGCGTAGCAAACTGCGCGCAGGTAGTTGACGTCGCAGTTCTGGTCGAGGCAGCAGTCGAGGGTACGGATGGCGGCACCGGTTTCGTCGTTCATTAATTGTGAGAAGGCTAGGTTGTAACTGCAGTTGTTGCTTCGGAGAGCTTGCTGAGCCTCGTCGTAGTTGCCGCGTTTGAGGTTAAGTATAGGAATGTTGGCGGCGGCATCGGAACTGCCCTGGCGTTGAGCTTCCTCAAAATAGTACTTGGCTAAGGCGTAGTCTTTCTGTGCCAAGCAGAGCAGACCGGTATTGTTAAGTACATCGGGGTTGTGGGGGTTGATGTCACGTGCCACGTTGAGGTAGCGCTCGGCTTCGGCGTAGTCGTCAAGGTAGAATGCTATGGCACCGGCGTTGTTCCAAGCGGCCCACTCTGAGCTGTGGTTCTCAGTAGCCCACTTGTAGTACTTCATTTTGGTGTCGTAGTTATAGTTGATGTAGGCGGCGTACATAAGTTCGTCGAATGAGAGTTTAGCTGGGTTGAGCGAGGCCTGTTTTGCCAACTCGGGGTCGGTCTTGCGAGCTTCGGAGTAGTAGAGAGCAATCTGGGCGCGGCGCAGGTTAGGGAATATCTCGGTATTGAGTTCGCTATACGACTCAGCCATATTCTTAATCATCTGTTCGCGTTTGATGAGGTTCTGCTGGGTCTCAACAATGTTGACCACAGCATGTTTGTCCTGCATATCAGACTGCTCTACCATGACCACAAAGTGCACCCAGTCCTCGCCGGCGGCGCGGGTGGTGATGACAATCTTTTTCAGTTCTTGATATTTGTAGTACTCAAGATCCTGAGGTTTGACTTTAGCACGACGGGCCATGATGGTAAGTACCTCGTCAAGTACTTTATGTAACTGTGTGGTAGCTACATCAGCACGGTTTTTCGACACGCCCACGTTGTGAGTCTCTTCGCCTTCGGGCGACGCCCAGCCGGTAATGCTTATCTGTTTGGGCAAACCCTGCTCAAGCATGACGCGTTTGAGGTTTTGTAGCTGGTTGCGGCTGTCGAAGCGGCGGTTCATCTCAAAGTCCCAATCAAGGTCGGAGGTGCCGTTGAGAAAGTAGATGTCGGCAGTTTCAACAATGCCTTGGGTCTTGTTGTAGTTGACAGGCGAAATGGAGATATTGCCCTTGATGTCGACTAACGAGGCAGTGTTGTTGACACCGTCGGATATGAGCACCGGCGGAAACTCCACGCCTTTGTTGTCGCGCAGTATGTCATCGGCAAAACGAGCGTCCTCATTGGTCTTGCTCGACTTGTATCCCACTGGGGTGAGGGTTACTCGGCCAGTCTCCATGCCAGGCTTGAAGTCGAACATATCGCTATAGGTGAAGCGGCCGCCGTTGGCGTAACTCACAATGGTACCGTCGCCGCTCACTTTCTCGCCCTTGAGGGTGATGGGTTCGAGAGGTATGTTACCACCCTCCCATGTGAAGACAGGCTGCATGAACACAGCCACGCCTTTGTCGAAATATTTCTCAGGGATGGCGCCAGTGAAATTAACCACCACCTTGTCGTCCATGGTTTGGACTGGATCTGGGTTGGCCTGGTAGCGCACCTTTCCTGCATTGCTTTTCATTTTGGATAATCCGTTACACCCCACCAGCATGAGGGAGGCTAAAAGCACGGCGAAAATTGTTTTTTTCATATTCAAAAAATCATTTTTTGCAGCCCCTGCGAGCCTTTATTCCAATAGTTTTTATATTTACAATTTACATATTATCAATCAGTTGGCCGCCTGCTCGACAAACCTGTATGGTATGACTCGGACAGTCGGCTAACAATCTGCAAATATACAACTTTTTTTTGATATAATGAAAAGAATTAAAAAAATGGCAAAAAACATGGTGAAGTGGCATGGTAAAGGCTTTTGCCATGGGGTGGCTTCTGGCAGAGTTTAGCCTTTGTAGAAATGCATTTCGGTGAGGTACTGGTAGACGGGCTCGGTGAGCAGGTAGCGCACGTCGCGGCCCTGGCCGATGAGGGCGCGTATGTAGCTCGACGAGATGTCCATGGTGGGCGTGGGCACCATGGCGACGTTGGGGTGCGAGGCGAGGGGGCAGTTGCCGTAGCCAGGCCGCGGGTAGACCATGAGGCGGTAGTTGGCCAGGATGTGCTCGTAGTTGCGCCAACGATGGAACGAGGCCAGGTTGTCGGACCCCATAATCAGGCAGAATTCGCGTCCCGGGTGCAACTCGGCCAGGCGTGCCAAAGTGAGTGAGGTGTACGACGGGATTGGCAAGTGCATCTCGATGTCGCAGACACGCAGGCGGTAGTTGTCGTCGGTAGCTCGGCGCACCATCTCCAACCGGTGGTGGTCAGCAAGGAGAGTTGAACGCTCCTTGAAAGGGTTTTGCGGTGACACAACAAACCACACCTCATCCATACCGCCACACTCAAGCATAGTATTGGCAATAATCATATGACCCACATGAATGGGGTTGAATGAACCGAAAAACAGACCAGTGGACTTCGCCATTGGGGTGATGTGAGGGCTATTAATAATATTTGTATCCGGTCACGATCTGTACGTGACGCAACTTATTGCCCTTGAATGTGTATATTTCGGCAATCTCGCCGGCAGCCGAAACAATCTTTAGCACCGCTACATCGGCCGTGTAGGAACGCGGATAGCGTTTAAAGAAAACCTTAAACACATCGTCTTTGGACATACCGCAATGTATTCCGTTGTCAAGCACCACTTCTGGGTCGCTGATTTTGCCGGCCAGGAGCTCCACGCGTTTGGTCCAGATACTGTAGTACATATCCAGGAAACTACCATCGAGGCGCTTCATAGTATTCACCGACACCGACATGGAATCGAAATAGGCCTTGTAGCCTACTTCGCGGTACCATTGTAACTGGTTGTCTGTGATATACTGTTCAATAGAGCTCCACTTGCCAACAGGGTACACAACATAGTCGGCCAATGTGTAGACTGTCATTGTGTCGGTATAGACCTTTATGTCTTTGACTTGGTACTCGGGGCGGCTGTAGGTCATCATGCGCATAGCCTTGGCACGCGAACTCACCTCTTGGGCTCCCGCTACGGCGGTCACGGCCAGCAATGCCGCCAGCAATAATATTCTTTTCATTTTGGTTTGTTGCAACATTTCACCCATAATAACGCAAAAGCCGCCGAAATATTATAAAAAAAGTTATTTTTTTTCAAAAAAACAGTCAAAACTGAAAAAATGTTAGTATATTTGCACCGCTCAAAAAGGCAAAAACAGTATATCAAATATTAAAAATCAGCAATTTACAAAAAAATGAAAAAAATCTTATCATTTGTAGCAGCAACCGTTGTCTGCATCGCCATGACTGCTCAGACGTTTGTTGACACCACCATCCAACTGCGCAACGCCGTCATCGAAGAGTTTACAGGTGTCCAATGCCAGTACTGCTCCGACGGCCATAAAATAGTGAACGAAATCATAGCCGCCAACCCTGGCCGCGTAGTGGCAATCAATATCCATACAGGAGGCTATGCCACAATGTACACCACGCAGTACGGCGACGCCATAGCCAACCAGAGCGGTGTCAGCGGCTATCCCTCAGGCACCGTCAATCGCCATCGTTTTAGCGGCAGCAGCGCAACCGCCCTCAACCGTGGCGAGTTTGAGTCGTCCGCCAACATAATCATGTCTCAGAGCTCAGAGGTTAATGTAGCCGCCAAGGCCCATGTCAACCTGATTGCCCGCACCATCGAGATTGACGTCGAAGCCTACTATACCGGCAATTCAAGAAAAGACACCAACTACCTCAACGTGGCTATAATACAGGATAATATCCTTGGTCCGCAGGTGGGTGCCGAGACTTGGTATCCCGAGATGATGGTTGGCTCACAATACCGCCACAACCATATGTTGCGCGACCTAATTACCGGCCAGTGGGGTGAGGCTATAGACACCACCACCGCAGGCACTTTCGTGTCGCGCCATTATTTCTACCAGATTCCTGAGAAAATAAGCAACGTGGAAATGAAAGCCAAAGACCTGCGCGTCGTGGTCTTCATGTGCGAAAGCCACCAAGAGATACTTTCCGGCTGCGAGGCCAAGATGAGCTATTATGGCCTTTACAGCGATCCGATGACTGTGAGCAGCGAAGACTGTGCCGTCGAGTTCATTCCCCAGTTCGTGATACACAACTCCACCAACGAGCGCGCCGCCGATGTCACAATCAACTACTCATACAGCGGCGAGGCCAACACCTACGTTTACCCCGACACCATAGCACCTTTCAGCACCGACACCATCAGCCTGCCCGCTTACGCTCCTGCCACAAACCCGCAGACCAACGCCTCCTATTATGTATCGGGTGCCATGGCCTCCTACATCCGCGTGCTCAACGCCACCGAGTATGACACAACCATAGACAACACCTACCAAACCGACACTATACGCATTGACACCGCATATACATACGACACCGTTTTCCGTTGCATCGACACCCTCGGCGGCCATAGCGACACCACCCTCTACCACAGTCGCAGCAACCGCGAAATGCGCAACTACCGCAACCGCGTGAACGACCCGCGTTACATCTGCGACACCCTCAACGTCGACACCACCATGTCTTTCACCTACTTCGACTCCACTTATATTATAGTTAGCGACACTACTATCGACACTTTCGACGTGCGACTCTATACCACCGGTAGCGCCGCTTCAAAAATTGGACTGATGAACGTCTATACCGTTCAGGGTCCGCTTGCAATGGACCTTATAGTCGATAAATACAGTACTGAGACATCGGTCGATTTCTATCGCCAGCGCGACTGTTCAGTGCTCTTCGAAAGCGACACCATCCCCGACGATCTCAACCGTAACCCCATGCACGTCTATTATCACTTCGACCCCGACTCGGCCGGTCTATACATACTCAATGTGTATGACTCCTATGGCGATGGCAATGGAGGCTTCCGTCTCTATGCCGGCGACGGTAGCATTGTGCTGACCAACAACGGTAAGTTCGGTAATGTGGTTACATACTATCTCAACGTCACCAACAACGGCACCGGCCACATGGACGGCATCGAGACTGCTGCAGGCAACGCCAGTTTCTCGCTCTACCCCAACCCCGTGCGCAACGAACTCAGCATTGACTGTGCCGAGACCATCCGCAGCCTCGAGGTGATGGATGTTACCGGCCGTGTTGTCATCAGCCAGGCCACCGCCCAGCCCACCGTCAACACCACATCATTGCCCGCCGGCATATACATCATGCGCGTCATCACCGACGGCGGTGCCAGTGTGCAGAAATTCGTAAAAGAATAACAATCAGCCAAAATCAGAAAGTTGGGTTTCCAGGCTCGCAAAACAGTCCGGAAATCCAACTTTCGGTTCTCAACCCATAGCAACGTGAACTACGCCACAGCCATAGCCCAGCAACTCAACCTCGGCCCGCGCCAGGTGGAACAGACCATAGCCCTGCTCGAGTCGGGGGCCACCGTGCCATTCATAGCCCGCTACCGCAAAGAAGCCACCGGAGCCCTCAACGAGGTGCAGATTGCCGCCATACGCGACCTGCTGGCTCGGCTCAAGGAGGTTGACCGTCGCCGCGACACAATAATAGAGAGCATTGCGCAACAGGGTAAACTCACCGACGAACTGCGCCGAACTCTCGAAGCCGCCGCCACTCTCACCGAGCTCGAGGACCTCTACCTCCCTTATCGCCCCAAGCGCAAGACACGTGCCAGCGTGGCCGCCGCCCGCGGCCTCACCCCGCTGGCCGACCTGCTGCTCACCCAAGCAGCCGGCAACGTGGAGCAATGGGCCGCCCCATTTGTCAATCCAGACGGCGAGGTGCCCGACATACAGAGCGCGCTCGACGGCGCACGCGATATCATTGCCGAGCGTGTGAGCGAGAACCCGCAGGCCCGCAACCGTGTACGTAACATCTATAACCGCACTGCACACCTCACTTCGCGTGTGGTCAAGGGCAAAGAAGAGGAGGCCGGAAAATATGAGTCGTGGTTTGAGTGGGACGAGCCGGCTCGCCGGGCCCCCTCGCACCGCGTGCTGGCCATGCTGCGCGGCGCCGACGAAGGACTGTTGAGAGTCCACGCCCGCCCCGTTACCGACGACGAGGTTTTGCAGGTGCTTGAACGCCAGTTTGTGCGTGGCACCACACAGGCCGCCGCACAGGTGGCCGAGGCTGTGCGCGATGCCTACAAACGCCTCATAGCGCCTTCAATAGAGAACGAACTTCTCGGTTCACTCAAGGAACACGCCGACCGCGAAGCCATACGTGTTTTTGCCGACAACCTGCGTCAGCTGCTGCTGGCTCCGCCGCTGGGGCAAAAGCGTGTGCTGGCCATCGACCCGGGATTCCGCACGGGTTGCAAGGTGGTGTGTCTGGATGCGCAGGGAGCCCTGCTGCACAACGAGACCATATACCCCTTCACCTCGGTTCGCGAAGAGCGCGCCGCCGTGGCCAAACTCGAGGCTCTGGCCGAGGCGTTCCACATCGAGGCCATTGCCATTGGCAACGGCACCGCCGGCCGCGAAACCGAAGAGGTGGTGCAACGCTGCCGTTTCAAGCAGAAATTGATAGCCGTGATGGTTAGCGAGGCAGGAGCTTCGGTATACAGTGCCAGCGATGTGGCACGTCGCGAGTTCCCGGACTACGACGTTACGGTGCGCGGCGCCGTATCGATAGGCCGTCGCCTCATGGACCCCTTGAGCGAGTTGGTCAAAATCGACCCCAAGAGCATTGGCGTGGGCCAGTACCAGCACGATGTGAACCAGACCCTGTTGGCCCAGAGTCTGGCCGACGTGGTGGAGAGCTGCGTCAACTCTGTGGGCGTGGAACTCAACACCGCTTCGCGCGAACTGCTAAGCTATGTGAGCGGCATAGGCCCCGCTTTGGCCGACAGCATTGTGGCCCACCGCAACAGCCACGGTGCCTTCGGCTCGCGCCAAGAGTTGCTCAAAGTCAAAGGCCTTGGAGCCCGCGCCTTTGAGCAGTGCGCCGGTTTTTTGCGAGTGCGTGGCTCGGCCAACCCCCTCGACCGCAGCGCAGTTCATCCCGAGCGCTACAGCCTTGTGGCCGCTATTGCCGCTTCGCTCGGCACCGACGTACCCTCACTAATGGCCAACGCCGAACTGCGCAAACAGATAGACATTGCCCGCTTTGTGAGTGCCGACTGTGGCCTGCCCACCCTGCAAGACATCATGCGCGAACTTGACAAGCCGGGACTCGACCCCAGGGCCAAGTTCGAGGTGTTCGAGTTCGACAAAAACGTGTCGCGCATCGAAGACCTGCGCGAAGGCATGGTGCTGCCGGGCATTGTTACAAACATCACAGCCTTCGGGGCCTTTGTGGATGTGGGTGTGCACCAAGACGGACTTGTGCACGTGAGCCAGATGGCCAACCGCCGCGTGGCCGACCCCGCCGAGGTGGTGCATCTGCACCAGCACGTGCAGGTCAAGGTGCTGAGTGTCGACCTGCGTCGCCACCGCATAAGCCTCACCATGAAGCTCTGATAATCACGTTGATAAGGGTCTTTCATCGCTAAAAGTATCTATCGAGGCCATAGAATCTATAGGGTCTATAGAACTTGACCCGACCTCAACCCGACCTTAACCCGAACCTAACCTATATAACCCGCTAATTTCCAGCAGGTTATATAAATATCCATAAATGGTTGATTTTCAACAATTTGTTGTTTTGGGCACAAAAACGCGGTCAAGCGGTCTTGGCAGGCTTGCCGGGTTTGTCGGTCGAGGGTTTCATCTCGATGAGGTTTGCCTCTAAATACTGGCGCAATTGGGTGGGGCTCACCCCGTGGCTGATCTCGCCGCCTGCGGCGTAGCTTATGGCGCCGGTCTCTTCGCTCACCACCACGGCAATAACATCGAGTTGCTCGGTGACGCCGATGGCCGAGCGGTGACGCAGGCCGAGGCTGGGGTCGATGTCGGTGCGCGAGGTGACGGGCAGAATGCAGCGTGCCGCCAGCACGGTGCTGCCCTGCACAATAACGGCACCGTCGTGCAGCGGTGAGTTTTTGAAGAATAGGGTCTCGAGCAGCGGGGCCGATACGCGTGCGTCGATGCGCTCGCCGGTGGCCACAAGCTCCTCGACCTCGTTTTGGCGACGGAAGATGATGAGGGCTCCGGTTTTGGCTGCCGACATGTGCATACAGGCATGTATGTAGGGGTCGAGGGTCGAGCGGCTGTCGGCTTTGCCGGCGTCGCGGCGCCAGAAGGCTATGCGTCCCAGCAGGCCGCCGTCGAGCTGCGTCTTGGTGCCTATAAATAGCAGGAACTTACGTATCTCGGGCTGGAAGATAACCACCAGAGCAATCAGGCCCACGTTGACTACCGAGCCAAGTATGGCGCCGGTGAGCCTCATGCCCGAGAGCTTGGCCACCTGCCATGCCAGCACCAACACCAGCAGGGCCCAGAAGATGCGTAGCACGTTGGTTCCGCGCACAAGGCGGTAAATCTGGTAGGCGAAAATGGCCACCAGGATCACATCGATTACATCGACGAAGCGTATCTGGAGAATGTTGTTCAGCATAGTCGGTTATTGTGTTATGGTTGTGGATTCAAACAGAGCCGAGACGAGTTTGATGGTCTCGACGGCGGGTTTGGGGTCGTGCACACGCAGTACGCGTGCACCGCGCAGCAGGGCCACTGCATCGAGGGCTATGGTGCCGTTCAAGGCATCGGCCGGCTGCACGCCGAGTGTTTTGTATATCATGCTTTTGCGGCTCAAGGCGGCTACCACGGGCTGGTCGAAGAGTGTGGTGAGCTCGTCGAGGCGGTTGAGCAGTTCGAAATTCTGCTGCACAGTCTTGGCAAAACCGAAGCCTGGGTCGAGCCACACATCGGCCACGCCGAGGCGGCATAACTCGTCGAGGCGCGACGAGAAGAACTTGACCAAGTCGGCCACAATGTCGTCGTAGTCGGTGAGGGTGTTCATGTTGCCGGGGTTGCCGCGCGAGTGCATAAGGATATAGGGCACTTGCAGTTCGGCCACGGTGGCAAACATTGCCTCATCGAGCCTTCCGCCGCCTATGTCGTTCACCATATTGGCTCCGGCCTCCACTGCGGCTCGCGCGGGGATGGCATAGCAGGTGTCGACCGAAATGACGGTCTCGGGCATTTCGGCACGCAGCAACTTCACTGCACCGGCAAGACGGGCGGCTTCTTCGGCCGGGGGCAGCAGAATTGCGCCTGGCCGCGACGACGAGGCGCCCACATCGATAATGTCGGCACCATCGGCCAACAGGTTGCGTGCCTGGGCCAGCATGGTCTCCGGCTCGGTGTAGCGGCCGCCGTCGTAGAACGAGTCGGGGGTGATGTTGAGTATGCCCATCACCGCCGGACGGTCAAAGGTCACTATTTTTTTTCCAACTCTGACGCTAAATTCAGAAAAATGTGTATCTTTGCTCATCGTATAATAATAACGGCAAAAAACGTTTTTTGTTGTGTATGAGAGAATAAAAATTGAAAACTGAAAAATAAAAACCGAAAAATCAGGCAGATTTCATCCTCAGCACTTCAAAATTAGCCGACCGAAGAACAATGAACACCGAATTGACCCAAAAAGAGTTTGCCCAAGAAGTGGCAGCCTGCCGCGAAGTGTTTGCCCGGAAAACCTCCGACTACGGCACCTCGTGGAGGGTGCTGCGGCTACCCTCGCTAACCGACCAGATACTCATCAAAGCCAACCGCATACGTAGTATAGAGGAGAGCGGTGAGAACCGCGTGGGCGAAGACATCCGGGCCGAGTTTGTGGCCATGGTAAACTATGCCGTCATGGCCCTCATACAGTGCCAACTCGGTACCGGCGAGCCGCAGGAGATAGCCTCCGACGAGGCTTTGCGCCTCTACGACAAGCATATAGGCCAGGCTATAGCACTGATGCTCGACAAAAACCACGACTACGGCGAAGCCTGGCGCATGATGCGTGTCAGCTCCATGGTCGACCTCATACTCATGAAGTTGCGCCGCATCAAGCAGATAGAAGACAACAACGGCCTCACTATAGCTTCGGAGGGGGTCGAGGGCGGCTATACCGACATTATCAACTACTCTCTCTTCTGTCTTATACGACTGACCGAAGGAAAATGATTTTATACAGACCGTAAAAAACCGATAATCCGTATGTTGAAAGAAACAAAATGCAATTTGACCATCGCCACCGTATGCCGCTGGATAGTGGGAATAGTGTTCCTGTTCTCGTCGTTCACCAAGGGCGTAGACCCCATCGGCACAGCCTATAAGATACAAGAGTACATGACCGCGTGGACCATTGGCAGCCTCTCTTTCGAATGGGCACTGCCTTTGGCCGACATCATGGCGGTGACCCTTATCACAGTCGAGTTTGTGATTGGCGTGCTATTGATTACCGGCGCCTTCCGTCGTCTCTCGGCGTGGTTGCTGGTGTTGATGATGCTCTTCTTTACCGCCACAACCCTTATCGATGCCATCACCAACAAGGTGACTGACTGCGGCTGCTTTGGCGATGCCGTAAAGCTAACCAACTGGCAAACCTTTTGGAAAAACGTGGCTCTTGACGTCCCTACCGTGTGGATATTCCTTACGCGCAATATGCGCCTCAAACGCCGCTTTGAGCGCGATGCCACCATTACCATTTTCGCCATTGCGGCCATGGTCCTCTTCCAACTTTACAACATAAGCAATGAACCTTGTATCGATTTTCGCCCGTGGAAGAAAGGCAATGTTATGATGTCGAAACAGGACGGTGCTGAAATCAAGACCTATTTCACATATCGCAACACAGCCACAGGACAGACTCGGGACATTGAGTCGGCACAACTCATGGAACTTATGGCCGATCCCGAATGGGCCAACCAATGGGAGTGGCAGGCCAGCCACGTAATTGACCCATACGAAATCTTAGCCCCGGGCTTCTCTATGCTCGATACCGATGGTGAGGACCATTCCCGTGAGATAATCGGTAGCGATGGGCTCTTGATTATCACCACCATACATCACCTCGACAAAGTGAGCGAGCGTGGTCTGCACGCCATACAGAACATTGCCACTGTGTCCTCTGAAAACGGCATACGCATGGTTCTGCTAACCTCGGCCCTGCCCGAAGAGGTACAGGCATTCCTATACAACAACAATATGGGCGAGGTTGAGTTTTACCTTGCCGACGACAAGGCCATAGAGACCATGTTGCGCTCAAATCCGGGCTTTGTGATGATGGAAGACGCCACCGTGCTTGGCAAGTGGCACTATCGCAACGTTTCCAAGTTAACCGACTACATAAACGACCTATCTATCAATAATTAAAACCAGTATGATACAACGCATCCAATCTTTTTATCTTGTGCTCGCTGCCTGCTGCATGGCACTGTGTTTCATGTTCCCAGTAGCACAATATAGCTCTGTTATGACGTCGACCCGTCAAGTGGTTGAGGGTGAGTTGACACTTCTGCCCAAAGACAACCCCGAAATGATGAATCAGATAGCCAACATAGAGCCAGTTATCACATTCTGCCAACGCGGTTATATTCACACCTGGCCGCTTGTGGTGTTGGCCGCTGTGTGCATTGTCATTGCCCTGGCAACCATTTTCATCTACCGCAACCGTGTGGTGCAGATGAGGGTGGCCGCGGCTGGGTTTCTGCTGTCAGTGGTTTATGCATTCCTCATCTTTTTCTGGGCAGTCGATGCCTACGCCAAATCAATGACCGCCGTTTTGGGCTGTGAAGATGTGCAGATACGCTGGTTCGTCGGAGCATATGCCCCAATCGCAGCAGTGCTTTTCTTTTTCCTGGCCCAAAGAGCAATCCGCAAAGACGAAGAAAAAGTGCGTGCTGCCGACCGCCTGCGATAACCATGCCCTTTATGCAGACCTCGTTCAACAGCACAGACCAACTGCCAAAAGTGGCATCCGAGCTGCTTTCTAAATTTGCAGACGAGCGGTTTTTTGCCTTCTTTGGCAAGATGGGCGTTGGCAAAACCACCCTTATTAAAGAGCTGTGTCGGCAACTTGGAGTGACTGACAATGTCTGTAGCCCCACATTCGCAATCATCAACGAATACCGTGACCGCGACAATGAACCTATATATCATTTCGACTTCTATCGACTGAAGTGCCTTGACGAAGCCTATGACATTGGCTATGAAGAATATTTCTACAGTGGCAACTACTGTTTCACCGAGTGGACAGAGAAGATTGAACCCTTACTCCCAGACCGATACGTAAAAGTTGAAATGGCTGAAAACAATGGAAACCGCATCCTGTCTGCCTACGTGGCAGACTGACATTTTGTCAGGCTTGGCGGCAATGGCATACAATTTGAGCAACTTAAATATAGTATGAGTAAAAAAGAATCGACAATACTGGCCAAACTGGCCGCGCAGGCCTTGAGTGACAAGAAGGCCGACAATGTAAGAATCATCAACCTCAGCAACCTGCACAACGCTCCAGCCGAGTTCTTTGTCATAGCGTCAGGCAATGTGCCGTCGCATGTCAGCGCTTTGAGCGATTCTGTATTTGAAGTGGTAAAGAAAGCCACAGGCCTCAACCCTTCGAAAGTGGAGGGCTACGCCAATGCCGAGTGGATTTTGATGGACTATTTTGATGTAGTGGTACATATTTTCCAGAAAGACAAACGTGACTTCTACCGTCTCGACGAGCTTTGGGCCGACGGCGAAGAGGTACAATAATCCCCAAATCAATTAAAGATGTCAACCAACAAAGCCCCCATACCCCCAAACAAGCCACAAAACAGTGGCAATCGCAAGCAGCCATTCATCTATGTGGTCTATGCTATCGTATTGCTCGTGCTGGGCTATATGTTCTTGGCCGACGGCAGCGGTAAAAGCCCGTCGAAAGAGATAACTTGGGACCGACTCGAGCCGATACTTGAGCGGCATGACTACGAATCAATAACCGTTATCAACCAGGAGTATGCCGAGATAAGGATCAAGAAAGAAGCACTTAAGTTCGACTCAACATCGTATCAAGACCTTTATAACACCACCCTGACAGGCCAAAAGAGTCCAGCTGGCTACTACCGTTACAATGTCGGCACCCTTGATCACTTCGACAAAGAACTCGCAGTGGTCGAGGAGCGTACCGGTGAACACATCAGTTACCAAATAGAGCGCCGCTCCAACGCTTGGCGCGACATGATGATATGGTTTGGCCCTCTCGTCATTCTTGTCATTATGATGCTGGCCATGAGTGCTTGGAGCCGCAAGCAGATGGGCGGAGGTGGCGGTGGCATCTTCGGTGTGGGCAAGTCGCGTGCAAAGGTATATGACAGTAAGCAGCAAAACAACATTACATTCAAAGATGTGGCAGGTTTGGCCGGCGCTAAAGAAGAGGTGATGGAGGTTGTAGATTTTCTTAAAAATCCTAAACGTTATACCGACCTTGGCGGTAAAATTCCGAAAGGCGTGCTTTTGGTGGGTCCTCCAGGTACGGGCAAAACATTACTGGCAAAGGCAGTAGCTGGTGAAGCCAATGTGCCTTTCTTTTCAATGTCCGGTAGCGACTTTGTGGAGATGTTTGTCGGCGTAGGAGCTTCGCGAGTACGCGACCTCTTTGAAGATGCCAAGAAGAAAGCTCCCTGTATTATATTCATAGATGAAATCGACGCCGTAGGCCGTGCCCGTGGTCATTCGGGCCTTAGCAACGCTAACGACGAGCGCGAGAATACCCTCAATCAGCTCCTTACCGAGATGGACGGTTTCTCGAGCGGCACCAATGTAATAGTTCTGGCCGCCACCAACCGGGCCGATGTGCTCGACAAAGCCTTGCTACGTGCCGGCCGATTCGACAGACAAATATACGTCGAACTGCCTGACATTGAGGAACGCAAAGCCATATTTGAGGTGCATATGCGTAACCTTAAATTGTGTAACGACGGTTCTGAGCAAGCTGTTGACCGCGATTTCTTAGCCAAACAAACTCCAGGTTTTTCTGGTGCCGACATTGCCAATGTGTGCAACGAGGCTGCCCTGTGTGCTGCACGTAAGAACAAACAACAGATTGAGAAACAGGATTTCCTGGATGCCATAGACCGCATTGTTGGAGGCCTCGAGAAGCGCTCGAAGATAATATCAGACCAAGAGAAACGTACCATAGCCTATCACGAGTCGGGTCATGCATCGGTGAGTTGGCTGCTGCGCTGGGGCAACCCGTTAGTTAAAGTGACCATAGTACCACGGGGTAAAGCCCTTGGTGCCGCATGGTATCTGCCTGAGGAGCGTCAAATAACCACGTTTGAGCAGATGTTCGACGAGATGACATCACTCATGGCTGGACGCGCTTCGGAAGAGGTGGTATTTGGCAAAATATCCACTGGCGCCCTTAACGATATAGAGCGAGCCACCAAGATAGCCCAAGCTCTCGTTTCATACTATGGTATGAGCCCCGAGGTTGGCAACGTAAGTTTTTATGATTCTACTGGACAGAACGACTACGGCTTCACCAAGCCTTTTAGTGAGAAAACAGCTGAGGTGATAGATAACGAGGTGCGCCGTCTGGTTGAGGAGGCATATGCCAAAGCCAAGGAAATCATCATCGGACATCGCGACCAGCTTGATCAGTTGGCCCAGCAACTGTATGACAAAGAGGTCCTTTTCCGCGACGATTTAGAACACATCTATGGCCCGCGTCCGTGGGAACAAGCCAACACCAATACCGAACAAGACAATAATACAACCGAAGAATGAAAAACTTCTGGATACGCACAGCATCGGCTACCATTTATGCCGCATTATTTTTGGGCACCATGCTCAGCAACCGGCTGCTACACAACGATATTTTAGGCACTGCCATTTTTGCGGCGTTTCTGATATTTGTTGCACTGGGCTGCACTCACGAGTTCTATAAAATTTCAGCAATGAAAGGCGCCAACCCCAACCGCATGATTGGAGGCACCTTTGTCTTTGTAGTACTGGCCCTTATGGCCATGGCAACTATTGGATGCCTCGACTACCAGCCCTCATGGCTTATGGCTCCTGCGGCAGCCATGTTGCTGATTGCTCCAGTTTTGTTGCTGTTGCCTTTCCTGTTGCAATTGTGGGGTCATTCTGAGAGCCCGTTTGCCGATGCCGCCTGCACTCTTGTACCGATAGTATACATAGCCGTGCCTTTGGGTTTGATGCCTTTCCTGCACCTCAAAGTCAATATAATGCTCATGCTACTCATTCTCGTATGGGTCAACGATTCTTTTGCATATATGGGAGGTTCGCTCTTTGGCAAGCACAAGCTGTGGCAACGTCATTCGCCAGGCAAAACATGGGAAGGTTCTATATGTGGACTTATATTTACCGTGGCGGTAGCCCTATTTGTGGGGCCGCTGCTCAATAGTTCTCTGTTGTGGTATGACTGGGTTGTACTGGCCTTTATTTGCTCTGTCATCGATACATTAGGAGACCTCCTCGAGTCTATGCTTAAACGCTCGGTGGGTCTGAAAGACAGTGGCAACGTACTGCCTGGCCATGGCGGTTTCCTCGACCGTTTCGACAGTTTGTTGGTTGTGGTGCCTTTCGCCTTTGTATACTCTCTACTGATTTTAATACGTTAAGCCAATAAGTCATGCATTTACATCGCGAGGGATACAATATAATAGCAATCAGCATTGCGGCGACAATATTAATTCTTGCCGCAATGATTGCTTTTATCAACCCTTGGACGATGGGGCACAACATCCTTGCTGCCATTCTACTCATCATTACAACAGGCATTGTCTGGTTTTTTCGCATTCCGCATCGCAATTCCACCCAGGACAGCAATAAACTTATAGCCCCGGCCGACGGCACAGTTGTAACCATAGAGGAGACATACGAGCGCGAATACATCAAAGGCGAGTGCATACAGCTATCTATCTTCATGAGTCTGACCAATGTACATGTGAACCGCTACCCATGCGACGGTGTGGTTGAATACGTAAAATATACCCGTGGCAACTACTTTGTAGCGGCTTACCCGAAATCGAGCGACCTCAACGAGCACGCCTCTGTTGGCATACGGCTGGCCGACGGCAATCGCATTCTTATACGCCAGATAGCAGGCGCAGTTGCTCGGCGTATAGTGTGCTATGCCACCGAGGGTGAGCAGGTAAAGCAGAACCAAGAACTGGGCTTTATACGTTTTGGATCCAGAGTTGATGTATTTATGCCAAAAAGTTTTGTCCCTTCGATAGACATTGGTGAGCGCGTCAAAAACGCCATAACACCTATAGCAAGCACTACAAAATGAATATTGCCGACCAAATATTATATGAGGACAATCATCTAATTGCCGTCAACAAGCAGCCAGGACAATTGGTGCAGGGCGACAAAACGGGCGACACTTGCATTGCCGATGACATCAAGCTCTATCTGAAGCAACGCTACAACAAGCCTGGCAATGTGTTCTGCGGTGTTGTGCATAGACTCGACCGACCCGTGTCAGGTGTTGTAGTGTTTGCCAAAACATCAAAGGCTCTGAGCCGCATGAACGAAATGGTAAAGAACCGACAACTGCAAAAAACCTACTGGGCTGTGGTGCGTAACCGTCCGCCACATGAGGCAGAGTGTCTGAGCCACTGGCTCTGGCGCGACGAGAAAGCCAATAAATCATACGTGGTAGAATCCGATACAAACAGCCGCCGCAAGCAGGAAGCCAAACTAGCCGAACTCGACTATCGTCTGATAGCTACATCCGAAGGAGGTTACAACCTGCTCGAAGTGTCGCTACACACCGGCCGTCACCACCAGATACGTTGCCAGTTGGCGCACATAGGCTGTCCCATTAAGGGCGATTTGAAATACGGTGCACCGCGCTCCAACCCCGACGGCTCAATATCTCTACATGCGCGTCGTGTGGCTTTTGAGCACCCAGTCTCGCACCTGCCTATCGTCATTACCGCGCCAAACGCAACCTTTGAGGCCATGTTTGGTGCAATAAATTAAAAGATAACAATACTAATTTAATATATAAATCTGAAGCCAACATCATGAACCGTAAAAACATACTGTTTGCTCTGGTGCTCTATACAGCCACCGCAGTTGCCGCCCAAGAGGTTACCGTTACGGCCAATACCTACGACCACCTGCGCGTGGTTGTGAACACACCCTCGTTTGAAGTCTACGAGAACGACATCGATGGTCAGTTGTTTAGCGTTCTCACCGCCTCCGGCTACGCCAATCAAGGACTCGTTGGCCAGCCCGCTCTGCCGGTACTGCTGAACCGTATCGAGGTGCCAGTGTGCAACGGCATGGAGGTGGTGGTGCTCAGTGCAACCTACGACACATTGAGCTGTACCGCCTTGGGTATGCAATATCCCGTTGCACCACAACAGCCTGCACGGTTTAAGAGCGACCGCTCGCCGCGTCAAATGGTCATGGACAAGCATCTCTACACTACCGATACTTTTGTTGGGCAAGCACTGGCTCAGGTGCGCTACCTTGGTACTGCCCGCGGCACCAACATAGCAGTGCTCAGTTACGCTCCCGTGCGCTACAACCCTGCAAGTGGCCAGCTTATAATTTGTCGTCGCGCAGAACTCGATGTTCGCTACATCAAGCCTGATGCTGCCGCTACAGAACATCAGCACAACCTGTACAGCACGCCGGCATTTAGCTCGGGTTCGACCCTCAACCGTTTGCCACATGCCAAGGCAACGAGTGCCAACACACCGGTGCGAATGACCATTGTGAGCGCGCCTATGTTTCGCGGAATGCTCGACGACTTTGTGGCATGGAAACGTCTCACTGGTTTTATGGTCGACGAACTCTACACCGATGACCCCACCGTGGGCAGCACCGCCAACGAGATAAGCAGCTATTTGCGCAACCTCTACGTCAACGCCACTCCACAAGAGCCAGCACCAACATACGTGCTGCTGGTTGGCGACAATAATTTGCTGCCGGCGTTCCCCACCGCTTTCAGACGCAGTTATCTGGTCGACACATTCGGGGTGGAGATGCATGTAACCGACCTCTACTACACCACATGGACCGAAGGCGACACGATTCCCGACTGCTATATAGGCCGTTTCTCGGCACGCAATGAGCAACAGTTGGCCAACATAGTTGGCAAAACGCTCATGTATGAACGCTACACCATGCCCGACCCCACCTACCTTGACCGCGCTGTGCTTATTGCAGGAGTGGGCGACAATAGGCTGAACGATGAAGCCTATACTTATGCCGACCCGGCTATGGACTATATAGCAAAGACCTACATCAACCGTGCCTACGGCTACAGCGACGTGACATACTATAAGAACGACACTGCGTTTCATCCGGTCGGGGTCACTGTGAATGGTAAAAGCAATGGCAGAGACCTGCCCGAAACGTTGATGGGCCTCTACAACGGCGGCGTGGGCTGGGTGAACTACAGTGCCCACGGCGACACCAACGAATGGCACCAGCCCAAGCTCAACACCAGTATGGTCGACACAATGGCCAACTTCAATATGCCCATGTTCATGATAGGCAACTGCTGCCTATCCAACAAATTCGACTGCATCGAGTCTTTCAGCGAGTCACTCCTGCGTCGGGGCGACAACGCTGGTGCAGCGGCCTATATAGGTGCCACCAACTCCACAACCTGGCAGCAGGATTTTGAGTGGGCGGTTGGATTGCGCAGCAACATATCGGGCCGTATGGACGCCTCATACGACATCGCCAACCTCGGTATGTACGACCGCCTCTTCCACACCCACAATGAGCCTTCGACCGTGCACGCCACCTCGGCAGGTGCTATGATTATGGCAGGTTGTATGGAGGTGGAAACGGCAGGGCCGCAGGAAGAGTCATTCTCATTCTTCTGGCAGACCTTCACATATATCATAAACTACCCCCTCTATTACTGGGAGATATACGGTTTTCAGGGCGACCCGTCGCTCATGCCATGGCTTACACAGGCCGACACCAACATTCTTTATTTCGATAGCTGGATTGCTGTGGGCGACACCACCCTAACAGTCAACGCCGACCCATACGCCTATATAGCCGTGACCGATACCGCCCTCAACTTGGTGGCAACCGCCTTTGCCGACCATAATGGTATTGCCGAGCTCAGCTTCAACCCCATCAATGCCGGAAGATACACCGTCACCTCCACCGCACAGAACCACAAGCCGCGTCACCAACAGCTTATGGTCTCGACCAACGGAATTGAGGCCGCCGTTGCGTCGGGCGTGCGACTTTACCCCAACCCGGCCAGCACGGCATTCACCGTCGAGGCCGACGGCTTGCGCCATGTGAGTGTGTACAACGCCATTGGGCAGGAGGTTATGCAGGCTCCAACCACGGGCAACCGTATCCAACTCAGTACCAGAGACCTGGTGCGTGGCGTATACTTTGTGAGAGTAGCTGCGGATTCCACCACCCAGACCCTGCGACTGGTCGTAAAATAACACTCGTATAAACCATTAAAAACCAGCCTGTTTTGGGGTTAGGTTCGGGTTAAGGTCGGGTAAGGTTCGGATAAAGCTCGCTATCACGTCGGAAATCAGGCGTTTATACCCGATGAATCTCGGTCAATTCTCCGACTCCAGCTTGGTTTTTGTAGCCTTGTCGAACTTCTCAGTAGCATAACGGAACATAGTGCGCGGCATAGTGCGGTGTCGTGTAGCCAGATAGGAGTAGAGCCGCTCGGGGTCGCGCTTGCCCGCTTCGCGCAGCAGCCAGCCAACAGCCTTGTGTATCAAGTCGTGAGGGTGGTGCAGTAGGAGGTCGGCAATCTCGTAGGTGTCGTCGAGCCTGCCGTGGCGCAAAAACTGCATAGTGCTCACAATGCCTATGCGTTGCTGCCAAACTGTAGCTCCCTTGGTGGCCAACTGTCGCAGCAGAGTAGCGTCCTTGTCGAGCAGCCATGTGCCGAGAATCTCGTAACAGGTGAGGTCCACCAGGTCCCAATTGTTCACCGCGTCGAGATGATTCAGGTAGAAATCTACCCAACGGCGCTGTTCCTCCTCGCCCTTTTTAGCGGCGTGGCGGAAGAGTTGCACGACAACCAGCAGGGCGGCTAAACGAACCTCGTGCCAGCAGCTGCCCAGACACTCCTCCATGTGCTCCGGCGTACAGTCGCGCCATCGCGCCTTGACCACGGCGCGCGTCACCGGCACCTTGATGCCGAGGAAACGGTCACCCTCGCCATACTGGCCGGGTCCGGTTTTAAAGAAACGCGAGAGGTTGCGAGCCTGGACTTCGTCGGCCATAGGCAGCAACTCTTCAAGCAGTGGGTTCTTTGCAGTCATGGCATTAGTGTTACAAAAAAGCCCGCAACTTGATGTGTTGCAGGCTTCGGGTGGGAGGTGGGGTTCGAACCCACGACCTCCAGATCCACAATCTGGCGCTCTAACCAGCTGAACTACGCCCACCGTTTAGTGTGTCTCGCGCACTCGCGAAATCGGCTGCAAAATTACTACTTTTTTTCAGACTGACAAAATTTTTTTTCAAAACCGCAAAAAAATCGTAACTTTGCAGCATGATTTCGCGTTCAAAACTCAAGGAGTTGTGTGCATACCGGCAAGCTCGACAGTGCGACGAAAGTGCTGTGTACGTGGCAGAAGGCCCCAAACTGGCCGTCGAAGCGGCAGCATCGTCGGCCAGCCTCAAAGTGTGCGCCGCCACTGCGGCTTGGCTCGCCGACCACCGAGCCGAAGCCGACCGTTTTGAGCAGGTTTTTGAGATCTCCGAAGCCGATTTGGAGCGTTTGAGCCAACAAAAAACGCCGGCCGGGGTGTGGATGCTCATAGCGCGCCCTGAACCGCAGCCGCTTGACCCCGACGCCCCTCTGTTGCTGGCCCTCGACCGCCTGCAGGACCCTGGCAACCTGGGTACCATACTGCGCATAGCCGACTGGTTTGGGGTGCGTCACGTGGTTTGCTCCGACGACTCCGCCAGCCCTTATAATCCCAAGGCCGTGCAAGCCTCGATGGGGGCGGTGCTGCGCACCAACGTGCTACGCGTTCCCGACCTTGGCGCCTGCCTGCTCCAAACCGGCCGCACCGTGGTAGGGGCTGACCTTGGGGGCAGCTCGCTATACACTACCGCACTCCCTGCACGCGCCGCGCTGGTGGTGGGCAACGAGTCGCGCGGGCTCTCTCAAGCAGTGCGCCAAATCCTTGGTTTACGCATCACAATACCTAACATAGGGCACACCGCCGAGTCGCTCAACGCCTCGGTGGCCACTGGCATCATCTGTGCCGAATTTTTCAGACAGCAAGCCCTTAACAGATAGAGATTATGGAACAATTAGAATATCAAGAAGGCCGCACCGAACTGGCTACCTTGGGCGAGTTTGCACTCATCGACCGCCTGACAGACGGCTTCGCCCGTCATCAAAAAAGCACCGTGAAAGGGGTGGGCGACGACTGCGCTGTGATAGGCATCGGCAAGGTTAAGACATTGGTGAGCACCGATACCCTTGTCGAGGGGGTGCATTTCGATATGACATACACACCCCTCAAACACCTCGGCTACAAGGCCGCCGCTATATCGATAGCCGATATCACCGCCATGAACGCCATGCCCTCGCAGTTACTGGTAAGCATTGCTGTGAGCAACCGTTTCTCGGTAGAGGCACTTGACGAGCTATATGCAGGCATACGCCTCTGCTGCGAGCGATACGACGTGGACCTTGTGGGCGGCGATACCACAACCAACCGCGCCGGTATGGTTATCACCACCACCGCCATAGGCCACGCCAACGAGCAGGCAATAGCCTACCGTAGCGGCGCCCGCGAACACGACCTGATATGCGTCAGCGGCGATCTTGGCAGCGCCTACTGCGGCCTGTTGGTACTCGAGCGCGAGAAAGTGACTTTTCAGGCCAACCCCAACTTCCAGCCCGACCTCGACGGCTTTGACTACGTGCTGGAACGCTACCTAAAGCCCGAACCCCGCACAGACATCGTGCGCCTGCTGGCCCAAAAAGGTGTGGTGCCGACCTCTATGATTGACGTGAGCGACGGCTTAGCCAGCGAGTTGCTGCACATCTGCAAGCAGTCGCGCTGCGGCTGTCAGGTGTATGAGGAACGTCTGCCCATCGACTATCAGACCACGCGTGTCTGCAGCGAGATGAGCAACAATATGCTGCCCGTAAGCTGTGCCCTCAACGGAGGTGAAGACTACGAGCTGCTCTTCACAATAGCCCAATCGGATTACGAGAAACTGCGCGACGAGCAAGCCGTGCACATCATAGGCCACATCACTGAGGCTGGCACACCGGCCGTGATGGTGACGCCTCAGAACAGCACCATAACCCTGCGTGCGCAGGGGTGGCAGAACAACCAATAACTATGCGCGACGACAGTTACAGGCACAAAGGGCTGCGCTTGGCCATGGTGCGCGAGCTGAGGCAGAAAGGCATAACCGACGAGCGTGTGTTGGCTGCCATGGAGGCTGTGCCACGCCACTTTTTCCTCGATCTGGCTTTGATAGGCATGGCCTATGACGATACCGCCCTCCCCATTGGCTGCGACCAGACTATATCGCACCCCTCAACAGTGGCCATGCAGAGCCAGCTGCTCGACGTACACCCGGGCGACAAGGTTCTTGAAATAGGCACCGGCAGCGGCTACCAAACCGCAGTGCTCTGCCAAATGGGAGCCCGTGTGTTCAGCATAGAGCGGCAACAGCCTCTCTTTGTCAAGACCAAACGACTGCTGGCCGACCTGCGTTACCACGCCAAGTGTTTCCTTGGCGACGGTTACCAAGGCCTCACCGAAGTCGACTACGCCCCTTTCGACCGCATAATCATCACCTGCGGCGCCCCCTTCATCCCCCCGGCCTTGATGACGCAGTTGCGACTGGGAGGGTTGATGGTGATACCCGTGGGCGAGCAGCAGCAGGAAATGTTGCGCGTGACCAAGCTCGGCGAAACCGAGGCCGACTGGCAGGTGGAACGTTTTGGCCAGTTCAAGTTCGTGCCCATGAAAGAGGGTCGCTCGTTCAAACAATGAGCATTAAATGCTGACGGTGCAGCCGCCGGTCGGTGAGCAGCAAGGCATAATCGTAGCAGTCGATGGCCACGCGGTAGCGTTCCCCGCCTTGCAACATTTGCCAGCGGCGCTCCGTCTCAGGCGAGCGGTGTGGCTGGCGCACCACCACGATGGGCTCAGGGGCAAGCACCTCGACAACCCCAGGCTCCAACTGGCAGAACCCAACGCCATAGTGCCGGCAGAGTTTGTAGATGGCCTGGCAATAACGCGACCCCAGCCGTCGCCGAGTGGCGGCTGGCAAACGGGCGGCGAGCACATCTGTGCAGAGCCCGTAGAGCAGCGGCGAATGCACGCCGTAGACGGTGGTGGCCTTGGCCCAGAACAGCAACCGGTTCATGGTTTGGAATAGGTTGTTTGCGTCTGCAAAAATAAGAAAAAAAAGCCATACTGTGAAAAGGTTTTAAACAAACGCTGTGTCTAATGCCTTATTCACCCCGATAATTAATTGAGAATCAAAGCAAAGAGGTACTATGCTCGGGGTTTGTTCGGACGCTGTGCGGACCCCTCCGATGTTGACCCGACCTCAATCCGACCTTAACCCGAACCTAACCCATCTATATTATTGAAAACCAGCCTGTTGTGTGGTGTTTTACAACAGGCTGGTTTTCAGTGGTTTATATTTTTCGGGCTATCGCAATATCAATTTACGGTGGGCAGTGCCGGCAGAGGTGTGGATTTTGAGTATGTAGCAGCCCGGTCGGTAGCCGCTCATGTCTATCTTGGCTGTGCGGCCCGTGGCGGGTTGGCGCAGCAGCAGGCGGCCGGCCAC
>JAIKVZ010000024.1 GCA_024685285.1 Bacteroidales bacterium
ACGACCTTCACGGTCTCGCCGAAGAGGTTCTTACGACCGCCGGCGGCCCACTCGTCGATATACTCGGCCATAGGGCTGGAGGGGGTGATGGGGTAGATAGCTGCTACCTCGCTGAACATGTAGGCCACATGCGCCGCCGCGCAGTTGCCGTCACATGTCATAAATTTTTTTTCTTTTGCCATAATTGCTTAAACGTTTAAGGATTAATTATTTTAATGAATTGTTTATTTCAATACGGATAAAAGTATCTGTACTTTTTTAGAGAACTCCTTAATTATTTCTACTTCCGATTGAGTGATTCCTTTGATATTTAAACCACAGTATTCATCTTGACAATATTCACCTTTTTCAATAGAGGTTTTATGTCCCTTCTCACATATCATGACAGTCCCTCCTTTTTTCAATAAGCCACCTTTTTCTTCTTCAAGATGCCCTGTATCCGGCAAGTTGTCAAAATAATCAACTATCTTTTTTAGAGGAGTACTGTCATCTGCTGAATAAGAATTTTTATCAGCCGTCAATAGTTTTATAGCCAGATGTTTGTCAATGGAAGGAATCTTGTTTACAATATATTCTGGATTAAACAGGTGGTTGCTAATGATTAAATCGATAATAATTTTATGAGTTTTTGAATTGTCAGACCAATCACCGTAAATAATGGAGCATGCCTCATTAAACTCTAATTGTTCAAGAAAAGACGGGAAATTGGTAATAGTTGATTCATATTTATAGGAGTCATACGGCTCTTTAGGGTTGTTTAGTTCTGCTGTAATATACAACGGGAAAAGTATTGGTATAAGTTCTGTCATGTTTTCGCTATTAAAAACATCCCAATCTTTCTGTTTGGGGAACCAGTTGCCACCATTTATTAGTTCTTTATATGTCTCAATTAAGTACAACCTATTTAGAGTGTCACGGCTAATTACTTCGGAAACATGTTTCTCTCCTTTTGAGGGTGCTTGTATAACCACAGCAGTACCAGAAATTGATACCATTAGCATCGATTTACCACCTCCGGATATTTCATCGTAATCGACTTTCGCACCAACAACAGCATTAGCCTTTAGTGCTATTGCTTTATCTTCCAACATTTCCATTGCAAGATTATACGCTCGGTCCATTTCTTTTCGATATTTTCCAGATGTTCCTCCGAAAAAATCACTGAACGAAGCGACAAATTCTTTTAAGAAATTAACGCCCATTACAATATTGGCAGTAATAACACTTTTGTATTCTACAATGGGAATACCTTCAATGGTATTTGTCGTTGTTATTAATATGTTGCGTTTGGTATACATGATTTGTTCTTTTTTATTTCAGCAGTTTCCTATTTTATTCTTGTTCTCCGCTACGCTATCGAATGTTTTTTCGACATTGCTTCCATTCGGTCGCGATGTCCCACTGGACATTCTTCACGTTTTCCTGCACAGTCATTTGTTGTCGCTTTTTCTTACTCGTTTTACTGTATGTTTGATTTTGCCAATGAGGAAGTTGATTTCTAACGAAGATTCTGTTTCGGATGTCTCAAGGTCTGGCATCACGATGTCGGTCAGCACTTCACCGAAGTGCTGCATTTTCTTCTCCTGTACCGTCTTGTCGGTCTCTTTGTGCAACTCTACCAACTCCCGTTTCAACTCCCGCACTTTGGCAAAGGTCTCGATGATGGCAAACGTGGCTTCTGTCGCCTTGTCGCTTTTCAAGATTGTCGCCAGCATATAAAGTCCCTTTTCGGTAAATACTTTGGTTGCTGAACGGCTTTTGTTCGATACTTTTGTGGTCAAAATTTTTGACCGCAAAGTGCTTAACTCTCTCTTAGTGAGTTCGAACATATAATCATCGGGGAATTTGTCGGGATTGTTCCGTACTGCCTGATTCACCTCTCGAGTCTCCACTCCATACAACTCACCGATATCAGCATCGGCAATAACAGCCTGCTTGCGTATGGTAGCAATCTTGTTTTCTACCTCAATGTGTGGTATTAGTGCTTGTATATCATGCATTTTGTTCCTTTTTTTTCTATTTTGCGGTCGAAATTTTTGATCGCAAATCATATAACTTATTGTTTTCCTGTTTTAAGCCCAATTCTTTTGCGTGGTGTTGATGGTTTCTCACGCAGCTGGTCGAGGGCGTCGTTGCCTCATCAAGCTCGGCAGCCATAGCAAAGGGCGCCTATCTGGATAGACCCGAGCATTGAGCGAATCCACCTTGTGAGATAACTGCTCCACCTTTAGGTTGGTATCCTGCCAAGCCGCTACTGCGTAACGTATCACCACAAACGCCCGCATAATGTTGATGTTCACCTGTATGGCCGTCTCCGACTGCAACACGGAACTAAGCATAGCAATGCCCAGTTCAGTAAAAGCATTAGGTAATTTGCGTGTGCCACCCCAACTTGAAGTCGCAATTTGCGACCTTAAAAACACCCACTCGCTTTTATTCAACTTGAACATAAAGTCTTCTGGGAATCGTTCGATGTTGCGTCGTACGGCTTCATTTAGACGTTTAGTCTCCACATTGTACAGCTCCGCCAAGTCGCGGTCAAGCATCACACGCTGCCCTCGCACTTCATATATGCGGTTCTTGATGACCTCAATAGTAGATTCTGCTTGTATGATGACTTTTTCTGTCATAACTATATGATTTTTCCAACATAGGTGTAGAGACTCGTGCCAGTTTTGCTATAAATCGCTAATTGTTAGACTATTATTAATAATATCACGTTATTTATAAGGGTACAAATATAATAAGAATTGCCGACATGGCAAAATTTATTTTCAATTGAGGCCTTAAAGAGTGTAGGTGTCCAGCTTGGCGATGGTGTCGATGAGTTGGCGCATGGAGCGGTGTTTGAAGAGGCGCAGCAGCCAGTAGCGGCAGTTGGCGAAGATGTCGCGGATGAGGTTGATGGCGGGTCCGGCCAAATAGGCATCGAGGAACACCACCGCCACGGAAACAAGACCCCACCAGGCACCGATGTCAGCCAGTCGGCTCATCCAGGCTCCCCCGTTGCAGGCCATGACGATGCCTATCGTCAGAGCATACAATATGGAGAGGACGAGGCGTATGCCAAAGTCGAACGAACTGCGGAACTGGGTGTCGGCAATCACTTTACGGACAATGAGTTGTATAGGCAGGAGCGGCAAAGGATAGCAGAGCAGACAGAACAGGAGCACCCAACGAACAGCGGGCACCATGATGGCAACGGCGAGGAGTGCTGCCAGGGGCAGCAGCGAGAGCAGGGTGCCGCCAAGGCTCCAATGCTCGGAAATCAGTTTCTCGTTGAGGTGCAGCAAGTTACATTGCTCGCGCAGCAAGCGGCTGTCGGAAATCATCGACGCAAATGTGGTGTTGTCGGTCTCGGTGGCGAGGCTGTCCATCTTCCGGGCTATCTGCTGCCGCATACGGAAGCGGTTCCATACCGTGTTGCGCAGCCCTTCGCGGCGCCGCATGGTACGGTTGAGGACATTGCAAAGGGTCATGATTTCGTCGTAGTGCTCTTCGTTGCGGATGTCGTGCATTAGCGGCATAAGCGCTTCGAAAATGGTGTCGCGCATCTGGTTGAGTGCCAGGGGTTCGTTGTTGCAATAGGTCTCCATGAAGGGATGCACGGGGATGGGCTTCCCTATGTTGACAACGAGGTTACTGTAGGGCCGCTCGTACTCGTCGAAGTCAATACCCGTGGGGACGATGAATAATGGGGTGCTGCCGAGTATACGCTGGGTTTCGCCGGCGATACGGAACATCCCTTTACCCATGTTCAGCAAGTGGTGGCGGTTGTTGTGGCGCCCTTCGGCCATGAGGCAGAGGGGGTAGCCGTCGAGCAGCACGTCGCGGCTTTGGTCGAAGATTTCCTTGTTCTTGCCCAGATTCTCCTGCCCGTCGCGGATGCGGTAGACGGGGAGAATCTTGAGGAAGGTGAGGATGGCACGTATGGTGGGTTTCCGGAATATGTCGGCCCGAGCCAAAAAGACCGGGGGCTTGGGAGCAAAGCACAGGACGGCCAGAGGCTCCATGAGTGCCTGCTGGTGGCACGGGGCTATGATATAGGCTCCGTCGGTGGGTAGATACTCGGTGCCGCGGATAACGAAACGGTTGTAATGGCAGCGGGTGGCGAATTTGACCAGTGGGCTGAGCAGATTGTAAAGCCTGACGTTGTCCTGTATCGCTTTTACCATACTTAAATGTTTGATTGTTTGATTGTTTTACTGCTTGCGTAGTGTTTTGCCATAATTTTTTACAACTGCAAATATACTGATTTTTCTTTTTTTTCGTTATTTTTAAATCACAATATTATAAAAAATCGAATATCAACCCATTAAAAAACTGTCAAGATATGTCCTCTTTTGCAAATCCTACAGCATGGGCGTGGCTCATCCAGTTCTTTATCATCGTGGTGGCCATTTTGGTCGCCAATCTGGTGCGCTGCAACGTGCC
Organism: Bacteroidales bacterium; assembly: GCA_024685285.1. Taxonomy (GTDB): domain Bacteria; phylum Bacteroidota; class Bacteroidia; order Bacteroidales; family P3; genus Colimorpha. The sequence continues at coordinate 4,435 of JAIKVZ010000024.1, forward strand.
GTTGTTCAGGCGTAGCCTGCTCCCATCGGCTTTGCTGGCCGGACTTTTGATTCTCTGCCTGAAGCCGCTCGACTGCTTCTCGACGCTGGTCGACAAGCAGGCTATGGAAGTGATAACATACCATGCCCTTGGCCTCGGTTTTGTGTCTATGGCGCTAAAAAACAAGAAAATCAAGAGCTCGACTACAACCCTCAAGGTGGTTGAGACGGGTGCTGTCACCGCCAGCACATATATCCTACAAGGCCTTGTTGGACTGCTGATTACCGTGCCAATGTTCCTGCTCGGCAAAGAGCTCTTCTATGCTTCGGGCCTGCTGCTGCCTATGGGCTACGGCCAGGGTCCCGGACAGGCTCTCAACTTCGGCGTCACCTTCGCCCATTGGGCCGAGGGTCAGGGGCTGGTGTTTCACGGCTCCGATTTCGGCCTCAGCATCGCTGCCATGGGCTTCATCGTCGGCAGCATAGTGGGTGTTGTATACATGAACATCCTGCGCCGCAAGGGCAAACTGAAAGTAAGAGACAAGGCGCAGCCCGAGCATTACTCTATTGCTGACTACGAATCGGAGGGCGAGATTCCGCACTCCGAGTCCATCGACAAGCTCACCGTCCAGGTCTGCCTGGTACTGTTGGTCTACGCGCTGGTCTTCCTGCTAATGTACGGTGTGCAGAAGCTTGACCTCGGCCAGTTTGGCACCAACACCCTCAAGCCGCTGGTCTGGGGCTTCAACTTCCTCTGGGGCACCCTCATAGGTGTCCTCGTGCGCTGGCTCATAGGTCGCTTCCGCAAACGCAAACTCATGCGCCGCGAATATATCAACAACTTCATGCTCGACCGCATAGCCGGAACCTGCTTCGATGTGATGATTGTGGCCGGAACCGCCGCCATCGACTTCAATAACCTGCGCGGTCTCTGGTTGCCTCTCATACTGGTATGCACCGTGGGTGCGGTGGCCACTTTCTGGTATGTGCTCCGCTGCTGCAAGAAACTCTATCCCGACTACCAGTATGAAGGATTCTTCTCTATGTTTGGTATGCTCACCGGCACCGCCAGCAACGGCATGATTCTGCTGCGCGAGATTGACCCTCGTTTCGAGACCCCGGCCGCCAACAACCTCGTCCTGCAGACCATCCCGGCCCTGGCCTTTGGGTTTCCCGTGCTGCTCCTGATGGGCTTTGCGCCGCAGAGCCTCGGCAACACCCTCATCACCATGGGTATCATGGTAGCGGCATTGCTACTGTTCGGACTATTTATTTTTAGGAAAAGAAAAATGAAAAAATAATTGACTATGAAAAAGACTGTCACTATCTCTTTATTGTTTGCTGTTGCACTCACAGTGTCGGCGCAGGAGGAAGCCCGCCATGTGCGCAAGGGCTGGACCTTCGGCGTGCTGCCAAGCGTGGCCTATGACGCCGACCTCGGACTCCAATACGGTGCCCTCACCAACATCTACTACTTCGGCGACGGCTCCACTTATCCCGAGTACCTACACTCCTTCTACGCCGAGGCAGCATACACCACTAAGCACTTCGGCATTTTCCGCACCGCCTACGACTCGAAGTACCTCATCCCGGGGCACCGCCTAAGCGTCGACATAACCTACCTGCCAGACCAGATGTGCGACTTCTATGGCTTCAACGGCTATGTGTCGCGCTACAATCCATCGTATTCCAACCAAAACGAACCCGGATACATCTCGCGAGCCTACTACAAGTACCGTCGCGACCTTTTCCGCTTCTCAGCCGACATACAGGGCACCATCCGCAAGCCGTTGTTCTGGAACGCTGGCATCGGTGTGCTCAACTTCAACGTTGGCTCCGTCGACATCGACCGCCTCAACTCCTACACCAAGAAAGAGGAAAACAAGCTGCCCGACACCGTCACGCTCTTCGACTATTACCGCGATTACGGCTATATCAGTAGCGCCGAGGTCAATGGCGGCCTGCACCCCTACATCCACGGCGGCGTGACCTACGACACCCGCGACCGTCAGCAGAATCCCACACGCGGCATCCACGCCGACGCCTTCCTAACCTACTACGCGGGTTTCGGCAACGACTTCGACAACATCAAGTTCAACGCCTCGTGGCGCCACTATATCACCGTCATCCCAAGCCGCATCACCTTCGCCTACCGCCTCGGCACTCAACTCAACCTGGCCGGCAACTGCCCCTTCTACCTCAACACCTACCTCAACCAGCTCTATATGCAGCGTGTGGTCTACGAGGGACTGGGCGGAGCCAACTCGGTGCGCGGCATCATGCGCAACCGCATCCTTGCCCCCGGCGTGGCCTTCGCCAACGTCGAACTGCGCACACAGCTGTTCAGCTTCAAGGTTGGTAAAAATATGTTCTACGTCGGATTGAACCCCTTCGTCGACGCCGGCATGGTCGTGCAGCCCTACGACGACGTGGTCGCCGACCCCCATATGCAGCTCCCCGACGTCGGATTTGAGAACACCAATCGCCTCTACGAGCCCCACTTCGGCGGCGGTTGCGGCCTCAAGGTGGCCATGAACGACAACTTCGTCCTCAGCGTCGACTGGGCCACGGCCTTCGACAAGCAGGACAACTCCAAGTTCGGCAACCTCTACATCAAGATGGGTTATATGTTCTAACCCCGACCGTTAATTATCTGATGGTCAGGATTGTGTATTAAGAATTACTTGGTGCGTTGATATGTACAAAGATACAAAATTTTGCCGGATTGACAAAATTATTTTACTAATATATCTGTAAAGAAGAGGATGGCACGTGCTACTTTGTACGGATCGGAACCAATCATGGTCGGTGTTAGGATTCCTTTTTTATCAACTGTGGAGCAAAACGGAAAACAAGAAACCCCGCAAGGACGAGTGACAGCACCTCGGCAATACCCCATGACAGCCAGATGCCATCGATGCCTACCAGTGCAGGCAGCAGCCACACACAGGCCAGTTCGAACACCAGCGTGCGTGTGAAGGCGGCGATGGCACTCACCAGTCCGTTGTTCAGTCCCGTGAACAGAGCCGACACGAACATGTTCCACCCGCAGATGAGGAACGCAAGCAGATACAGGCGCATGGCTCGAATGGTCAGATTAGTGAGGGCTTCGTCATAGCCAACAAAAAGACGGGCCAACGGACTTGCGAAGAGTTCGGCCGAGAGAGTCATCAGCACCCCGAGCCCACCGATAATGGTCAGCGACTTGCGCAACAGCGACCGCTGCTCCTGCACGTTGCCCGCCCCGTAGTGGTAGCCTATGATGGGTGTGATGCCGATATTGTAACCTATGAATACGGCGGCAAAGATGAAAGCGATGTACATTACCACGCCGTATGCCGACACACCGTCCTCTCCCAAATGACGCATCAGCTGCAGGTTGTAGCAGATGGTGACAATATTCATTGCGATGTTGCCCACGTATTCCGAGAGCCCGTTGGTGCAGGCCTTTCCGATATAGGGCCAGATGATGCGTGTTGGTATGATGCGTAGCGTTCCTTTGTTGCGTCGTGACGAGAAATAGAATACAGGGAAGAGTCCACCTACCAGACAGCCCGCAGCGGTAGCCAGTGCTGCACCTGTCACACCCATACCCAGTCCCCATACCAACACGGCATCGAACACTATGTTGGTCACACCTGCCACCACCGACATCAGTGTGCCCAGCTGTGGACGCTCGGCCGCCATGTAAAACGACTGGAAAGCGCACTGCAGCACAAATCCCGGCATTCCAATCATATTCAGTCTTATATACAGAACGCACTCGTCCATCATCGGTGCGTCGGCACCCAGCCATTGGGCCACTTTTGGTGCTGCTACTGCCAATACAATACCCAAGACAGTTCCCAAAGCCAAGCCAAACTGCACTAGCATGGTAAAGACGCGATTTGCTTTCTCGGGGTAACCTTCGCCCTTGATCTTTGACACCAAGGCACCACCACCGGTGCCGATCATCAGCCCCAGCGATCCTATCATCATGATGACGGGGAAAGTGAGGTTGATGGCTGCGAATCCAGTCTTTCCAGCGTAATTGGCAACGAAGAAACCATCGACAATCGAGTAGATCGATGTAACAAGCACCATGCCGATGCTCGGCAGCACTGAGCGCACAATACGGCTGTAACAATAATGTCCTGACAGTTCAATATTCATTTGTGTTTGCCGGATATTGCGTTAAGGGGTTCCAAGACCTCTCGTCTTGCGAGGAGCAGATGATATTACAGCACTTCGTGGACGGACGGAGGGCTTGCTGCTTGATTGTTTGAGTTTTTGATTGCTCGAGGGCTTCGCTATGGCTTTGGAAGAGCTTTTTGAGGTGCTTTTTACGGTGGTGGGTGTATCGACGTTGGGAGGTGGCGAGGGTTGGACTTGGTTCGGGTTAGGTTCGGGTTGGGGATAGTAATCCGTTGGGGTATAGCCACCTCTGTTACGCTTGTAGTTGGTCATGGAGTTTACGCGGCTGATGCGGGAGGAGAGGTTATGGCCGCCGGTGGTCAGCAGGTCGTTATAGGTGACGATGAGCGACGAGGTCTTCATGTAGCGCCCGGAATTGCTTTTGAGGTTGGCGGCATACCAGTTTTTTACCTTGCCAAGGTCCATTCCCAGTAGGTCGAGATTATTCTTACCTATTTCACGCATAAGCTGGTTGACACGTCGGCCTCGCAGCATGGTGTTGTAACTTTCGCGATCGTTGACCTTCACTCCACGCGGATACGAGAGATACCGGGCCAGCTTGTTGAAATGTTCCTCGCTGAGGTTACCCAGCATCCCTTTTACCTCCATAATGCTGTTGCTTATTCCTGCTTTTGTGTTGCGATGTACGTCTTGATATATGTAGTCGCGGTGTTCTTCGGTGTATGAGAAGTTGTGCCGCTGCTCATTCTCCCTAAGCTGCTTGTCGACCTGTTCTTTCTGATAGTTTATGAAACTGCGCTGCGAGAGGCTGTCGGCCAACAGGGCAATCTCTTCGCCGCTTAGATTCTTGAGGACATTGAGCAGTTCCGTTGTGGGTTTGTAGAGCAGGAAAGGCTTGTTCTTTGGGAAAGAGGGGTGGGTATCGCCCGAATAGCTGATATTGTTGTCGATAAAGAGCTGATACAGTGCCGTGTACTGCACAACGCGGGCGAGGTCGGTGCATCCGAGGGTGGCGAAGTAGTGGTAGGCCTGACTCTCATACTTGTAACCTATCGACTGGCTCCGTTCCTGCGAGTTGAAATAGCTGACGGGCAGCGATCCGGTGCGCCCCAGGGTGTAGATAGTATAACCGTCGCGATCTATGGCGTACATGGCACCGGCGGTGTTCCAATTGTAGACCAGCTCGTTTATGCCCAGTTTGCGGAAGAGGGGGCGGTCGAAGGGGTAGTAACCGGGTTCGGGGTAGCGGTAGTAGCCCTCCTGTATGGTGCCGTGTTCCGACCAGTCTTTCAGTAGCACGTCGGTAATAGTCATCAGGTCGCCGAACTCGGTGTTCTCCAATTCTTTGCTGAGGTATGTGGGACACCAGTCACTGCCGTTGTTCATCTTACCCGCCATCAGGTCGTTGATGTCTAAGCTTTGTGACAACTCTTTCTCGGTGGTGGTGGCCAGTAACAGGATGCTCTCAATCTGCAACGGAGGTAATTCATAGAGTGGCGACTGCCGCTCGCGGCCGATAATCACCAGCGTACTGCTGTCGGCCAACGCACCGAGAATAAGGTCGGCATCAAGCGTAAATTGCCGTATGTCTTTCAGTTGGGGCTCAATATCTGCGCTTTTAGCTATAGCCCACGCCACAAAGCCAGGTTGCTGACTGAAGTACACGCCCCGTGCCTGCGAGGCAAAGAGGTCGGGAATAGTCAATACCGTGTTAGTGTCATCAAGATGTATAAAGCCTTCGCCTTCCTCCATAAACCACGAGTTGAACTCATTGAGAGTAATCTGATAGTCGATGTTCTCATTTGCGAAATAGCGGCGTTTCTCCTCCGCAGGCAGCGTCATCACCGTGGGCTTGTATTCGCTGAAGAAAAGTTCGCGGTTTAGCCGTCGTATCAGCCCCGCGCAGTTCTCCTGTGTGGCGTTGCCAAGCAAGATGATTACGTCGGTCACGTAGCCGTCGTAGCCAATGGGGTGCCTGCGAAGCTCAGCTTTGTGGGTGAACTTGGCGAAGATAGGTGCAATCGAGTCCGTCTCGAAATGTGGCGGGATGTCAGAGAGCAGAATCATCCGGCTGCTGTCGGCAAACGACGCCATCCCAATACCCTGATAATGAAACCAGTACTTCTTCCGGAAGTCCTTGTAAATCGAATCCGTCGCCACTGCCGCCTCAGTCCCTTCAATCACCACGTCCTGATTGGGGATGTACTCGTAGTTGAATAATTGTGCACTCTCCCTTTTCACGCTCTCCACCCAAGAGGACTTTCTCAGTACGAGCACACCCACCCCTATGATTGCCACAACGGCAATCACCCAGAGAAATGTTTTAGTGTACTTAATATACATTTGCGAAGATGGTGTCAATCTATCTATACATACGTAATCTTTGCATCTTTCAGCACCTCTATCCTTACACTTTGCACTTGGCTTATAATTGTCATCCCGACGTTAATTATCTGATGGTCAAAGTTGTGTATTAAGAATTACTTAGTGCGTTGATACGTACAAAGATACAAATTTTTGACGGATTGACAAAATAATCTGCAATCAAAGCCGTTATTGTATTTGCCGTGGAAGGGTTACCGGGTAGCAAGTTTGCGGCGGAGTTTTTCGGCAATGCGCGATTCGACGGGGATTGTGTTGTAGTTCTGCCAGAAAGCATCGTCGGCGCTGCCGTGGCCTAAGACATCGTGGTAGTATAGGTCGGTCTCGCGCGAATAGACGAGAGCCGAGTCGATGAACATGCTATCGCCGTGCCGCATATCGATGAGCGACCACAACTTGCAGTCCTCAATCACGTCGTCGGTCAGGATGTTGCGTATCTCGCGGTTTATTTTGCCGCCGACTATCGACTTTTTGGGCGATAGGATCTTGTAGGCCGAGGCGTGCATGGCGAAAACCAGGGTGTAGCGGCCGTCGATTTTGGCGTATTCGTAGTGTGTGCGGTTGTAGGGCGAGATTATGCCGTTGATAAACCTATTGAGGGGATAGGGCAACATAAGTGTGTCGGGCCGGAGCGAGGTGTGGTAGAAGTGCAGAAGGGCTTTGTCGCGATGGTTGATGAGGATGGAAGCACTGTCGCGGTCGGTCACGTAGGTGATGAGGTAGTAGGTTTCGCCCGAGGCGTCGTCGTAGGTAGTGAGTTTCGAGCGTCGGTCGATGACTCTGCCCCGTTTGTCACTAAGCCAGTAGCTGCCTCGGGTGTCTTGCAGTATGTCGAAGAAGGCGGAGCGGTCGTCGTAGACAGTTTGCGACCGGCCCGCAAACGGGTTGCGCAGGTAGTTGGTGTCGCCCAGCATACGCCGCAGCATGGCGGTGTCGTAGACCAGCAGCCGGCTCAGAGGGTATCGCTTGTAGTTGCCGGCGAGGGCTATGGAGTCGTAGTTGCCCATTTCGACGACGATAAGCCCCGATTTGCGGTGGTATTGCTTGTCGTAGCCTGGCCTCATGATGTCGGCAATTGCCTCGCAGAAGAGGTAGAGACTGTCGGATGTGAGGCCGTAGCGGCGGAAGAAGAAGGTGCCTATGGCCGTGTCGCACCAGTAGTTGTCGGGTATGCGACGCACCACCTCTTTGAGCAGGGCGCTGGGACGCATGAATTCGCACACCTCGACTTCGTGCAGCGTTACCTCGAGGGGTTTGAGGCGCACGCTGTGTTGCCGGCGCAGAGCGCGCTGCGAGAGGGTGTCGGTGCGGTAGCCGGCGCAGCCCACCGCTATGGAGGCCGGCTCCAGGGCACGCGGTATTTTGAGGCTGTATTCGCCGTCGATGTTGGCCTGTGTGCCGACGTTTGAACCCACTATACGGAGTTGTGCGTAGGGTATTGGCTGGCGGCTCTGTGCGTCGATTACGCGGCCGCTGACGGTGGCGAGGGTGTCGGCTCCGGCGTGTGCCGTGATGGCCGCGGCTGTGGCAGCCAGTGCGAGGAGGAGTGTTTTGAGGTTCATATATACAATAGACGTGCGAAGTGGGCGTTTTATTACAGGGTGATGTTGTTTTTTTCAACAAGATAGCGGAGCCCGACGGGCTCCGCTATCGGTGTATAGTCTGTAAATGGTCGGGCGGAGGAGGCTGAAAAGCAGGCACTGTCCGACCTCTGTCCGAACCCAACCCGACCTCAACCCGAACCTAACCTCGGCATTGTGTTGGTTTCGAGCGTGTTGCTATTGAGCCATTGTGGCCTCGATTTCGGCTACGGTTTTGGGTATGGGTTTGCCGAGTATACGGGCACCGTTGTCGGTGACGAGCACATCATCTTCGATACGTATGCCACCGAAGTCGCGCCACTTGTTGAGCTCGCCGAAATCGATAAAGTCTTTGCAGGTGCCTTCGGCCTGCCATTTGTCGATGAGTGCGGGTATGAAGTAGCATCCGGGCTCGTCGGTGATGACGAAGCCGGGCTGCAGTTTGCGACCGCAGCGTAGGCTGCCGAGACCGAACTGCTCGCTGGGACGTGTCTCGTTGTCGTAGCCCACGTTGATTTGGCCGTAGTTTTCCATGTCGTGCACGTCGAGGCCCATCATGTGTCCGAGGCCGTGGGGCATAAGCAGGCTGTGCGCTCCTGCGGCCACGATGTCGTCGACCGAGCCTTTGAGTATGCCTATGCCTTTGTAGCCTTCGGCCAGTTTGCGGCTGGCGGCTTGGTGCACCTCTTTGTAGGTTATGCCCGGGCGGGTGACGCGAGCGGCTTCGAGCTGGGCGCTGAGCACTATTTCGTAGATGGTACGTTGGCGGTCGTTGAAGCGGCCTCCCACGGGCACGGTGCGTGTGATGTCGGAGCAGTAGTTCATGGGTGTTTCGCAGCCGGCGTCCATCACGAGCATACGGCCCACCTCGAGACGGTTGTTGTGGCCGTGGTTGTGCAGGGTCTCGCCGTGCACTGTCATGATGACGGGAAAACTCACCGGGCCGTTGCCTTTCCAGGCTTCGCCCTCCATAAAGCCTGCCAGTTCGTACTCGTAGCGTCCGGGCATAGCCATTTTCATGGCTCCCACGTGCATATTGTAGGCAGTGGCTATGGCTTTCTCTATCTCAGCTATCTCTTCGGGACTCTTAATCATACGCTGCTTGACGCAGGCCAGGACGAGGTCCAGGCTGGCGTAGTTATTGACGGCGGCATATTTTATGCCGAGCAGCTCGCTGAGCTGGCGGGTGATGTCGGAACGGTAGGGGGGGATGTAGTGCACGCGGCGGCTTTCGGCAACGGCCTTGTGGCAGCACTCGGCGAGGTCTTTCAGGTCACCGCTGTTGTCAACACCCGCGCTGGCGGCCAGCTCTTTGACTGATGGCAGGGGGCCTGTCCAGATGATGTCGTCGATATCGTAGTCGTTGGCGAAGATATAGTCCTTGCCGCTGTCGCAGTCGAGCACACCTACCAGGTCTTCGCGTTGCAGACCGAAGAAGTAGAGGAAGGTGCTGTCCTGGCGGAACCAGTAGGTGTTGTCCTTGTAGTTGCAGGGGGCTTCGTGGTTGCCTGGGATGATGATAAGGCCGTGGCCGATGTCTTTGCGCAGCTGTTCGCGTCGCGCTATGTAAGTCTCTTTCTTGAACATATTTGTGTTGTTTTTACATTTCTTAGAAAATGCAAAGATACGCATTTTTTTGGATTGGAGGAAGTGCCGCCTTAAAAAAATTATTGCAAGCACCCTAAATAGCGGTGAATGGTCTCTTCAATGCCGAGATACAGGGCATCCGAAATCAGGGCGTGGCCTATGCTCACCTCGTCCACCCAAGGTATCTGCTGGTGAAAGAAGGTCAAATTCTCGAGGCTGAGGTCGTGTCCGGCATTGAGGCCGAGGCCGCAGTCGCGCGCCACTTTGGCGGCTTCGACGAAGGGCTTTACAGCCTCCTGGCGGCTAACGGCGTAGCGGCTGGCGTAGCTCTCGGTATAGAGCTCCACGCGGTCGGTGCCGGTCTTGGCGGCCATCTCTATCATGTGCGGGTCGGCGTCGATGAATATGCTTACGCGTATGCCGCAGGCTTTGAACTCTTTCACGACGTCGCTCAGGTAGCCATGGTTCTTAACCGTGTCCCATCCGGCGTTGCTGGTCAGCACTCCTTCGGCGTCAGGCACCAAGGTTACCTGGGTGGGCCTTATATCTTTAACCAAGTCGATGAATCCGTAGGGTTTGCTCTTGGAGATTCCTTTGGGGTTGCCTTCGATGTTGAACTCGGTGGTGACGATGGGCTTGATGTCGTAGACGTCGGCGTAGCGTATGTGGCGCTCGTCGGGGCGGGGGTGGACGGTGATGCCCTGCGCTCCGAACCGCTCACAGTCGATGGCAAACTGTCGCACATTCGGGGTGTTGCCGCCTCGCGCGTTGCGTATGGTGGCCACTTTGTTGATATTGACACTTAACTTTGTCATATTGAGAATTCTTTTTTGATTGAGTCGACCATATCGAGTTTTTCCCAGCCGAAGAACTGCACTTTCTTCCTGCGGCGTCTTCCTGCGGCATCGTAGACGGTAACCTCAGCCTCGAAGGGGTCGCGGCCTATATGACCGTAGGCGGCGGTGGGGCGGAATATGGGATTCTTCAGCCCGAAGCGCTCCACGATTGCGTAGGGGCGCAGGTCGAACAGTTTGCGCACGCGGGCGGCAATCTCGCCGTCGGTCATTTTCACCTTGGCGGTGCCGTAGGTGTTGACGTAGAGACCCACGGGCTCGGCCACACCAATGGCATAGGCCACCTGCACCAGGCACTCGTCGCAGAGACCGGCGGCCACGAGGTTCTTGGCTATGTGGCGGGTGGCGTAGGCAGCCGAGCGGTCCACCTTCGAGGCGTCTTTGCCGCTGAAGGCTCCGCCACCATGGGCACCGCGGCCGCCATAGGTGTCGACTATTATTTTGCGGCCGGTGAGGCCCGTGTCGCCGTGGGGACCGCCGATGACGAATTTGCCGGTGGGGTTGACGTGCAACTTGTAATCGGCTTTGCCAAAGAGTTTCTGGGTCTCCTTTGGCAGGCGCTTGACTACGCGAGGCAACAGCACCCGCTCCACGTCGGCACGTATCTGTTCCTGCTTGGCGTCGGGGTCGTGCTGGGTGCTGACCACAATGGTGTCTATGCGCTCTGGCTTACCGTCGTCGCTGTACTGCACTGTCACTTGGCTCTTGGCATCGGGACGCAGATAGCGCATCTGCTTGCCTTCGCGGCGTATCTTACCGAGCTCGATGAGGATGATGTGTGCCAAGGTTATGGGCAGCGGCATCAACTCGGCTGTCTCGCGGCAAGCGTAGCCGAACATCATGCCTTGGTCGCCGGCACCCTGGTTCTTTTTCACTTTGCGACTCACACCTTGATTAATGTCCTGACTTTGCTCGTGGATGGCGCTGAGTACGCCGCAGCTCTCGGCCTCGAACTTGTATTCGCCTTTGGTGTAGCCGATTTCGCGAATTACGTCGCGCACAGTCTGCTGCACGTCGACCCACCCGCCGGTGGTTACCTCGCCGCTCACTACGGCCAAGCCTGTGGTAACGAGCGTCTCGCAGGCCACATGGCTCTCGGGGTCGTGGCGCAGGAACTCGTCAAGCAGCGCGTCGCTGATTTGGTCGGCCACCTTGTCGGGATGGCCCTCGCTCACACTCTCAGATGTGAAGAAATAACTCATTTTACTTTGCTTTTAACTGTTAATACTTTGTTTTAACAGTGAAAAGATGTGTACTGAAGTCGCCATGAATGAACGCTTTAGCATTTTTTCAAGTGGTTGCAATCATTACAAATCTGTCCACATTACGGTGTGCAAAGATACACACTTTTCGTCAAACCGCAAAAAAAATGTCAAAAAAAACAGTGAACTAACTACCGGTGGCAATGGTTTCACTGTTAGAGATTTTTTCTGCGATGTTGGATTTTTTTTGTATCTTTGCAGTCGAATTTTTAGTTCATTGTAATACGAAAATCAAAAAGCGAAACTGCACAATATGTTTACAGGAATTATTGAGACGACCGCGCGCGTGGTCAAAATTGTCAAGGAAAACACCAATTACCATTTCACCCTTGAGGTGCCTTTCGGCGACGAGCTGGCCATCGACCAAAGTATGGCCCACGACGGATGCTGCCTCACGGTGGTCGAGGTTGACAAGGCTAAGAGACAGTATGTGGTCACGGCCATGGACGAGACTATGTTGAAAACCAATCTCTCGACCTGGCAGGTGGGCACAGAGGTGAACGTAGAGCGCTCGATGAGGATGGACGGCCGTTTCGACGGCCATATTGTGCAGGGTCATGTGGACCAGACTGCCGTCTGCACCAAGGTGGTGGACGACAACGGCTCGTGGCGATTCTATTTCGAATACGATGACAAGGCGGCCCCATCAATTACGGTGCCCAAAGGCTCGATAAGTATCAACGGTGTGAGCCTCACGGTTGTTGACAGCAAGCCGGGCAGTTTCAGCGTGGCCATCATTCCCTACACCTACAAGGTGACCAACTTCCACAATTTCAAGCCTGGCACGGTGGTCAATATAGAGTTCGACGTATTTGGCAAGTATGTGCAGCGCCTGCTTGAGCAGTATATGAATGCCGGCAAGTAGTCGAGCTATGTACGGGTTTTGACCGGAGCCGAGGCGTGCCAAATGCGGGGACTGCCGAAGGCTGTCCGAACCCAACCCGACCTTAACCCGAACCTAACCTATTTAATGGGTTGAGTCTCAGAAAGTTGTAAAAGCGATTTAGGGACAGCCATTGTGAAAGCCCCATATAGTTGGAAATCAGTGTTTTATTTAGTCGCTGTTGGTTAGCGGCGAGTTTTTGAGGCGGAAGAGGAACTGGATATTCTCCTGTACCATCTGTAACACCTGGCTGTCGATGTCGTGATCGCCCGATGGGTGGAAGTGCATTTCGATGGGGACATAGCAGGCGGCCACATTGGGGAGTGCTGCCATTAGGGGCTTTAACTTAACGGCATCTTTCTCTGTGGTGACGAACACACCGTCTGGTCCCAGTTGCTCGAGGGTCGTCGCGATATCTGCTATGTCGCTCTGCGTGTAGCGGTGGTGGTCGGCATAGCGCAGGTGGGTCACCTTGTGTGTTTTGCGCATTTCGGCCAGCAGAGGCTCAGGACGTGCGATTCCGGTTACCAGCAGCAGGCGGTCCGAGGGATTCAGGGGTCGTGGGCTTCCGTCGGCAAGCGCCACGGGGGTTCCGTAGGCAAGATAGGAGAAGAAGATTTTCTGATATGGTTTGGTGCCAAGAGAGGCGATTATGTTGTGCTTCTCCATGGGGTCGAGCCTTGCGGGGCTCTTGGTGACAACTATTATGTTGGCCCGTTGGCGTGCCGAGCGGAACTCGCGCAGATTGCCGTAAGGCAGTATAAAGTCGTCGAAATAAGGGTGCGCGTATTCGGTGAGCAGGATGTTGAGGCTGGGTTTAATGCGGCGGTGCTGGAATGAGTCGTCGAGAAGCACCACCTGTGGCGGGTTGGCGAGTGACATAAGACGGTTGATTCCCTCTATGCGGTTTTCGCACACGGCCACTATGGCCTCGGGGTGTTTGCGTGCCATCATGGCTGCCTCGTCGCCTATGCGGTCGGGGTCGGGAGTGCCGTCGCACAGCACGAATCCCTTGGTGCTGCGTTTGTAGCCGCGGCTGAGCAGGGCCACCCTGTAGCGTGGCGAGAGCAGGCGCACCAAATGCTCCACCATGGGGGTCTTGCCGGTGCCTCCGGTTGAGAGGTTGCCCACGCCTATGGTGAAGACGTGCGGCGACTCCTGTCGCAACAACCCCATGCCGTAGAGCATGTTCCGCACCGCCACACCGGCGGCATACCACAGGGTGAGTGGCAAAAGCATCCATGATATGGTGGTGCGGAAGCTCATGGGTTTTCTTTAGATTTATTTCTTGAAATAGCGGTTGTAGAGACCTTCGAGGGCTTTGCCGTGGCGTGCCTCGTCGCGTGCCATCTCGTGCACAGTGTCGTGAATGGCGTCGAGGTTCAGGGCTTTGGCGCGTTTGGCGAGGTCGGTCTTGCCGGCGGTGGCACCGTACTCGGCGTCGACACGCATCTTGAGATTCTCGGCAGTGCTGTCGGTCAGCACCTCGCCCAGCAGTTCGGCAAACTTGGCGGCGTGCTCGGCCTCTTCAAAGGCGGCTTTCTCCCAATAGAGACCCACCTCGGGGTAGCCTTCGCGGTGAGCCACACGGGCCATGGCAAGATACATACCCACCTCTTTGCATTCGCCTTCGAAGTTGGCGCGGAGGTCCATCTTGATGTCTTCGGGGGCGTCCTTGGCCACACCAACAATGTGCTCGGCGGCCCAGGTCTTGATGTCCTCTTTAACTTCTTGCATAGGTTTGCCGCAGATGGGGCATTTTTCGGGCATGACGTCGCCTTCATAGACGTAGCCGCACACGGGGCAGATAAATTTTTTGCTCATAATGGTTGTTGTTTTAGGATTAATATTCGATGTTGTAATTCAAGTGCAAAGATACTAACTTTTTGTGATATGGCCAAAATATTTTTTGTCGTTGGCAGAATTATCAGTATTTTTGCAAAGATAAGTGCCTTGTGAGGGTCAGTTCATAAGGCGGCTTTCGCCCCAGGTGTATTGTGGGTAGGCTTTCTTGAGGTCGTTTGCGGAGCCTGTGACGTTGCTGCCACCGCTGGTGGCGAAGACGTTGAGCACCTTGCCGCTCAGGTCGTGGGCCTCGATAAAGGTGTTGACTATGGTTGGGGCTGTGTACCACCATACGGGGAAGCCAATCCACACCGTGTCGTAGTCGGCAATGTTGGCGCAACGGCCCTTGATGGCAGGACGCGAGCTTTTGTCCTTCATCTCTATCGTTGAACGCGACTGCTTGTTGGTCCAGTCAAGGTCGGCGGCGGTGTAGGGCTGTTCGGGGACAATTTCATAAAGGTCAGCGTTCTTCTCTTTGGCAAGGCGCTCGGCGGCGGCTTTGGTGGTACCCGTGGCCGAGAAGTATACTACTAAAGTTTTCATATTTGTTGTTTTATTGTTTGGATTCTGTACGCACGCGCCGAAAAATAGGCAACACGCGGCAATAATTAACGAAATACGTTTCATGTTGTGCAAAATATCTTCTGTTAAACTAACGCAAAAAAATGCAATTTATTGCGTAGGGATTGCAGGAAATTATTTTATGCTGTAGTGTTCGCAACTGAAGGTGGAGTCCATCAAGTCGCCCCAAATGTAGCGCTCGAGGCCTGGGTAGTCGATGAAAGGGTTGCGATTGTGCTGAATAGAGTCGACGACGTTGTTGCGGTGCACCTCTTTTTCGCTAACAGGGTCGGCGGCGGCCCACTCCATCAACATCTGCAGTTGCCACTTGGTTAATCCCGGATAGGTACTGCCGTCGATAGTCTGCGCCACACCCTCTAAATTGCTGTAGTTGGTGTACCAGTCGGGCAGCTTTTCCTCGTAGCAGGTCACCATATAGAAATAGGTACGGGCAAAGTCGCCCTTGTATTCGTCGTTGGGTTCGAACACCAAGCCGTCGTAGCCCGGGTAGGTGCATCGACCGAGTTTGCTGAAGCCGCCGGTCGACGTGTACTTCTCGCCCTTAGTCTCGCCGAAGGGGTGGTTGCCGCGTTTGTTGTTGACAAACTTGTCGGTAGGGTATAGATGGTGCAGATCGGTGAACATGGGAGCCTGGTCTCTGCCACCGAACCAGCTGTTTGGGAATGAATGTTCGCGGTTGTAAAAGTGGCCTTCGGCGTTGCCTCTACCATTGTCTTTGTCGATGCCAAAGGTATAGTTTGTGATACCTGAATACATATCCCACACCTTGCCGTCTGGCCGGATGTCGGTGGACTGAAAGTCGGTCCATAGTGCGGTGTAGCTGCGCTCGGTGCGGTTGTAGATTATTTTGCCGAGGGCTGTCTTGAGGGCGGCACCGCTGAGGCTGTTGGCAGGCTTGTAGTAGGCAGCCACCTCTGGCGGCACGGTGGGTGCTGTGCCCACGGCAGCAGGGTTGTTAGGCCTATGGCAAGCCACAGCCAGCAATGCGGCTGCGGCCAATAACGCAAATATTTTTTTCATAATTAATAGTTCTTCCAGTTGCGGCAGCGGAGGTTGAAGACCCCGAAGAAGGCCTCTTTGAATATTTTCATACTCATCTTGCTGACGCCGAGCACGCGGTCGGTGAAGACGATGGGCACTTCGTAAACCTTGAATCCAAGGCGCGTGGCGGTGTATTTCATCTCAATCTGGAAAGCGTAGCCTACGAATTTAACCTTTTCGAACTTGATTTTCTCAAGCACACGACGGCTCCAACACACAAAGCCTGCCGTAGCGTCGGCCACACGCATACCGGTCACGCACTTGACATATTTCGAGGCGAAGTAGCTCATCATCAGGCGAGTCATGGGCCAGTTGACAACGCTTATTTTGCCGTCGACATAGCGGCTGCCCACCACCACGTCGCCCTTGCCGGTAGAACAGGCATCGTATAGCCGCACCAGGTCGTCAGGGTTGTGGCTGAAGTCGGCATCCATCTCTATCATGTAGTCGTAGCCGTGGTCGCGACCCCAACGGAAACCGTCCAAATAAGCGGTGCCGAGGCCCATCTTGCCTTGGCGCTCCACAATGTGCAGACGCCCGGGAAACTCGTTCATCAGACGTTTCACGATGTCGGCGGTGCCGTCGGGCGAATTGTCCTCGATGATAAGCATATCGAACTCTTTGGGCAACGAGAAGACCTTGCGGATTATCCTTTCGATATTCTCTTTTTCGTTATAGGTGGGTGTTACAACCAGTGTGTCAGACATATCTGTTCTTTTTATCAAAAATCGAATTGCAAAGATACGAAAAAAAATGCAAACCTGAGAAAAAAATATTCTCCACGTCGCCTTTTTTTTGTATCTTTGCACCATGATTGAGCGCGAAAACACAGACCTCCGATATATGCGACGCTGCCTTCAATTGGCTGCCGCGGGGTTGGGTCGCACCCGTCCCAACCCGTTGGTTGGCTGCGTAGTGGCCGATGCCAACGGGGTCATCAGCGAGGGTTTTCACCAGCTCTACGGACAAAACCATGCCGAGCGCAACGCCCTGCTGCGTGCCGGCAGCTGCAAAGGTGCCACCCTTTATGTCAATCTCGAGCCCTGCTCGCACCATGGCCTCACGCCGCCCTGCGCCGACATTATTATCGAAAAAGGTATTGCCCATGTGGTGTGCTGCAACGACGACCCCAACCCCTTGGTGAGCGGACGCGGCTTTGCACGGCTCGAAGCGGCAGGTATCGAGGTGGTGCGTCATGTGCTCGAAGCAGAGGGACGCGAACTCAACCGTCGCTTTTTCACTTTCATGGAACAGCGCCGACCCTACGTAATCCTTAAGTGGGCGCAGAGTTCCGACGGTTTCATGGCTCCGGCACAGGCTACCCCCTACTGGCTCACCACGCCGCGGCAGGACCGCCTCAACCACCGTTGGCGCACCGAGGAGGCCGCAATTGTTGTGGGCAGCGAGACCTACCTGCTCGACCGGCCAGCATTGACCCCGCGCCACTACCTCGGCCCCGCGCCGCTGCCTGTGGTGATGGACCGCCGCGGCCGCATTGGAGACGCCGAGTTGCAAGCCGCCGCCCGCGACGGCCGCCCCGCGCCCTTGGTGTTGCGCAGTGCCTCTGTGGCAGAAGCACTGCATGAACTCTACGAGCGCAAGGTGCAGAGCGTGATTGTCGAGGGCGGCCGCCAGCTGCTGGAGGCCTTCATAGCTAGCGGCCTTTACGACGAGGTGCGCATTTTGCGCAGCCCAAAGCCTTTAGGCTCAGGATTGAAGGCTCCAGAAATACCGCCAGTTAAATCTAATAGGTTGATTGTCATATAGATGTGGGTGGGTTCAACAAAACAGGAACCGGAAGTGGCCACGGGGCTGCCTCCGGTTCTTTTTATTGCTGATGGCTGCAACGCTTAGTCGAGCACCAAGCTGGGAGCGTTGTAGGTGCGGGCGGCGAGCTCCTGGTTGAGCATATAGAGGCTGCGTGGGTCGCTGCCAAAGAGCTCCATCTTCGAAATCATGTCGCGGGCATTGGTCTCCTCTTCGCCCTGCTCCTTCACAAACCAGTCGAGGAACTGCATGGTGCGGAAATCCTTGACCTTGCTGGCGGCGTCGTAGATGGTGTGGATCGAGGCGGTGACGTACTCCTCGTGCTCCAAGCCGGCTTTCAGAACATCCATGTCCTTCTTGAAGACCTTGTCGGGCATGGCAATGGCACCCAGCTTGATGGGGCAATCATTGTTCTGCATATACTTGTAGATGAGCATGGCGTGGTCGCGTTCCTCCTGGGCCTGGATCATGTACCAGTTGGCGAAACCGCTGAGGCCTCGCTTGTCAAAGTAGTTATTCATGTCCAAATAGAGGTAGGCGCTGTAGAGCTCCTTGTTGATCTGCTCATTGAGCAGGTCCGAAACTTTTTTGTTCAACATGGCGTTTTGGTTTTTGTGATTATTTTATATTATTGGTTTGCAATGATTTGCGGCAACGGAGAGCCGTTGTCGGAGTGTACAAATATACTAACATTTCGCAACAATTCAAAACTTTTTTGCAGCGTTTTTGCAAACGATGTGAAAACCAGACAATTGGATAGGTTAGGTTCGGGTTAAGGTCGGGTTGGGTTCGGGTCAAGGTCGGCCACGTCCATAAAAATACCGACCAAATTCGGTTCCGTGCCCGATGATTGGCCGGTTTATCCTGATATTTACGACAATAGTGTACCAAATGTTGCTGGGCGCTACAATATGCCCACAGCCTTCATCATGCGGCTATAGTGGGCGGCCTTCTCGGCAAGGGGCATCGGGTAGGCGCGCGAGGTCGAAGGCATACGCCACAGGCGCATGGCTCGGCCGGCAATAACAAACTCGTTGTGGGTGCCAATTGCCGGTACGGGGACGCCAAAGTCGCTGCTGAGGACCGAAAAACTCTTCTGCCCGGTGCAGACCATGTCGTGGCAGAGGGGGATCCGCTCGAGCAGCGCCGCGATATCGGTTTGTTCGACAATCTCGAGGTCTTTGTCGGAGGCGTTGCCCGAGAGCCGCCGCACCGCCATGGCGGTGTCGAATACGGCAATGCCGTGCTCCCTGAGCAGGACCTCTATGTCCGGCTGCTTGAACGAGTTTGTGTTCCTGTCCACAAAGCGCATATCGTCGCCGTAAAAGACCAGACCGAAGACGTTCCACATCTGGTTTGAGCGGTTTGGATAAAAGAACTCCATGCACCACCTTTTGCGTGGAGGCGGAAAGCTGCCCAGCATGAGCAACCGAGCCTGTGGCGGCAGAAACGGCTCCAACGGATGCCGCTCGACGGGTATTGTATCCTCAATCCTTGTCATATCGTTCAAACCTCGTTGCAAAAATACAACTTTTTTTGAAAATAATATTATTTTTTTTGTTGCATTTGGAATAAATGTGTATCTTTGCAGCGTGAAATCATAAAAAAGTTTCAGTTATGAAAAATGTAATCAAAATGCTCTGTGCCGCGATGCTGCTTATGTCGTTTGCGGCCTGCACAGAAAAGGAAAACGAGAACGACAAGCCCGGCGGTGGCGACAACAACAACTACAGCACCCTCCTCCTCGGGACATGGAGTGTGGACCAGATGTCTGTCAACGGGGAGAACCGTACGCCCCAGTACATGCAGCTCTCCTTCTATGAGGGCGGCAGAGGCCTGATGGACGACGGCGATTCCAGCCATCACAATGACTTTACATGGGTCATCAGTGGCAGCAGAATTGACATCAATACAGGCAATCACCAGTTCTCCTACACAATCGACAACCTCACCGCTACCGAGTGCTCTTTCCACGGCAACTACATTCAGCTCGGCGAGCAAGAGATTACCGGCGATATCCGCTTCCACCTCGTCAAGGTCAACGGCGACAACCCCGGCGACCCTGATCCGGGCGACCTCGGCATCGGCACACCCGAACTGGCTGAAAGATCCGCAACATCGCTTAGAGTAACCGCACATGTCACGGGCAGCGTTAGCCAGTACCTGGGGCAGTTCCCCAACTACACTTGCGGCATTATATGGTGTCTGGCAAGCGACAGCACGCCCACGATGAACAGCAACATGATTGTGTGTAACACCGATTCCGATGGCAATTTCGAGGGTACCATAACCGGTCTCACTGCCGGAACGAGCTACAACTTAGCCGCTTGGTTGAAACTCACTCCCGACAGCGAGCCCATAATCAGCGACGTCCGCACCTACACCACCGACAATGAGGGTGGCGACAGCGACACCAACTGGATTAACATCGATAGCATTAGCGTCATCAACTCCACAAGTGTCAGCGTGACAGTCACCGGTTACTTCGACGACAATCCCATCGGCATCGGCGCGGTGTACAACACCACCGGCAGCCCGACACTCAGCGACCAGGTCTACAACGCCTTCGAGCACCTCATTACCGAAACCGGACAGGGCGACGAGACAATCCTGGGCATGATTGAAAATCCCGATGGCTCGCGCATAGTCACCGTCATGCTCGGCGGACTGCAGCCTGGCACGACCTACTACTTCCGCGGATTCATCCAGTTCGCCGGCAGCACCCCCACCATCTACTCCAACGAGGCCTCCGCAAACACGACAGACTAAAAGAAACACAGACAGACTAAAAGAAGCACAGACCGCCGAGACTCTTGATAGCCTCGGCGGTCTTTCTTATTGATAGTTAGTCAGACTTACACTTCTTCGTAGTCGACGTCCTGGACGTTCTGGTCTGAGCCGTTGTTGCCTTGCTGATGACCTGCACCAGGGTTGCCTTGCTGACCCATGTTGTTGGGGTCGAAGCCGGCGCCGGGGTTGGCACCGCCGGCCTGCTGCTGGGCTTTGTACATGTCCTCGCTGGCGGCCTGCCAGGCGGCGTTGATCTTGGCCATGGCGGCGTCGATCTGCTGGACGTTGCGGGCGCTGTGGGCGGCCTTCAGCTCGTTGAGGGCGCTCTCGATG